>JAYKJL010000244.1:0-71924 GCA_035285725.1 Nostocales cyanobacterium 94392 | reverse complement strand
TACGAGCAATTCCAGCACTCAAAATAAACATAGCCATCACCGTAATAGTTGCCGAATTACCAAAACCAGAAATACCCTCTTCTGGAGTCACTAATCCCAAAAGCATCAACAATACCATTACCGCAATTGCTGTAATATCAACCGGGAACCATTCACCAATAAAACAAATTAAAGCCAGAATAACTACGATTAGGGTGAGAAATATGCTCATATTTAATTACTTAAGATAGGGGGAGCCAAGCTTAGCTTAGAAATAGTCACGAAGCAGTAAGCAATATTCAGATCAGCAATTGGTCAATTGTATTGATACTTACAACAAATATTGGAGAAATCTCATCAATAATGCTTTTATCCGGTAGCTGTACCCTGCTAACACAAAGCTACAAATTATCAAGCACGGTCATTCTTTAAATTGGAGCTGATTGCTACTTTTTAAAAGTTATCCTAACAACAAGGAAATTATTATTTATTTGGTAGACATAAATACCATACATCATTTATCTTTAGCAACACCATCGATAATAATAGAAAAAATAATTACTGTTTTATGCAACTAGGATATCAATTTAACTTAATTAGCTGTGCAATAACCAGATAATTAATTGTAAAATGAAATACAAGTACCTCTCTAAATATCAAGTCGTTGTCAGAAACAACTTGATTATTTTAAAGTTTTCTTAAAGAAATAAATATTTTTTATTCACTTCAAAAATAAAAACAAGCATACGTTTTGATTTATAATTTGTTCCCTTCTAAACATAAGCATTTACGCAGTAGTCCCACTGAGGACAGATGTTCCATGACCCTGAAGGATGAGGCAAGCTTTATGATAATTTTGATACTGAGTTAATTGACCCGCCCTATGTACTATCAAGAATTTTCTAAACAGCTATATTAAAAGGAATTCACAGAAAATATACTTACTGGAAAACTTTTGCTTATCAGTTTTATTAGAATGTATAGTTGATTCTTCTAGCCAATAGTTCCCAACTTCATAAAAACTATAAAAAGTGATCAGTATTTATCGGTAGTAATTAAATAAAAGTAATGTTATACTTTGTCAAAGTTTGTTTGCCAATTTGTTCAGTGAATCTACCGGATATGCTTCATCGGTTCTAGAAGTAGAAGATTGTCATCAATAGAACATTCGTTCAATTCAACATCCAAATTTAGGTTTGACTTTCACCCTACTTTGAAAACATTTGTTTCAGAAACAAATTGTGACTTTTATTAATTTCAAGTTCAGCTTTGGCTGCAATTAACTTGTGTCGATAACGAGTAAATTTGCGTTGTAAATAGATCCCCATTACACAGGAGAAAATAATTATGAATCAGCGTGGTGTGACTGTATGGTTCACTGGTCTAAGTGGTGCAGGAAAAACTACTATCACCAAAGCAGTTGCCGAAAAATTGCGATCGCAAGGAGATAAATTAGAAATATTGGATGGTGATGTAATACGCGAAAATCTAACCAAAGGATTAGGTTTTAGTAAAGCAGATAGAGATGAAAATATTCGTCGCATCGGTTTTGTTTCCCATCTGTTGACTCGTAATGGTGTTATAGTCTTGGTCTCTGCAATTTCTCCATACAGAGAAATTAGAGAAGAAGTTAAGGAAAAGATTGGTGATTTTGTCGAAGTTTATGTTAACGCTCCTTTAACAGTCTGCGAAGAGCGAGATGTAAAAGGACTTTACAAGCGAGCCCGTGCGGGAGAAATAAAAAACTTTACCGGGATTGACGATCCATACGAAGCACCACTCAACCCCACTATTGAATGTCGTACCGATCTCGAAGAATTAGAAGAGAGCGTTGCAAAAATTCTTAACAAACTTGAAGAATTAGGTTATCTCAATAAAGTATTAGAAATGCAAGCTGTTTAAACGGCTGCTGTTCAAAACTATAGGGGTTTGCGGGAAGCCGCAACACTCCAATCACTTCGATTATGCCTTTTGTTAAAATATTATCTACCATCGATAAAATATGCAAAGTCTAACTTTAGAGAACCATCAACAGCAGATTGTTTCTGAAAATGCTCAGTTAGTTAACCGTATTGCTACACCCGAACAGTTGGCTGAATTTTTAGAGCGAGCTGATTCTTTACCTCGAATCCAACTCGATAAACGAGCAACTTCAGATTTAGAAATGATTGCAATTGGTGGCTTCAGTCCACTTCAGGGATTTTTGGAACAAGCCGATTACAATTCAGTAGTGGAGAATATGCGTTTGGCTAACGGACAGCCGTGGTCAATCCCCGTTACTCTATCAGTAGATGAAGAAATTGCAGCATCTTTAAAAGAAGGTGATTTAATTCGTTTGGATGATTCTACCGGACGCTTTGTTGGTGTATTAGAACTAACTCAGAAGTATCGCTATGATAAAACTCGTGAAGCCATAAAAGTTTACCGCACCGATGAAGACAAGCATCCTGGAGTGAAAGTCGTATATGAACAGGGTGAAGTTAATTTAGCCGGTCCAGTTTGGTTGCTAGAGCGCGACTCTCATCCTTTATTTCCCTCTTATCAAATCGATCCGGCAGCTTCACAGGCTATGTTTCAACAAAGAGGCTGGAAAACCGTAGTTGGTTTTCAAACTCGCAACCCAATTCACCGCGCTCACGAATACATTATCAAGTGCGCTTTAGAAACAGTTGACGGTTTGTTCCTTCATCCTTTAGTTGGTGCGACCAAAAGCGACGATATTCCCGCAGACGTGCGGATGCGTTGTTATGAAATTATGGTGGAACACTATTTTCCATCGGACAGAGTAATTTTGGCTATTAACCCCGCAGCAATGCGTTATGCAGGACCAAGAGAAGCAATCTTCCATGCTTTAGTACGTAAAAACTACGGTTGTACTCACTTTATCGTTGGACGTGACCATGCTGGTGTGGGAGACTATTATGGTACCTACGACGCGCAGCATATCTTTGATGAGTTTCAACCAGGGGAATTGGGTATTACACCGATGAAATTTGAACACGCTTTCTACTGTACCCGTACCCAGTCAATGGCAACAGCCAAAACTAGTCCAAGCACTAAGGAAGAGAGAATTCATCTGTCAGGAACTAAAGTTCGTCAAATGCTGCGTAATGGTGAATTACCACCACCCCAGTTTTCTCGTCCGGAGGTAGCTGCGGAATTGATTAAAGCAATGCAGGATAAAGCTGAATAATTTTTAATTTGCGACCTTAGCAGTCCCTTTGATAAAGAAATAGAAAAAATTAGTGTCCTGTATGGGACACTAATTTTTATTTATCATAAATTGCAAGCTATGTACTATAATTGCTTCCCAGCCGGAGACTGGGAACTCTTGTGGATGAGGCTCTGCCTCAAGTGTATCAAGAGGCTGAGCCTCTAGAAATATATTCCCTACTCCCTATTCCCTATTCCCTGCCTAAAAGAAATATCTAATTAATTTTACACAGGTACTTATGCTTATATTGTATTTAGAGAGTGCCTTTTTAATGACCGCTCAATTTGTATTTCCTGCCATCTTAGACCGAGCAAACTTGCTACGCTCATCATATATCCTGGTTCTTCCATCTGAGTAAAAATCAAACCAAAAAGTAATACAGATAGCATCATAAACCTAGAAAAGTCATCTAAACATATCCGTTGCCACACAATAGAGCAAAGATACAAATATGCTCCTAATCCCAAAAATCCTAAATCTCCCCAAATAGCTGCCCATCCCCAAAGAGGAGAGAAAAAACTCGAATCTAACCAGTGTCCACGCCATGTGTTCCAAACGGCTTCACTTGCAGGATGAATAGTAGCACCTAAAGGTATTAATAAATTACCATAATCTTTTAACATCCAGCCTCCTAAACGCCCTATAGTATGACCTGGACCAAGACCAAACAACCAATTGAAAGATGATTTGTAATATGAAGGGATAATTCTAAAAGGTCCGGTCTTTAATAAAGTTGCTGCACCATCAGGTTCGTAAATTTCCGGTCTAATCCAGGTTTTAAAAGCCCTAAAAGATTCTAAATTTTCCATACACCAATAAAATGCATAAATAATTAAAGTTGCGGCAATTATATACTGTAAAGTAGTTTTAATATCATTAAATTTAAGAACTATTAAAAGTAACCAGGCTGCTAAAAATACCATAAGTACTTGTTTAGCATCGGCAGATAAAAGCTGAAAAAAAGCAGCAAATAAAACCGAACCTCTTAACCAGATAGGAGCAGTTTTTGCAGTAATAAAATAATATAAAGCAAAGGACATCGAAATCGACGCTCCTACAACATGACCGCTTCCAGAAATATAAAAAACCCCTTGTATATTGTCTTCAGCAGTCATGCTTGTGACTCGCAAAATACCGACTGTTATCAGAAATTTTTGAGCCAAAGCTATAAGTATGTGTACAAAGACAAAACTTAATATCCAAATTCTAAATTGTTTGAGACTTGTTTGAGACATCGGAATACAAATGATTGCCAGCAGCAGTATAAAAGGTTCTCCAAGCAACATCATATTCACAAATATATTTATTAAACCAGCGTTATTTAGAAGAGCGCTTGCTGTCATGATACTTAATAAAATAAAAATTCCAATAATTAGATTTTTCGCGATTGAAATTTGATTTCTATTGGTAACCTTAGTTTTAATTATGACGATACCGCAAGCTAATGGCACTATGGCAAAGTGAACAAAATTAATTGGTGGGGGTGCGCCTAAACTATCAATAATTCGGGGAAAAAAAGCAGTAGCAAATGAGATTAGTACAAGAGTTGAATTTTTGAGAAATGCTTTTTTTTGCTTGTAAAGCTCTATTTCGGCGCTTACATATGGGGCTTTTTCTGGTATTAATTCAGTCATATCATAACCTATCCTTAGAAATTGAGACCTTTTGGTAAATCTCCATTAATTGTTGGTAATTCCGATCTGCGGTATACTTAGCTTCAAACTCAAGTCTTGCTTGCTTACGCATTTGAGCTAGTTTTTCTGGATTTACTAAAATCCACTTGACTTTATCTGCTAAATCTAGAGCATCACCAGGACGAAAATGCAGCCCGGTTCTACCCGAATCTACTAATTCCGCGATCGCGCCAATGTTAGCAGCAATCACAGGAGTTCCTTTAGCAAAAGCTTCAATTGCCACTCTACCAAAGGTTTCATACCATTTTGAAGGGAAAACTAAAAACTTAGCTTCCCCCATTAATTCATGCACTTGTGCCATTGGTTTGCGTCCGAGCCATTCTACTAAGGGAAGTCTTTTTGTCGCTGCTACCACTTGGTCGGCTAAAGGACCATCTCCGACGATTTTCAGGGGAATTTGATGATCCAAATGTTCCCAAGCATTTAATAGTGTATCCAAGCCTTTTTCTACAGAAAGTCTGCCCACGAACAGTGCATAACCACCACTTCCATTTCCAACTTCTGGCTCCGGACGAACAAAATTTGGTTTAACTACAATTTTCTCTGCTGGAATACCACCAGCAATAAATTTTTGGCGAGCAAATTCAGTCAGAGTAATATATAAATCTACCATTTTTGCCCAAGTATTCATCGTGCGATGCACCCCCAACATCGTCGCTACTCCAGCGCTGGCAACTTTGTTTTCCCGATAACAACCATGCATTACTCCGGGATAAGGAATAATCTGTCCTAAGCAGTCTTCACAAACTTTACCATCGCGGAAAAACAAAGCATTTGGACAAAGAAGCCGATAGTTATGTAAAGTCTGAACTACAGGAATTCCCGCTCGTTTAACGGCATAGTAAACTGAAGGTGATATTAAAGGGAAAAAATTATGTACATGAACGACATCGGGGCGTTGTTTTTGCAACTGATGCTCAATGGTTTGATAAGTTTCCCCAGACCAAACTGTATCCGTAGCTAAACGTAATTTACTCAACTTTGCTACACGGTCATTATTCGCTTCGTATACTTCAACTTGTTGCCCCATTTCCCGTAAAAGGCTGACTTCAGCTTCATAGCATTCGTCTTCTCCCCCTCGAATTTGGTAGCGGTTGTGAATTGCTAGAATACGCATCATGCGTTACCTGATTAATAGGGCTTTAAAAATTAAATTACAGGAATAGCCGCGATTGTCACAAAACTCTGGTGGAGCCCTACTCTCACTTTCATCTGATTGGGTTAAGAATCAGTCAGTGTACAAGCACCCTACAAGAAAAATATGCCGGCGTTGCTAAGTCCTAAATTATTCTTATTCTGTTTTGGTTGTTTGTAATTCAGCAACTGATTTGTTTGAATCAGTTAATATCGGTTCAAGCTGCTGATTTTGACCCGTGACAATTTGTTGATAAAGTTGAGACAAAGAAAGCCCTATTTGTTCCCAACTATATATTTGGGTAACTCTGTTTTTCGCAGCTTGTGACATCTGGAGTCTAAGTTCTTCCTCAAAAGCCAAGCGTCTCATGGCTTGTGCTAAATCCTCAACAGCTTGTTCGGGAGTATGAGCAGCAACTTTAAAGCCAGTTTCCGGTGTCACCTGAACTGCTGGTCCACCTAAATCAAGACATATTACCGGGCGACCTGCTGCCATTGCTTCCAGACATACCCAACCGCCAGAATCATGTAGACTAGGGTGAACTAGCGCGATACATTCGCTTAATTTTTCTAAGCTTTGTTCGCGAGGTAATCTACCCCAAAATTTAACTTTTTGGGCAATTCCCAATTCTTCAGCTAGGTTTTGCAAATTATCCCGCTCGACTCCATCTCCCATCAGCCAGTATTCCGCATCGGGTATATTAGCTTTAGCAAAAGCACGTAGTCCTAAATGAAAACCCTTCCAGTGCAGCAATCTACCCATACTGATAAATCTAACTGGGGAGCCTACAGCTATGGGAAACTGACCAAGACGTTGAATTTCTTGTTGAGGTAAACCAGATTCAGATATTACTTCTACGTTTTTGATCCCCCATTGACGAATTCTTTGGGCTGTATCTTCGGTTGTCGCTCTGACTACAGCACTACGTTGAGCAGTTAAGCGGGTAAGTGGGTCTAACTCACCCACACCACGAGCTAATCCCCGCAATCTTTCATAGGTTTTAGCTTTGGAACTAAAGTCTTGCCAAAAAGCTTTGGGTGCAGATTCCCCGCCACCAACGGAACCCCAAACAAAAGGTATAGGTAAAAGTGAAAGGAAACTGGGATTAGAATATTTAACAAAAGTGACGTGGTGAGTTAAATCGAAGCCGATTTCGCGATGCAGTTTGCGGGCTACAAAATATGCCTGAATTTGCCACAGGTAATAGTGGATTTGCATCGCTCCCGATTGTCCCCATCGCAAGCTATCCTTCCAGAAAGGTAAAGTAAAGTAGACAAAATGCAAATTAGGAACTGGGTTACGAGCTAGTTCCGCTTCGATAATTTCCTTACTTTCGTCAGGTCTTGTTAATACCCAGACTTCGTGATGTTCGGCAACTGCTCGCACTACATTCCAACCGACTCCAGGCTCAGAACCCCTACCAGGTTCGCAGGAATATGCAGAAATAAGAATTTTCATATCAAGTTTTAATACCAATAATCAAATAGCTTCCATAAACATTCATCTGTATGTGTTTTCAAGCTTACCAATTCAAATCTTTTTCATAACCTAATTCTATTAATAAGTCTCCAGCCACTTTTTTAAATTCTTGTTTGTGATTTTCTTTAAATACATTTTGCCAACCACCAATACTACCTTTACCTCCTTTAACAAAAGTATGAGATTCTTTAGGATTCATTTTATCAGAAGCAAATTTTGATTTGATTTCTTCCCTAGATATTTCTACTTCTAGAAAATCCATAATTTTTTCAACTAAATCCAAGCGAGTCTCTTCTGAACCTCCTCCTCTTTCTCCAACCAAATCTTCAAATTTTACAGCCAAGCAATTTGGTTCATAAATCCATCCTTTCCACCTTAAAAAATCTTGACCTATATCCGGCTGGGAAACATTTGATCCAAAAGGACTACCTACAGGTACACCCTTTATAGAACTCATTAATTGTTGGTCAAAACTATTTTGTTTTAAATAAATATCGTGGAGAAAAATTCTTTCTTCTTTTGTTACCCAACGTGCATGAGAAACTGCAACATCTCGTAAATCTCGATAAATAAATAAAGTTTTGCAATTAAATTCATTTAAAACATTGCATACTTCCGGACAATGCATCAAGTGACTTCTTACAATAGAATTATTCGGTGCAGAACCAATTTTCCAGCGGATATGAGATGGTGTATTCATGATGCCGCACAAAGCTTGTACGGAAACGATATCATCCCATTTTTTTAGCTTTGGAATCGAGTAAAGAATTTGGTATAACAGATGAGTACCGCTCTTGGGAAACGAGTTACATATAACAAGTGACTTGGTACGGTTCAGACTAACCACTTTTTCCTTTAAAAAGTTAGTCAAGAAAAATATATCTCTACCATGTAAGCGAATAGCGTTGTCAACTTGATAATTCATAATTAATAATCCTTGACTGACAAAATGAATTAGAAATCGATTAAGTTTATTTGTGACAATTAATAACTTCAGGAATGGCCGCAATTGTCACAATACACGGCTGGTGCGTGACACCACAAACTTGATTGTTTCGTTCAAAATCACTCGAAGTGTCACACACCCGTTGCAAAAAAAATGTACCAGTTACGTAAGTCCTAAACTTGATACTCGGTTTTAAATATCAAGTTGATAATAGGGAAATTATCGGAGAACTTGTTCGTAAACTTTAATCATTTGTTCTGCGGTATACTCCCAGGTAAATGTTTCGACTCTTGCTAGTCCTTTTGTAATTAATGAGTTACGATATTCATTATCTGTATGAAGACGACAAACAGCCTTTGCTATCCCTTGAACATCTTTTGGTTCTAACAAAATAGCCGCATCACCAGCTACTTCTGGTAAAGATGTCACATTAGAAGAAATCACAGGTGTTCCACAAGCCATTGCTTCTAAAATAGTCATACCAAACCCCTCATACAATGAAGGAGCAACAAGTACATCAGCAGCGCTATAAATCAAAACTAAAGTATGATCGTCTGGTTTTCCTAAGTAAGTTATATTATCTTCCAAGCTATGATTTTTGATAAAATCTTTTTGCTCGGAATTAAAATCTGCACCTACTTTCCAAAAATTAACTGGTAATCCTTGATTTTTTAAAAGTAATAGAACTTTCAGAATAGTTGAAACATTTTTGCGTGAATTATTAGAACCAACATTCAGCAAGCATATTTCAGAATTAATACCTTGTTGTTGACGAAAAGAAGTTATTTCATCAGTACTCAAAGGATGAAATATGGCATCAACTGCATTAGGAACGACTGTTATTTTTTGAGGATTGATATCTAAATTTTCTACTACATCTTTTGCAGTATAAGAAGAAACCGAAATGATATGCTCGGCACTTTTCATTCCTGCAATAGCATATTTCCAAGCTGTCATACTAATCAAAGGAAAACGCGCTCGTCCTTCAAAGCTTTCAGGTTGCAGTAAGTTGATTAAATCGTGGCAAGTGACTACATTCAGCTTATTAAATTTATTTAACGAATAAACTAAATGACCGTCACTATGATCGATAATATGAAATACATCAGCATCCAAGTTTTTTAACTGGTGGGGATATCGCCAATAGCGCTCGTAATATTTCCAAATTCCGGCGAATAAAGCAGATTTACCTTTTTCAATAGGATTTATCGATGGTGAAACTTCAATAAATTCCCAGTTCGGACGAACAGCTTTTAATCCCTTGACTAAGCCGTCAGCATAAACATCCATGCTGAAAGAAGCTTGTGGTTCTCTGCGTAAAATTGCAACACGCATGATATTAAGGTGAATTGATGGCTGTAGGACTAATTGGCTGATGAGAAGATGTATGATTCAAATTCTTCTGTTGAGAGGAATGCTTGCCTTTGATCTTCTCAATAATTTGTAAAAATGCATTGAGTTCGCAATTTAAATCTTGACCGCAAAATACCTCTCTAGAACGCTGGCTGTATAATTGACGCTGTTGTGAATCAGTAAACGCTAACACTGCTTGAATTAAAGCATTGACATTTCCACAAGGATAAACTAGCCCGTTGTAGCGGTGTATAACCGTGTCGTTATAGCCCCAATTACCGCAACGGTCGCTTAAAATCGGCGGACAACCTGCTGCCATTGCTTCAGATATTACTAATGGATGGGGGTCTCTCCAAGAAGTAGAAATAAATGCATCTACTGCTGCGTAATATAGCGGCAACTTGCTCTGATTGACAAACCCAATATTTATAACTTCTCCATTCATCTGAGCTAGATGTTTATCGATTTCGGGTTGCAATTCCCCACCACCAATCATAATTCCTCGAACACGAGCATCTTTTTGATGCGCTTGGGCGATCGCATCGATAAATTCAAATGGATTTTTCCGGTCAATATATTTGCCGACGAAAGTATAAAGTATCGTGTCATTATCCCAACTTAATTCTTGACGGATGCGTTGAATTTCATCCTGATTCTCGGCAATAGTTCGCTCGAATCTGTCGCGATCAACCGGATAACAACCACGTATGATATTTTTATCTGGTACTCCGTAATAACGTAAATAAATTTCGTTATGGTCGCCGCTGGAAATCCAGTAATCAACTAAACCATACATCCACGGATAAAGTATAGATTGTACTGTTTTACGCAACGAATTGTATTGAGTATCCGAAATTATACTAGCGTCATTTTGCATGAGAATTGGTATTCCCCGCAATTTACATAAAAGCATTGCTAAGCGATAAGAATAAGTAAAAAAACTTGATACAAAAACTGCATCAAAATTTTGGGACGTTAAGCGATTAATTAACCCTGGATTAAATATCCCTTTTTCTATTCTGCTAGCAATTTTCCCCCCAAATGTTTTGAGATATTCATATTCATAACCGCTCGTCAAATCAACATCCCATGCTTGGGAACTACCAAGTTGTCTATCACCACTTACTTGATTTTCATTGCAAAGATAAAAAGCAGTTACAGAAACTCCTGGTTGTTCGTTCAACTTTCGCCATAAGGGCGCATGATGTTGGGTAGGATGAGTGAATACAATACCTAATCGAAATGTATTTTCCATTATAGAATGCTCCACATATTATTTTAAATTGTAAAATAGCATTTCACAGCTTTTACTGATTTTAACCGAGTTAAAGGTAGCCCAATTCTTTCAGAAGTCTATTAGATTGAAAATATAATAAACTTTTCAAAAATGGATCTAAGTTTTTGCCTTTTCCAACTTGCGATCGATAGATCAAAGATTTATCTTGACTTTGTTCTCGACGTTTTTTGGTATATTCTGCATAACTGCTATCTTTATTATGACTGGAAGTTTCGTTATACTGAAGAACTTGTGGCACCCAAGGTTCCTGTAAATATTCAAAGATTAATTTTGCATTATTTTCAGGCTGTTTTACCATTTCTTCGTATCTTATCTCCATATATTGGTCAGCAGGTAGAGTTTTTCCAAATTCCCTTGCCGATTTAATATATTGCTGCCATATATAAGTTGCTTTTACTGCTGATTTGTAACCCCATCGATTGCGGTGGGATTTAACAACATCTCGACCATCTCTAATAGTATGTATTATTTGACAATCGGGAAATAATTTGTAGATAAAGTCTAAATGCGGTGTGTAGCTAGGAGTTTTATCCACCCATCTTTGCTTACCGTGCTTTTGAGCAAAATCCATTTTGAAAGAGCTAAAAAAATCAGCAATTTTTTGATGCCAGTATTCCTGATCTGAATTATAAAACTTCAGTTTATTCCAATATCTGCCACTGACAATTTTCTGATGTTCAACTAAAAAATCTGTTTCTTGTCCGCAACTCAAATTTGGATGAGCATCGATAATTGATTGAATAAGAGTTGTGCCGGAACTAGGGCAGCCAACTAAAAAAATAGGTCTTTGTGTGTTATTGTTCATCATATTTATCAGGAAATTAATTAGTTAAAAATCGAGATTTTAAATTATCTGTTCAATCTTTAAAATTCATATCCAAACGTTTCTATATCATTGGCATATTTTTGAGCGGCTAAATCAGTCAAGTATGGATTATAAAACTCTTGATAGTTAGGAAATCCATATTTACACTTTCTAATTTCATCTGGAGATTTATGCCAATAATTTTGTGATTCTGCTATGGATGTAGAATACTCTGTTTGATTGATTTTTGGTAACTCTATAGATAAATTTAGTCTATCGTTAATATACTTCAAGTCGCTGTATAGGTTTTCCATACGACCAATAAAATCATATTTAAGATTCCCTAAAAAACAATGCTGAGGTACACAGTGTTTGTCAAGAGATTTATTATTTGTATTATAAACATATTCAACTAGTTGTTCAAAGGTAATTGAATCTTTATACTGTAAATAGTTATTTTCCCCATAAATATACTTTGCTACATCTACATTTAAATTAGTATTTGGTTTACCTTTAGATATGTTGACAAATATATTTAAGTATGTAGACACCAAGCGCGACCAAGGATTCCTAACTATCGCAAATTTTAAATAGTCACTATTAATAATTTTCTTTGCTTCTATATATGTGTAATTAGCCAGAGTTAGGTTTAGGTCTGCATAAAGGCGAATAGTATTTCTTGAAGATTTTAATATATCTTCTTTTTTACTATAATCTGTCAAAGCAACTATTGCTTTTAACAAACTGCTAGATGCGTTTTTATGAATAGGGCAATAAAGAAAACGATGGTCATGATTAACTATTAGTTTTTTCCATGCTCCATGTTCTTTGTTCCAATCATTTGCTAATTTTACATTTATCCTCTGCAATAAAGTAGATGGTTCGACTAAAGGTAAAAATTTTAATTTGTTCATTGTTTGACTTAGCATTAATTCTCCTTTGATTAGAATAATATTTATTTTCTGTAAATTTGATTCCTTTATTTGGTAATTATTTACCCATTGTTTTTAATTGACGGATTAAAGATGGTTGAATTAAATATATACCGAAAGAGTATATTAAGAAAGCAATTATGCTACTAACAGTTATAGATAATAATAGATTAAGTGAATTTCCAACCGCATATTGAAAACCTAGAATAGATAACACCATAAAAAATGTGGCTAAAAACGGTGCTTTAAACTGATTAAGATACTTGAAAAAATCGAGTTTGAGTAGTTTATGAACCAATCCAATCGAAATCGGAAATAACAAGTAGTTTGAAACCACATAGACAGCGGCAACAGCTAAAATTCCCCAACGAACAGCTACAAAGAAACCAGTACAAATTACTATAGCACTGATAATTTTAAACTTGAGATTCCAAGAAGGCTTTCCAACTGCAAAAATAATAGAGTCATTGAAGTTACTCACTGCATGAAGGATACCAACAAAGGCTAAAACTTGCATAATTGGAATACTTCGCTCCCAATCCTCGCCAAGAAATAATCTAATTAGTTGAGGTGCGAGTGCAGCCATACCAAGAAAAATCGGAAAAGAGATAAAGCTTGTTATTTGTGTAACTTGATAAAAAGCATTACGCAGTTTTTCCGGTTCTGCTTGCAATCTTGCAAAAGTAGGTATTGCAACTCTTTGACTAACACCAATCAGTAACTCTGTAATCATTAACAATAAACGATAAGCTACGTTATAGTATCCAAGGGCTGTTGTTCCTAAAAAATATCCAATTAGAAAATCATCAGACCGGCGAGTTAAAAAATTGAATATTCTCCATCCTAATATATTAATACCAAAGGAAAATATATCTTTGAAATGAACCAAAGAAACCTTTAATGTTGGTCGCCAATCGCTAACCCACCACACTAAAAATAATTTGATTACTCCAAAAACAAGGAGTTTACTAATTAAACTCCATACCCCCCATCCCATAAAAGCCATTACTACACCAACCACACCACTAATAATAGAGGATATTAACAAGCGTGTGGCAAGAGCTTTAAAATCAAGTTGGCGCTGTAAGATTGCTTCTTGAACTTTACTAAGACTACTTAATACAAATCCTAAAGACAACCATCGGATTATTGGTGCTAAGGCTGGTTCACTAAATCCATTAGCAATAAAATCAGCAAAGCTAAGCGTAAAAATTGTCAGTACTAGACCTATTCCGATATTAATCCAAAAGGCACTATTTAAATGTTCTGCTTCTAATTCCTCACGTTGAATAATTGCTTCAGAAAATCCTTGGTCAATGAAAAGCTGTACAAAATCGATGAAAACACTTGCTAAAGCAACCAAACCAAAAGATTGAGGGTCAAGAAGACGCGCAAGTAAGAAAAAGATTGATACTGAAATTATTCTACCACCCCAACTTTCAACCGCAGACCAAATTACACCTTTTATTGCTTTTTCTCTTAGACTCATTTTGTTAGATATATTGATAGTTTTTTTGTGGAAAATATTATCATATAAACAGCTTATTCAGAAAAGTAAACGTACCAAATAAACGATTTAATCTATCTGTTTTTACGAAAGATTGCCAACTTAATTATTCGTAATACACTACCCTGAAATCATACTTTTAAATATTTCAATAATACAAAATACACTTTTTTGTATTTTATAATTGATTATTTCAAGAAATTAACGTTATTTATTTTCTTTTCAAATATTAACTATCCGGATATTTCCCTAGATTAAATTAATCAACAAATCTACAAAAAAAAATAAACATCTCATAACCAATCAATCAAAACTAAACCATAAATTAAATTGCCAAGTTCCTTTGCTATTCAACTTAATTAAGCTTCAATAAACAAGTACTTGACAATACAATTAAGTATCCCTTATTTCAAGTCGCTTGCAGAATTCGGTAATGAATAATTCCTACTTATCAACTACTTGATTGCCAACCACATAAATGCTGTGATTTTTTTGGTATCTCTACTCCAAAGCTGACGCGATCTTTGCCGCCACCGATATAATTATTCAAAATCATCCTCTTACGTGATTTTTTCTTCTATAGCAATCCGGAATCATTCGTGAGAAAACACTTAGATAAAAATCCTTGATACAAACAGTTACTCTCAGATTTTCAATCAAATTTCATCCATGTTATGTATATTTCCCACCTATAAAGTCTAATTATCACAGCGACTTATAAAATTTAAAATAATTATTATTCCAAATATAAAAGTAGCAATAAAAACGTTGACTTTGCTGAATAAAAGTAGGAAACTTAGTTTACGATACTGAATCGAGGGTTCATTTATTATCTGCGTAGCCCATAGTAAATCAAGCGTCTATCGGTATGCTTCCCTCCCCTGAATCTGCTGCACGACGTTTTTTTTACAATGAAAATTCGTAGCTTGATTCAAAAAAGCCAAAAAATTGACTATTCTCTGAATATGCGAATATACTCTTGCTATCATCTTTCACTCCTGATGTCAGGTATAATCACAGCAAATTGACCACGACACACACTAAAAATGTCAGGCTATATAAAAATTAAACCTGACTATTTGATAATTTTAACCATGAGCAGCAGCTACCATAGGTCGATGCAATAAACTTTAAATAACAATATTTAGTTTCTCTAGTAACTGTTGAAAATTTTACTTTATACTTTATACACTCAGTGTACTTGTCATTACAGTATGGTACAGGAGATTAATTAAAACTTTATATTTTTCAGTCACTTTCTTCATACAAACATTATAATAGATAGATATAAACACTAAGAAAATTTATTATTTAGAATAATTGCAGATAGCAGCGCCCTAATTAGAGAAATGTGGACGGTTGTTGGTATTAGAAGTAACTAAGTTAACTAGTTTAAGGATATTTTTGGCTAGTTTTGAGATGACTTCATTTTGCTACCAATTCTAAGTCTGTTGAAATATAAAGAAACTTACTTGCCATAACTTAACCTCTCGTCCACTTAACTTGCTCCCATTAGAATTTACTCAAGCGTCACAAAACAACGTCAACTGGCATTTACCTGCCTGTACTTAAATTGAAACTTAATCTTGTAGACTTGATTTACCAGCATCAGAACTTTGAATAGTTCTATGTGATAGTTTTAAGCTCAATAAGCCAGTTGCGTAAGTTTTGACAAGGTATAAATTGAAACTCTTGCCTGTATGATTGACTTCACTTTCGCAAATCAGATGCATAACAAACAGTCTATCTTTTGATTAACAGCTTGACTAAATGCTTCAAGCGACTTGCACCATATACTTGGTCAAAACACATCTTGAAAATTACATCTGGTAGATATTCACCCCATTGGAATAGCAATTTTTCGGAGGTAGAACGTTTGTTAAACTCAGTGTGAGTTGTAAAACGCTGATACATCTCAGCCAATTCTACTTTAGGTATCCCTTTGAGGCGACCAATTAAGTAGAGATCGTGACAGACGACTAAACTATGTTTAATATCTGTTAAGCTCTTTGCGATTTCCTCTCCGTAAATATTGTGGAGAAACTTTTTCTGCTCCTGATATATTCGCTCAAAAGTAATTTGCTCTCTCTCCATCCTATCTAGTGTCAAAGTGGTCTGAGAAGTAGTATTTGCTCCATGTAAACGGAACTTACTTAGTACTTCTAGCGTATTTCCAATTACTGTGATAAATGGAGCAAAACCAAATATTAAGCTATCTGCATTTCGCGTAAATGCTTCATTGAGGGGAAATATTTTCTCCCCAATTTCTTTTCTTATGCTTAATGCAGAAGCAGGAGGTATGTTGTAGACAAATCCACCATTTTCTAGGGCAGCTTGTCCCATCCAGCCTGAAGCTAAGTGATTATACTTAGGAGTGGTTTTGATCAAATTTCCCTGTGCATCGATTTCGATCACATTGTGAATAGCAAAGCCGCATTTAGGGTCAGATGTGTATAGTTCGAGAACCTTTTCCAACTTGTTATTCATCCAGATATCATCTGCATCTAGGATACAGATTACTTGACCTTTGCTTTGGGAATACGCCACATTTAAAGCATTAGCTACGCCACCATTTTCTTTACATATTAGTTTAATCCTAGAATCTTTCCGAACATAGTCTGCAATAATTTCACAAGAATTATCTTTAGAACCATCATCACAAACTATGACCTCAAAATGAGGGTAGCTTTGCTCAAGGACGCTATCTAAAGCTTCTCCAATATATCTTGCGTAGTTGTAATTTGGTACCAACACCGAAACTAAAGGAGTATCGGTAAGCGGAGGAAGTTCTATCGGTTTTAGCTGAGCAGTTTTCTGTAGCATATGTAATAATATTTTTTGATTTGATTTATGTACCACACACTTCTTTCTCAAATAACCCTAAAGCCCGCAAAGCAGCTTGATCCATGTTGTAGTACTTATACTCTGCAAGCCTTCCAGCAAAGATTACACTACCATTCAATTTTTGAGATTCTTTAACATAAAGCTCATAAAGCTGGCGGTTTTCTTCACGAGGAATGGGATAGTAAGGGTCATTTTGACCGGGTATGTAAGCCTGTGGATATTCCATTACCAAGGTGGTTTTGGGTAAAGTTTGTCCGGAGAGATACTTCTGCTCGGTGATTCGGGTAATGTCATATTCGTTAGGATAGTTGACTGTACCTACTTCTTGGTAATGTTCTCTATCTAGAGTTTCTTGATGAAAGCGTAAACTGCGATAAGGTAATTCTCCATGCATATAGTCAAAAAAAGTATCAATTGGTCCGGTATAAACCATCCGGTTGAACTTAATATCATTGGCTACTTCACGGTAATCAGCATTTAATAACACTTTGATGTTGGGATGAGATAACATTCGCCGGAACATCTCTGTGTAGCCATGCTTGGGCATAGCTTGGTAGCGATCCTGAAAATATCGATTATCTCTGCTGATGTATACTGGAACACGCCCAGTGACTCCCCTATCTAACTCTTCGGGTTTTAATTCCCATTGCTTGGTTGTGTAGTGGAGAAAGACGTTATTATATATGTAGTCAGCCAAAAAGCTGAGATCACCACTAGCGCTTTCACGCAACTTTAAAATCGGTACTTTAACTCCAAAGCCAAAGTTTTCTAAAAGCAAATCCTCTAACTTTTGGGCATAGTGGGGTGGAAAAAGCTCATACAAAGAATTAAGATTAAAGGGAATAGGAACTTTCTTACCCTCTAACACCCCTAGAACATGATGAAAATAAGGTCGCCATTCAGTGAACTGAGATAGATAATCCCAAACTTTTTTAGATTTAGTGTGAAAAATATGCGGACCATATTTATGGACAAGAATGCCGCTTTCGTTATAATAATCGTATGCATTCCCGCCTATATGGTCTCTTCGTTCTACTATTAGCACTCGTTGTCCAAGTTGAGTCGCAATTCGCTCAGCAAGTACACAACCAGAATATCCCGCTCCGACAATTAACCAATCTACTTTCATTTTGTTTATCCATTATTTTTGGGAAAAGTGGACTTCTGCTTGTTGCTGGAAGTATTGATGAATGTAATCTACAAACGGTTGATAAGATGATTTTGAAGAAAGATTCTCTTTTACATATTTATAAGCTTGTCGTTCCATCCATTGGCGCTTCTCTGAATCGGTTAAAAGTGTATGCATAGCAGCGACGAAATCATCTACAGTATCTGCAACAATTGCTGTCTTCCCTGCAATTTCGGGTAATCCTTGAATTCCTACACTGGTTGAAACGCAAGCGCGAGAGTAAGACATTGCCTCCACAAGCTTAATTTTCAGCCCGCTACCTGCCAGTAAAGGAACCAGACAAACTTCAGCAGCGCTATATTCAGGTTGCAAATCGTTTACTCTACCTAGAAAGCGCACATTCGGAAAGCTTTCTTGGATTCCATCACATACACTACCACACACGTGGAGACTGCAATGGGGTACTTTTTCAATTATCTGTAACCAGACATTTTCAAGAAACCACTGCAAACCATAATTATTGTGTTCTGTCCTACTACCCACAAATAAACAACGACCGGGTACTTGTTTAATATTATGAGAGTAAGACATAGCAGAGATAGGCATATTAATTACCCGAGCTTGGGGTACCATTTGCTTAAAAATTTGAGCATCTTCTTTCTGAATTGCTAATAGTACTTGTGCTTTTTCTAATTGTGCAGTTTCTGCTTCCAGGTTCCAGTTACCATCACCCATGACGACACCTATTTTTTGGAATAGAGCATTTCTTTGGTGAAATACATCATGAGTGAGGATAGCTTTAAGAATATTTTTATCACTCTCTAGAATATCTAAGATTTTAGCTAAATAAATGTAGTTAACTACTATAACATCTGGTTTAAACCGATCAATTTGAGTCTTAGCAAAAGCAATTTCTTCTGATGTTGCTAAAACATCTTGCCAATCTCGTAGATTTTGTGTCTTGTTTATTAGCTGATTAGATTTTTTTTTGAATTTTTGTATTGTAAGCCTAAATATATTTTTTAGACGCTGAGGTAACTTATGAAAAATTAACCGTAAAGGTCCGGCAATCCAATCTGACAACACATTAAACCTCAGCAGAATACGACCTATTTGTAAATTGTTTCTTACCCTAACGTTTCTAGGTTTTCCCAAGGTAGAAGGAATGATACACCAAGGATATTTATCAGTAGCTGAAGGGTTAATTGATACATATTCAACTTCGCAATTTACTTGTCGTAAGTAGTTAACAAAATCTAATATGTATGCGTCTCTACCAGCATTATTTTTTAGAGGGAAAGTTCGACTAATAATTTGAATTTTAATTTTTTTATACATATTTAATATTTTGATGTCAATTATTAATGGAATTAATGATTTTCGTATACAAAAATATTTATATAATCACAATAATCAATAATGAGAATTAACTTTTATTTTTCATGAACTTATTTTTTAGGTATGGTCGTAATTCTTCTGGTTGTTTATACAAAAAAATCAATCTATCTAATTTAGAATAGAAAAACCTTAAGTAAAAAACTTTAAATTGTTGAAATTTGGTAAGTTGTTTGCGATGTTCTTCTATTAGACTAGAAAGATGTAAATAATGTTTACCACTGGAAACAAGATTAATAGTTTTAGTTCCCTCGATTTGTCGATGATTACCCCAAATTTCATCTACATACTTAACATTCGCATTTTGAACAGCTTTAAATATAAAATCTAAATCCATCATGTAGTGTTCATCTACTTTGTAGAGCCCAATTTTTTGATGCAAAGACTTATGATAAAAGTAAGCTGATGGATTTAATGGAAAAATACAAAAATTAGTTTTGGTTAATAGTTGTACAATATTCAATCTTTTTGGTTTATTAATAGACTTGATTTCATCGTGATTGTTCAAAAGATTGCAGTTTCCAACAAGTAAACTTGGCTCTGGTAATTCTTGAAAAAATTTGCAGACAGAATGTAATGCGTTGGGTTGATAAAAATCATCAACATTTAAAAAAGATAATATCTCACCTTTTGCCATGTTAATACCCTTATTCATTGCATCAGATTGTCCTTTATCTTTCTCAGAAATCCAGCGTATGTGGGGATATTTGTGTGCATACTGCTCAATTATTTCGACAGTTCTATCTGTTGAACCACCATCAACAATAATATGTTCTAGCTCTTGACAGTCCTGGTCAATAACATTTTTTAGACATAACTCAATGAATTTTTCGCCGTTGTAAACTGGTGTAATAATACTAATCATGTTTGTTTAATTTAATTGAAGAAGAACAAATAATAATATCTGTCGCTGAAAAACTACACTATTTACTTATTCAATTCGTTGCTATTTATATCCGTATATTCCCGCATGAAGTTTTTATTTAGTTAGTATTTTTTCGTACAAACTAATGTATTTTTTCGCCTGAGTTTCTAGAGCATATTCTTCAATCGCGATCGCTCGACAATTTTGACTCATGGTATGACGTAAATTTTGGTCTTCCAAGAGTTGTACAATACCATTACAAAAATCATTGGCATCCTCTGGACTAGCCAAATAGCCAGTGATTCCAGGACGCACTAAATCGGGTACACCTCCAACTTTGAACGACACCATCGGGGTTCCACAAGCCATGCTTTCTTGCAGTACCAAGGGGAGATTATCTGCACGGGTAGGAAAAACAAACAAATCAGCAGCAGAAAAAGCAATGGATTTTAAGCGATCGCTACTGACATAACCTAGATTTAAACTTGTTATCCCTACCGTTTCCGAAATAGACTCACCACCATGTCCCAAAGTTAGCAGTATAGTTTCAGCTTTGAGAGAATCAGGTAAACTAGAGAGTGCTTTAACTAATAAATCTCCTCCCTTACGGGAGTCTTTTAAACTTTCAGCACCAAACATCAAAACTTTTTTATTGCTTGGAATACCCAGTACAAGACGACATTGTTCAGAGTCGAGGGGTTGGTAAGCTTCTGTATCAATACCATTGGGAATGTGATAAATCGGCAAGTGCTTAAGCATACTCTGCTTGACTTGTTCATCAAGCCAATGGCTCAAAGTCACTATAGTGAGATTAGAATGGTTGTAAACCCAGTTTTTTAACTTCCATTCCAGGCGAGTATTGTCTCTAGCCACAGCAGGATAACTATTTGGATAAGGACATTTACCGCAGCCATTTTTCCATCGATCGCAATCATAACTGTAAGCACAGTGACCTGTAAAACTCCACATATCATGGAGAGTGAAAACAGCAGGTTTATTTTTAGTTAGCGATGGTATTGCTAAATAATTAAAGTAACCGCTATGTATAATGTGAAAATTCAGAATATCGGCATCTTGGTAAAAATAATGATTTTTGAGATTAAAAGAATTTACATGGTGTATATCATTTAGTCCGATATTTGATATCACTTTTTTTACAGCATTCTCTAATCTTTGAGAACGAATAATTTGTGATGAATCAGGAGAATTAAGTGTCTTAATAGCACTCAATATCTTGCAATCAACACCATTTTTTTTTAAAGCTGTATAAAGTCGGTACATAGCAATTGAGCCGCCGCCTCCATCACGGTAATCACTATAGTTAATTTGTAGAATTCTCATATTTAAAACAACTCAAAAATAAAATTTGTATTCTTCTATTTCCCAAAATCCTTCTTTGAACTCAGGATTTTTCCTCACTACTTTTTTGCCACAATAGCCCTGATTAGAGACAATTAAATCTTTGATTTTAGGAATTTTCATTAGCTTTAATTTTCTAGGGATGTTTCGTAATAAATTGGAACGCCAATTTACAACATTTCGCATATTTGATAAAGATTTTTCAGCATCAATTAAATATTGTTCAAATTGTCGGCTTTTTTGATTAGCTTGAAGACGAAAACCCCCTAAAGGTGCTTGAATACCATATATATCTGTATGCTGACAAAAGCGCGACCATAAATCAAAGTCACCGGCCATTTTGAAATCTGTAGAGATATTATGATTAACTTTTTGCCATAAACTTCGTCGCCAAAAAGTAGACTCTTGTTGTATCCAACCTATCTCATCTCTAGACTTAGGAAGGTGACAGCCATCTAGAAATGCTTCTCTTGAATAACCTGGGATTGAGTCAACAGCAATACAAAAACCATGCCAGTCCCAGCAACCAGGATTTAAAGTTGTTAGCCACTCAATTTCAGGAAATTTAGACATAATACTTGATACAGTTTTGAATGCCCAAGGAAAATACATATCATCACTGTTCAACCATGCCATTATTTCACCACTAGAACGCGCAAATCCCTTGTTGATCGCATCATATTGACCTGCATCTGGTTCAGTACACCAAAAATGGAGATATTTTTCATACTTTTTGATAATCTCTACACTTCCATCTGTAGAACCTCCATCAATAATGATATATTCAAGATTTGGATAATTTTGTGTTAAGATACTATCAATAGTTGACTCAATAAATTCAGACTGATTGTAAGAAGGAGTAACTATAGAAATTTTTGGGAACACTTGCTGCATAAATGAAAAGCCACCTTTAAAAAAATAGGGTTTGAAATACCAGTAATTGTTTCTGTACTAGAAAAATTAACTATAAAATTTCCATTGATTCTATTTATTTATATAATTTTTTCAATGGCTTTTTTTAAATACTGCTCATGTTCTAATCTACCATCTACATAATTTTCAAAGAAAAATTGAGGAGATATTTTGTCTCCAAAACCCACAATACAAGGAACATTAAACAACATTTTCAATGATAAACAAGCGGAACTAACTGTTAATACCCTAATATTGTCTATTACTGACATATCCGATGGTCGAAAAACTTGTGCAAATAAGATTTCAAAAGGTAGAAAGAATAAATCCGGCTCTGATAAAATTAATATATTTGCAAATAAATCGGTTAGTGTTGATTGCAACCTTTGAATTTTAAAATTACCATCTCTAGGGTGAGGTTTGATAATCAATATTGTATCTGGCTCTATCTCTTGAGAAATCAAGAATTGACGATAAGCATTAATCTCATCTTCCTCTGACATCCGTTGAGCCTCAGAAAAGTTGGAAGTCAGTAGAATTATCACAGGGTTGTCAGAAATCTTTTCTTTTAGTTGCAATACATAATCTATATCTATTAATCCTCTGAGTTGATCAAAAGTTGTGAGTAATTCTAATTTATCTAGGATGACAGTCTTCATGGGAGGTAACTCTCCCATAATATCAGGCAACATAAAATAACCAATATCAAATTTTACAATCTTCAAAACTGTTTTTAATTGTAATTTCTCCTTAATGTGACTGATAACAGATTTAATTTTTTTCTTGATATAACTACGAAAATTTAACTTTACTGGAGTAGACGCTGCAAACAAACCTTTAGCATTTGAGGAGAAATAAATGCCAATACTGTCCCCATAACAAATTTTTTCGGCTGATTTATAGGTATTGATCAGAAGTTGATTACCAAACTGCCAATTGCGACATAGATAAATTTCATCAGCAGAGTTAGTTCCAACTAATTGATGCACTATATCGTAGATTTTTTTCGGACTAGAAGAACCCAACTTATTAGATATAGTATCGATTTGCTGAGGATTGACATAACTAATAGCTTTCCATTCATGGACTAATTGAGCCATTTTTTTGATAAAATTGGCAAATTCCTCAATTTGTCCAGGGGGAGTATAGAGGTCATAGATAACAAGGTAGTCTTCATAGTGTTGATTCAAGTTTTTCTGCTCTTTTCCCCGATAGTTAAGAACAGATAAAGCAGTTACCAACTGAATACTACCTTGACAGGTAATAATTCGTTTAACAAGTTTAAGATTAGTCATTCTTCTGATAAAAATATTCAACCTTAACTTGCTGTGCTTTCATCAATAGTTCGCAAATTTCTCGGACGCATCCTTGTCCACCCGCTAATTTGGTTACATATACAGCACAATCTTGATTTTCTGGTATGGCATCATCAACAGTCAAAGGACACCCCACAGCCTGTAAAATTGGTAAATCAATGATATCGTCACCGACATAAGCGACTTCAGAAAGAGACAAGCTGAGTTGCATACAAAGTTCTTTGAGGACAGCTAACTTATCTTCAACACCTGAAAAACTGTGTTTGATACCTAGTTTTTGGATACGATTCAAAGTTGCTAGGCAAGTACTATTAGTAATAACAGCTACTTCAACTCCTGTTTTTTTGAGTAGCTTAATACCCATACCGTCTTTGACATTAAATTTCCTCAATTCTTCGCCACTTTCTGTGTAGTAAAGACCGCCATCTGTCATGACACCATCTACATCCAGAACTAGCAGTTTTATTTGAGATAAACAACTTTGTAATTCACTTTCAGAAATTTTGTTCATAGTAGGGAATTGTAAGTGGCTTAGAATCGAATTTCAACTAATAATAAAAACCTAGTGCTTTGTCCCATTAATTTTGATAGTTAGTAGTAAGGGCTTTAGCCTTTGATTTGAGGGATAAATCCCGGAGCTACGAACGCTTCAGAACTTATGGGACAGACTACTAGTAACGCAATGCAATGGTAGTTCAAAGAGAAACTAAATTAACAGCTTCAGAAGCAGTACGAACGTTGATAATTCCTTTGAGTATAGATTCAAGCTGAGCTAAAGGCACCATATTTGGACCATCACTGGGAGCAAGATCGGGATTTTCGTGAACTTCCATAAATAGTGCATCAATACCTACTGCTGCTGCTGCTCTTGCTAGATAAGGAACAAACTCTCGCTGTCCACCAGATTTATTCCCCTGTCCCCCTGGCATTTGTACGCTGTGGGTAGCATCAAATACTACAGGATAGCCTAATTCTCGCATTTGAGGAAGTGAACGGAAATCAACTACTAGGGTGTTATAACCAAAACTAGTACCTCGTTCCGTTAACAAAATATTTTTAGCTCCTGCTGCTTCTAATTTTTTGACCACATTTTTCATATCCCAAGGTGCAAGAAATTGACCTTTTTTGACGTTGATAGCCCTACCTGTAGCAGCAGCAGCTAAAAGTAAGTCAGTCTGACGACAAAGAAAGGCTGGAATTTGTAGAACATCAACTACTTCAGCAACGGATGCTGCTTGCTGACTTTCATGAATATCGGTTAACACCGGAACACCAATCTGATCTTTGACTTTCTGAAGAATTTCTAGCCCTTTTTCTAAAGATTGCCCTCGAAAGGAGTCAATAGAAGTCCGATTTGCTTTATCGAAAGAAGATTTAAAGATAAATGAAATATTGAGGCGATCGCATACTTTGCGAATCTCTTCCGCCATCTTTAAAGTAAAGTCTTCTGATTCAATAACACACGGGCCACCAATCAGAGTTAGTTTATAATCATCACCAATAAAAAGCGTATCAGTTATTTTAGTACAAGCCATAAATTCCTCTATGTAATAGTTATGTATAATGTAATTGAAAGCAATCCGATTGACTTGTTAACTATTATTATCTATAGCTTTTGATAAGTATTTATCCAATACTTTATACTTTCAAATACTTGTTACGGATGAATTAACAACTATATCTTGATTTAAATGAAGTTATTTCTCAAGTTATTTTAGCTGCATTTGTTCATGAAGTATAAAAAGATTAAGTAAAGGAGGTATTAATTAATATACGAAAAAAGAAAAATCATCATATTTTGAGCTATAAAAAATGATCATTGTGGCTAAAACCTGGGAAAAGTAAGCAATCCCCACACTATGGAATTTACGTGACAGACATCGCCATAATTTCCGCTTAAGTTATAAGCATTTGGCTTTAATCCTTAGCTTCCTGAATAGATTCTATTTCTGTGATTAACTTGTTAGTATACACTTTGGCGGCAGAGTAAATTAAATGGTCGGCATTTTCCATCTGCTCTTTAGAAAAAGTTATTGGTTCTCGGATGTAATATACCCTATCACTTTTAGCCGCATAATCATCAAGAGTATTTTGAAGGTTTGTGAAATAAGCTTGAAAATCTTGATGTTCATATAGTCTTTCATATATTGGGCTATTAGCTAAATAGACATTAAAATTGTGTTTTTCTGCTAGTGCGGCTATGTGTTCTAAAGCTCTACGGTTGGTAGTTGAAAGATTAAATTGATTTTTTGCGACAAAATCAAGATGCATCTTCTTCTGCGCTTCTACATACTCAGGATTTGGTTTTTCCCAAATCATCAAACCATCTTCTTCTAGTCGAAAGCTTTGATTCCGATTAAACGCATCCCCAGGATACTTTAATAAGTGTGAAATACTTTGATTTTCCGAATAGAGTGGAATGTATCGTTCAATAAATAATTGAGCCGTATCTTTTAAACCCAGATTAATATTTGGTTCAAGCTGTTGCCAGTAGCCCCAATTTAAAGGTAACTTTGCTAGCAAAGAGTGATTGACCTCACGATTCCAAGCATCGTAAACATGAACGATAAGAACATTCTTGGGAACACCAAATCGCTGTATATATTTCTCCAGCATCCAGGCATCGTCTAAGCTCAACATATCTCCAATGGTACAAAGATTAATCGAACTTACATTGAGCCTTGTGTTGAGAATACTTGGAACTACTCCTTGGTTACAGCTCGAGTCTCCTAAAATTAACCAGTCAACAGGTTTTTTTTGTCTGAACAGAATTTCCCATTTCTCGTTAATTAGCCAATAAGCCCGATTAGTTGTATTTTCCTTTAAATACAGTTTGGCTGCAAAATTAAAAAGAATCAGAAAAATGAAACTTCCTAATAGAGACAGTACAAATTGTTTACTTTTTATTGGTTTGATAATTTCTTGTGGTAATTGTTGATTTCTAGATTCTGTCATTGATTTTTGTTTAGCTTAAATTATTATGTTTGATTAAAATTGGAAGTAGATAAACTCTCCTGATTCACGAACTCCAAAAACACAAATCCAAATGATGATCAAACTATATATTGGCACTCGAATTATAGGTTTTAATTTTGTCAAAATCAATAGGTCGCCAGTTATATGCTGGCAAATTTGAACTAAAAGTAGTGGTAAACAGAAAAATACCAAGTCATATCCCCAGACTAAAGATTGATTTGACACACCAAGACCTACATTAGTGAGCATATAGTAGATTTGATTTATTGAATTTGAGCGAAAGATTACCCAGCCAATATTTGTCAGAATAAACATCAGTAGCATTTTACCAAAGATAGGTAGATAAGAATATTTACCACACCAAGGATCTAAATATTCTGGTTGCTTATCAAAGATGCGATAGATAATCAGAATTAATCCGTGAAATGCACCCCAAATAACAAAATTCCAAGCAGCTCCATGCCAAAGTCCGCCCAAAAGCATTGTTAAAAACAAGTTACGGTAAGTGTTAAAAGTTCCTCGACGGTTACCACCTAAAGGGATATAAAGATAATCTCGTAACCAAGTTGATAGCGAAATATGCCATCGTGACCAAAAATCACTGGGATTGACAGCAAAATAAGGCAACTTAAAATTCACCATTAATTCAAATCCCATTAACTTAGAAAGCCCTCGCGCAATATCCGTATAACCAGAAAAATCTCCATAAATTTGGATTGTAAAAGCAAGAATACCAATGAGGATATCGAGTCCTTGATATTGGGTATATTTATTAAATACAGAGTTAGCAATATTTGCCATATTGTCGGCTATTACTACTTTCTTAAAATACCCCCAAATAATTAGATAAATACCAGCATTAATCTGTTCTAATTTTAGATATCGTGGTGAAATTATTTGGGGTATGAGAGTAGTTGCACGTTCTATTGGACCTGCAACTAATTGTGGGAAGAAAGAAACAAATAGAGCAAAATCAAGGAAACTAGTAATCGGTTGCAAATCTCTTTTGTAAACATCGATGGTGTAACTCATCGTTTGAAATGTATAAAAAGAAATTCCGACTGGTAGCAGCACATTTAAAGTAACCCAGTCAACTTCCAGTCCCAAAATTTGAAATAATCCGGCAAAACTTTCTGCAAAAAAATTGAAATATTTGAAAAAACCTAGGAGAGATAAGTTAAAAAATATCGAGATAAATAATAGTAGTTTTCGCTTTCGTTCTTCTTGAGCATTTTGCAAAAATATTCCGACAGTAAAATCAATTATTGTTGAGAGGGCAAGAAGAAAAGTAAAGCGCCAATCCCAGTATCCATAAAATATATAGCTGGCAATTAGCAGCAAAATATTTTGTGCTTTATAGTGACGATTTAATAGTAGGTAAAGCGTATAGACAACAATGAAGAACGCAGCGAAAATTAAGGAATTAAATAACATGATTATATTTGATTGAGTATACTCAATATTCTTCGGGTAATACCGACCTAATTGAAATTAACTACTTATATTGAAGATAGATTTTTTTGATAATAAAATGTTTAGATTTTTAATTTATTTTAAGTATGGTTTAATTAATTCTATTAATTGTAAAGTCCGAATTTTCACTCCGCGATCGTGAAGATGATAATTGCTATCATAAAACATAGATTTATCATACATAAAATCCTCCGGTTTACCAATTACTGGAACATTATTTGTTTCATAAAAATTTGTTATGCTTTTTAAAAAGCTCTGTTGCTTTTCTTGTTTATAAATATCGAAATAAGTTGTATTAGGCCAAGTAGCTAACAGTTTGATATTATTTTGATTGCACCAATCAATAAACTCAGCTATACTCTTGATACCCTGATTATTTAAATTTATAGAATCCCAATATTCGACTCCACCCAAAGGTGCTATTGTTTCTTGATTTTTTAATAATTCCTTTGTCATATCAGCTTCACGATTATCGATGCTATCCCCATATTGATTATGAGTTTCTTGCAAATCAGTTTTATTGACATATTGCGGTGGATTCAATTTGGCTAGTATTCCCTCTTTCAATCTTTGCAAAGAGATACTACTTAAAAATTGAACTTTAGTTTTTAAATCAAGTGATAATAAATACTCAATATCATGAGATATGACATAATCAATTACTTTAACATTAGGTTTATCATCAGTATTGTAATAGTAATATTCTAGTGGGAGAAGAACTGTATCTCGAGGATTGAGCCACTTACGAGATAGGCTAAGAACATAATCAACACTCATATCAGCTACAGTACCTCCATTGAAACAAGAGATTCCTATTCTTTCTTTAATTAACTTACAACTAATACCCAAACGAGCACTTGAACCTGCAATAATTGCTAATTTGGGTGAATTGGTAGACTTAGCAAGTCTAGTCTTAAATTCATATAATTCTGACCGCTCGAAATTACTTTGCGTGGGAACACCTAATTGATATATAAAAGCTAAAGCAAAGACAAAACAACCAATCAGAAACCCCAAAAATATTCCTTTCAAGAAATTTCTATATTTCATATTTAATTAACTCCTTAAAACTTAAAATATAAGAACTCACTTTCTGGTGCTTTTATCATAATTTTAACTACTATAAATAGTCCTAACCCAAATATAATTCCTCGAAAAATATTTGATTGTAGTAAATAGTTTTTTAACCTACTAACAATATCAGTATACTTATAGCTGTTAGAATTACTATTTAGTTGGAAATAAATCGATACCAATTGATGAGAGTTAGGTAAACACCAAACGATAATACTTAAAAACATCAATTTGCCTATCAATGTGATTAGGTTTTCAGATAAAATATTGAGATATAAAGAAATACCATTTTTTCCGGTCATTGCCTCTAACATAGTAAAAGAAGCACTCATGTTCTCTGCTCTAAAAAATACCCATGCCACTACAACAGCGAAAAAGGTCATCATAAAACCTAAGAATTGACTCCACCAAGAAGTCTTTTGCAAATCGTGTCCTAAAGATTTTCGCAAACAACGCCATTTATGATTGAGAACCAAGTAAACCCCATGCAAACCTCCCCAGACAACAAAAGTCCAACCAGCACCATGCCAAAGACCTCCTAGTAACATGGTTATTATTAAATTAATATTTCGTCTAAGTTCTCCCTTACGACTCCCACCCAAAGGGATATAGAGATAATCTCGTAGAAAATTAGAAAGAGTTATATGCCAGCGTCGCCAAAAATCACTTATGCTGACAGCTTTGTAAGGAGAATTGAAATTAATTGGTAGTTGAATTCCAAACATCCTCGCTGCACCTATTGCCATGTCTGAGTAGCCGGAGAAATCAAAGTAAAGTTGAAATGTATAAGCTAGTGCTCCAAGCCAAGCATCTAAAAAACTAAGCCCACTTCCGGCAGCAGCTGCATCAAATGTTTGGTTAGCAATGCCAGCTACAAGACTATCAGCTAACAAGACTTTTTTGAATAAACCTAGTAAAAAAAAGCTTAATCCGACAGCAAGATTTTTGGAACTGAGACGATTTAGATATTTATTTGTAAATTGGGGAATTATTTCTTTATGGTGAACTATTGGACCTGCAATTAATTGAGGGAAGAAAGAAACAAATAGGGTGTAGTGCAAAAGGTTATATTCTTTTGTTTCTCCTCTATAACTATCTACTAAGTAGGCAATTTGTTGAAATGTATAAAAAGAAATACCTAGTGGAAGAATAATCTCATATAGGGAAAAATTCGTATTCAGAATAGCGTTAAGATTATTGAGAAAGAAATTAGTGTATTTGAAATATCCAATCAGCCCTAAATTAACGGCAATGCCTAACACTAATAAGTTTTTTCTAACTATCGATATCATCGAATTTTTACTTAGAAAAAATCCTATCCAATAGTTAAATAAAATCGAGGACATTAGCAAGCTTAAATAAATTGGGTTCCACCAAGCATAAAAAAATAACGAAGCTGCAACGTAGATAACAACTCCCCAAGAGTAGAATAGCCTATTGATAATGAAATACGATAGGACTGTTAGTGGTAAAAAGATAAAAATGAATTCTAGTGAATTAAATAACATCCTGATAACTCTGAATTTAGTGAGACTTTAAATAACTTTTGCTAAGCAAATGAGTATAAAGAGAAAAAAGATTAATAGCTTTTTTCCATTTAGGAAGTTGAGATTGTTTAACTATAGACTTGTAAATTTGAAATTCTTCTTCATTCGGTTGAGGAATTGTTTTAAATTCCAGATGGGCAAATTCATCTAAGTTACTTGGATAATTCATTTTTTCCCATAAAAAAGAGAATAAACGAGTAATAGCTTGGTTATATCGCTCTAAATATTCTGGTGTCCTCTTTTCCTTTCGTCCGTAATGATTATTATTACCATGCGCTCTATATCTTACTAAAGGTTGAGCTAGATAAAATTTTCTTGCTCCTGCTATTGAAGCTCCAAAAATTATGCAATCATCAGCACGAACTCTCCAATCTTCAAGAAAAGGAATTGGTAAAAACTTTTCTAATACATTTCGACGCATGGAAAGAGTGGAAGTTCGATGACCTATCCATACTTTTTTATAGAAAGTTGCAATTTTAGAATAGCCTAGATCACGATTATTTTCATAACAACTAGCAATTCTTTCTTCCTTACCAAATACCTCAGCACTACAATACAAAAAATCACATTTGGGATTTTCTTGATAAAAACTTACTACTTCTGCAATGTAATTGTCTTTATAAAGGTCATCAGCATCTAGAAAACAGATAATATCTCCTCTCGAAGCCAAAAAACCCTCATTAAAACTTGAAAGTTGTCCTTCATTTTTATCTTTTATTACCAACTTTACTTTTTCATGATTTGTAAACAGTTCTTGTAGTATTTGTACAGAATTATCTGTTGATTTATCATCAACAACAATAATTTCGTCTACAGGATACGATTGGATTAAAACACTCTCAATTGCATTAACAACATAGTCTTGATAATTATAATTATTGATGAGAACAGATATTCGCATAAAAAACCTTCCTTTGGTTAACAATATAAAATGTTTGATGCGACAATTAGCTAATTGAAGTTAAATGGCTCTTTGTTCTGATTCGTTTTAGAGGCACTTCCACAGCGTAATAAAATAATATTGAAGTCAGTAAGGAAATCAAAACTAATCCCAGAGCATTCCTAATCTCTAAAATATAATATCCAAAAATTAACGTTGGTATATGGAATACATAAAATGAATAAGATATTTCTCCTAAATAATCCAAAATTTTTAGTAATTTCTGAGGCAGCTTAATAGATGTCGAATACATAAGTATTAAGCAACTTAAGACATATGTAAAAATTTCCAATCTTGCTTCAGGAAACCCATTTGCTCCTAGTAGTACACAACCTAAAGCAATTATTAAAACTTTCACAGTTATTGCATTTGGACCTGTCTTTTCACGGAAATATAGAAAACCTAAAAGCCAAGACCAAATTAGGAAAACTAAACCGAGTCCATATTTCAAATGAGAGTAATAAGGAAGACCTAGATGAGGATAAAGTACATAAGTAAAAGCTGATAAAATGACTAAAAAATATATTTTTCTAGTACTTAATTTGATTAAAAATGGTGCGAGCAAATAACAAAAAACCTCCAGACCTAAAGTCCAGAGTATTGGATTTGATGAAATCGGTTCAATGATCAATCCTTTCATGAACAGAAGATTTCCGATGACTGCTTTCCAGCCAGGCCTTGCAAATATAAACTCACCATAAGGAGTTTGAATTTGTGATTCTAAAAAGAAAAAAGGAAGCAAGGAAACAATGACACCTAAAAAATATAAGGGATAAAGTCTTATTAATCGACGTTTATAAAATCCTTCTGATTTTTTAGAGATAGAATGTGCTATCGAATAGCCAGAAATCATAAAAAATCCTAAAACAGCGGAAAAAGCGCTAAATTGATTGAATTTCAGCAAAAAATTCTCAGATGGTACAAACCAACGCAAGTGATTGCAAAATACAATCCAAGCTAGAAAGAAACGAAGTCCTGCTAAAATTTGCCACTGCATAAATCGATAATTTCCTAATAATACTTTAAAAATGGTTGTAAATTAATTTCGATAACGCCGATACCAAGTAGCTCCCAAAACTAGCATTCCTATCAAACCCAATGCTCCCATGAATGGCAAGATATCTCCAGTTCTCAATGCTTTTAAACCAGAACTACCCAACAGTACAAAAGGTAAAATACCAGGGATAGTGCCTAGAACTGTACCAATAAAATAATCCTTGAAGCTGACTGAGGTTAAACCAGCAGCAAAATTTACTAAACCATAAGGAATAATTGGCAGTAATCGTATCGCCAATATGTAAAATATTCCTCCTCGATGTAATTCAGCATCCATTGTTTGCCAGCTTCTAGCCAATTTTTTAATTAATACTTGACGCGCAAAATTGCGGCTATAGAAAAAAGATACGACTGCGGCAGTTATTGCAGCAATGCTAGTCCAAAGTGTACCTAACCATAGACCAAAAATGACTCCTCCAGTTAAATTAAGTGCTGTTGAAGGCAGCATTAAAAAAGTTGCTATAATATAGATAACTATATAAACAACAGGTGCCCAAATCCCCACCTGTCTTAGCCACTCCTGAAGTTGCTCAGGCTTAATACCTCCAAGTAAATGCATCACTAAAGCAGTTACTATACAAGAAATAACTGTCAGTAAAAAAACAAAATTCTTAGAATTGAGCATTAAATATTGCTCCTAGCTATTTAATCAGACATTACACTTATTTCTTTGATAAATCAGTTATTCATATTACAACGTTAATTATTTTTACTTATCTTGAGTGATTTTCATTGAGGAGGTAACTTTGTCATTTATTTGAAAATTCTCGTATATTTGGCTATTTTGCTTAAAACCGTAAAATTCCCGGACTAAATAAAGAGGTCTATTTTTGACTTCTTCAAAAATACGACCTATATATTCACCAATTATTCCCAGGGTTAATAATTGCACTCCTCCTAAAAAAAGTATGGCTACCATTAACGAGGCATACCCGGGAACATCAATACCAAAGATTAAAGTCCGAATTATTAATAAAGCCGCATAAAGGAATGCTGTTAAAGAAAATATCACTCCAACATAACTCCAAACCTTTAAAGGTAGGAGACTAAAGGAAGTAATACCATCAATTGCAAAATTCCAAAGTCGCCAGTAGTTCCATTTAGTAATTCCCTGATAACGTGTAGGGCGATCATAAAGGATGGAAGTTTGCTTGAAACCAACCCAAGAAAATATGCCTTTCATAAAACGGGTTTTTTCTGGCATTTGCTTGACTGCTTCAACTACACACCGATCAAGCAAACGATAATCTCCTGTATTCGGTGGAATTTGTACATGACTTATCTGACCGATAATTTGGTAGAAAAGATTGGCAGTAAAGCGCTTAATCCAAGTATCACCCCGACGAGAACGACGAGTTGCATAAACAACATCATAGCCCTCGCGCCATTTGTTAATCATCTCCCCAATAAGTTCGGGAGGATCTTGAAGATCGGCATCAATTGGGATGATGGCAGCACCACTAGCAAAATCAATACCAGCACTCAGAGCAGCCTCTTTACCAAAATTACGAGATAGATTAATAATTTTGATTACTGGATTTAAGTAATGTTGCTGAATCAAAAGGCTGAGCGTGTTGTCTTTGCTGCCATCATTAATACAAATAATTTCGTATTTGATATTCAGTTTATCCAGTGTTGTTGTTAAACGTTCAAATAGATAATCAACATTGGATTCTTCGTTATAAACAGGAACCACTACGGATACTTCAATATCATCTTCTGAATTAGATACCATAATAAATAACCTCTGGTTATTGTTGTCAAAAAATAAAGACAGATTAGATTTTGAGAATAAATTCTAAAACTCATGTACATTAAAAACACCCTTAAAAAAGAACTAGCAGTAACATCATGCAGAACGTTCTAAATACCAAAGTTTATTTAGATATGCAGATTTTATTGTGTATTTATTTTCTAGTTCACGTTTGACTGATTCAGGAATTTTATATAAAAATATATCTTTAAATTCTGCGGGAATTTCTGGTACATTTGGCTCAATTATTAGTTGGAGTTTGACTTTTGGGTCTAATAAATGACTCATCACCATAATGTCACCAAAAGTACCACCACCGTTGTAAGAAACTTCACCGCTGACTACTAATGGCATATCTGCTTGATTAATAATCTTAGCCATTTGTTGATCTTCAATAATACGTGGGTTAACAGCTTGAATGACACCAGACAAAATCCCTGCTGCCATTAATGTGACAGTAAGGATTCTCAACTGTCTTTGCAACCCAAATTTGATTTTTGTCAAAGAGAATCCAAGCGATAACAAGTAGGCAACAGCAAGTTGACTTCCCAAGTAAGATGGAACAAAATAACGAGCATTAGTTGAGCGTATTCCACCAGAAATTAAATCTGGTAAGATTAAAAACAGTGAAATGGGTACGATTAAAGTGACAATAAATAACCATATTTCCTTGGAAGCTCGTCGCGATAATACATAAATTGAGTATCCTACTAGTAGTGTCATCGCCAAGGCTAATAAAGTTTTGAGAGAACTTGGAAGCCAAAAGTTAGTTTCAAAAAATACAGATTGTAAATTGAATATCCAACGCTTGACTAAATCTTTTACAGGTAGTGACATATCCATCCAGCTTGTTACTTCCCTAATCTTATCCAGATGCGTCAAAATCACCAGAATCCAGGGTAAAAAAGCTATAAGTGCAATAAATGATGTTATTAAATAGGTAATAAATTTTCGAGTCAGCCGGAATCCTTCAGTGGCAGCTACATAAATTCCATGACCTAATACAACAAAAACAGAAAAGACAGCAGAATAAAGCGCCACTACTGTAGTTAATGCGTAAATCATCCATGCCGATTTTGTCCCCAACCTCATTGCTCGCAATAACGACACACTCATCAGCAAAGTTGTTACTGCCCACAAGCCATACTCTCTTATTTCCTGTGCGTAATGTATATGGAAAGGAGAGACAGATGCTAAACCTACTGCGATCCATGCTGTCAAATGTGACTGAAAAAGTTCCAGACAAAGCCAGTAGATAAAAGGAAGTACTAATAAGCTAATTAGGACTGTTAAGCTTCTATTTATAGTCAAAGAATTACCGAACCACTGGTTCCAAAACCTTGCCATTACAAAATAAATCGGCGGATGATGTTGATCCTCTTTTACCAAACCATTTATTGTGCCAATCACGTTTTTTTCCAAATTGACACTTTGATACTGCCGTAATTCTTCAACTCCAATTACACGACCATTAAATACTTGTTCGGTAACTTCCGGTACTGTATAACCAGAAATACGCAACAAAGTATAAGTTTCATCATGCCAATAAGCTCTTTTTTCGAGATTAGCAAATCGAAAAAATACACCTAAGATTAATAGAATAATAACCAGAATTTTTAACCAAGTTGGAGGGAGTTCCCACCTTTGTTTGAATGTTTTTTTCATCTTATGTGGATATCTATAAACACGCTTTGAGTATCAAATAAAACTTGGCTGGTTTCAAGAATCCTTCTATACTTTAATAATAAAGTTTGGAAGTAGCTATTTGGCACAATTATAAATTTTTAATGAACTTATTTGTGCGACTTATCGATGGTAGCAAATATAATTTATTTTTGATTTTTGCTTTAAAATTTAGCTTAGTGACAAACAACTTTGTTGTTGAATTTAGTACAGGAGTAATTGGAGAAGTTTTAGTTACTTTTTGGTAAATTAGACAAGCTCCAACTCCTAATTCGCGGCTAGAATTTTCAAAGCAAAGATTTACTGGTAATAAGCTATGCCTTTTAAACAATGCATTTATTCTTTCTTTTGTCCAAATTGTAGACTTTCCTACTATTAGCAAAAAGCCAGATTCAGCAATAGTCGGTTCAACTTCCTCCCAAAACTTCTTTATCGCTGCCAAGCTATCCGGTAAATCTATCATAATTATCTGAAATTGAGATAAATCCTTATTTTCTGAAGGCAATAATTTCAGAGTAACCTGTTCTTTTACACCAACTTTGTTGCACCAATGTTCCACATCAACCAAAACTTCAGAAGTATTGGCATAAGTAATATCTAAACGAGGTAAGTCAGCTAAGTCTGATAGCAGTTCTTTATTTGTACCCTTCCAATAAAGAAGTTTGATTCGAGAGTTGAGCCGATGAATTTCTTGAATCAACTCGTAAACTTTGATGCGAATATCAAATACTTTTTCGTTTCTAGGCTGATTTATGTGTAACACCCGTCGATCATGTTCTAGACGAAAAGGTGCTTCAATCTCACCCTGCAAGATATAGCGGTAAAATTTCTGCCACACTGCTTGCTGGCTATAACAATCTATCAGCTTTCGATGACCGGAGAAAGCAATTTGTTCCGCTTTTTCGGGATGATTCAGATAATAATCTATCTTTTGGAGTAGTTCATTTTCGTCTCCATAGCATTCCAAGTCAACGCCTTCTTGAAAAAGAGAAAACAAACCAGACTGAGGACTTAAGCGATCGGTAAGTAGGAAACCACCTGCCATCAGCACCTCAAAAATCCTTCTATTGCTATCGGAATTTAAACCGCAGTTGAAGACTATTCGGGATTTAGTATAGTCCTCTAAGCATTCAATATATGGTTTACGGCTAACATCAATATTTATACTAGAATCCTGTAAAAATTTTAGTAGTCTACTGCGGTAAACGTGTAGTTCTGACTGAGAACCCCGAAAAACGATATCGTAGGATTTCGATTCGTGTTGTTGAGGAATATAATGGTCGATAACAGGAGTTCCCGGAAGCCAGAAAACATTTTTCAAACCTGCTTCCACAAAAAAGTGTAAATGCTGAACCCCTTGGTAAACCCAATGGTAATCGCACTGAAAAAGTTTGCAGTATTCAACAATACTAGTCAACGAACCATCACCCAGATGAAAAGTATCACCAATCTTCATAACTTTTGGGCATTTGAATTTCTCAAGTCCCCTTGGGATGAAGCTCATATTTCTGGCGGACATCTGTATTAAATCTGGATAAAAACCATTAGGTAAGTTATCTAAAATCACATCAACAGAAAATTCTCCTAGCGGAACTGCGATCGCACGATCTGCTTTTACTGCTTCTGGTGGTGGTTCGGGACAAGCAATTAATATTTGAGGGTCATTTTCTTCTAATCGATTTAGATTGAATTGTGAAATCGATACCGGAGAAGAGATAATACGTAGTTCTTTAATCATTGGGGTACTAATATAGATTGATCGGGGGAAAAATTGTTAGAAAGCTTGTATTGAGATTTTTTGAGCATTTGCTCGATGTTTTTTCTCAAAATTTGACAATCTACAATTAAATTTGCTGTATGTGCTTCCTCTTTAGGGTTTTCTGAATCACATATTTGGTAAAAGTATCTTAAGTTCAAAGCAGTCGGTAATAGGAGTTCATAGTAGCCAAAAGGCATTTTTTAGACCTGCTTCCATAAAAAAGTGTAAATGCTGAACCCCTTGGTAATTTAGTAGATTTTTATTTAATTCTCAGGATTCATCAAGCTTTGAGCTTGAACTAAATCATCGGGAGTATTAATTTCCAAAACAGCCTTTTGAGTCAGACAAACCCTGATAGAAAATCCATGCTCTAATACTCGCAGTTGCTCCAAACCTTCACACTCCTCCAAAGGAGTCGATTTCATTTGAGCATATTGAGCGAGGAAATTTCTTTCAAAAGCATAAAGTCCTAGATGGTGAAACACAGGTGCTTCCCCACGATTACGAAAGTAGGGAATAGGAGCGCGGGAAAAGTAAAGAGCGTTTCCCTGGCGATCGCATACTACTTTCACTGAATTAGAATCTAAGTAGGCTTTATCCATATCCAAAGGACAGCCGAGAGTTGTCATCGGTGGTAGCTCCCCTTGCAGATAAGGAGTTATCAGCTGGGTTAGCATTTGAGAAGTTACAAAAGGTTGGTCTCCTTGGACGTTAGCGATCGCCTTCATTTCGGGATAACGCAGAGCAACTTCAGCAACTCTATCAGTACCCGTAGCGTGATTAGAACTGGTCATTTCAACTTCTCCGCCAAATTTTATCACGCAATCGGCAATCATTTCGCTATCGGTGGCGACAACTACTTTGCTAAAATGAGGACAGCTTTTTGCCGCTTCATAAACTCGTTGTACCATTGGGCGATCGCCAATCATTACCAGTGGTTTTCCAGGGAAGCGTGTTGAGTTGTAACGAGCAGGAATAACAGCAAGGATGTTCATAGTTTTATATACGTAATAATTTAGGAAATTATTCGTTTTTTAAGTGAATAAATCGCAATTTTTTTGAGAAAGTACCCAATCTCTCTTTGCCGATAAACTAAGAAAGTTAAGGATTGGGTTTTAGGTGGCTCATACTTTTTTTCTACGGAGATGCACTCTAGTTAATTTATACGTAATTTTTCGTAATTTAAAATGCATTAAACCAACTTTGTGATTAAGTTAGTGCAATATTACGAAACTCTCCTACAGCAGTTGGATTTGCAACATCATGGTCGTTAGCAATAGTTAGATAGTTGAACTGACCACTAAAGAAATTACCAATTGGGATTGAATATTGATCGAATCCGTCTGACTGACCGATAATATACTGATTTAAGTCCTCAATACCCCAACTTTGGCTACCATCAACTTGGAAGAAGTGTCCGCCATCATCAATGCGGCGGATATTAGTGTTGTTGTCAAAACCAATACCTTGTATTTCACCCTTACCGTTACTTCTGAACTCAAATTCTAAGTTTGTATTGACATCTACTTGATACCCGGTAATATCCAAGCGCTTCCAGGCGTTACCTTCTAACTGTAATTGTTTGTTGTTGTTTAAAGTTGAGGTAATATTCGGGTTTTGAGAAGCACCACCATAAGATAAAATCTCTTTACCTGAATTTACTCCTATTAATCGTTTCGGCTTGCACACCAAGTAATAAAGCTAATTGTTCGCCACTATTATTATGGGTAATCCAAGTATCATTGATATAGTCACCAGTGCCTTGGGTAATATTTAGTTGCTCAAATCTTAAACCTCTAGATAGTTTCAGCAAATCTTGACCAACTAAAAAATCGGTAATGGTATCGGTTCCTTCACCAAGGGTTAAAACAAATGTGTCTTTACCAGTTCCCCCACTGAGCAAGTCATTCCCAGTTCCCCCACTGAGCAAGTCATTCCCAGCACCACCAATAATCACGTCATTCCCAGTACCACCCTGGATAATGTTGTCATTGGCATTACCTGTGAGTTGATCATCATAGGCTGTACCTATAATATGATCGATATTAATTAAAATATCCTCACTGCTTTTAATCCAGTCATACCAGCTATTTGCAATCTTTTCATAACCAGCTAAAGAAGGATGAACGCCATCAAAAATGTCATCGACGGTTAACGATTTGTTGACATCAACAAAAGTAACCTTTTTGCCTTCCGCTAATTTTTTCTCAATAATACCGGGTATTTTTGCATTGTAAGCCTTGGCATTATTGCTTTGAGTTTTTCTTACAGATGGATCTATCGGTGGAATCGAAGCTACCAAAACATGAGTTGTTGGCGAGTAGTTAGTAATTTTATCTAGCAAAGCACTCAAGCGGTTGTTAGCTTGAGAAGGATTGGCATCGCTTCTGGTATCGTTAGTACCAATCATCAGTAACACCATATCTGGCTGCTGGGCGTTCAACCAACCTGTAATATTGTCAGAGATAAACTTGATAGGTTTGCCACCATGCCCTTCATGTTCGTTATCCTCAAAAGGACCTGTTTTTTGCGAGCCAACAAAATCTACAGCTTCACCTAAACCATCAGCAATCAAAAACTGATTCAAGAAATTTCGATAGCCACCCGTATTGTTGTCTTGAGGTTTACCAGCAATTTCTGTATTTATGAAACCATATGTAATTGAATCGCCAACAGGTAAAATCTTGAATGGATTTTGAATCGATGGCGTAAATTCACGAGTAACAATTCCTGTACTCAAATCAGCAATAATACCGCCAGTTGCTTGAGTGTACTTGACCGCGTTAAACTCAGCGTTACCATTGAAAGTTTGATTCGCTGCGCCGCCAACAAAAGATTTACGTATGCGGATTATACTCATTACTTGTCTCTATTGCGTATAAAACAATACTTTATGACTCTATGCTATCGAAAAAGCCATCTAAGTATATAAATGAATTGATAAGCTTATTTAAAGGTTTGAACAATTGGTTACAAAATACCGCTACGAGCAATATCATGTAACCGAATTAAGCCGATACAGTAACCCTCTTCATCTACTACTGGCAGTACAGAAATTTGAGATGAACGATTTTCCATCAACTGTAATGCATCGTAAGCTAGTTGGTTCGGTTGAACAGTAACAGGATTGCGCGTCATGATTGTTGCTGCCTGGAGGTGTTCTATATCGGCAGGTTTGATTGTGGCTATGGAACGTCGTAAGTCGCCATCTGTAATAATTCCTAGTAATTGACCTTTCTGATCAATTACATTGACTGCTCCTAGTCCTCCTTTCGTGATAGCGCTAACTATTTCAATCCAGCTTGCTTTTAGTCGAATTACGGGGTTATCTTGCTGTTGATGCATCAAATCTGCTACTTTTAAAGTAAGTCGCTTACCCAAGCGTCCGGCTGGATGATTGAGTGCAAAATCTTGAGGAGTTATGCTCCGCATTTGCATTAAAGTCATTGACAGAGCATCTCCAATTGCTAAAGCAACAGTAGTGCTGGTAGTAGGAGCTAAATTCAAAGGACAAGCTTCACGATCTACAGAGGCATCTAGAACTATATCAACACGAGCAGCTAAGGTAGAGTGGAGATTTCCCAAAATTCCAATAATTGGAACTTGACGATGTTTAAGATGAGGAACTATCTCTATTAATTCCTGAGTTTCACCACTATTGCTAAATAATACAACTACATCCGAGGCAGTAATAATTCCCAAATCGCCATGCAAAGCATCGCAAGGATGCAAACATACAGCAACAGTTCCAATACTACATAAGGTTGCAGCAATCTTTTGGGCAACAATTCCAGACTTTCCGACACCTGTAAGCACGACCTTCCCCTGACAATTTATGAGTAGGTTTAATGCCTTCTCTAATTGGTTTATTTGTAAGCGTTCTGCTGCTTGGTTAATTGCAGTTGCTTCCAGTTTTAGAAGCTCAATAACCTGATTTACTGGCACTGAAGTAATAAATGAATGCATAAAAATATGAATTTGTTTATATTATTAAAATAATGAAGTAATTTATATCTTCCCTAGTTTTTGCACATATTTTTTAACTAAATGAATATTCTTTTTGACAAAATCTTTATAATCTGGCAAAGGAGAATTACCTTTGAGTAAATTTCGCCGCACGTAAGAACGGACAATGCTCAATTCAATATCTTTCTGAGTAATATATCCAGCACCTATAGCTTCTTGAAAATAGGTAAACCATAGTTCTCCATAAGGATGATTAGGGCATTTCCAAGGTTGGGTATATAGATTTGTATAGTGAATTAGTTTAGTTTCTTGGTCATAATAATCAAAGGCATTCCACTGGGGATCAAGCGCACCAATCTTTAGAGGATGATGAGCAAGAAAAGCCGGATTCATACTAGAAAATTCAGTATCCGTGTAAAGTCCTTGGTCAATCTCTCGATAATAAGTTTCCAAATCAAAACGACAAGTTTTGCAGTCTATGAGCATCACACTCAAAGCCCAAAACTGTTGACCTCGATGGCTGTAAGCATCTGCTTTTGCTAAGAAATTATTACCATTCAAAGAAGTATCAAAAAGCTCGCCAATATCCGCTAAACAAATGACATCAGAATCTATGTAAATTGCTTTACCTTGATAATCGCAAATTTGTGGAATCAAATAACGATAAAGGCTAAATTCAGTAGTATTACGATATTTAAGATGTAGAGGTAAAGGAGCTAGAAATGGCTCATTTTCATTGAGTTCTATCGAATTATGAGTACCATTCAGAACAAAAATATCTAAGTCCCTTTTTGTATGTTTTCGTAAAGAGTAAATTGCTACTTTCCTTTCAAGAAGACTTGCTTCTCCAGAGCCAATAAATACTCGTACAGGTTCCTGGTTTATTAGATTCATTAGATATCTCCCGCTTCATTTATCAGACTAATTAATTTGTTTTGCTTAGTTTCACCGCGTTTTTTGATTACTCTACCCGGTACACCCACAACCACAGAGTAAGGCTCTATGCTTTTGGTTACAACAGTTCCAGCACCAATAACCGAACCTTTACCAATTGTGCAACCTTCAAGGATTATTACTCCTGCACCTATCCATACATCGTCTTCTATGACCACACCTTTATTAGTTAAAGGTTGCAAATCAATTGGAGTATCAATATCGTCATATAGATGATTGCCTGGATTAATTACAACATGAGTTGCTATTCTCACCCAATTACCTATTATTAAATCACCATTACCAAAGAGAATAGTATAAGGATTAACACTACAATCATTACCAATTTTTATCTTGCCATATCCTGATGTAAGTCTGGAAAAAGTTCTAATAATTGAGCGGTCGCCAATATGAATAGCAGAAGTATCAAGGCAACACTCTAGTGTGGAATAATCTTCTACAAAAACTCCATCTCCCAAAAATAGTTTATTTAATGGACTTTTGAGAAAAGCTTTTTTAGCAATATAACAATCTTTACCAAAAGAACCCATTTCTTTACGAAAAATATCTTGTTTGTACAATTTTTCGTATTTGTTATAATAATGATTAAGTTTAGTTTTAATTTGATAGATCAGTTTATAAATCATAGTTATGCATCAATTAATTACCTTATGTATACATTAATATTGAATATCATTTACAATATTCCATTTTCTCGGTTGATAGAATTCACATTGAGACATGAGTTGATCGCTTTTAACCTGAAATTTGAAAGATACATGATCGTAGATATAATTTGGTATCTTTTTGATCCAAATTCTACTCGCATAAGTGCCTGGCTTCAGACCAAAGTAAGGCATCTGCATTTGAAGTTCGATTATTCCTGGGCGAATTTCTAAATTTACTTTATCTAAGTTACTGTCTAGATTTAAAATGTTTTCACCTTCACTAAAAGGGTCTTTAACAAGAACATTAAGTATTGCATTCGGAATTGTAATACGAGATTTGCACTTGACACATAAAAAAGCTGGTTTTCCGCTCAAAGGAGTATCGATTATATTCCCATCTTGATCTCGAAAGTAAAGTGCAATAATATCCAAACCAGTACTTTGCTCTTCTGGTTTTTCTTCAAATAAAGTGGTTCCAAAAGATTCATTACTTCCACCTAGAAATAAATCTTCTTCATAATGACGCATTACAGAAGCTGCATCTCCTTTTGCAATTAATTCACCTTTTTGTAGATAAATAGCTGATTGACAAATTGATAAAATAGAATTAGGGTTATGGGCTACCAGAACAAAAGTTGTCCCTTTTTCAAGTAATTCAGATAACTTTCTGTAGCACTTGAGCCTAAACTGAATATCTCCAACAGCAAGTACCTCGTCAATGAGAAGAATATCTGGTTCAGTATGAATCGCGCTAGCAAAACCTAACCTTGCAGCCATTCCAGAACTATAGGTTTGTACTGGCGAATCAATTGCATCTCCAATTTCCGCAAACTCTATAACAGCATCAAATCTCTCATCAATCTCTTTCTTTGACAAGCCCAAAATTGACATATTGGCATAAATATTTTCCCGTCCTGTCAAAATTTGATTAAATCCAGCACCCAATGCAATTAGTGGTGCAACTCTACCATTAATTTCCACCAAGCCAGTATCTGGTTTAATTAAACCCGCAATAATTCTTAACAGAGTAGATTTACCACTACCATTTTTCCCTACTAAACCGATAGATTCTCCCCGTCGTAATTGAAAATTGACATCCTGAAGCGCCCAAAATTCTTTGGAACGCAGATTTTCACTTGCTTCCCTTAGTCCTAATATCTCAGAAGCAATATCTTGAACACCATAGAACAAAGAGCGTTTTAAATCTCGACAAAATTTTTTAGAAACACCACTAACCGAGAGAACAACTTCACTCTCACTACCCTGAGAAGTTGCGGAAATATCCTGCGCGTTAATACTCACCATAATTATGAACTCATCCTTTCAACTATATAGGGCATTGCTAAACGATAGATAATCCAAGCAAGTAGTACTCCGATAATTGCGATCAAACTTGCGATCCAAAATCCTTGAGGATTAGAAATTATACCTGTTGTTGCTAACTCTCGCGTTGTCACTAGTAAAGGAGTAACAGGATTGAGTTTTACAATAGTCCCAAATACCCCCTCACTCGGTACTGGATAAACAACTGGTGTAAGAAATAGCCAAAAACTTGTAATTAGGGTAATTCCCATGGAAATATCTTGATAAAGAGCACCCATTGGAGCTAACAATATACCGATAAATGTTCCTAGCAATACCAAATGAATTAAAGCAACTGGCGCTAAAAATATACTCCATGTGAATGGTATTTGGAACCAAATGAATAAGCCTACAATGAGAATCGACTTAATGCTAAAATTAAAAAATACTTCACCAACCTTGGCAAGAATCAATGCTTCACGAGGAAAATTAATCCTAGAGAGCATGGATTTGGCTGCTGTAACTGCTTGGATTGGTCCATTGATCGATTCAACAAAGGTTTGCCATAAGGTCATGCTGAACATGACGTATGCTGGATAAGGTAAATCGGTAGTACCGACATTTACAATCCCACTCCCCTTCGCAACAGTAAAACCTGCTGCCATAATTACTGGAGGGATAAACGCCCAGAATATACCCAGAAATGACTGACGGTACTTAGCACTAATATCCCTAATCAACAGTCGCCAAGCTAATTCTCTTGATGCCAGTAAATCTCTTCCCATATCTTTAAATAAGGTTATGGGATGCCGCATCCTACTGTTGGGGTGATACACCACTCTAGTTGAGGAGCTAGTTACTCCTTGATAAGGCTTAGAGATTTTATTTTTTCTCATAAACCGTTGGCTCTTATCAGTCATATTATTGATGAATAACCTCTTCAAAAAATTAAATTAGAGTAAACTTCGACTCTTTTCGGTACATTCAATTCCTTTTTCCTTGTTTGGGAAACGGATTACGATCATAGCGGTATATATTACCCAACCAAAAATTGCGACGAAATTACATCGACGAAATTATAGTCTTACAGAGGTCAACATTAGAGTTAATGCTAAAACTCTGACAAAAGTTTTATTAGTGATACCAGTACGCGAAATAATTAGTAACAATAATTACTTTTTTAACAGTTGATTCTGGTAACTAACACTTGCTTACTGATAATTTTGCCATATCTTTTCATTATTTATTCAACTATTCTGGAATTTCTCTTAGAATTTATGCTCAGTGATTAGCCATAGATTTTAATCTTAATGACTGTATCAATTGTTGCTCATGCTTTTGCTCACCTTACTACCTACGTAATTTCACATAAATAACATAAAATTTGTGTTAAGTTTGCATTTTTGCCCGGACAGGATAGATATGAGTCTATCTCAATTAATCATATTTTCTAGATATGAGTTATACCAAAAGTACAAAATGCATCGCAACCAGATGATATTCTTTTGAGATCAACTACGATTTAATGGTACTGAATTAATATTTTAGACAAATAATGCTTTTGTGGAAAATTTTAGATCGAGGCTTTAACCCATATAGGACTTGCCTATTGACTTTTCTGTCAATAAAGTAGCTAAGTTGTTATGGAATTTTAGAAAATAAAATAACTCTGCCCTTTCAGGGGACAGAGGACTGGAAATATTAATACTTAGAGGTACTTTAAAACAATATTTTTGGTTCTTCCGCACTTGTTATGCTAATTAAATAGTCATAAAAAGGCGGATGGGGAAGAAGGAAGGAATTAACAAATAATACTAACTAAATTGCTTGCAATCTTCATACAGCAAAGGTTTTAGTGATTTAGCCCTAAAAATTAGCAAGCCCTAAGTACTGAAGAGCCATATTTTTTATGCAAAATACTGAGATTATTATTTTGCAATCGCGATTTTGATAACTACTTTCACAAAATCAGTTTGCTCCTTCTTGTCTATTAATCCAATTCCCTTACAGCGCTAGCTACAGAAGAATTTGATGTTATCAACTGCTTCATCGCCAACCATATAAATGGTGGAATTGTCTTTGTATATCTACCCCCAAGACGACGAGGTTCTTGCACCCATCTATACAACCATTCAAATCCAGACTCTCTGATTATACGAGGTGCCCTTTTATGAAGCCCTGCATACACTGGGAATGCTCCACCCAAACCAATCATCACTGCTTGAATTTTATCTTTATGCTCAGTCATCCACTTTTCCTGTTTTGGACAGCCTAAAGATACAAACACTATCCCGGCACCACTCTGATTAATTTTTTTAATCAATGCTTCGTCTTCACTTTCTGTGAGTGGACGAAATGGTAATGGTTCCATTTCGGCAATTTTCAAGTCAGGATATTCTTTCTTTAACTTGTTTTTCATTCCGGAAAGAATTTCTGATTGAGAACCTACAAAATAAACACTAATATCCTGTTTCGGTGCTGATTTACATATAGAAGCTAAAATATCTAACCCTGCAACTCTATCTTGATAAGTCGCTCCTAACTTTTTCATCATCCAAACTAAAGGCATACCATCTGGAGTTACCATATCAGCATCTTTTAATACTTTGGCAAACTCCGGGTTCCAGTGAGCTTCCATGAGCATATGTACATTAGCTACACATACTGTCTTACTTTCACGTTCACTTGCCCAATCAAGAATAGTTTGTATTTGCTCATCTAAACGCAAAGCAGTAATCGGAAAATCTAGCACTTCCCGAGTCGGCAGAGCAACTGCCTTCACCATAGGTCACTCCTTGTATAACAATTTAAAATAGCTAAGAGTATTCAACCAAACCACCGCTCTCTAAAAAGTTTTGTTTTAGCGTTATTTTATTTGCTTAAAACTCAGGGAATGGTCGTCACTTGACACAGGTGGATGCAGTGGCTTTTAGTGTTATTTAGCTTACCTGGTAGTTACTGAATTATCTTACCTTATAGTATATTACTTTACTAGTAAAAAACAGCACTTTCAGTTGTTTTGAGTAAACTTTATATTTACTTTACAAAAATCAGAAGTTAAGTTCATAGTAGCATTACAATTGCGAAAAATTCTAGTTATAAATACTAGTCAAAAACTTCATAAAAACCATCATAAATCAGAAATATTGGTCATATAAGAAAATAATTAGCTGTGAAATCAATACTTGGTTAAAAAACATGACAAATATTTTAAGTATTTGTCTAAGTATATTGCTTGAGTAGGTAAACAAGTAAGTTAACTACTTAGTTTTTAAATACTGGTATCAGACGTACCCTATTTATTGTTAATCGCATAAAAATCGGCAAAAAAAATGGGGGAAGATTAATTTTTCTTCCCCCTGTCTATTATTCTTGTCATTATCTTGTTTATTGTCTTCTTTTAGCCTTTTTCGTAGCATTTGCTGCTGTTTCTTAAGTTGTCGCTTTCTCGCAGCACCACCTTTACCCTTATCATTTCTCCCTTCTCTCCGGGGAGACTCCCATCTTTTGAGTCGCATGATTTAATTTTCCTTTTTTTGCTCTACCTGTACTAAATTTTTGTGTTTATTTCCTAAATTATAACATAACTTCAAGATATTAATATCAGCTAATTCTTTTGATTAGATTTACTAATAAGTCAATACTTTTACATCATTATATAAATTTAAAATGACAAAATAATTTGATTGAATGGCTATTTTGGTGATAATTTACAAAATTTTAGCAACAACCATAATTAGGACTTTTGTTAGTAAATCATTATCATCAATTGTACGTGTCTTTACTGGTTAATATTGCTCCCGGTTTATGATTATATTCTTAATGTATGTTATGGACTTTGGCTATGATAATCAGACTAAAAATCCTTAGAAGGATAAAAAAGGTAATCGAAAAATTCCCAATTCACTGAGTCTTTTTTCCAAGGTGATAAATTATGGGTCAAAATGTCAGTATTCAGATGATTTGAAGTATACATAGCATAAACATTCAAAATTTCCCCATCCTTACTCCCACTAATAAAGCACAAAGGTAGTACTAACATAGATACATCATCTCTTCAATATTTTCCGGAAATCAATGTATTTTTTTTAATAATCAAATGCAGTCGAGCAAACTGCGAACGATCGCAACCCGAAAAGTTTGCTAATACTGTACGAATTAAATGCGTAACAACTTCTCAGCTTTTTGTTGGGTCTCGTTCTTCGGCACTAATCTACAAAATTTCTTAACTTTAATATACTCAAATACCAAAAAAGCTTTTCTATTCATACTAGAAAAGCTTCAACTACAATATGATATTTCATTTCCAACTATCAAATAATTGGAATGGGCCGGGAGAGACTCGAACTCTCACACCTTTCAGTGGCAGATTTTGAGTCTGCTGCGTCTACCAATTTCGCCACCAGCCCTTGGGTTCAACTTCACTATTATAACCTATTTTTTCTAAATTCAACAACTTTTCATAATCTTTACTGCTTGCCCACCGATCAATTTCTCTGGCACGCAGTACTGGTACGGGATGGGTGAGTTGTGCGGTTCTGGCAACTTTGACCATTTCCCCTAATTCGTTCTTACTGATATCGTCGTAAGCGCGGGCTTGCTCGATAAAAGCATCAAGATTGAGTTGTGGTGCAATGGTGGGAGAACCACCCGCTAATTTCATTAACACCGACATCACAACTTTCGGATCTTGAGTTGCTAACAATGCAGCGCGATCGCAAGTAAATTCTGCACAACGAACCCATTCCAAAAGTTGGGCTTGAATTGCTTGTGCTAACACAGCTCCAACGGTAGGTAGAGTTGTTGCAGCCAAAATCAATATATTGACTGGTGTCAGATAAACACTATGGTCACACTTAAGATGTCCTAACTCATGAGCAATTACGGCTTGAGTTTCTTGGGGTGTGAGCATATCAATTAAGGAAGTGTGCAGCACCACAAAAGGTTGCTTACCGCGCATCGCAAAAGTATAAGCATTGGGAGCAGGATGTTGCTTAATGTAGAGTTGGGGAGGCTCAATATCAAGTATTTTACAAGCTTCTAACAAAAGTTTGTGTAAATCGGGCAGTTGTTTATCACTGACCAAAACGCTAGAAGCAATATTTTCTACATAAAAAACTTGTTCTGCCACCGGACCTAAAAGATTCCGTACCATCATGTCGATACCGGGAATCTGCTTAAGCGCTTCGGTAGCTTCTTTATCCAGGGGATGACGAAAATAATCTGCTTTTAGACCGATTAATTGGGATTTGACGAGTGAGGACATGGGACGTTGCAAGTTCTATTCAAAGGAAACCATCTTTTGGGGCTAGTCATACAACAAGTCCCTGACAAATAGTATAACGATAATTATATTTACCTACATTTCCTATCAAACACAAAACCCTTGTAGAGACGTAGCAGTGCTACGTCTCAGACAATGTGAAATCACTTCATCTGCATGATTAAATCAGTGAACAGTCAACAGTTATCAGTTATCACGGTTTTTAACTGATAACTGATAAGTGGGGGACTAGCCGTGCCAATTGATTTACAGTTTTTAACTGATAACTGTTAAACAACTAACCAGAAACAGAAGCAGCACCATTGGTATTTTGAATGGAATTTTCGACATCTGTTTCAACCTTTTCTACCCGCTCGATTTTTGCTCCTATTTTCTGCAATTTTAAATCGAGTCGATCGTAACCACGGTCAAGGTAATTCAACCCTTTGATTATAGTTTCACCGCTTGCTGCCAAACCAGCTACCACCATAGCAGCAGCAGCTCGTAAATCAGTACCTTCCACAGGTGCGCCGGACAGTTCTGATACTCCGCGAACAAAGGCAGAGTTACCTTTGACACGAATATCAGCTCCCAAGCGATTCAATTCGGAAGCATGACGCAAACGGTTTTCAAATACGGTTTCATTAATGATACTATCCCCGTTGGCAATGGCTAACAAGGACATAAACTGTGCTTGCATATCCGTGGGAAAACCTGGATGAGGCATAGTATCAATGTCTGTTGCCTTTAAAATGGACGCCGGTTTAATACGTAAACAATCTGGTGCTTCTTCAATTATGGGTACTCCGATTTCCTGCAATTTGGCAATTACCGGCATTAAATGCTCTGGCATTACAGGTGATAAAATTAATTCCGAGCGGGTGATTGCTCCTGCAATTAAAAATGTCCCAGCTTCGATACGGTCGGGAATTACGTTGTAATCTGTAGAATGTAATTGAGTAACCCCTTGAATCACAATTTTACTGGTTCCGGCTCCTTCAATTTTGGCACCCATCGAGATACAAAAGTTCGCCAAATCCTCTACTTCTGGTTCTCGTGCAGCATTTTCAATAATCGTTTCACCGTCTGCTAAAGTCGCAGCCATCATTAACGTTTCAGTCGCCCCCACACTGGGAAGGTCTAAGTAAATTTTGGCACCTTTAAGTCTGCCACTGCCATCGCTAACACGAGCGTTACAAATACCATGTTCGATTTGAACTTCAGCCCCCATTGCTTGCAAACCCCGGACGTGAAGGTCTACAGGTCTTGCACCAATGGCGCAACCGCCGGGTAAAGGCATTTGCGCTTCTCCCAACCTTGCGAGGAGTGGACCGATCGCAAAGAAACTTGCTCTCAACTGAGTAACTAACTCATAAGGAGCTTTTGAGGTAGTGATTTCACTGGCATTTATGTCTAAAATATTGCCATTTCGTTCCAAACGCATACCCAAAGCCGACAAAACTTCACCCATCCGCGATACGTCTGCCAATAAAGGAACGTTACGGATGCGACAATCTCCCGAACACAGTAAAGCCCCAGCCATCAACACTAAAGCAGAATTTTTAGCTCCGCTAATCGTTACATGACCTTCTAAATTCCGTCCACCCAAGACTTTCAAGACTGAGGAGTCTGCTAAGGGAGATGAATTTGTCTTTGGTAAACCGTTAGAAGTATTAATAATTCTATCCTCCATACAGAAGAAGTTAATGAATTTTATAAAGAAAGCAAGTTGGTTTTGATTCTACAGTAAAGATTCCATTTGTCTACATATGGGTGATACATATACTCAGGAATCTATGACTACCGACGCTGCGGTTATCTCCAGAGCAATCGAGCTATTTTCTTTTTCCCAATATTTCCTTCCCAGAATTATTAACTTGACAAAACTAAATAATTAAGTAAAAATTAAAAACTGTCAACTTTCTTTGCGGAACTGGCGGAATTGGTAGACGCGCTAGATTCAGGTTCTAGTGCCTCACAAGGCTTCCGGGTTCAAGTCCCGGGTTCCGCATTTTAGAAAGGGAAGAGGCAAGAGAGAGCAGGGGAAAATATTTATAATCTAAAATCTAAAATCCAAAATTGAATGTGCTGACTAGTTTACAAAATCCTCTGGTAAAACAAATTCGCAAGCTCCACTCTACCAAAGAAAGGCATAATCAACAGTTATTTTTGTTAGAAGGGACGCATTTATTGCAAGAAGCTTGCACCCTTGATTACCCTTTGGATATTATCTGCTGCACTTTACAGTGGCAAGCAACTCATGAACAACTTTGGCTACAAGTTGTGAACAAGTGCGATCGCGCTGTTGTTGTGAGCGAGGATGTGATCAAAACATTAGCTACCACCGTACAACCGGATGGTGTGGTAGCAACAGCGAAACGGGGATATCAGATTGCGGAAATAGCCTGGAGCGGTTTGCAAATAGCCTTGGAAGCTGTACAAGATCCTGGTAATCTGGGAACTATCATTCGTACCGCTGCGGCTGCTGGAGCATCGGGTTTGTGGTTAAGTCAGAATAGTGTAGATTTAGATAATCCCAAGGTACTGCGTGCTAGTGCTGGACAATGGTTTAGATTGCCGATGCAGGTAACTGAGGATTTGAGCGCAACAGTAACCACAGCTAAACTCGCTGGGATGCAAGTAATTGCAACTTTACCAACTGCAAAATTAACTTATTGGCAGGTAGATTGGCAGAAACCAAGTTTAATTTTATTGGGTAATGAAGGTGCTGGTTTATCGACTGAGTTAGCAGAAATGGCAGATTTAAACGTGAAAATTCCGCTTCAACCAGGGGTAGAATCTTTAAATGTAGCGATTACAGCCGCCTTAATTTTATACGAAGCACAGCGTCAAAAAAGTTAAGTAGATCAGCACAGAAAATAATCGTTGAGATAAGGCAAGAGGTAAAAGGGTTTAAGATTTATTTACATTTCTTTATAAGCGCGTTATTTTTTTGTGCCAGGTTACTTGTACCTTTTAAACTCAAGTTTGTTTATCTTGATCTTTACTTTGAAAATATTGTTCAATATCAGCTACGGCATCTTCCCAATCAGCTAAATCAAATATTGGTGAATCCTCAACAGTTTCTTCTTCAATAATGGGATCAACTGCTAATTCCGGTGCAATTTTTTGTTCTGTTTGATCTTCTTCTAACAAATGTTGCAAATGCTCCAAGGTTTCTTGAAACTCTTTTGCAGCACCTTGACGTTTTCCTTGCTCGTTTTGCTCCATAATAAATATCTCGTTTCGTTTCTAATCTTTTATCTCAATAAACTGTACTGCTGACCCAAAGTATAAAAATACCATAGGCGAACAGATTTATTATACACTTTTGTTTCCGTAGCATAATTTGTGTTGCCCCTTCATATTGCACTTTGCTGCTGCGATCGTCCCAATTTCAGGATTTGCTTTGTATCGTTATGGCTTGTAAGCAACCCCTGTCTTTAGACGAGGGGCTTTAGCCCAATTCAAAGAAATTAGTCAGAAACAGGCTCCGAGTCCTTCTAACTGACAACTTATCTTCGGACTTTCGGGCTGGATTACGGACAACCCCAAAGCTGCAATATTAAATGCAGCATTAATATCAGCATCATGTTCTACGTCGTTGTGTTTTGCTACGTCGCTTTTGATTAAGAGATTGCCTGATATTAGTCAAGTCTTCAAAAGCAAGTGCAGCATTACTATTTTTTGCGTCTTGAACAAGCTGTTTAGAAATATTGTGATTAAGCCAATTCATAAAGCATTGTTCTCTCCCAGAAAGCCTTCTCATCAGTCTTCTAGAACACTTAATACATTAATTTGTGATTATATGCTTCAATATGACAACTAAAACTTGATAAAGCTGTCTTGATGTCAGAGCGAGAATTACACAATTTATCAGTGTATTTGTTTATGAAAATCTGACATGAGAATGCGTTTAAATTATACTTACTGACAGAATTGCAGTACTATTAATTACCAAAAAATAAATTGTTCTTACATCTAAAAAGCTTTATCAGTAGTTGTTAGGAGATTTACCGCTCAGTGTTACTGCTGAAGTAAAATGTGATTTTTGTCGGTTATTAATTGAATATAGCGCTGTTACCTAAGTCTTAACTGATAGGGTAATACTGCTTTGATGAATATAAAATTTTTTTTAAGAAGGGAGACTTGAATAATGAATAGTTTTGCTTTGAAATCTTCTCGCTGGATTTTATCTGCTGCTATAGTTTGCTCGATTGTAGGTGTAGCAAGTTCTGCTCAAGCAGTTGTAATGAAAAGGGGTACCACTGGTTACAACGTCAGAATTATCCAAAATACCCTTAAATCACAAGGTTTCATGCCCAGCAGCGTTAACTCTACAGGATACTACGGTTCAATTACACAAAGAGCTGTAATGAATTTTCAACGCGCTCGTGGTTTAAGAGTAGATGGTGTAGTTGGACCTCAAACCCTCAGAGCAATGGGATTAGATGGGACTGGTGGTTCCATAGACTCTTCCCCCGCAGGTACCAAAGGAGTTGTGAGAGTTAGTAATTCTCTGAATGTACGTTCCGGTCCTGGTACTGCTTACAGCGTTAAACGCAGATTATCTTCTGGAGATGGAATTTTCATCTTCGCTGAAAGTAACAACGGTTGGTATCGGATTTCCAATAGTAACGAATGGGTACACTCTCGATATATCGAAAGAACCAATTAATAATAAAAAACTTGGTATCCTAATAAAATTTAACAGATTTTCAATCTTAGCCTAGAGTGATAACTCTGGGCTTTATAGTGTAATTTAATATTCATTTTATTCTTATTCTTGCTCTAGTAACCTATCAAGCTTATTCTCTATCGTATTCAGTTTTCTCAGAATAGTAGGACGGTCATTATCTAAAGAAACTAATAAATTAGTGACACCTTCTTGTATATTTACTAACCGTTCTACTGCACTTTGAAGCTGTACCATACCGGAGCGCAATTCTTGACGCTCAAATCGAGCTTCAGTCATTGCATCTAACATAGCTTGAGCAGTTCTAGCATTACTCTCAACTAGCTGTTGAAGTTCTTCATTTGTCATTTCGCTTACTTGTTAAACTTTTATGATTATTTACTCTTTTATTTTCTCTATTATATTCAATCAAATTTTTAAATAAAAAATATCGGCATTGCAGAATCCGGGTATGAATTTAGATTTTGAGACGTTACACTGTAACGTCTCTACACAAGTTTAGGTTATCGATAAATTTGATATGAGCTTGCGGTCACGCTCCGCTAACATACTTGTTTTCGGCAATACCAAACATATATATTTACTCTCTTCCTTCTCCGCGTAACTTTGCGTTAACCTTTGCCTACCTTTGCGTTTAAAAAACGATATTTATTATACGAATATATTTACAAACCTATTTCTACAATCATCGAACCACATTTCACACCACCAAAAAAACAGATGATAGTAAAAACACTGAAGCACCATGTTCAGAATCCAAGTTATATTCAAAACTCGGCATAAAAAGTGTGCAAGGAAAAGGGTGTATCTATCTACTTACTATGAATCAACCCGAAATCCCTTCTTGGCAGCAGGTTCGCGCTACATTCCAACAAATTTGGGGTTATGAAGATTTCCGTCCACCCCAAGGCGAGATAGTCCAAAGTCTACTCGCAAAAAAAGACACCATAATTATTATGCCCACAGGGGGAGGTAAATCGATTTGCTTCCAGCTACCCGCATTGTTGCAAACAGGTTTAACTTTGGTGGTTTCTCCCTTAGTAGCACTGATGGAAAACCAAGTACAAGAATTGAAAGAACGCAAACTTTCCGCAGCACTATTACACAGTCAATTATCTTCTTCCCAACGTCGTCAAACTCTACAGGCTTTGGAAAGACAACAACTGAGATTACTTTACCTCTCTCCAGAAACTTTACTCAGTCCCCCGGTTTGGGAAAAATTATCTCACCCAGAACTTGAAATTAACGGCTTAATATTAGATGAAGCCCATTGCTTAGTACAGTGGGGCGATACCTTTAGACCAGCTTATCGAAGATTAGGGGCAGTAAGACCAGCGCTACTCAAGTCAAAAAGAAGAGGAACAAAAATAGCGCTAGCCGCTTTTACCGCCACCGCTGACCCTTTAGCCCAAACTGTAATTTCAGAAACTTTGCAGTTACAGCAACCTACTGTATTTAGGTTGAATCCTTATAGAGATAATCTTAACCCAAACGTCCGGATTATTTGGACTCCCCAAGGAAGAACGCAACAATTATTAAAATTTATTCAAAAAAATCAACAAACAACTGGATTAGTTTACGTTCGGACACGACGAGATAGCGAAGATTTAGCCCGATGGTTAGCACAACTTGGTTATAGCACCGCTAGTTATCATGCTGGATTGGGTGCAGAAGAAAGACGAGAAGTTGAAGCTAAATGGTTGAGTGGAAAAATAGCTTTTGTGGTTTGTACTTCAGCTTTCGGTATGGGAATCAATAAACCCGATGTTCGATGGGTAATTCACTTTCAGGCTCCATTATTACTATCGGAATACGTACAGGAAATTGGGCGTGCTGGAAGAGATGGAAAACCAGCAGAAGCACTGACATTGATTAGCGAACCTAGCGGATTCTTGAATCCAGAAGACAGGCAAAGACAGAGATTTTTTGAAGACAAGCTACGCGAACAACAACTTACAGCCAAACAATTAATTAAAAAACTACCACCGATTGGAGAAGTGGATGCAGTAGTGCGAAAATTTCCCGATGCTGCGATCGCGCTTTCCTTACTGCATAGTATGGGTAAATTAAAGTGGACTGACCCATTTCACTACAGCATTAACGAAGAGGGAAAAAATCAAAACAAACAGCGATCGCAACCAGCAAATCAGATACAGCAGTATTTAACCACAAAAAAATGTCGCTGGCAATTTTTATTAACCGCTTTCGGATTTGAGAAAGAAGCAGAAAATCTACGTTGCGGACATTGTGATAATTGTAAAAAATAGGTAATTGGGAATGGGTAATGGGTAATGGGGGATGGGTAATTGGTAATTGGTAATGGGGTAAGAATCAGAAATGTAGTGGGAGCGTCTCGCTCCCTGCCGAGAATAACGTGAATTTAATTTTCTCCCTACCTCCCCAATTCGCAATTACCAATTACCAATTCCCCATTACCAATTACCAATTTAAAATTGCCGTAAAAACCGCAAATCGCTAGTATAAACGCGGCGAATATCATCGAGTTGATGTAGTACCATTGCAAAACGCTCCACACCAAAACCAGCGGCGAATCCGGTGTATACTTCTGGGTCATAACCTACAGCTTTCAACACATTGGGATCTACCATTCCGCAACCCATTACTTCTAACCAGCGTCCATTCCAACGTAAATCAACTTCTGCTGAAGGTTCGGTGAATGGGAAGTAACTAGCACGGAAGCGAATATCTTCTACCTCACCAAACATCGCTTCTAAAAACTCCTTAACAGTACCTTTAAGGTCGGTAAAAGTTAATCCTTCGTCAACTGCTAAAAGTTCAATTTGATGAAAAACAGCCGCGTGAGTTGCGTCTACATTATCTCTTCGATAAACTCGTCCCGGTGCAACAATCCGAATCGGTGGTTCACTTTCTTCCATGAAGCGAATTTGCACCGACGAAGTATGAGTCCGTAACATATTTCCATCAGGAAGATAAAAAGTATCCTGCATATCGCGGGCTGGATGATCTGGGGGAGTATTTAGGGCTTCAAAATTATAATAATCGCTTTCCATCTCCGGACCCGCAGCTACCGTGTAACCCATACCGACAAAGATATCCAGCGCTCGGTCAATTACACCATTTAACGGATGAATCCGACCTTGAGGACGAAAAACACCCGGCATCGTCACATCAATAGTTTCTGCTTCAATCTGGGCTTGGATTTTCGCCGTTTCCAAAGCCACACGCTGCTGATCTAAATTACTTTGTAAAGCTTCCTTAACAACATTGGCGATCGCACCAATTTGGGGTCTTTCTTCCGCACTTAATTTTCCCATTTCGCGCAGTATAACTCCCAATTGACCTTTTTTCCCCAAATAATCAACCCGGAGTTTTTCCAAAATTTCCAAAGAATCAGCTTCGGCGATCGCCCTTTGAGCTTCAATACGTAATGCTTCTAATTGAGATTGTAAATCGGTAATCATTAGTAGTTAGTTATGAGTTATGAGTTAGGAGTTAGGAGTTAGTTGTTAGTGGTTAGGAGTTAGGAGTTAGGAGTTAGGAGTTAGTTGTTAGTGGTTAGTGGTTAGGAGTTAGGAGTTAGTTGTTAGTGGTTAGTGGTTAGGAGTTAGGAGTTAGGAGTTAGGAGTTAGTTGTTAGTGGTTAGTTGTTAGCAAAGCAATTACTCATAATAGTAATAATGCCATTTATCGGTTCAAAGCAACTGCTAAATTGAGCATTATAATGAGCGTCCTCTTAGGTCAAAAGTCAAAGATTGGGAATAAACAACTGTCAACTGTCAACTGTCCACTGTCAACTGCTAAATTGACTAATGACAATTAAGACTTCGTAATAATAATGAAATTATTAATTTCTAACGATGATGGTGTTTATGCTTTGGGTATACGTGCTTTAGCCAATATTATGGCAGAAGCTGGTCATGATGTGAGTGTAGTTTGCCCGGATAGAGAACGTTCGGCAACGGGACACGGATTGACTTTACATCAACCGATTCGCGCTGAAGTTATCAAATCCGTGTTTCATCCTCATATCAAGGCTTGGGCTTGTGATGGTACTCCCTCGGACTGCGTAAAATTAGCGTTGTGGGCTTTATTAGATTCACCTCCGGAATTGGTTCTTTCTGGGATTAACCAAGGTGCTAATTTGGGGACGGAGATTCTATATTCTGGTACTGTTTCGGCTGCAATGGAAGGTTTGATTGAAGGAATTCCCAGCATTGCATTCAGTCTTACTAGTTACTCTTCCCAGGATTTTGAAGTTGCAGCCAAATTTGCCAAAATACTTGTAGAACAACTTGCTCAAAAACCTTTGCCCGATTCGATGTTACTCAATGTTAACGTTCCGGCAGTGGAATCTTCGCAAATTAAAGGCGTTAAATTCACCCGTCAAGGAGTACGACGCTACGTAGACGTATTTGATAAACGAGTCGATCCACGAGGTAAAACTTATTATTGGTTAACCGGGGAAGTTCTTGAAGATGTAGAACCACCAGTTTCGTTTAATTTATCCGAAAATATACCGATTGATGTCCATGTTATCCGTGAAAACTACATCAGTATAACTCCTTTACACTACAATCTTACTTATCCCAATGGACTCAATGATTTACTGTGTAGGGAATTCAAGTTTGATTAATAGATTTAATCCCATAAATTTGCAGCTTTTTCCGAGGTTAAATGCATTACTGCAAAATATAGGTTATAAAGTAAAAACGTCTTTAAAGATCATCTTTAGACGTACAGTTAAATTACTTATAGTCTAAGTATAAAAGAGATTCGCATTTCGGATGTGAAAAAACTCTTGAAAAACAGATGCTGAATTTATCATTTATCCTTCCACAAGAAGGGGTAAAACAGCATTAACTGAACTATGGCGGAGTAACATTTTTTGTATTGTTCGCCCGCTGAATCTTGACAAACAATACCCATGTCTAGGATGGAGAATCAATTTACCGTAAAATTTTGGGGTGTTCGCGGCAGTATTCCCTGTCCGGGAACACAAACCGTCCGTTATGGAGGTAATACTCCTTGCGTCGAGATGCAAGTGGGCGACAAACGCTTTATTTTCGATGGGGGTACAGGAATTCACGTTTTAGGGCAATCTTTGTTATGTAAAATGCCTTTGGAAGCTTATCTTTTTTTCACTCACTCCCATTGGGACCACGTACAAGGATTTCCGTTTTTTACTCCTGGATTTGTTGCAGGCAATAAATTTCATATTTATGGTGCAATCGCACCTGATGGTTCTACTGTCGAACAACGCTTAAACGACCAGATGCTGCACCCGAACTTTCCTGTACCTTTACAGATTATGCAGTCCAATTTGGATTTTTATGAGGTAAAACCGGGAAAAACAATTCATATCCAAGATATTGCCATCGAAACTGCACCGTTAAATCATCCAGGAGAATCGGTAGGATATCGAGTTAATTGGCAAGGTGGTTCTGCTGCTTATGTTACGGATACCGAACATTATCCGGATAAGTTAGACGAAAATGTTTTAAGACTTGCTGATAATGCGGATATTTTGATTTACGATTCAACTTATACCGATGAAGAATATTATTCACCAAAATCGCCTAAAATTGGCTGGGGACATTCCACATGGCAAGAAGCCGTCAAAGTAGCCAAAGCCGCTAACGTCAAAACTTTAGTAATTTTTCATCACGATCCAGCCCATAACGATCAGTTTTTAGACAATATTGGACAACAAGCCATTAATGAATTTCCCGGTGCAGTCATGGCAAAAGAAGGAATGGTACTAAACGTTCCGATGAATGTTGGTTTATCAAAAACTTTTCCTATTAGTGGGTATTTGACATAAAGCTTTGTTCTCAAATTAATTGTAGATTTGGATTAAATTGGTATTCGAGAGCCTTAGTTAAATAAACTATGGCAATTGGGAATAGGTAATGGGTAATGGGTAATGGTTAATGGGTAACGGTTAATGGGTAATGGTTAATGGGTAACGGTTGAAATTCCAATTCCTAACTCATAACTCATAACTCATAACTCCGGTGGTCCTAATTCCTAACTCCTAACTCCGGTGGTCCTACTCCCGTTATTGATCAACCTCTCGTCCCAAAATCGACGTGTCAAATCTGTCTCAAAATGGGTGTTCTGTGTGGGTTACTTGTTCAACCGAATTAATTAAAACTCCTACTGCTGTTGCCCTTGGTAAGTTTGATGGTGTTCATCGCGGTCATCAAAAGGTAATTCAGCCAATTTTGCACAAATCAGCAGACACAGAACATACTTACTCATCAGTTGTTACATTTTCCCCTCATCCTCAAGAATTTTTTACGCGAAAACCCAGAAGATTGTTGACTCCTTTGGATGAGAAAGTTCAACAGTTAGAACTGCTTGGGGTAGAACAACTTGTATTAATTCCCTTCAACAAAGAATTAACTGCTTTGACTCCCGAACAGTTCGTAGAGCAAATTATCGTGGAAAAATTGCAAGCCTCTAGAATCAGCGTCGGACAAGATTTTTGCTTTGGTTCCCAACGTAGCGGTACCGCAATAGATTTACAGATACTCGCTGCCAACTATGGTATTCCTGTTACCATTGTTGCTTTGGAAACTCACCCAGATGATTCACCTCTTATAAAAGAGGAAACCCGCATCAGCACTTCACTTATTCGTCAAATTCTCGAACTTGGAGACATTGAAAGAGCCAATCGACTGCTCGGAAGACCTTATACCCTTATTGGTACAGTAGTTAAAGGACAGCAGCTTGGTAGGACTATCGGTTTCCCCACAGCCAATTTGCAATTACCACAAGATAAGTTTTTACCCCGAAAAGGAGTTTATGCAGTCCGGGTTAGCAGTGCCATCGCCATGAATGACATAACTTTGAAAAACCATTGGGGAGTAATGAACATTGGCGATCGCCCCACCGTCAATGGTACTAGTATCACGTTAGAAGTGCATCTTTTAGATTGGTCAGGAGATTTATATGAGCAAAAACTGCAAATCCAATTAGAAAAATTTCTCAGATCGGAACAAAAATTTGCCACTTTAGAAGCACTCAAAACTCAAATTCAACTTGACTGCACCATTGCCAGAAAATTTTTCACTTCCGAATGTTAGTTTACTCCAACTCTGGGAACAATAAATGAGATGGGGGGATGGGGGGACAAGGAGACAAGGAGACAAGGAGACAAGGGGATGGGGTTCGGGGTTCAGGGTTCGGGGGAGGTGGGTAGAAAAGTTAGTACCACCGGAGTTAAGAATTATGAATTTTGACCTTTAACCTTTAACCTTTAACCTTTAACCTTTAACCTTTAACCTTTAACCTTTAACCTTTAACCTTTAACCTTTAACCTTTAACCTTATTTGGTGCATGAGAGATAAAATTGAGGCTCTGACACAAAATCTAGCTCGTACTATTGTTGGTAAATCTCAAGCTATCCGCTTGGTGTTGGTTGCTTTGTTGGGTGGGGGACACGCTTTGCTTGAAGATGTTCCCGGAGTGGGTAAGACGCTACTAGCTAAATCTTTGGCTCGTTCTATTGATGGCAAGTTTCAAAGGCTACAATGCACACCTGACTTATTACCGACTGATATTACAGGTACAAACATTTGGAACCCCAAAACTGGTGAATTTACTTTTCTCGAAGGTCCGATTTTTGGCAATGTGATATTAGCAGACGAAATTAACCGCGCTACACCCCGGACTCAATCGGCTTTGCTAGAAGTGATGGAAGAAGGTCAGGTCACGGTTGATGGTGTCTCTCGTATTGTTCCCACACCGTTCTTTGTTATAGCTACCCAAAACCCGGTTGAATATCAAGGTACTTTTCCCCTGCCGGAAGCGCAAATGGATAGATTTATGTTGTCCTTGAGCTTGGGTTATCCAACGGAACAAGAAGAGTTACAAATATTATCACGCCTCCAAAGTAGCAGTAAAATTACGGAGCTAGAGCCCTGCATTACCTTGGCTGAAGTGGAAGAATTACAGCGAATTTGCGCTGGTATCAAGGTAGAAGCTTCATTGCAGCAATATATGCTTGACTTGGTGCGAGCGACGAGGTGCGACGAAGAAATTACTCTCGGTATCAGTCCGAGGGGTACTGTTGCGTTACACCGAGCGACTCAAGCCTTTGCGTATCTTTGCGGACGCGATTATACAATTCCCGATGACGTGAAATTCATCGCTCCTCATGTTTTGAGTCATCGTTTGATTCCGGTAGGAGGAAGAAGAGCGCAAAGTATTATGGAACGTTTGTTACGAGTGGTGGCGATTCCCTAAGTTAAACAGTCAATAGTAATCACAGAAGTCGGGTTTTTACGATTTTCTATTGGTAAAACCAGAAAACATCAATCAAAACCCGACTTCTTACCCCACGAAAAATTCAAGTTTTACAGCTAACCCGACTTAATTATTTAGATTGTTTGATCGGAATAGTCATAACAAACTTAGTTCCTTTTCCGAGTGCGGAAATACAATCTAAAGAGCCATTGTGTTTTTCAACAATTATTTGATAACTAATTGATAATCCCATTCCGGTACCTTTACCTACAGGTTTAGTCGTAAAAAATGGGTCAAAAAGTTTTGTTTTAATATTTTCAGGAATTCCTTTGCCGTTATCAGATATAGAAATTATTACTTGTTTTGATTCGACTAATTCTGTTGTGATACAAATAGTAGGATGATTATCTCCTATTTCATCTTCTAATGCATCGAGTGCATTCGCTAAAATGTTCATAAATACTTGATTTAGTTGACCAGGATAGCATTCTATCGGTGGAAAACTACTATAATTTTTAATAATTTCAACTCTCGCACGGTCGTGTTTGGCTTTGATGCGATGTTCTAAAATCATTAAAGTGCTGTCGATTCCTTCATGGATATCCACTACTTTCATTTGGGCTTCATCCATCCGAGAAAATGAACGCAAAGAAGCTACTATTTCCCTAATTCTTTGCGCTCCTACTTTCATTGAAGCCAAAAGCTTTGGTAAATCTTCTACTAAAAATTCTAAGTCTAATTCTTCTGATAATTCCTCTATTTCTGATGTGGGTTGAGGATAGGTTTGACGATAAACTTCGATAATTTCTAATAAATTTTGAGCATAATTGTTCGCATGGTCAAGATTTCCATAAATAAAGTTTACCGGGTTATTAATTTCATGAGCGACACCAGCTACTAATTGACCTAAACCGGACATTTTTTCGCTTTGAACTAGCTGTGTTTGAGTACGTTGCAGTTCCCGAAGAGTATTTTCTAAGTCTTGCGCTTTTTGATGTACTTCGGTTTCAGCTTGTTTACGAGCAGTTATATCATTACGAATGGCAATGTAATGTTCGGGTTTACCTTGTGTGTCTAACATTGGTACAATCGTTGTGTCAACCCAATAAACAGTTCCGTCTTTGGCATGGTTTTTTATTTCTCCTCGCCAAACTTTACCACTACTGATGATTCCCCACATTTCGGTAAAAAAGGATTTAGGATGATAACCGGAGTTAACAATCCGATGGCTTTTACCAATTAATTCTTCCCGGCTATATTGAGATATTTCACAAAATTTCTCGTTAACGTATTCTATTGTTCCTTGATTATTCGTTATAACCACGATAGCGGCTTGATCTAAAGCAAACTTGATATCAGCCGATTCTTTTAAAGACTGTTTTAATGCTATTTCTGCTTGTCTACGCTCGGTAATTTCTAAAGACGTACATATGAGTCTGTATACTTTTCCAGAATTATCTTTTAAAGGATTAATGGTATTTAAAAACCAAGTTTCTTTACCCAGAAAAGTCAAATATTCTTCAAAAGATAAAGCTTTTCCACTTGCTACACATTGCTGATATCTTTGACTAAATGCGGTACCTTCTACTTCTCCAAATAGTTCTTCAGGTGTTTTACCAATAACTTGGGTTTTATTTAAACCGCTAACTCTTTCTGCTGTTGAATTAATTTCTACATAGTAAAAATTGCCATCTTCGCTAACATCGACAACAATTAAAGAGTTATCAGCACCATCGTAAACTGTGCGGAGAAATTGTTCTTGTTTTTGTAATTGTTCCTCAGCACGTTTACGTTCGGTAATATCTAATGCCATTGAAGCAATACCGATTACTTCACCATTAGTGGCAATCAAAGGATAATTATACCACTCACAAATAATTTTTCTACCATCTTTAGTTAAGTTTTCATTGGTGCTAAGTATTCTTGCTTTTTTGTCGAGAAATTGATTAAATATTTCTAATAAACTAACTTTAAAATCATCCGCAACTAAAAAATTAAACGGACGACCTAAAACTTCGCTTTTACTGTATCCAAAAATTTTTTCTGCGGCTGCATTCCACTCTTTAATTTCAAAATTACGATTCCATTCAATTACTGCTAAGGGTGTTTGTTCGAGCATCAAAGCCAAACGTCGCTGTTGAGATTCGATTAATTCAGCTTCTTGTAATTTACGCTTTGTGATATCTTCAATACGACAAAGCATACCAACAATTTCGCCATTAATATCAGTTAAAGGATTTTTACGGATATCTAACCAGACTTGTTTACCTGAAGCCAAGGAAAACCAGGTATGTTCAAAACTGGTATTATTTTCAATAATATGGCAATCCCCTGCAAAGCCGACACTTTCAAGGGGGTTTCTTAAAATTTCTAATGTTTGATTGTTCCAAGCTAATTCGTTATCTGTTTTACCGATAATCTGCTGGGGAGAAGATAAACCCACAGCTTGAGCAAAAGCTAAATTACAACCTTGAAAAATTAAATCTTTGTTTTTCCAGTAAATTAATTCCGGTAAATTGTCAATCACCAATTGACACATTAATAAGGAATTGAGTATATTTTCCTTGGGGAGCTGTAAAGACTTGAATTGTGTCGGTAGCATAAGTTAATTAGGAAACACATTACGTTTATATTTAGTATTCCCAAATTCGCTGTATGAATAAACAATTATCAATTATTCGTTATTAGTTATTTAAAGTTTATTACAAATAATATTTCATAAACTTATAGCTGTAGCAAATACTTAATTACTGTATTTTTACCTAGATTTAAGGAAAAAATATTTTAAATTTTATGATAATAGGACTTACGCTCTGTACAAATTGATTATGGTATGCGTTCACGTAAGAAAGTTAAGAAGGCAGAAGTACGAAGTCTTATTACTCTTTCCCACTGCCGACTGCCGACTGCCGACTGCCTAATGCCCTCTGCCTTTCTTCGGTCATTTCAGGCTTTGATAGTTTATGAGTATATAGTCATAATGTAGGAGTTTAAGAATGCTAAACCCCTAGGATGGATGTGGCTTTTTTCATACCCATATTTTGTGTTTTCTGTCAATGCGTAAGTCCTAGATAATTTAGATGTTTATTTAATAACGCAATGACAATTTCCGGTGTTTCTAAATGTGGTAGTACACCAGTATCCGGGATGGGATGAAAATTTGGAATTGCATTTGGATTTGAGTCTGCTAAACGCTTTCCTAACTTCATATCAATAAACTGTGCTTTTTCACCCCAGATTATTGCTGTAGGTACGGTGAGTTGTTTAATATAAAGACTCAAATCAAAATACAAATCACCACGTAAAAACGATAAAGCAGCAAATTTAGCATCAGGTTGCTGAGCAGAAGCTAAATAAGCTTGTACAATTTCTGACGAGATACGTGCGGGTTTTGCAAATAGGAAACTTTGTAAAAAATTCCTGACTGCAAATTCATTTTCCGCACCCAATTTATAAATCAAACTATCCAAAAGTGGTGTATTTATAACCTCTAAAGGAAGTCTACGTCCACTACCTTGTCCAAAATCATCAAATCCAGATGGGCATGATAGAAATAAGCTTTTAAATAATTGCGGTTGTTGAATAGCAAGACGAATAGTCAAAGCAGCTGTAAGAGAAGACGCTACAACGGTTACAGGCTCTTGACAAGTTTGTTTAATAAATTCTTTAATAGTGATGATATAATCATTAATTTGATAATTGCGTACCGGATGAGATGATTCACCCCAACCGATTAAATCTGGTGCAAAAATCCGGTAAGTTCCAGCAAAAGCAGAGTATACTTTCGACCATTCATAAGCAGAAGCACCACCACCAAAATTATGTAGAAAAATCAAGGAAGGTAAATTTTCATTAATATCCCAAGGTGCAGCGGTTTGAGTGTAATAAACCATTGTTCCAAGGGATGTTTGAATAATTTTATGCCCAAAGCCAGGAGGTTGAAATTGAAGCATAGGAATTAGTTGACAGTTGACAGTTGATGATTGACCCTTAAAATGAATGCCTTTAACCTTTGACCTTTAACCTTTGACCTTTAACCTTTAACCTTTGACCTTTAACCTTTGACCTTTGACCTTTAACCTTTGACCTTTAACCTTTGACCTTTAACCTTTGACCTTTAACCTTTGACCTTTAACCTTTGACCTTTAACCTTTGACCTTTAACCTTTAACCTTTAACCTTTGACCTTTAACCTTTGACCTTTAACCTTTGACCTTTAACCTTTAACAGTTGGTCGAGATTGTCCCCACTAATATCATAAGCTGCTCCGAATCCAATTACGAAACGACCTTTATGAGGAGTTAGCTTAAAAATCCGAAAATCGGCTAAACCGCGCAACATTTCAATAATTTCGCCAAAACGTGTTTGGAATTTATCCACTATTTTTTCCCATTCATCAGTTTCGCGCTCGATCAAAATCGCGCTACAATCATAACTAAGTCTCCGACGAGCAAATATTTGTGAGTTTTTGGCTTCATCTTCAATAAACAAAACACTTACGTTAGGATTAACGTTGAGATTTTGTGTATGTGTTGAAAGCCCACTAACGTAAATATAAATGTTTTTCAATTCGTCCATTACAAACGGAGTATAGCTACCATTAGGCATTCCCTGATTATTTACCGTACTAATAATAAGACTTTGAATTTCTTGGGTAAACTGCTGGTATTCTGCCGTCGCTTTTTCTACTTGATTCATAAAATTAACTTGACGAATTTTTGGAATAATTTCTGAATTTGCTAGAATCCTTAATATAAGGCTATCTATATATTAGAGGCTAAACTAAGCTATACCTACACATTTGAATATTTAAAGTAAATCAATTCAACTATTTGAATGTAAGTTAATTTTCATATACAATTTTTAATATAAATCAGATTTTGTGAACAAGGATTCTAATTAAAAATTAACATAAATCTAAGTTTGGTACTCAAGAGTATATTTTTCATATCCTATGATTAGTTTACTCGTGCATGAATCGAACTATAATTGAAAATTAGTTGAAAAATGATAAATATAAAAAACTGATAATTCTTGAAATGATTGAAATATTATGTGGAATTTAAGCAGATTTGTCAAAACTCTAACCTTTTTTGAAGTAATTCCCTTACTTAACTGGGTACAGGATTTAGTTAAAAGTGGTTCTAAGGATGATTCGGATAAATTAATTGGAGCAAAAGAAATGGGTGCTGTATTAGTAGCAGGTGCAACGGGTGGTGTGGGAAGAAGGGTTGTAAAACGACTAATTGAAAAAGGTTACAAAGTAAGATGTTTAGTACGTGACATCGATAAAGCGAGGTCAATTCTCGATGATAAAGCGGATTTTGTAGTCGGAGATATTACCCAACCAGAAACTTTAAATTCACTATTAACAGCGAATATTCAAGCAGTTATTTGTTGTACTGCGGTGCGAGTACAACCAGTAGAAGGAGATACACCGGATAGAGCAAAATACAATCAAGGCATTAAATTTTATATGCCAGAAATTGTTGGTGATACACCAGAAAATGTCGAATATAAAGGTGTAAAAAACTTAATAGAAGCTGTTAGTAAAAATTTGCTTCCATCTAACGAAACAATTATATTTAACTTTAGTAATCCATCCCTGGAAATTAAAAATATTTGGGGTGCTGTAGATGATGTAGTTATGGGTGGAGTTAGTCAGAGTAATATTCAATTATCTTCAGGTAAAGCTGTATTTTTTGGTAATGTTTCCACGGAAAATTCTGGTGGATTTGCTTCAGTTAGAACCAAGAATTTTGACCCATCTTTTAATTTATCCGGTTACGAAGGTGTTGAACTAAGAGTTAAAGGAGATGGCAAACGCTACAAATTCATTTTGCGTACAGAAACCAATTGGGATGGTATGGGCTATTGTTATTCTTTTGATACTCAAGCAGATACTTGGATAAATGTGAAAATTCCTTTTACAGAATTAATTCCCGTTTTTCGTGCCAAAACTGTAAAAGATGCTGGGACAATTTACGTTAATCAAATTTGTTCTTTTCAATTAATGTTGAGCAAATTTGAATACGATGGAGAATTAAATCCTCACTTTTCACCGGGTACTTTTGCTTTAGAAGTTGAAACAATCAAAGCTTATGGAGGACAAACCTTACCGCAATTTGTTTTAGTAAGTTCAGCAGGTGTAACTCGTCCAGGAAGACCAGGTATAAACTTAGAAGAAGAACCACCAGCAGTCAAACTAAACGACCAACTTGGAGGTATTTTAACATGGAAATTGAAAGGAGAAGATACTTTAAGAGCAAGTGGAATTCCTTACACTATAATTAGACCATGTGCTTTGACCGAAGAACCAGGTGGTAAAGAATTAATTCTGGAGCAAGGTGACAATATTAGAGGAAAAATTAGCCGTGAAGATGTTGCCAAACTTTGTGTACAAGCATTACAAGAACCATCAGCTTATAACCTCACTTGTGAGGTAAAGCAAGGAGAAAATAATGCAAGTTATATCGATTGGGAAGAATTATTTAAAACTGTGAATAAGTAATTGGTAATGGGTAATTGGTAATTGGTAATGGGGAATTGGGGATAGGTAATTGTTAGGATTTAATAATCATTATCTTTTCTTTGTTTATTACTTGTTTACTAATTTATCAAATGTTGAATTTCACGAAGTTATTATTTATTGCATTTTTTGTAATTATAATTTGGGGTGGATTATTCTCCGATATCGCTATTTCTGGATTATTAGAGTCGCGTTTAAATAATTTAGAATCAAAATTTTCGCGTTTAGAATCTCAAGTGAATCGGCTCGAAATGCAAGGTAATCGAGGTAGTTCATCACCAAAAAGTCCCAATAATTCTTTATCATCCCAGCATCCTACTAGAAGATTATCGCAATCAGAACGTGACAAAATGTTTGATAACTTAGCAAATTTAGTAATAGAATTAAGACAGGATGTTAAGGAATTACAACAGCGAGTTTCTCAATTAGAAAATACCGATAATTGAGCGACTGTATCCGACAAATAAAAAATATTCAACCAATAATTAACTATGAATCTTCTTACCTATATCATGCATTTAGCTGGTTCTGGTGCAAGTGCTTATTTTAGTGCGTTGCAAATCCGCGATATTAAAACCCGTCCCAATCTTTTAGCCGGATTTCAATTAGCAGAATCGGGTTCCGTTCCTTTTTTAACTAAACTTAGTCAGCGAGCTGCAAAAGAAGGTGATACATGGCTGGCGGAGAAATTAGCAAAACACGCAGAAGACGAAAATAAACACGGACAAATTTTTGCGATCGCGCTCAAACAGCTTGATAAAAAAGTTATCGATTTTAAAAAGCACTCATCAGAAACAAGGGAAGAAAATACAACCGAGAAAAAATCAAAACAACGTCGTAGTCCCTTTTTTGCTACATATTATGAAGGTTATTCTTCAGAACAATTAAAAGCAGAATCCATTGATTGGAATGTGTTTATGGCTAGTACTTATATCTTAGAATTGGATGCAAGTAAAGACTTTGCGCGGATGGCAAATGTTCTACCCGAAAACGATTCTAAAGCCCGTAATCTGAAATTAGGAATGCTCAGTATTGCCAAAGATGAAACAACCCATGCAGCATATCTTTACGAAGCAATGACACGACGAATGAGTGTAACCCAAGTAGAGCAACTAGTTGATGAATGGCGATCGCGTAAAGTAAATGCCATTACAGCCTATGTAACAAACAAATTGCAAGGTGAAGATAACCAGCGTTCTTTAGTAGAAGATCATAAATCATCTAACAAAGAAACCGAATTAATCACTGCTTGAAATTAAAATAAAAACAAAAAAATGGTCGCATCCCCACAACAAAATTACATCACTCCGGAAGAGTACCTGAAATTAGAGCTAGAAAGCAACGTCAAATGCGAATACATTGACGGTTACGCATATGCCATGGCAGGTGCTAATGACGCTCACGTTACTGTTTCCGGCAACTTATTCGCACTTCTCCGCAGTCATGTACGGGGTTCTGGTTGTCGCGTTTTTATCTCCGATATGAAAGCTCGAATTGAGCAAATAAACCGATATTATTACCCTGATGTCATGGTTACTTGCGACGAGAGAGACAAGGAAAATACCACAGAAAAGAAATTCCCTTGCTTAATTGTGGAAGTTTTATCTGATTCAACAGAAGCATTTGATCGCGGCGATAAATTCGCCGATTATCAACTATTAGAAACTCTACAAGAATACGTTTTAATTAATGTCAAACGTCAGAGAATTGAATGTTTTCGTCGTAACAATGAAGGGCTTTGGGTATTACAGTCTTATGTTTCTGAAAATAAATCTTTTGAGCTTCAAAGTATTAATTTTGAAATGGAAATGAGCGCAGTATATGAAGATGTGGTGTTTAGTTGATAAATTGAGAAAAATTGAAAAATTTGGCTCATCAGTAGTTAGTATGCTAAAAAAATAGTCAAAAAAGGGAA
>JAYKJL010000243.1:0-37426 GCA_035285725.1 Nostocales cyanobacterium 94392 | reverse complement strand
TCCATTTGTGGAGGAGAAATAGTCGGTTCCTCCGTGGGCAGAGGTTGAGGATTGGGAATAGGTTGCGGAAAACGGTCTAGATTAGGATTTGGTTTATCTTGAATTGTTTGAGCAATTGCAGGAGAAGAAACTAAGAGTAAAGAACTAACAAGTATTGACTTAGTTATTAGTGTTTTGAAATACATATTTTTACGACCTAAGTTTACAAATATTTTCGCAATATACGAGATTATTTATACCATTAAGGTTGTGTAATCTCACCTTGATTTACAAACTGTATTTAAGTCCGCCAGGGGTTGAAAACCCCCGTCTAACAGCTAAAGTCGTCTTAAGACGACAGCCCAAGTCAGCTACGATATTCAATATGCTGGAGTGTTGCCTCAGTCCTATTTATAGGACTTTGGCTATTAGGCAGGGACTTGCAGTCCCTGGCGAGATTGGGTTTTAACTACTTATGTGTACACCATAGCCTTGTGAAGAAAAGGGGTGAAATTATTACCTTTAACGTTTAAATTGTTATATTTATGCTGTGGATTTGTGATTGAAGGTTGATTAGTCGTGAAATTTCAAGTAATTTTTAACTTCGATGGGGAATATCAAGGATATGTTGCTGAAGTTCCTGAGCTTCCCGGTTGTGTGAGTCAAGGTAAAACGCTGGATGAAGCGGTTGAGAATATTAAAGATGCGATTAAAGGTTATCTATACGTTCAAGAAAAGCATGGTAAACCTTATCAGAAGAAGGAATCTCAATCTTTTGTTGGGGAAGTTGTAATTTAGATGGGACGTTTATCAAATATTTCCGGTAAAGAAGCGGTTAAAATTTTGGAAAAATTTGGTTATGTATTTGACCATCAAACTGGAAGCCACATGATACTTTGGCACGAATCAATGCCTACTTTATCAGTTCCTAATCACAAAGAATTAGCCCCCGGTTTGTTGAGAAGTTTGATTCGTCAAGCAGGAATTACGGTTGATGAATTTTTGGGAGGTAAATAAGTAACATTACCAATTTTTTCATTTAATTGCAAAGACTTTTGGTAAAGCGCGTTGGCGGAGCTTTCCTTATGAATCGCATTATCCTTCAACCGATTGCTGTGACTTGAAGTAACCTAGTAGTTAGTTGGCAGAGGTAAAATAAATCATGTTCCAAACAGATCCTCCTGTTTCCCCCCAAGAAATACTACCCACGATGTATGATCTTAAAAGCGAAGATCCGGAGGAACCAGGCTTGCCAGATGAATTCCATGATTTTCAACCTCAATTCTTGCGGGATACTTTTCAACCCCCTAATATCCCCAAGGATGAGGTATTTATCGCCGCAGATTTGAATGTTTACTATGATACTCAACATCCTCTGTGGTACAAGCGCCCCGATTGGTTTGCTGTTTTAGGGGTTTCTCGTCTGTATCAAGGTAAAGATTTACGCTTAAGTTATGTGATTTGGCAAGAGGGTGTAGCCCCGAGTGTGATGGTAGAATTAATTTCTCCTGGCACCGAAAAAGAAGATTTAGGACAAGGTTTACGGGAAGCGAATCAACCTCCAACCAAATGGGAAGTTTACGAACGAATTCTCAGGGTTCCCTATTATATTATTTTTGACCGCTACACAGATCAACTCAAAGTGTTTCAAAATGTTGCTGGACGTTATCAACCAATGATTGTGGAAGATAATCGGGTTTGGTTGCCAGAATTAGGTTTGGGGATTGGATTGTGGCAAGGTTGTTATCAGGATGTTGAGCGGTTGTGGTTACGCTGGTATGACGATGCTGGGAACTGGATATCTACACCAACTGAAAAAGCAGAGCGTTTAGCTGCTAAGTTGAGGGAATTAGGGATTAATCCTGAAGATTTTTAATTTGTTGATTAAACATTTGTTCAGCGATCGCCATTGTTCCCCCCACAATCCCGACAATAGTTGCAACCGTCGCTTATAGTATAGCTTCCCGAAATCCCTGAAATAGATAAAAGTTCCTCAGTTGCGGAAACTGCATCCTCACCCTCGATTGCTAGTTGAATATCCGACATTATCAGTTAACAGTTATCAGTTAAAATTCTACACCCATTTCCCATCCCCAATTACCAATTACCAATTACCTATTCCCAATTCCCATCTCTTCCCCAAAGTGGTGGTAGCTTTTGAAAAATTAATGTAAGACTATGAAGTTACCTCACACTATTTATCCGAGAGGTGGGAAAAATGGCGATCGCCACGATAAATCCGGCAACAGGGGAAACTCTCAAGACTTTTGAGTCTTTAACTGATACACAAGTAAACAATGCAATTGACAAAGCTCACGAAGCATTTTGCAATTACCGCAAGACGAGTTTTGCACAACGCTCGCAGTGGATGTACAAAGCAGCTGATATTCTAGAAGCACAACAGGCAGATTTCGCGAAAATAATGACTTTGGAAATGGGTAAACCTTATCAAAGTGCTGTTGGTGAAGTTAAAAAGTGCGCTTTGGTATGTCGTTATTATGCTGATAAAGCTGCCGAATTCCTTACCGATGTTTCAGTAGAAACCGATGCCACTCACAGCTATGTTAAATACCAACCTTTAGGGATAATTTTAGCGGTGATGCCCTGGAATTTCCCATTTTGGCAGGTGTTCCGCTTTGTCGCACCAGCACTGATGGCTGGTAATGTGGGTCTGCTCAAACACGCTTCTAATGTACCTCAGTGTGCCTTAGCGATTGAAAAAATTATTCAACAAGCGGGTTTTCCCCAAGGTGTTTTTCAAAGTTTATTAATCGGTTCGGACAAGGTAGCAAATATCATTGCTGATGACCGAGTAAAAGCTGCCACCTTAACAGGAAGCGAAGCAGCTGGAGCATCTTTAGCCGCAGCAGCTGGTAAACATATCAAAAAAACGGTTCTAGAATTAGGAGGTAGTGATCCGTTTATCGTGTTACCGAGTGCTGACTTAGAAACAGCAGCAGTCACCGGAACTAAAGCCAGAATGTTGAATAACGGTCAATCTTGTATAGCAGCCAAACGCTTTATTGTAGCCGAAGCAGTTGCTGACAAATTTGAAAAACTACTGTTAGAAAACTTCCAAGCCTTGAAAATCGGCGACCCCATGGAGGAAGATACTGATATAGGACCTTTAGCTACCCCCGATATTCTCAAAGAATTAGACCAACAAGTCCAAAATTCTCTTGATAACGGTGCCAAAATATTGCTAGGAGGAAAGCCTTTATCAAACATGAAAGGTAATTATTATCCACCAACAATTCTCACCAATATTTCTCCGGATTCTGCGACAGCTAAAGAGGAATTTTTTGGTCCGGTAGCGATGTTATTTCGGGTTAAAGATATTGATGAAGCGATAAGACTTGCTAATGATACACCCTTTGGCTTGGGTGCAAGTGCTTGGACAACTGACACCACAGAGCAGCAGCGATTAATCTCAGAAATCGAAGCAGGTGCCGTATTTATCAACGGTTTAGTCAAATCCGATCCCCGATTACCCTTCGGTGGTACCAAACTTTCCGGATATGGAAGAGAATTAAGCATTCAAGGTATACACGAGTTTGTCAATGTTAAAACTGTGTGGGTGAAGTAATTTTGGATTTTGAATTTTGGATTTTGGATTGAAAAATAAGCCCTAATATATCATTCAGGGGATAATTTTAAATCCAAAAATGTCCAATCCAAAATCCAAAATCTAAAATCTAAAATCTAAAATGGGGAATCACAATGGATACAGCAGAATTACTAGTCAAGTGCTTGGAAAATGAAGGGGTGCAATATGTATTTGGACTCCCCGGTGAAGAGAATTTACACGTTTTGGAGGCTTTGAAAAAATCTTCGATTCAATTTATTACTACCCGTCACGAACAAGGTGCGGCTTTTATGGCTGATGTCTACGGACGTTTGACCGGAAAAGCTGGGGTGTGTCTTTCTACACTTGGTCCCGGTGCCACTAATCTCATGACAGGGGTAGCAGATGCTAACTTGGATGGTGCGCCGTTAGTAGCAATTACCGGACAGGTGGGAACTGACAGAATGCATATTGAATCCCATCAATACTTAGATTTGGTAGCAATGTTTGCTCCAGTCACTAAGTGGAATAAACAGATAGTTCGTCCGAGTATTACACCGGAAATTGTCCGCAAAGCCTTTAAACGAGCGCAAAGAGAAAAACCGGGTGCAGTACATATTGACTTACCCGAAAATATCGCCGCAATGTTGGTAGAAGGTAAGCCTTTACGTAAGGATAATGAAGAAAAAACTTATGCTTCTTTTGCGAGTATTAGGGCTGCGGCTGCGGCAATTTCTCAAGCTACCAATCCAATAATTTTAGTTGGTAATGGAGCAATTCGTGCCAAAGCTAGCGATGCGGTAACTCAATTCGCTACCGACTTAAATATCCCGGCTGCCAATACTTTTATGGGTAAAGGAATAATTCCTTATACTCATCCTTTAGCTTTATGGACTGTAGGATTGCAGCAACGAGATTTTAGTATTTGTGGTTTTGATCATACTGACTTAGTAATTGCCATTGGTTACGATTTGATTGAATTTTCACCTAAGAAATGGAACCCCGATGGTAATATTCCGATTATTCATATTAGTGCAAAGTTAGCAGAAATTGATAGCAGTTATATTCCTCAAGTCGAAGTAGTAGGTGATATAACTGATTCCTTAAATGAAATTTTAAAGGTAGCAAATCGAGACGATAAAACTCAACCCTACGCAATTAAACTGAGAGAAAATATTCGCGCTGATTACGAATATTATGCTAAAGATGAAGAATTTCCTATTAAACCACAAAAGTTAATTTACGACTTACGGCAGGTAATGGGACCAGAAGATATTGTAATCTCTGATGTGGGCGCACATAAAATGTGGATTGCTCGTCATTACCACTGTCATAGTCCAAATACCTGTATTATTTCTAATGGGTTCGCAGCCATGGGAATCGCGATTCCTGGTGCTTTAGCGGCTAAATTAGTTCATCCCAATCGTAAAGTTGTCGCTGTCAGTGGTGACGGTGGTTTTATGATGAACTGTCAGGAATTAGAAACAGCTTTACGAGTTGGTACCCCATTTGTAACGCTGATTTTTAATGATGGTGGTTATGGATTAATTGAGTGGAAACAGGAAAATCAATTTGGTGAAGGTAAAGCATCTTTTATCAAATTTGGTAATCCCGATTTTGTTAAATTTGCCGAAAGCATGGGATTAAAAGGTTATCGAGTTGAATCGACTACCGATTTCGTTCCTATTCTTAAAGAAGCCTTAGCACAAGATGTTCCCACAGTAATTGATTGTCCCGTGGATTATCGAGAAAATATGCGCTTTACCAAAAAAGCCGGGGATTTGAATTGTGCCTTGTAGGTACCAAACAATAAAATATTTATAATATTTGACTGCGAAAAATGTAGAGACGTAGCATTGCTACGTCTTTACTACCAAATGTATTTATTCACTCTTGAAAAATACCTCTATGGATAGTTTTCTAATAAAAAAGCCAAAAAAGGGTTTTTATCTCTTATGGATGAAAAGCGTCTCCAAATTTATTTAGAAATTATAAATCAGCTACTTACCAATGCCAGCAGCGAAGAAGAAGCAACAACTTTGGATGCTCAACCCGAATATGTTGATGCTGGTTTAGTAGAAACAATGATAGAAGTCGCAAAAGGCTTTTCTCAACAAGGTAATGAAGATATTGCTGAATTTTTGATCAATGCTGCAACTCAGTTAGCTGATGTTTTGGAATTATCTTTAACAGATTTTAGTCCAGAAAATCAAAATGATTTATTAATACAAGCATTATTAGTTACCGAAGAAACCGAAGGTAGTCCCGAAGTTGTCTATCCCTTACTACACAAAAATATCGAACTACTCGATGAGAAATTTGCTGACGTGTTGCGAAATTGGGCAATAGATGCAATTTCTCAATCAACTACCGAACAAGGAGAAGATATCGCTGCAACTATTGGTATTTTTAGTAGTTTGGTTCAGGAATTTCCCTTGGGTAAACGGGTTAATAATCTCGAAATTGCCATCGCTGGTTATGAAACCATACATTCCGTATTCACTTATGATAAATATCCTGAACAATGGGCAGCAACTCAGTATAATCTCGGAAATGCTTATGGCGATCGCATTCACGGAGAAAAAGCCGAAAATATCGAAAAGGCAATTTATTGCTATCAATCAGCACTAAAAGTCCACACCCGCGAAACCTATCCCTATGAATGGGCAATGATTCATAATAATCTAGGCAATGCTTATAGTAACAGAGTTAAGGAAAATAAAATAGAAAATCTGAATAAAGCCAGTCATCATTATGAAAATGCATTGCTAGTTCATACCCAACAAGCTTATCCTCAAGAATGGGAAATGGCTCAAAAAAATCTCGCATCGGTAAATCAACAAAAAGCAGGGAGTAGGAAGTAGGGACTAGGGAATAGAGATAAGTCTTTGAGTCTACTTACTTAATTACTGTTAACTATTAACTAAAAAATTGTGATTAAATTATGAATCAAGTATTATTTCTGTGTACAGGCAATTATTACCGCAGTCGTTTTGCTGAGAATTTATTCAATCATTTAGCTGCTGAAAAAGGTTTAGATTGGCAAGCTGATTCCCGTGGTTTAGCACTCGAACGTGGTACCAACAATATTGGTGCAATGTCTCACTATGCGGTTGCAGCTCTCAAGGAACGTGGAATAATTATATTACCAGAAGAACGCTTTCCTAAATCCGCAATGGTAGAAGATTTCCAAAAGTTTGATTTAATCATCGCTGTTGATGAATCGGAACATCGTCCTTTAATGCAAGAACGTTTTCTTCAATGGATGGATAATATTGAATATTGGTTAATTCATGATATTGGTCAAACTTCTCCTCAAGAAGCTCTGGGAGAATTAGAGCAAAAGGTACTAAAATTAATTGAAAAGCTAAGCAATAATTGATCCCTGTCAACTGATGTTCAAAAAAATCAAGGGTTTTTTATTCCTAGGTGTTGGCTATATGCTTTCACCTTTATCTTGGTGGAATGACTTATTTTTTAATTTACCTATTGCTTATTTTTTCGGCTATCTTGCTAGTTGGATTTCTCCAAATTTATTTGTACCTTTGACAATTATCGGATACTGGATATCAAATATTTTAGGTATCCTGATGATGCAAATTGGTGCTTTAGATATGTTTTTTGAGCAAAAATCCAAGAATCTTAAAAAAGATTTACTCATTGGATTAGGAACTTCAACTATCTACACTTTACTTATTTTAGGATTAGTATATTTTCATATCCTTGAAATTCCTTCTTTTTTAAATGCAACAACACCGAATTTATGATATAATTACAAATTACCACTGCTAATTTTATCTATGAAAAGGATTTTACTTGAGATTTCAATTCATACTCCTATTCAGCAAATCTAAAGTTAAGAGCAATATACTTAAATAATTAAATACTGAAATAAATCACTAATTAACTAATTAACTATAAAATATAATCAATATAAGTTTCGTTAAAAGAAGATGACAAAGAATATTTAAATACAATATAATTAGTATAATTGCTGACATAATATATATAGTTCTTATTAATTGATTGCGGCTTTTGATTTTGTGAAACTTGGTTAAGAGCCTTGTTTAATTTTTTCTGCATATACATTACTGAATTTGTGATGTATGAACTGTAATATTGCTTATCAATCTGAATCCAAATAATGATACTGCGATCGCAATATTTTGTTGAGTATATAGTGACATCAAAAGTCTGAGTGGTAATGATGTATATGAAAAGGCAAATTCTGAGTACAACAATTGTAATATCTACAATTTTATCAAGTAACTTTTCAAGTTTGACGAGTGCGTTCAAGCGGGTTATATGGAATGAACATCAAGCCATCAAACCACAAAATTCCATTGATGCAATGTTAAATCCCGAAGAAGGTGGTATTAGACCGATGCCACCACCACCACGTTGGATTCCCCCAGTAGAAGAAGGGATGATGAATAAAATGCCACCAGCTATAACTAAACCTGTGTATAAGGATTATACACCAATACGACATTTACCACCATCGGCACCTTGGATTACTCCGACCATAGAAAATGATAGTCAATTACCCAGGGAACAGTCTTTCCCTATTCGCTAATATTGATTTTTTTTGAACAGATAGAAAAATCGGATAAAATCAGCATCATAATACTAATTCTATCCGGTAATAGATTAATAAAATATATTTAATTTTTGGTTGTATAATATCTTTTCCGCTTATATTGGAATTATTCAATGCATGATAAAAAACTCTGTGTCACTCTGCGTTTACCTTTGTGTCTCTCTGCGTTTATAAACATATAATTCCGATGTCAACGGATTTTATATCGTATTGCTACGTCTCAAACAATGAAAAATTACCAATAGATAATTATCAATTATTGTTTACTAAGAAAACAAATTGTAAAACTTTAATTTTTCGTGGGGTATATGTCGGGTTTTTATGAGAATTATAAATGTGTTATGGATATTTATATCGTAAAAACCCGACTTCTTTAAGTTCAATTAATTACGCCATTTTTCGCTCCAAGCACCCGTAACATTAAACCCACCAGCAACAGGATTTAACTTAATCGAACCGTAAGCAAATGTATTACAAATTGGTCCAAAAGCTGAGTCGCAGATATCGCTAGCTCCGTGACCTGTATTACCACGAGTACCGAGATGAGAGTAAGTATTTCCTTCCCAATTACCGTTACCAAACCAAGTGGTATTTTGACTTCCTACACGCAAAACACAACGTAAACCAGAACCATTACGGTTTCCTGTGAGGTCAGAAACTTGATATTCGTCAAAGTAATTTCCACAAGTTTTTGGTCTAGATAAAGGCTTATAGGAAGTCGATTGTACTGGTATCCATTCTTCATTCCATGCACCCGTTACACGAATTCTTCCGTTACCATTTACAAGCCGTAATGTGAGGTTACCGTTGAAGTTACCGTTGAAATACTCTCCATTACCATGGATATCAGAAGCATAGCCAATCAGATTAGTACCTTTAGCGAATGCGTGTCCTGCATGACGATAGGTGTTACCATTCCAATTTCCTTCGCCGTACCAAGAAATTCGAGGAGTTTGAGAAAGGTTTTGACCATTAGAAAATTTTACGCAACGAATACCTTGACCTTGTGCATTATTTAAAGACTTAACAACAAAAGTTTTGGTATGAGGGTCACAGGTAAATTTTGATGCAGGATTAATTTTTAAATTAGGTATGGGAACAGAAAATTGAGCTAAAGCGGCTGATGCTGTTGAAAGGATTACTATACTACCGAAAACTGTTGTTTTAATTAGTTTACCGAACATTTGGAGACCTCACAAATAAGTTTAATTCTCTGTGTTATCTAGATACGTTTGGTTTCAAATATTTATGCAGCTATTTGTATAAATAGGTAATGAGTAATTGTTACTTGTTGACTGTTAACATTTAACTGATTACTGTTAACTGTTAACTGATTACTAGTATTTTTTATGCACCCTAGAAATAATATTGTTGAGATATTTTCCACTTTTTTACAATTTGATGCAGACCGTTTTCGTGGTTGGGCGACTGATGGTAAACTGCGTCGGAGTATGAGTAATTGTGTAAAGCAAATTCCCCAGGAAACTTCAGATCATTTTTGGGCGCTTTACTGGTATAAAGTATGGCATTCTCAGTCACAGCAAATTGCCAAAGAACATCTTTTAGCTTATTTACAGGAGTGTTGTTACTGGACTTCTGCAAAAGCAGCTAATACATTTGCGAGTATTCAGTATAATCTTTCCGACTGCTTTCAAATTGCGATCGCAAAGTTCGATAAAGTTCTCCAGGGGTACAATCCTGATTCTGGTTTTCGGCTGAAAAACTATGCTAGTGCGACTTTCGGAAGTATAATCCGTGATACTTTACGTCAGCGTCACGAGGTTGATATTTGTTCGGTTTGGGGTTTGCTACGCAAAACCAGTTACAAGCGTTTGGTTGAATCTTTGCAAGAGTGGGGTTTATCTGAAGATAAAATTGCTGCTTATGTAATTGTTTGGAACAGTTTTAAAAATTTTTATGTACCAACACAAGCTAGTAGCACTCGTCAACTTCCTCGTCCAGATGAGAAAATTTGGTCAGCCATAACTCAAGCGTACAATAAACAAACCAATTCATCGGTAGATTCTCAAACCTTAGAAAATTGGTTATTGAATTGTGCTGCTTCTATCCGTAAACATCTTTACCCTAGTGTTACTTCTATAAATGCTCCTGCCGGTGGTGAAGATGCTTTTGAATGGGTAGATAATCTTACTAGTGGAGAAGATTCTTTATTAAATCAAATTATCGCAACGGAAGAAGAACAAGTAAAGGCTTCTCAAGAATCAGAGATGAATGCCGTATTAGTAAATAAAATTACGCAATTAGACAAACAAGTACAGCAAATTTTACAACTTTATTATGGACAAGGTTTGACACAACAACAAGTTGCTCAACAATTAGAAGTTAAACAATACACAGTTTCGCGACGATTGAGTAAAACCAAAGAAACATTACTGCGTTCCGTATTCCAATGGAGTCAAGAAAAACTGCATATTTCCCTAACCTCAGACATATTGAAAACCACTAGCAGCATCATGGAGGAGTGGTTGTACAGTTATTACAGTTGACAGTTGACAGTGGACAGTTATTGGTTGTTTATTACCAACCTTTAACCTTTAACCTTGAACCTTGAACCTGATTATGAATAATGTCTCGCTATTTACTTTCGCTTCCCCATCCGACTTGATTTTAGAGATACCATTAAACGCTAAAAATCAAGCTTGGGTTGAAAGTCAAAATTTTTCTTCAGCTGCAAATTGCTATCAAGCATATATGAATAAGCTTTGCCTTCTGGCTATCTTACCCTGGTTGGAGTCAGAATTGACTCAGCAGGCAAAGCTTTCGCCCAGTACCACTGCATTACCCAGCTTGTGGGAGCTGGTTAATGGATGTTCAATTACTATTACAGACGGGACTAAATTTGTATTGGTTCCCAGTGAAGATATTGATCTAAGTGAATTAAGAGTTGCTCAAGAATGGGTAGATATACCCAGTTGGGCGGGTGATTATTATTTGGGGGTACAAGTCGAACCGGATGAAGGTTTTGTCAGAGTTTGGGGTTATTGTACTCATGCTCAACTCAAGAATAATCTTAATTATGATGCTACTTGGCGGACTTATGCTTTAGATTCTACCGAAATGATTACAGATTTAAGTTTATTAACTATAGCGCTACAGTTTTGTCCCCAAGAAACAACCCGTAAGGAGATTCCACCTTTAGCAAATTTAACTCCAGCCCAAGCGAAAAATTTAATTTCTCGTTTGGGAAATCCCGAAGTAATAGCACCTCGTTTGGAAATTCCATTTCCTATGTGGGGAGCGTTAATCGAACATGGGGGTTGGCGAAGAAGTTTATATGAAAGAAGATTAGGATTACCGGAACAATGGTGTGTGATGGAATGGTTGCAACAGGGAGTTTCTCAAACAGCGCAACAATTGGGTTGGGGAAGGTTTGATTTACAAACTGCTACGTCAGGTACTCGTAGTGTAGAACAACCGGGGACAATCCTGGCTCGTGAATTAACTATTGGGGAACAACAATATATTCTTTCAATCGTTCCTCAAAATGAACCAGAAGGAATAATTTGGCGTTTTGCATTGCGTAACGCTGCTACAAATGGCTTTATTCCCGAAGGATTTACATTGAGATTGCTTACCGAAGACTTAAAACCCTTCCCCAATAATGAAGATGTAGCAGTAACTGCTGTTGAACAACTTGTTGTAGAAGTCATCTTACAACCAGGAGAAGGGATTATTTGGGAAATCGAACCTCTAGAGGAAAATTGCGTAGGCGTAGCCCATCGTAGATATCACGAAATTCTACGGTTTTGATATTTAGATAAATATCGCTATTTACTAACGAATTCGTTCTTGTCGAAAACCAGAATCACCATCTGTGGTAAACCAATATTCCCAAGTTCCTCCGGAAGCCGTTAACCAATTATTGAGGTCAAATGAGCCACTTCCTTCTGGTGTCCCTTGAATTTTATAGACTTTAACGGCTCGTCCATTATTATCCCAAATTAACGGCAATCCCGGTTTTATTTGTTCTGGTGATGTGCCATTAGTTTGTAGAAAATAAGCATCGTGTCCCTTATCCGAGCCATTACCGAAAACTTGAGCAATTCCGTTTTCATCAATTGCGACAAAAGCACCTTCTTCCAAACCAATTCCATAAACGGGATGATTTTCGGCTACCATAATTCGAGCCATTAATCCGAAAATTCTCCCGTATCTTGTCTCTGGATGATTGTCATTACGTCTATCTAAATGGGTGTCAGTAATCACGTATTTGAGATAAGGAACTTGGAGAAAATTACTATGATAAATATCCTGAGTATTTTCATGAAAAGGGTCATTCAAAATTTCTGAACTCAGTAATCCTTGCCTAGAAGGAGCATAATAATATTCTCCTAAAATTGCCATACCAGCACTAGTTCCAGCCACAGGAACTTTTTTTTGATTAATTAAATAATTAATAGCATCTTCTGTAGCTGTTCCTTCCCAGCAATTTTCATATTTCTTTTGATCTCCACCAGCAAAATATAAAGCATCAGCATTTTTGATGTATTCTACTACTTTTGGATTATTAGCTGCTTCTCGACTATCAATAGAAAGTTCTGCCGCTGAATTTATTAAATCACTATAATTGTCTGTAATCCACTGTGCTTGTCTGCCTACACCACCGCAGCGCAATACTAAATAATCTCCATAATTAGCTTGTTTAAGAAACCATTTAGTCGCTGCATCTTCTCCTACAGTTCCTCCTTCTGCACCACCAATTAAAAGAATGGCAGGTTTTTGAAAAGAACTATTTACTTTGCCATATTCTAAGTAATATTCAAAGTTATTACTATCATCAGCTTGTCTGTAATCGGGGAGTTTGATTGTCATAAATAAATTACTTTCAACTTATATTTTGCAAATCATCATTATAGTTGATGATGGTGATTAAAATAGAGATGCTTATATAAGTAAATTACTTTCCATCAGAGAATTTTTAGGAGTTATTCGGAGGATTGAGTGACTTCTGTTTGAAACGCAAAGGTGCGCGGAGGTAAGCGCGGAGGTACGCAAAGTTTTTAATTACCCCAACTCCTCAAACTGTAACCAACACATATACATTGCTCTAGGAACATGAAAACAACCCTTCCATTTCCCACCCTTTAAATTCAACAACACCTCACCACGACGATTTAAATAACCAAACCACTCCCCATACTCCACATCCGCAAAATGCGTCCAAGTATAACTGTGCATCTTTTGGTACCACTGCCAACATTCCTTTCTTCCCGTTAAACGATAACCCATCCCTAAAGCAACTAAAGATTCTAAATGCACCCACCACAACTTTTGATCCCATTCAAGTTGCTGTGGTGGATGTCCATCTATATCCATAAAATAATACAAACCACCGTGTTTTTTATCCCAAGCAAAATCAAGAATATTCAACATGACATCAACAGCTTGATTAATTAATTGCTTATCTCCACGACGCTGAGCGATATCCATCATAAACCACATCGCTTCTATACCGTGACCGGGATTAATTAACCTGCCTTCAAAACAATTAATATGCTTTGCATCGGGAGCGACATTTTCAAACATTAATCCTCGTTCTTTGTCGAGGAAATCACCCATTACTTCTGTGACAGTTTGGTCTAAAACTTGTTCTAAAGTATTGTTTTCTAACAACCAAGCCATTTCTAAAGACAAGTTAGCTAAAATCATCGGTACTGCTAAAGATTTCATCGGACGAGTACCGGGATAGGCTTTATTATATTTACCTTTGGGATTGGACTGGCGACGCAGAACGTTATTATAAGCTTGTAATGCGATATCTTTCGCTGATTCTTCCCCAGAAGCGAGAGCATATTGACTAAAAGCCATCGCCGCGAAACAATCGGAAAATATATTGTAAGGTTGTATTAACGGTTGACCTTCGCGGGTTAAAGAAAAATACCAATTACCGCTTTCATCTCTTCCATGTTCAGCGAGGAAATTCGCACCGTTTGCAGCGATTTTCAACCAATCTTCCCGTTTCTCCAACTGATTATACAGCATGGAAAACAGCCACACCTGACGATTTTGCAACCAAATAAACTTGTCAGTATCGTAGACTTTACCAGTTCGATCCAAACAGGTGAAATAACCACCTTTTTCCCAATCTACTGAATGTCTTTCCCAAAATGGTAGGACATCCTTGAGCAGAGTATCTTTGTACAGTTGAGCTAGTTGTTGAGAATTGTACTCCATTAATTCCACCTGTGAATCAAAATCGATGGAGTTAATTATCGCTTTGCTGGCGATGGGAAACAAGTATAATCATTTTGGATTTTGGATTTAAAAAGGGGTATTGTATAATTGTGTCATACTCCTTTCTCAGTGTATAATGACGAATCTCTCTTTAATCTCTTTCCTCTGCGTTCTCTGCGGTTTTTTTTTCATCATCATAAACTGGGAAGCGAATAATTAATTCATTTAAACGCAGAGGGAAGCAAAGGTAAACGCAAAGGCTCGCAAAGTTTTAATTATCTGAGATTAGTTTTACCAAATATATCAGTTTCATGGTCGGAAGCGTTTTCAATGTCGTTTACATAACCGCATTTTGCATCGGGAAAAGCATCACAATAAGTGACATAAGGTTTTATATCTAATACGGGGGTTTGATCTAGTAAGTCAATTCCTTCTACATACAAAATTAAACCTTCTATTTTAACTAATTTGGGTGCGCTAATTCCGATGGGGTTGGGGCGATGGGGAGCGCGAGTTGCTAGAGTGCCTCGACGAATGCGCGGACCGCGTGGAATAATTACCGTGGGATTCCAGTGTTTATTTAGGTGTAACCATGATATTACCCAAATCCGCTCGAAACCTTCTATGTCTTTGAGTGCTTCTTCGGGTATGGTGTTGAACAGTTCAATTTTTGCGATCGCGGGTTGATAAGTTGACGGTGCTGATTGAAGTTGCGATTGTCGTGGGGTTCCGTGTCTTTCTTTGTAGGGGGAATGCACTACACCAATGGGTTGTAAGGTAATGTCGGTAGGAAAGGGAACAGTTTGAATGTAGTCTTTTGGGGGAAATTTAGGCATACTCACACCTGTTAACTTTACTCCGAATTTTTATATTACATAATTTTTTATAACTACAATCAAATAATTGTAATTTTTAATTTTTAAATACAATGATTACCGTATTATTACTTAAATGAGCACTGTGGTTTTATCAGTAAAATTGAGTTATAAAAATAGCTTGTATTTAAAATTTACACAGTATAAATGAGTGTATTAAAAATCAAATTGCCAGCAATTATAACTTGCTTGTGTTTGCTGTTCTCCAATACAATAATAACTAAAGTCGAAGCAGCTTCCGAGACTAATTCTATTTATCAAAACGCTAAAACACAATTACCTCCAGATTTTTACGCACTTTACCGTATTGTCGATAGAATAGCCCGTGCAAATGAATACGATACTCTTCCTTGGCAAATTGTGAGAGTAGCCAAATACGATAGTCAAGCATTTACTGAAAATGCCAATTTGATACCTATTTATAATGGTTTATTAGAAAAATTAGGCAGTGATGCTTCCGCTTTAGCTTGTATAATTAGTCATGAAATGGCTCACCATCAGCAAGGTCATCAAGTCGTTAGTAATCTCGAAAAAATAGAATTAATTGCTCAGATTCGAGAAGAAGCGGAAAAACAAGTTTTAGCTGGGGATAGAAGAATATCTCCAGTTTCAACAGTGGGTGATTTTGTTGTCAGACGTGTGATTGGCGGTGCTATTGGTAGTGTTGTTGGTGGTGTTTTAGATAATCGTAGCAATAGAAGATTTAGACAAGCACAACAACGAATTAATACTATCGTAGAGAAAAAGACGGCAGAATTAGTAGAAAATATTCAAAAACAAACTAGAGAAAATGAATTTGAAGCCGATAAAATTGCTTATCTCGCTTCTGTAAAAGCAGGTTTTGATCCGGAAGGATGTTTACGTGCAATGTTAGTATTGAATCGTACTCCAGGCATTGAATTTGAGCAAAATCATCCCACCGTTGAAGAACGAATTGCAGCAATTAAAGCAATGATGAACGAGTTCAATACTGAAATTTTAGTCGAGTCAGGACAAGAAAATTTATTTAAGACTCAACCTTTAACTTATAATTTGTCTGCAAATCAAACATCCTTACGTGTAAATTCTCGTCATGGTGCTTCGGTTGCAGATGATATTGATCAAATGTTTGGTAATTGATCAATATGTGAAAATTGCGAGAATTAATTACGATAATAGTCAAAAATAGGGAATTTTAATCAGGAACTCTTGCGGTGATGTATAACTATTTATAGAAATAGATTACAGGTAAAATAAAAAACTATCTCGCAGATGAAAATCTGCTTGTTTTCCACAATGCTTTAATGCCCAATAAGTAGTATGCCCGCTTTTTTCTTTGATCACAGCAGTAATAGAAACGTCAAAATTTTTGTCTATAGTAGTCAAACAATGCATATTGAATTCTAAACTCATAAATAAAGCATTATAATCCCGCAGAATATAAAATGGAAGCGAATGAACTCGATTTTCTAATTCCATTACTTCTCGATATCTTTCAAAGCGATAAACATTCCAATCTCCACTGGGAGAAAGATTGAACTCCCAATAGTGAGTAGACTTATATTTTCCTAGAAAAAACTCGAAACAGGTAGTTTCCCAAAGTCCATCTTGACGAGTTGGAATATCTACTACACTAGGAATTTCTATTTGCTCTAAATCGCCTATAAGTGCATAATTAAGAGTTAATGTATGGTTTAATCTGATAATTTCACCTGTAATCTGCAAATCGGTTTTTGGTGGCTCAAATGGTTGTAAGGAAAAAGTATGATTTCTCATAGATTCGCTAAATAATGGTCAACTTGAATTAAACGTAGCAGTGCTACATCTCTACATTATTTATACAGCTATTTATGCACACTAATTATCAAAACTTGATATAATTCCCCTAATTGCACTTTCTTGCATCTCAATACTTTCAGTTAACTTGAATTGTACTAAAGCCCTAGCAAGATTGTGTTCTGGGTATTTTACTTTAAAATAAACGTTACCTGCTAAGTAATCTGTAAAAAACCTCAGTCCTAATTCAAAAGCAATTAAACGAATCGCATCGTATATATATACATAATCACTCTTTGTCAGAAAATCTTGTGCCACTAACAAATAACCACCCAAAAGTGACTGACAAATATCAGTATCGAAACTGACTATTTCCCAATGCTCTGTTTCTTCTCCCAAAGGATTGCAACCGCACCGCAAACAATCACCAATATCATAATGCACTAATCCAGGTTTAACAGTATCCAAGTCAATAATACTGATAGCTTCTTTCGTAGTAGTATCAATCATGACATTGTTTACCTTCGGGTCGCCGTGGATGGGACGTAAGAGTAAATGTCCTTGCGATCGCGCATTTTCTAAAACGTCAGCCAAAGGTTTACGACAATCAATAAATTGCCAGCAGTATTCGATTTCTGGAGATTTATTCGACTTATTATATTTATATAAGTTCTCGACATTTTCGTATTGTTTTAAATAGTTGGGTGTCACATGAAAACCCGGTAAAGTATCAGCTAATTTTTCTACTGGTAAATCACCGATTAGATGATGAAACATTCCCAGAGCGTAACCGATTTCACTTGCGTGTTTATTATCTTTAATAATATCAAAGGTTTCAGCATTTTCAATAAAACCAATTGCCCGCCAAAAGGAATTTTCATTATCAATAAAATGGTCTTGGCTATTTTGAGTTAATAATACTTTTGGGACTTCCCAACGACGATTTGAGGTGAGGGGAGAATGTTGTAAACGTTGACGTACATGATTGGTAAAGGTACTCATATTCCGCATTACCAATTCCGGTTGACGAAATACCTTTTGATTGATGCGTTGTAAAATAAAATGCTTTTCTTCTAAGGAATCTAAGGTAACAAGGAAAGTCCCATTGATATTACCATTTCCAAATTCTTCAACTTTGATCACATTGCCTTGTGTTTCAAATTGATTGGCAATTTCAACTAAATTATTCAAGCTTGTGTCTGTATTCAGAGGTGCGTTCAAAATAATTACCTAAGTTACCTAATGTTTAATTTATAATCGGTGTTGATTTTTTGATAAATAATATAATATATGCCGCTTATTGACTAAGCCAATATCAGTATGCAACATTCTTAAATCAATTGCGACGGGTTCAAGCCCCTATTCAAATCCCATGTAGTTGAACCTCATCAATTTTAGTTAACTCTTTTTTAAGTATTATTTAATAATTGGTTAAGTATTGGTGCGTTGGGTATATGTCGGGTTTTTACGAGTTTTTTATGATGTTACAGATATTTATCGTAAAAACCCGACTTCTATATAGATGTGCGAAGTGAGGTTTTTATGACTGTGAAAGTGATGTTAGGGATAGAAGCTCGGAAAAACCCGTCTTCTATGATTGTTGTCGTAGTTTAGATAACCGAAGGGGTAATTACGGGAAACATCAATGGGAATCTGACAAAATACTCGTTAAAATGTAGTAAATGCCATGAAAAACAAATTGAGGAACTGTGGAAATGCAAGAATTTACATATAATTCCGATAAGCGCAAATTGCTATCGAGTTTATGTCATGGGGCGATTTTTTTTAGTACCACATTATTTTCAATTGGTGTTCCAATTGCTATTTATTTTACTGCCGATGATCCAGTTGTTAAAAGCAACGCAAAAGAGTCAATCAACTTTCATTTTAATGTTTGGTTTTGGGCAACTTTGATTGGAGTACCAATTGGAATTTTATCTTTTCTTACCTTTGGGATTGGGGGAATCTTGTTCTTCCCAGTTGTGGCGTTTGGGTTTTTATTACATTGGGGATTGACAATTTGGGCATTGTTGCACTGTTTGGGTAATCCAGACGAACCGTTTAGTTATCCGTTTATTTTTAGATTATTTTAGCTGTTTTAAATTGGTATTTGGTATTCACAGAAGGGTTACAGCCAGCATCCCTCAAGCTAACATCAATATTTTGGCTAAATTCGGTCAATTCCTTGGAATACAAACAACTATAACGATTATTCACTGGATTAAATACAAATATTGACCTCATTCTGTCTGCAAGCACAAGATGAGGTCTTATTTTATTAAGTAGTAGTTCTGATATATCGACTGGTTCTGGCTTCTCCGGCTAGAAACAACACAAAACTACTTCCTTTTTTTGGTCGATATCTCTTTTCAGGAATAAACAAGTATAAAATAGTTGGTCAAAAGTATTGTGCAACGCTCAAATACTTACTTGGAAACTAAATGATACAACCTTTTTTTGCGAGCAGAGATATAACATCTAAGTATTTTACGAAATTTTCATCACCATAACCACTTTCTAAGCCTCTTTTTTGGCTGTAAATTCTACTTTTGGTCAAAAATTATAAAGAGTATGCAAAAAAACAATACCGGGTATAGACACTTCCTTTTTAAGTAATTAAATTGTATCCAGTACAACAAAATTGTTACTTAGGCATTAAAAAGAGAAGGGTTTTAAATCATGGTTAATAATACAAATAAATTTGTATCTGGTGTTGTTGCTGCTATTGCTTTAACTAGCGCATTTGTAGCACCTGCAACCGCGCAAGCTGCCAACACTCCATTTGACATGATGGATGGGATTCAAAATGCGGAAGCAACTCAAGCTATACAAGAAGCAAGAAAAGTACGGGATCAAGCGAGGAATCAAGCAAGTCCTTATAACGATTTGAAAAATAAGAAGAATAATTATGACTCAATAAAAACTCAATTTGCAGCAGGCAAAAAAACTGAGAATGAGTTGAACAATGCTGCCCAGAGCTATGAAGAGAAATTAGTTAACATTTTTGTAGACACATCTAATAATGATTTAAAATCTGCGAGAAGTTCTTATAATGATGCATCAAAAGAATATGATAAATTAAAAAAGAAAGCAGATGAAACAAAGAACCAAAGTGATATTGATGCTGCAAACATAGCTGAAACTAAGTTTAATGAAGCTAAAACACAATACAGCGAAAAACTAGAAGCAGTTAAAGATGGAGCCTCTAACGACAAGATTTATAATTCGTTAATGACAACTGGTCAAGCACTAATCGATGCACAAAAAACAGCCGAACAAAAATATGAAGCAGTAGTTGCTCAAGAATGGGGGAATTGGACTAAAGAACATAGAGTTACAGATAAATCCCAAGATACCGAATTCCAAAAGCTAATCCCTGAATTTCAAAAGTTAGTACAAAAAGAAGGAAAAGCAATTCCGGCTGACCAAGTTGCAGCACAAAAATTAGACCCAACAAAGTTATTTTTGAAAAATGACCATAATGTTCGCGTCTGGTTCCTTGATGAAGGTGCTGGTTATAGAAACCAGCTAGCTTACGAAGCGACTAAAGACGATGATTACCAAAAAGGAATGATTTTTAATGATGTTTCTTGTAAATCTGGTTGTCAGTTAAGTAATGGAAATAATGCTCCTTTAAACATTGGTGACTTTGTTGACTTGGGTTTAATTGAAGGTGGTACTCAACTCAACTTCTTATTAAGAGCAGATGGTGCAAATGGAGCCAACAATAGCAACGGCGATATTTACGGTGCCGATAAATCTCTTAACACAGATAATTTAGAACATTTGATGGCTTTTGCTGTTCAAGCTGGTGGTAGAGATTATCTACTAATGGGTTTTGAAGATTTGCGTAACGGTGGTGACAAAGATTATAACGATGTGATGTTTATTGTTGACTTTGGTAAAGATAATTTGACTAATAAATACGCAAAATCAGTACCTGAAGCTTCCAACATGGCTGCGATTCTGGGTGTAACTGGTGCTGGTTTAATGTTGCGTCGTCGCCGTCGTAATTCCATGAACAATTAATACAGAATGTAGAAACTTAGTTTTTATATATTTCTAGCAATTTTTTTCTTTATATCTAATTTTTTTTACTTGGCGCAATTCTCTTTTATTAGGGGGTTACGCTTTTTAATCTATACGGTGATTTTATCTAGCTAAAAACCAAATTAATTAATTATCGCTAGTAATTCGCGAATATTATATCTATAATATGGCATCATAATATAAACTTTGCCAGTAGTAAAAAATATGATGCGGAGTGGGGATAATACAGATCGATCGCGCTATATTTTGGCTTTGGATTTGGGCACTACGGGAAATCGTGCTTTTGTATTTGATGCCGATGGTCAAATTGTCGGACAAGCATACAAAGAACTCAAACAATATTATCCCCAACCGGGATGGTTAGAACATGATCCGGTTGAAATTTGGCAAGCAACGATTTCGGTAATGCAAACTGCGATCGCGTTATCCCAAATTGAACCGAATCAAATAGCCGCTATCGGTTTAACCGTGCAACGGGAAACTTGTTTGCTGTGGGATAAAGACACGGGAAAACCTCTACATAAAGCAATTGTATGGCAAGACTGCCGCACAGAACAGTTCTGCAATCAATTAAAGCATCAAGGTTTAGCAGAGGAGATTTATCAAAGAACTGGATTAGTTATTGATGCTTACTTTTCTGCAACAAAGCTTTCCTGGTTGTTAGATCACGTTGCTGGAGTTGACCTTGATCGCGTTTTGGCTGGCACAATTGATAGTTGGATACTGTGGAATCTTACAGGTGGAGTTCATCGGACAGATCACAGCAACGCCAGTCGGACAATGTTGATGAATCTAGAAACTTGTAATTGGGATCAAATCCTATTAGATTTATTTAAAATTCCTAGGGGCATTTTACCACAAATTCAGCCTAGTTTGAGTCATTTTGGAGTTACAGATAAAGCTTTACTTGGAGTCCCCATTCCCATTACTGCTATTTTAGGCGACCAACAAGCATCTTTATTCGGTCATGGTTGCAATCGTCCCGGTTTAATGAAATGCACTTACGGTACTGGTAGCTTTTTGGTCGCTCACACAGGTTCACAAATAGTGCGATCGCAACATCAGCTTTTGAGTACAGTAGCTTGGACTCAGCTCGATCAAAACGGTAATTTAGATATCAACTATGCTCTTGAAGGCAGTATGTTTACTAGTGGAGCTTGTATCCAATGGTTGCGCGATGGGCTTAATTTAATCGAAACAGCCGCTCAAACTGAGGCGATCGCAACTCAAGTACAAGACAATGGGGGAGTATATTTTGTCCCTGCATTCAGCGGATTGGGCGCACCTCATTGGGATATGAGTGCCAGAGGTGCTTTTTTGGGAATTACCGGAGGAGTAACGCGAGAACATATGGTACGTGCAGTTTTAGAAGCAATTGCTTATCAAGTCAAAGAAGTTGTAGAAGCAATCAATACATATAGTCATATTGTGATCGGCAAATTAGCTGTAGATGGTGGTGCTTCTAACAATAACTTTTTAATGCAATTTCAAGCAGATTTATTAGGTATTCCCATCGAACAGCCAACCATACGTGATACTACAGTGCAAGGTATCGCATTTGCTGCCGGTTTAACCATTGGTTTATGGAATGATTATTCAGAATTAATCCGAAAAAGGCAGATAGAAAGAATATTCCAGCCAAATATTGATTGTCGTAAAATTCAAGAAAATTATACTACTTGGCTGATTGCTGTGGAACGGGGAAAGCATTGGGTAGAATGATATCTACTCTCCCTATACAAATATCCTAAAATGGGATAAAGTGTATACGTCACGATTTAGAGAGCCGCAAGAATCAATGAATCGATCTAATTCAAAAGCTAGTTCTACAGAAGTCTTGAAACGTAAAGCTACAAGTACAGTTGGTCGCGGCAAGGTAGTTAACGTGAATGCCAAACTGAATTTTTCTGAGTGGAGCGATGAACAAGTTGCATTGTTTCTAGGTAACAGTCTCGATCATTATAAAAACTGGGAGCAACCTACTGTAATCGTTTCAGATGGGGCTTATGGTGTTCTCGGGTTTGAAGGGGATACGTCAGATCACATTGATTTACCCAATTGGTATCAGCCTCATATTGAACAGTGGTCAAAAGCAGCAATGCCATGCACAACACTGTGGTTTTGGAACTCAGAAATTGGCTGGGCTGTTGTACATCCAATTTTAGAAAAGTATGGCTGGCGATATGTTAATTGTAATGTTTGGAATAAAGGCAAAGGTCACATTGCAGGAAATGTCAACACAGAAAAAATTCGCAGATTCCCAGTCGTTACAGAAGTATGTGTTCAATACGTAAGAGAAGTTAAGTTGAATAAACTTACCTTAAAGACTTGGTTACTACATGAATGGAAACGGTCTAGATTGCCGTTGCGACGAGCCAATGATGCATGTGGTGTAGTAGATGCTGCGACCAGAAAATATTTTGATCAAGGACATTTATGGTATTTTCCACCTCCCGAAATGTTTGAAAGACTAGTCAATTATGCGAATGAGCATGGCAGCCCTGAAGGAAAACCTTATTTTTCTTTGGACGGGAATCAATCTTTGACAAGACAAGAATGGAGTAAAATGCGGTCGAAGTTTAAATGCCCTCATGGTTTTACTAATGTATGGGAGCGTCAAGCACTAAGAGGTGATGAAAGGGTTAAAATTAGCAATGGCAAGGCACTGCACCTTAACCAGAAGCCTCTCGATTTGATGAGTATGATTATTGAGTCATCAAGTGATGAGCATGATGTAATCTGGGAACCATTTGGGGGATTGTTTAGCGCATCTTTGGCAGCACGAAAAATCACCAGGAAAGCCTACTCTTGTGAGATTGATCCAGACTATTTCTATCATGGAGTCCAGCGATTTAATCAAGAAGTTCATCAATACTCTCTTCTTTAATTTCTAGGTACTTTTGGAGTGATTCTTTGATTCTATCTTCTTGACGACTTGATAACAGCTTGTTCCATTCCCCTACTGTCATGCCGTGCACTTCAATATTATAAACACGCTTCTTAAATTCCTCAATGCCAGGATGTACAATTCTATCCATCTTCCCGAAATTAGTGTCTAGCCTGTACTTATACCGTATCAATAACTCTCGTATAAGTTGTTGATATTCCCTAGTGGGCTTGTAAACTTTAGCTTCAGTACCCCAGGAATAAACTCTTTTTTGAGCCTCTAAAAGCTCATCGGCAGAACCTTGAAACTTATAACCACTAGTGTTTGTTTGCTGTAGATTTGCGGTTCTTTGGGTTGTATCTTCTGGCTCTAAGACAAGATAGTCTGGTGGATTATGATAATGACTATCTCTAGCCAAAGCTACTGACAAGCCAGATACAACGCACACATCTAGAATGCGAGGTTTTCCATAAATAATTTTTTCAGGTAGCCATGCCAACATCGCAACATGAGTTTGATCGAATTGAAAGTGATTCTGGCTATCTTTGAATCGTGCGGTTATTTCCGTCGCTAACGGGAACCATGCTTTAATTTCTAATCCTGGTGTTGGTTGAATATCTCCAACAAAAATAGTGTCTGGAAATCCTGGATCTTGTCTCTCCCATGCTCCGAATTCAGCAAAATCATCCTGCTTATTCAAGAATTCAACGGTGTTAAATTCAATTAAATTTCCAACTAACGGTGAAAGCTTGGAGATCACCTTGGCTAAATTGACTGCTGCATTCACAGTTACAGGCTTGGAAACATCTAAAACATCAAATTTATGTCCCAACAAATGAGCTAGATACTGAGATGCTAGTCTGATTACATCTGATGTGTTCATGGTTTTTTCTCGCGATATGCTTTGCTTTATTTCTTGTTCAACTTTCCTCAGAAGCGTGCAAGGATCTACACCAATTACGCGAGTAACTATAAGAAACTCAACAACATCTAAGCGTCGCTCACCATTCTCATATTTGGCAACGAATGATTGCGGTTTTTGAAGAGATTTTGCGAGAGATTCTTGAGTAAGTTGCGCTTCCTTACGAGCCGCAATCATACAACGACGAAATATGTCATACTCATGGCTGGAGATAGATTTCATTGTGCTTCGGCTTTAGCACCGTATGTACCTTAAATACAATAAACCTATTTTCGGATAATCCCAAAATAGGATATTATCGAGTTGACCGGACTGGGTTACGCAGCCCAACAAGTCTTATAGAACCGTTCAAATTTTTCCGAAGCGTCACGCAACGGCACGACAATAATGGGGGAAGAAAATCTACACCGCCTCAACCACCTCCCCTCTGCCGCTTGCGTAAGTCCTATAATAATTACTAATATTTTTTTACATATTTAGTCTTTCTAAATATTAATAATCATAATTTTTTATCATATTATAATAAAAATTATTATTTATATTTATGAGTTTAATTATTTTCTACAAAAATATAAAATTTAATTTATACTTATCTAATTAAGATTAAATAAAATAAATCATCTAAGTCCTAACAGTCATTAGGCTAACACTTATAATAGCAGTTTCCAATTACACTAGTAAATAGCACTATCATTTATTTATTCAGGGTAAATATAAGTAAGATTCGCTGTACAACCTTTTTACTTAGACGTAAAATACCCTATGGAAATTGAAAAGGATGGATATCCAAATCCACCAACGCAAGGAAGCTTTGGTGGCTGTTTCGTGACGATTGTATTGTTATTTATACTCATAGGTTTTTTCCCTTTATTTAATGGTCAGAGTAAAACAGAGGTTCCTTACAGTCAATTCCGTAATCAGGTAAGAGAAGGTAAAGTTAGCAAAGTTAATGTAGGTGAAAATAGAGTAGAATACTTTTTGAAAAAAGATTTAGATCACACTAAATCTTCTCGTCCCGAACAAGCTTACGTTACCATTCCCATAGCAGACGACCAAACTTTACCAAAGCTTTTGGAAGATAACAACGTAGAATTTAGCGTTAAACCTAAGAATCGAGGAAATTGGGTATCTACAGCTTTTGGTTGGTTTATAACACCATTTTTACTTTTCTTATTAATAGCTTGGATAGCTAATCGCGCTCAAGTTGGAGGAGGTATAAATAATCCTCTGAATGCTGGTAAAAGTAAAGCGAGAGTCTATATCGCAGGTGCGAATGGAATTGATGTTACTTTTGCTGATGTAGCGGGAATTGATGAAGCAAAAGCAGAGTTGCAAGAAATAGTCGATTTTCTCAAAAATCCCGATCGCTATACTCGTTTGGGAGCGAAAATACCTAAAGGAGTATTGCTTATCGGACCACCTGGAACTGGAAAAACTCTCTTAGCAAAAGCTGTTGCTGGAGAAGCGGGAGTTCCCTTTATTAGTATTTCCGGTTCTGAATTTATCGAGATGTTTGTCGGGGTAGGTGCTGCTAGAGTCCGAGATTTGTTTGAACAAGCAAAGCAGTTATCTCCCTGTATTGTATTTATCGATGAATTAGATGCTTTTGGTAAATCCAGAGGTGGTTCTGGAATGTTTGCAGGAAGCAATGACGAACGGGAACAAACTCTCGATCAGATGTTAACCCAGATGGATGGTTTTGAACCGAATACGGGGATAATTATCATCGCTGCTACAAACCGACCGGAAATACTAGACGAAGCTTTATTGCGTCCCGGACGTTTTGACAGACAAGTCGTGATTGACCGTCCGGATAAATTAGGACGTTTAGCAATCTTACAAGTACATACGCAAAAAGTTGAGTTAGAAGAAAACATAGATTTAAGTACAATTGCTGGTCGTACCATTGGTTTTGCTGGTGCGGATTTAGCCAATTTGGTCAATGAAGCAGCGCTGTTAGCTGCGAGAAATAATCGGGAAAGGGTGACGATAGGGGATTTCAATGAAGCCTTTGAAAGGTTAATCGGCGGTTTAGAGAAGAAATCCCGCGTACTCAACGAAACTGAACGAAAAATCGTTGCTTACCACGAATCCGGTCATGCAATAGTTGGTGCATTAGTATCGGGTGAAGTAGAAAAAATTTCTATTGTTCCTAGAGGCTCAGGTGCTTTAGGATACACATTGCAGCTACCACAAGAAGACCGTTTTTTAATGTTAGAAGATGAAATTCGTGGTAGAATTACCATATTGTTAGCAGGACGTAGTGCAGAAGAAGTCGTTTTTGGCAGAGTTTCTACAGGTGCAAGTGACGATATTCAAAAAGCCACAGATTTAGCTGAGCAAGCTATTACCCTTTACGGGATGAGTAAGAATTTAGGACCGATCGCAATGGAAAAACCGCAATCATCGTTTCTTGATGGTGGGTATAATTCCCGTCGTCCGGTAAGTGCAATCGTCGCAGGAGCAATTGATCGAGAAGTCAGAGAAATGATTGAAAATGCTCATCATCAAGCGCTGTTAATTCTCAAAACCAATCGTGACTTACTCGAAGAAATAGCTCAGCATCTCCTGGAACATGAAGTATTAGAAGGGGATCAATTACATTCTTATTTGAGTAGGGTTAAAGCACCGTAGGAAGGGGATAAGGGGATGGGGTGATGGGGGGGATGGGGGGATGACCTTTAACCTTTAACCTTTAACCCTTGACCTTTAACCCTTAACCTGATTTGTATTCTAGATGTGACATCGAACTCAGATAATTAGCTATAACATTACGTGACAATACTCGTAAATTCAATATTATGATGCAATGGCAGCAACTTTTAACGAGACAAAGATTAGGTAAAAGTAGTCCTGTTGACTCTGAGTCTGCACGTAGTTGTTTTCAAAGAGATTATGACCGATTGGTGTTTTCTTCTCCTTTTCGTCGTTTAAAAGATAAGACTCAAGTTTATTCTCTACCAAAAAACGATTATTTGCGTACTCGTTTAATTCATAGTATTGAAGTTTCCTGTGTTGGTCGTTCCTTAGGTACGATTGTCGGTAGTGAAGTTATTCAAAGACACAATCTTAAAGATTATAGTCCATCAGATTTTGGGGATATTGTTTCAGCTGCAAGTCTTGCTCATGATATCGGAAATCCTCCTTTTGGTCATTCTGGCGAAGATGCAATTCAAAGCGGGTTTAAGAAATGGTATGTAAGTACACAAAAAACCCTCAGTAATATTGAGGAAACTGACTTTAGTTTATTTGAAGGTAATGCTCAAGGTTTTCGGATTATTAGTAATCTGGAAATGCAGCCGAGAAGAGGAGGAATGCAACTTAGCTGTCCAACTTTAGCAGCATTAGCAAAGTATCCGAAAGAATCTTATATTCCCGAACATATACTGAATGGTTATCAAGGTAAAAGTATTGCTAAATATAATTTCTTTCAATCAGAAAAAGAGTTATTTACACAAGTTGCTCAAACGGTAGGATTGATTCGTCGGAGCAATCAAGTTGCTTGGTGGGTGAGACATCCCTTGGCTTTTTTAATGGAAGCTGCCGACGATATCTGTTATTTAATAGTAGATATCGAAGATGGATTTCGCATGAGATATATTCCTTTTACAGATGCGAAAAATTTACTCAACACTATCGCTCAATGTTCGGAATCTGACATCAAAGGACAAGCGAATACTGAAGAAGAAGAAATTAAATATTTACGCGCTCGTGCTATAAATCAACTTGTAAAAGAAACTGCAAATATATTTTTATTGAAAGAAGCAGAAATACTAAGTGGTGAATTTGATCGCGATTTGCTATCTATGAGTAAATACGCTTCCATACTTGATAATATCCGTTCTGAAACCCAAAATAAAGTAATTAACCATCCAGATGTTATTAGTACTCGTATTGCTGGACATGAAATTTTAGGTCATTTATTTACCGAATTTGCTGATGCAGTTTTATTAAAAGGCGATAAAGCTAAGTTTCTCAAACAAATGATACCAAAGCAATATCTATTTAGTGAACATCAAGATTGCTATCATAAAATTCTCCAAGTCACCGATTTTATTTCTGGGATGACTGATTCTTACGCTACAACTATGTTTAAGAAACTTAAAGGAATTTCGTTATAACTGGTGATTCCGGTGTAATAAACATAAATAATGTAGAGACGTTGCAATGCAACGTCTCTACGTATTTTAAACAGAAAGAAAATCGCTTTCGTTAATCAAATTATTATTGACATTTAATAAAGTAACTAAAATTTGATTACCTTGAAGAATATTAGTATTATTTCCACTTGCTTTGATAGTCAAATCCTCGAAAGTCAAACCATCAGATAAACCTAAAGTATCAATACCATCTTCAAAATCGTAGATAGTATCTCTTCCTTGAGCGGAACTGATCACAAATATATCGCTACCACCTTCACCATAAAGTCGATCATTTCCAGTACCACCGTTTATTAAATCATCCCTTTCACCACCTTTGATAATATCGTTTCCACTTCCACCGATTAAGGTATCGTTTCCACCGTTTCCGTAAAGATAAATAATTCCACTAAAATTAGCAGCATCAATTTTATTTGCACTTTCACCACCAGTTAATGCAGCACCTTCAATACTTACAAGAGTATCGGTACCAACTCCGATTAATTGATTATTAGTCAGGATAAAATTGGTATCTGCTGTTTCACGAACAAAATCAATCCCATCTCCTCCATCGATAGAGTCATCACCTTCACCACCATAGAGATTATCGTTTCCGCTACCACCAATTAAGGTATCGTTTCCTCTGTTTCCGTAAAGGAAATCATTTGCTGCTCCTCCATCAATAATGTCATCTTCTTGGGTACCTTTAAGTCTGTCTACTTCTGTAGTACCTTCTATTGTTAAACCATCAAGGTTATTGAGGTTAATTGTAACGATTTGATTTTCGCTGATTGAGGTGCCATCGCTGACTGTTAGTTGTAATTCAAAGCTGGGGTTACTTTCAAAATCTAAATCATCAGCATCGTTAACGATGATTCTTCCGCTTGTGGAGTTGATAGTAAATGCTGCTTTTCCATCACCATCTAAATCTAGATTTCCATTGGTGATTGTCCAGTTTGATAGAATATCTTTGTTTGCATCTGTTGCAATCACTCTACCGACAAAACTACCGGCTCTACTATTTTCGTTTAGAGAAAAACTTTGATTTGTATTGATAATTGGTATATTGTTGACATTTTCCACTGTTAAACTAAAAATATTTGCAGTAGATTCACCTGCATTGTCTCTTGCTGTGACTTTAACCTGAATTACACCAACATGATTGTTTTTGGGAGTACCGCTAAATGTAGCAGTTTGAGGATTAAAAGTTAACCAAGTTGGTAGCGGTGAATCATCTGATAAAGTTGCATTTAAGGTAAGTTGCTCTGCGTCTAAATCTTGGAAAGTGTTATTTGGTATGCTGAAATTGAATATTGTATCTTCGGCGATTGTTTGATTAGGAATAGGATTTTCAACTACTGGTACGTCGTTAATTGATTGAATGCGAATTTCTCTGACTACTGGTTTACTAATACCGTTAAAATTACCATCATTAAGCACAAATTCAATTTGACGGTAATGAGTTAAAGGTTTATCTGAATTATTAGCGTAAGTAATGTTACGCATTAATGCTTCTACTGCTTTTGGAGTAGCTTTGGAAGTAAAGTTAATTTCTAAAGGAATATTATCAAAACCACCTTTAAAAGTACCAATCAAGCTACTTTCAAATAAAATACTGTCACCAGAAACATTGATTTGACCAGCACTATTACCTTGATTCTTAATGCTTAAAATATCTTGATTAGAAATACCTGAAATCAAGCGGACGGTTAATCTTCCTTTTTCAAAATTGGCAAAATCAAGGTCTGTCACCGTTATTTGTGAATCAATAACTACACCAGGATGATTTTCTTGGTAAGTGACAATGTTACTAGGAGAAGGACTTAAATATTTGGAATGAGTGGTGAGTGAAATGTCACCTAATTTTACTTCTGCTCCAGCATAAGGATTATTATCTCCTAGGAAAATAAAATTGGTTTTGTTATAGGGATTAGGAAAAAATTTGTCAGGTTCAGTAGTGGGTGTATAAGCTGAATAATTCCGTAGTCTGCCGCTAAGAATTGATTTATTATCAGCGTAAAGAGTGTAATTGTATCCAAAAATTGCTAAATCATAATTAACAGATTTAGTAGTGTCAAAATCAACTCCTTCTACTTGAGTAAATAAAGTCAAGTAAGGATTGGTGATATCAGCAGCTTGAGAAGTCTCCGTATTAAATACACCATCTTGCTGTACCCAAATGCGGTTTTCCCAGAAACCCAGTTCAATACCTTCGCGATCGCTACCGAGTAAAGTAACGCTAAAACCGGCTCTATCTGCTTTTCCATCTCCGTTTTTATCGGTGTTACCATAACTGGTATGGTCTTCTGAAAGCAGTTGAAGGTTGAAGCTGAGAATGTAACCTTCATTTTTATCAAGGGGGGGAATTGTTCTAGTATTGAAACCAGCATAAGCTTCATTCCCGGAGGTAAGTTTAATTCCACCATCTACTAAAGTTTTGTTAACACTTGGACCAAACTGTTGATATTCAAACCAAGAACCATTAAGTGTAGAATTGGGGTTTATTGGGTCTAAATTAGTGCTGCTATCGTAGAGGAATTGATTTTTACCGATAAATGGAGCATCATTAACAGGTTGGACATTAACAGTTTTACTGACAACTTGGCTAGTACTACCGTCACCATCACTAATGATTAATTCTAGGGTTCGGGGAGTTGTAGAAGGATTACGAGAGAAATTGGTATAGGTAACGCTACGTAGCAATTGTTGAACAATTGCACGTGTAGCATTAGCATTGAAATCAATTACCATATCCTCAACACCATAACTAGGAGTCAGGATACCGATTTCAATATTTTGATATTTAACAATTCTACCATCTAAGTTAATACCATTTATTCCATGAATACCCAAACGGTCATCAGGATGACCACCATTTGTAATCCTAACGGTTAATTTACCTTTATTGAAGTTATCAGAATCTGAGTCTAAAATTATTGCATTCGGGTCAATAAATTGAGGTGGGCTATAGTTATTATAGATATTACTTTCTCTGAAGTTGGCGATATAAGATGATAATTTAATTTCGGGAGCTTGGTTTTCTAAAACCCACACCTGGGAACCATCAAAACCATTATCTTTGACAAAATAGAGTTTATTTTCAATCGCAGTTAAATTAAAATCTTCAGAAAAGCCACTATTACGATTGATATCATCTACAAAAATCGCATTACCGTTACTTTCAATTTTCCATAATTTTCTGCTGTTAGTATCAGTAGCAGTAAAATAAAGTGTGTCATTAATAATAGAAAAATTTGAGAAGTTGGAGAATTCACTACTGATATTTACAACAGGTTTAACTAGACCATTATTATCTATCCACCACAGTTTTTTACCAATATTATCAGTAGCAGTAAAATAAAGCGTGTCGTTGACAACTATTAAATTTTCCGGGTTAGAAGAGAGATTACCAGAATTGATATCTTTTACAAGTGTTACATAACCTCTATTATCTACTTTCCACAATTCTCTACCGCTACGATTACTTCCTTCATCAGCAGTAAAATAAAGCGTGTCTTTGACAACTGTTAAATTTGAGGGATTAGAAGATTCAGCACCATAGTAAATATCTTTAACTGTAATTGTCTGCGGATTTCCATCACTATCAATTCTCCAAAGTTCTGTACCATAGCTATTAGTAGCAGTAAAATAAAGAGTACCGTTGACAACAGTTAAATTTTCTGGATTTGATGAACTTTCGTTAGGATTTATATCGCTGATTCGTTGAGAATTACCTTGTTGATTTATCTTCCATAATTCTTTCCCGTATCTCCCATCATCAGCAGTGAAGAAAAGCGTATTGTTAGCAAAGGTGAGATTTTCTGGATTAAATCCAGGATAGGTAGAATTATCATCCCGAACCATTTCCGCATCACCTATTTGATTTATCCTCCACAGTCTTCCGGCATTTTCTTCTCCAGCAACAAAATAAAGTGTATCGTTGATGTTAGTGAGATTTTGAACAGTTAAAGTTGGATAATTGCTGCTGTTAAAATTAAGAAATCTAACGGACTTCAAATTACCTGCATTATCTATCTGCAAAAGTTGTATTTTATTTCTATCATCAGTAGCAGTGAAGTAAAGTATATCGTTGACAACAGTTAAATTTTCCGGGTTTGAAGAACGGTTGTCTAGAATAATATCTTTAACAAGTAGGGGAACACCATTATTATTTATTTTCCATAATTCTCTACCTTTATCTTCAGTTTGAACAGTAAAATAAAGAATATCGTTGAAAACTGTGAGATTTTCTGGATTTGAAGAACGATTACCAAAATTAATGTCTTGAACTAATTCTGGAACACCATTATTAATTCTCCATAATTCCCTACCTTTATCTTGTGTTTCCGCAGTAAAGTAAAGAGTACCATTGACATTAATAAAATCCCCTGGAGCTTGACGAGTATTACGATTTATTTGACTTAAGCGAACCGCAGTTTCTGTATTATCAAATTCATTCCTCAGTTTCCACAACTCATTACCATTATTTCCATCACTAGCAGTAAAATAAACCGTGTCGTTGATAACTTGCAAATTCGATGGATTCGAGATTGGGTTAATACTACGGACAGTTTCTACATAACCATTATTATTTATCTTCCCAACTTTTGAATTATTATTTCTATCAATTAAGGTGAAGTAAAGACTATTATTCGCAACGGTTAAATTAGATATAGATGAACTCGGATCGATTCCATTTACGCGATTACCGTAACCGTTATCAATTTTCCACAATAGTGAATTATCGGAAGTAAAATAAAGGATGTCATTAATAACCGTAAAATTCGATAAGTTGGAGTAGCTACTAAAAGTACCTAAAACTTGTTTACTATTGCCATTACTATCAATTTGCCAAAGTTGTAAACCGTTATATCTATCAATGCCGCTAAAATAAAGAATGTCATTTACAACTACCAAATTTGATATATTTGATAAATTTAATGAACTACTATAGTTATTAAGTTGTTGAGCATTACCGTTATTATCTATCTTCCATAGGTATGAACGATTATAATCAGTAGTACTAAAATATAACGTGTTATTAATAGCTGTGATATTTGAGAAATTATAGGAATTGCTATTAATCCCAGTAATCGGTTGAGTATTACCTTGATTATCTATCTTTAAAAGGATGACATTGTTGTATCTATCTTCAGCAGTAAAAAAAAGTGTATTGTTAACTACTTTTAAATTAGAAAAATTAGAAAAATTGCTAGAAATATTGTTAATTATCTCAGTAGTTCCGCTACTTGTTGTTCTCCAAAGTTGTATTTTGTCGAATTTATCAGTGAGAGTAAAGTAAAGCGCTTCGTTAAAAATAGTTAGATTTGCAGGATGAGAAGACTGAGAAGAAATATTAATTTCTTGAACAACTTGTGGTTTTTCAAAACTATCAAGCTTCCATAATTCTCTTCCATATTTGTGATTATCAGCAATGAAATACAGCGTATTATTAAAGACGGTTAAATTATCAGGATTAGAAGAATTTGCACCCAAATTAATATCCTCAATAAGTTCGGGTGTACCTATATTACTTGTCTTCCATAATTCTCTACCTTCTTTTCCATTGTCAGCAGTAAAATACAGTGTACCGTTCACAACTGTGAGATTCTCAGGATTAGCAGATGCAAAACCAAGATTAATATCGCTGACACGTATGGGAGGATTTCCATTTGCTTCTAATTTCCAAAGTTCTCTACCACTTCTACCATCATCAGCAGTGAAGTAAATAACTCCATTAACATCGGTTATATCTGAAGGATTGGAACCAACTAAAGAAGAATTTAAATATGTTAATTGTTTTGGTGTATTCATGTTTTTGTTTAAATGAGTTATTGAAAATTGTTTTGAGAAGTCGGGTTTTTAGAATATCTGTAAAATCAGACAATCTTCATTAAAAACCCGACTTATTTTTAGAACCTATAGTAAAAATTATCTTTATTATCTAATAACTATTGTCAGAAATTATTATATAAATTGCATCGATAAATGTTCTGAAATATTAGTAAAAAAAGCTTGAAGAGTAACTCATTGAATGTAAAAATATCGGTGATTACTTATAAATTATTCTTGAGTTTTTTTGAAATCAATAATATGTAAATAATAATAGTGGAATTACCTATTTATATGCATAAAAGATAAAGACGTTGCATTGTAACGTCTCTACATCAAGATTTATATTTAGATTTAATCACGCACAATATCTAAATCGATATAGCTACAATATCAAATAAATGCTGTATTTTAATTTATTTATTGGAAGTCCCGTGAACGCGATCGCAATCTTAATTTCTTCCTATAAAGCGATGGCAATACTTAAAATTTACCCCAATTAAACGATTCTCCCCATGATTAATTCCATGGTAGATAAATATTTGAGTTTTATGGCTACGGACTTTCGAGATAAAATTTTGATGTTATTTCTATTCTGTTGCTAGAATTCTACTCTTTTGCTTTCAACTTAAAGTTCTACAAAGAGGGGAAGACAATTATCAATGAACAATTATTGATAAAATAATTGACAACTGATAATTGACTAACCATGATACTCGACTTACTAAGCTCATCTTCCTGCGGAAATCAAGAAAATTTTAGACAATTTTACTGTCTTTAGTATTTAAAACGTCTCTTACGCTGCTTAGACCTAGCAATAGCTTTACGCTTATGTTTTTGTAGAGGTGTTTCAAAGTGACGATGTTTCTTGATATCAGGCATAATACCAGCTTTAGAAACTTCACGCTTGAATCTACGTAATGCTGATTCAATTCCTTCGTTTTCGCCTACAACTATTTGGGTCATTCTTTCTCCTATCTAAACTAACACTCTTCAATACCGCAATCAATGCTCAAATCTAAACATTGACATTAACTGCGAGCAAAAAAAGGGCAAACTTCCTGTATGCCCTTCATACTCAAAAGTTAAATAATTTTCTAATCAGGTTTAGCAGCTTCTATTATATCCTTCACGACTATTTTCTTACCATCTACCATTACCGGCGGCACCTTTTTCTGGTTTTGGCTTGGCTTTGTTAACTTTTAGACTACGACCCATCCATTCAGCACCATCAAGAGATTCTATTGCCTTATCCTCTTGTGTATCAGTTCCCATTTCAACAAATGCAAAGCCTCTGATACGACTTGTTTCTCGATCAAGTGGTAAATAAATGCTTTTTACATCTCCATATTCTAAAAAGACCTGCTTCAGGTCATCTTCTGCAACCCCATAAGAGAGATTACCTACGTAAATCGACATACAACGTCTCCAGAATTAACAATGCGAGGAGATTTATATCCGGAGAAGTCTGCAACACATAATCTAAACAAACTGACCAACCGAACTTAATCTTCTAGAAATACCATAGCATAAATCAGATGCCCATGCTGCTTCTACGGAAAGCTTTTGACATCAGTATTTCAACTGTAAAATATCTTTGTCTCCAAAAAATCTTTAATGTCAATATTCGTAACAATAATTAAATTACAATTAATTATAATTTAATTTTTGAATTTAGTGAGCAATTAATTTATCGCGTTTGGCTTTCATGGTGTAAGCTTACTGAGGGTTAACTGCTCCCATGCCCCCGTTCAAGTAAGAAATAAATGTCTAGACTTGTCTAGCTTTTATATAGCAGCATAAACTCAATTAAATTAGCTATATCTCTACAAATACAGCTAATTTAACTGATTTTCAGTTTTTTTAATGATTGAGTGTGTTGATCGCCTTCTCTAAAATCTGTAAAGCTCGATCTATTTGGGCTTCCGTAACAATTAACGGTGGTACAAAACGCACAACTTTGGCTCCTGCTGGTACCAACAGTAAACCTTCATTCATTGCCGCTTTAACTACATCAATAGCAGTCAATTCAATATCTGGTTGTAGTTCCATTCCATTAATTAAACCCCAACCGCGTACTTCGGCAATGCGATCGCCATATTTTGCAGCAATTGCTTGTAACCCGGAACGCAATTGTTCACCCCGTTCATGTACATTTTGGATAATATTGTCTTTCTCCAAAGTATGACAAACAGCCAGAGCGACAGCACAAGCAAATGGATTACCTCCAAAAGTACTAGCGTGTTCTCCTGGTTGGAATATATCGCAAAATTTCTTTGCCATCATCGCACCAATGGGAATACCACCACCTAAACCTTTGGCACTGGTGAAAATGTCTGGTTCTACTCCTAAATGTTCATAACCCCATAATTTACCACTACGTCCCATTCCCACTTGTACTTCATCGAAAATTAGTAAAATACCAGTTTCATCACAAATCGAGCGCAGCTTTTGAAAATATTTGACATCTCCAGGGCGAACTCCCCCCTCTCCCTGTAAAGGTTCTAATAAAATCGCCGCAACACCATAATCACCTTCATCTAATTCCCCAACTGCTGCTTCTACAGCATCAATATCGTTGTAGGGTACGTATTCAAATCCCGGTACAAGGGGGGCGAAGTTGGTTT
>JAYKJL010000242.1:0-3027 GCA_035285725.1 Nostocales cyanobacterium 94392 | reverse complement strand
CTTCAGGGAAGGTTAGCACTGCGAAAGTAATGTCGTATATAAATGACCCGCACCACGAAAGACATTAACACTTAAGGCAGATAAATCTGCTTGAGTCGGTTTTCCACGCCGCTTTAAAAAGACGGGGTTACCAACCTTCCAGTCTTTTTACGTGTACAAAAGTCCGGTTTAATTTTTGTTTGATTTAAGCGTAGTTTCAAAATAACAGGGTTAGCTGCGGTTGTTGCAGCAATCATAACTAGTCGAGATAGGGAACACACAATATACTTTCGGCTTTTCAAAAATCAAATATAGCTCTATCGATACCCGACACTAAAAATTTCACCGATGTCTACACGCGGTCGAATAAGTTGTGTTATCTTACCAATAGGTTGACAATCAGATGCGATACTCTTTTTGTTTGTGATTTCCATATTTATTCCAAAGTGTTCTTGAAAAAGTACTTGGGTTTGTTCAAACGCTTTTTGTAGATTATCTCTATCCGTTTTCCCCCGCTTGCCAAAGTAAGGAAAATGATGGATAAATCGACCAAATAGCATTTCGCAATCTTCAGCGTATTTAATAGTATCCAGTATGTGATAATGCCATACCCGATCAATTTCTTCATTCGGCACAAGTTCACCGTTAGGGTAAAGATAAATCAACAGCAAAAACATGAGATACTGTGAAATTGCTTGGTTTGTTTCTTGAATATTCCATTCGTCTTCGTTACAATACATAAGTCTATAGGCAATTGGTTCCAAATCAAGCCGTGCTAATTTTTCGATGAACGTCAGAACATCAGTAGATATATTAGATTTAGCGAATAACATTTCGTCCACTCCGGATAAATGGATTGAGTGAAGGAGGAGCGAATTAAATTCCACACATTAGATTCCATTGGGATGAATTCCTTATCCGGGTTTTTTAGAATTCAAAGTGTTACTTTATACTTATTTTACTTTAATATTAAGTTTCTGTGAAGAAGTTACAAGTAATTATAAAAGTTTAGATACTACACATTGCACAGAGTTTGAAGTTGAGATATAAGATAATCCTGCTTAAGTTTGTTCTTAGTTAGGCAGAATGTTAAGAAAGATTAAATTTATTTGACTATTCTCAGAAGTTGGGTTTTGAAGAGAAATATCCGTAACATCATTTTCACGCTCATAAAAACCCGACATATACCCGATAATCACGGAAGTCAGGTTTTTTAGGACACATATTAGTAATACCAAAAGTTTATCGTTAACTGTCTAGGGAGTCCACCAAGCCATAGCATAAGGTTGAGTTGGTTCGTTGACGCTATTTTTAAACTTGACACTAATTTTGTAGTTACCATTTTCTGGTATTTGACAGAAAATATGTTCCACACTATCGACTTGACTAACGGAAGCGCAAGTACTGCGATTTTCCCAAGTTTTACCGTCAGCTTTTACTAAATGCAAATCGAGATTATTTAAACCGCGATCGCGAAAATTTTCCCCTTTATCATATTTACCATTTTTGTTTTGATCATCGAGTTCTACTAACCTATCCCAAATTAAAGTAAGAGACACAAAACTGCCTTTTTGTAAAGGTTTTGCTAAAATATAATCAGCAGATGTACTGGCTAAAATTGTGCGATAATCCCAACCAATAGCCGGTACTACTTGGGATGGATTCCACTGTCCGGCACTAAACTGTTGGTAAGCCCGAAAAGCGTTTAAATGTCCGGTTCCCATCTGAGTGTGTAAAGGAATTGCTTCGTCTTTATAAGCATCAGAAGCTAACCAGTCTTGATTCTGTTTATCAATTAAAGTACGAGTCATTCCCAACTTCAAACCATTGCCATCATCTTTAATCTTTTCCGCTGAATTGAGTAAAACAGCTTTCATCACTTGACTACGGCGAGCATCAAGACTCCAAGCAAGTTGCTGAGGAGCAGTTGATTTTAGGGATTTTCTTAACATTCTATCACTAAATTCTTGCAATAAAGCCACAGTAGCGGTAACGTGAGGTGCAGCAAAACTCGTACCCGTGACCTTTTTAATTTGTCCATTAGGATTGAGCAAGCGAATATTATTTCCTGGTGCAACAATGTTAATAGTACGACGGGGACCTAAATTAAGCTCCTTACCGGCTAAGCGTGCGTTCATTGACTCATTGATAGCTACCAAGTTAGAAACATCAAGTTTCCGAAAAACATCTTCTCGGCGAGAGGAAAAAGCAACATTAATTCCATTAAAATTATCTGTAGGGATGGGAATACCACCCTTACCCTGATTACCTGCAATAGTATATAAAACATTATGAACCCGACTAGACCAATCAATACATAATGTAAGTAAAGCTTTACCATCCAAAACTGCTTCCGGTCTAGGGTCACGGCTTAGAGGTTCACCAAAGCTGAAATTAATAGCGCGTACATCGTTACCATTTTGCAAAGCAATATGTTGCGCCGATAAACATTCTTCGGGTTGACCCATACCCTTGATAGAACCAACAGCAGAAGAATATAAACGCGCTCCTGGAGCAACCCCCCGAAAGCCTTTATCATTACTGACCATTACACCAGCAACATTATAAGCATGAGTGTCAACACCTTTATCAGACTTAGCGGGTTGATTACCTTGAAAAACACCAGCTAAAGGCACAGAACGATTTTTAGAAACAGACTTATCTACACCAAATTGACCAGGACGACCAATTTCCACTTGACCAAGAGCAATTTTTCTACCAGTTAGATTATATGGTGGTCTATGTAACCTCAAAGCATCAATACCTTCGCTACTAATAGAAGTAGTCAAAGCCAATACAGGAAAGCTCAAGCAAGAAGCACCACAACCCAAAATCACCCAGGTTAGTTTTTTCATAAAGTAGTTGTTGGTTGTTAGTTGATAGTTGATAGTTGTTGGTTGATAGTTGATGGTTGTTAGTTGTTAGTAGGACTTACGCAACTGGCACAATTTTATTGTAGGGTGTGTGACGCTATGGTTAAATTTGAACGGAGTAATAAGACTTGTAGCGTCACGCACCAACGGGGTATTGTGACAATATCGTAAGTCC
>JAYKJL010000241.1:0-22896 GCA_035285725.1 Nostocales cyanobacterium 94392 | reverse complement strand
TATTGATTTGTTTGCATCAGGTATAAAGGGCTAGAAATCCATAAGTAAGTCGGCAGAAAAAAACAGAACTATATAACGGTTAGGTAAACTACCCTTAAACCCTTATTCCCACTGCCGACTGCCGACTGCCTTGCCCTAATTACAATTTTCAACGCCAACCTACTTACAATGTCTCAAATTTCAGTTGTTATTCCAGCTTACAACGCTCAAAATACAATTTTAGAAACTATTAATTCAGTATTGCGGCAAACTGTTTCCGATTTAGAATTGATAGTCATTAATGATGGTTCTACAGATAAAACTTTAGAAGTATTAGAAACTGTAAAAGATGCAAGACTAAAAGTTTATTCTTATGCAAATGGAGGTTTACCAACTGCTCGTAATCGTGGTATAGATTTAGCTAAAGGGGAATTTATTTCTTTTATCGATGCAGATGATTTATGGACACCTGATAAATTAGAACTTCAACTTCAAGCTTTACAACAAAATTCCCAAGCGGGTGTTGCTTATAGTTGGACAATTTGTATGGGTAATAATGGGAATTCATTTCATCCTGGTGTTGCTGAAAGTTTTGAAGGTAATGTTTATGCTAATTTATTAGTTGGTAATTTTATTGCTAGTGGTTCAAACGTGTTAATTCGTAAACAAGCGATTGAATCGGTAGGTGATTTTGATGAAAGTTTGAAATCATGTGAAGATTGGGATTATTGGCTACGATTAGCAAGAAAGTGGGATTTCGTAGTTGTTCCCAAACCTCAAATTATTTATCGATTATCTTCGGGAGCCATGTCAAGCAAACTTGATGTTATGGAAAAATATCAAACTTTGGTACTTCAAAGAGCTTTTGCATCGACACCTTTAGAATTACAGTATTTAAAGAATCAGGGTTTTGCTTATATTTATTTGTTTATGACACGACTTTGTTTAACTCGAAGTAATAATGAACAAAAACTTGGAAAAGCCGCTCAAAAATTATCGAAAGCTATTCGTTTTTACCCCAAAATATTATTGCGAAGAGAAGCACAAGTATTATTATTCAAATTACTTGTATTAATAATTCTTTCTCCAAAAATTGGTGCTAATATTTTAAATAAAATTACCAAAGTTCGTACAATTTCTGACCCTAGATTAGAAACTAATTCAGTTAGGAGTTTATTGTAGAGACGTAGCACTGCTACGTCTCTCGATATTAATAAATAAAAGATTCAATCTAATCAAATTCTGGTAGTATTTGAACTGCTACCAGTTTTTTATGTACATAACAGGGTAAACCATCATGAACCAAAAATCAATCAAAAAAGTATCTGTAATTATTCCGCTATATAATGCCGAAAAATACATTGAGAGAACCTTACAATCTGTCCTCAATCAAACTTATCAAAATCTAGAAATTATTATTGTTGACGATGAATCTCCTGACAACAGTGTGAAAATATGTCAGCAATTTGATGACTCTCGAATTAAAATTATTCATCAAAAAAATCGGGGTTTACCAGGTGCAAGAAATACAGGAATTCGTCATGCTACAGGTGAATATATTGCATTCATGGATGCCGATGATATTTGGCTACCGGAAAAATTAACTAGTCATATTATTCATTTAGAAAATCATCCAGATGTGGGAATAAGTTTTAGTCGTTCGGCTTTTATTGATGAAACAGATAAACCTTTGGGAATCTATCAAATTACTAAACTTGAAGATATTACTCCCTTAGATATTTTATGTAGAAGTCCCATCGGTAATGGTTCAGCAGCAGTTTTTAAAAAAGCTGTTTTTGAAGATATCAAATTTAAAGATAATCTCTACGGATATGTAGAAGATTATTATTTTGACGATACTTTTATGTTATCTGAAGATATTGAATGTTGGGTAAGAATCGCTCTGACAACTAAGTGGAAATTTGCCGGACTTGCTCAACCATTAACTCTTTATAGAGTCCATTCCCAAGGATTATCAACTAACCTCAAACTAATGCTCGATTCTAGAGAGAAATTGTTTGAAAAGACTTCTACTTATGCACCAAAAGAAATGGCAATCTGGGTAAAACCGGCAAGAGCTTATCATTTGAGGTATGTTGCAAGGAGGGCAATTACTATTAATCAAGGAATATTAGCTTTGAAACTAATGTACCGTTCCATTGCTAATTATTGGCAGATTCTTATAGAAGATTTTCAACGTACTTTTGAAACAATCGCTGCGGCTTTTCTGCTTTGTATAGTACCAAAACCCTTGTACGACCAAATTAAATCTGTAGCGCTGAAAATTATAGGTAATTTGCAGAAGAAAAGCATTCATCAAGACAGTTTAAGCCAAGCTTCTTAAAAAAATCAGTAATTTATCTCTCTTTGTGTAGATATTTCCAATTTCTACATATTGTTTACTATTAGTTATCACTCATAACCTATTAATCTATATGCAAACCATACTTGAAAAGCCCAGATTCACTGTTGTAAAACCTCAAAACTCCATCACAGCCGCAGATGCATATGTATTTGAACGGCAATTAACTAGAGCATTAAAGGAAACCTCCCAGTTTGCATTACTAGTTGATTTAGAACAAGTAGAATTTGTCGATACTGCTGGATTAATGGCTTTGATAACCAGTTGTAAATTAGCTCAAAACTTGGGAATACGCTTTAGTATTTGTTCGATTTCACCTTCCTTAAGAATCATCATGGAACTAACCCAACTCGATAACGTATTCGAGATATTTGAATCTCACACTCAATACACACAAATGCTTGAATAAAGTATTTACTTCTTGATTAAAATAATGCGTTTTTTGAATTTATTTAATTCTCGTCAGGGAAAAATGTTCAGCATTGGTTTTATTGCTTTATTAACTACCCTTTGCTGGCAATTTTCCTTTAATTTCCATCCAAACCTACCCAATATATCTCAACAGATCACCGTCGCAAAACTTCACCAGCGACAATATCCGATTTTGGGTGAGAGGAATGTTGCGATTGGTGGTGGAGGTTATGTGACGGGAATTTACCTTCATCCCAAAAAGCGTGATTTAGTTTATATCAAAACCGATGTTGGAGGCTTTTACCGTTGGAATCCGGCTAATTCAAGCTGGATACCTCTTAACGAACAATTTCCTCTTGCTCAAAGTAATTATTACGGAGGAGAAGCTTTAGCTCTTGACCCCAAAAACCCTAATATTGTATACATTGCCGTAGGGAAATATACTGCTGATTGGTGGCAGCATCAAGGAACAATTTTCAAATCGGAGGACAAGGGAAAAACTTGGCATAAACTAAATTTGGACTTAAAAATGGGTGGGAATGAAGCACAAAGATGGACAGGAGAAAGATTAATTGTTAATCCTTTTGATTCTCAAAATTTATTTTTTGGTTCGCGTAAAGATGGATTATGGAAGTCAAATGATGCTGGTAAAAGTTGGGTAAAAGTAAAATCATTTCCCCATATCAAAGATGAGATTGGTATTAATGCTATTACTTTCGATAAATATCAAAAAGGTATTATTTATGCTTTTGTTCATCAACATGGAATATACAAATCCACTGACACAGGTGAAACTTGGTTAAAAGTACCCGGAAGCCCCACGGAAGTTAATCGTATTGCCATAGGAAATAAAAATGTTATATATATAACTCATGCTCAAGGTGTTAGTAAATTTGTCAAAAATGTTTGGCAAAATATTACACCTAACCAAAATAAAATAGCTTTTAATGCTATTACTATTAACCCCAAAAATCCAGAGGATATCATAGTTGCTACTTATAGCGACACATCCACAGAAATATTTCATTCTTTTAACGGTGGCAGCAAATGGATTCAACAGAAACGCCAAGCTAATAATACAGTTTCTTGGTGGTCTGATTATATGAAATCCAATCCTGCCATAGCCGCAATCGAATTCGATCCTTGGAATCCAAACAGGGTTTGGTTAACAGACTGGTACGGAATATGGAGAACCGACAACATTGATCGCAATCCGGTTGTCTGGACAAATTATCAAAAAGGACATGAAGAAGTTGTCACATTTACCCTAGTTTCCACACCTTCAGGAGCATTAATCAGCGGTTTAGTAGACGTTGACGGATTTTACCACGACCGGGGACTAAATGCTTATCCCTCAAAAATGTTGAGCAGTAAACCTCATGATTTTCAAGATACTTACAGTATCGCTTTGTGTCAAAAGCAACCATTAAACATGGTACGTGTGGGTGGAAGTCGTCATAACAACACAAGCGCCGGTGCTACTTCGAGGGATGGTGGTAAAACCTGGACGAAGTTTCCCTCGTTTCCCACAAATCAAATGGGAACGCGAGTCGCCATGTCTGCAACCAATCCGAATTTATTCGTTGTCATGCTCAGCGGTACTCAGCCGATGAGAACAACAGACGGTGGTGCTTCGTGGCTTGCGGTTTCCGGCTTACCCAATGGTTTTGAGGGTGTCTGGAATTGGACGCAACCTCTAGTTGCAGACAAAGTTGATGGTAGCAGTTTTTACTACTATGCTGCGGGGAAAGTCTATCGCAGCACCAATAACGGTGAATCTTTCCAGGTAGTTTCTGCATCTCTACCCCATGCAGATTGGTACTCTTTGAAAGCGACATCGGCAGTTAAAGGTGAATTATGGCTGAGTCTTGATAACCAAGGACTTTATCATTCAACTGATGGAGGTGAGAATTTTTCTCGAATCGCAGGAGTAAATCAAGCACATTTGATTGCATTAGGCAAGCCCCAACAGGGAAATAAAGGCAACACACTCTATTTATATGGAGAAATTGCCAATCTTGGTAAAGGTATTTTTCGTTCTTTAAACAGCGGAAAAACTTGGCAAATAATCGGCAATAAAAATACACCTATCGGTAATGATCCAAATGTGATGGAAGCTAGTTCCACAGAGTTTGGTTTAGTTTTTATTGGCACTAATGGCAGAGGAATTTATTACGGTAAATAATTCAATTTTTAATCATAAAGAATGACTACAAATCACATCTACCCCAATAATTTTGAGCAAATAGAGCTACTTGGTACTAAATTTCATAAAGTTAGAGTTCAGGAACTAATCAATTTCATCGTCAAATCGGCAACTATTGACAAAAAAACCATCGTAGGTAATGTCAATGTTCGAGCAATGAATTTTGCTTGTGAAATGCCTTGGTACAAAGAATTTATTAACAGGTCAGATTTAGTATTCTGCGATGGATTTGGAGTACTTTTAGGCGCAAAAATTTGTGGCTGTGGTGTAAAATCGGAACACAGAATGACCTGTCCTGACTATATTGAAAATTTGGCTTCAGCTTGCGAACGAGATAATGTTTCATTGTATCTACTTGCAGGTAAACCGGGAGTTGTTGATAAAGCAATTGCTAAATTAAAAATTATTGCACCTAATTTGAGAATCAAAGGACATCATGGTTACTTTCATAAATCTGGTGTCGAAAATCAATATGTTGTCAATGAAATTAATCAATTTAAGCCAGATGTACTATATATTGGCTTTGGAATGCCGTTACAAGAACGCTGGATTATTGATAATTTCGACCAAATAAATGCAAAAGTTTTCCTACCCCTTGGTGCTTGCTTAGATTTCTATACTGGTACAGTATATCGGGGTCCACAATGGATGACAAATCGCGGACTTGAATGGTTATCCCGGCTGTTTACAGAACCACAAAGATTGTGGCAACGTTATTTTGTTGGTAATCCACTGTTTTTCTATCGTCTCATCAAAGAACGGTTTACAAAACAGTTTACAAAGCCGAATAAAAAATTATCACATTATTAGGACTAGCCAAAAATATCCGATAATTTTACGCAAATTTTGCTTTATTAATGTGAGTTGAATCACAGCTAAACCTTCGCTTTGTAAACTATAAAAGTGGAGGTTTTTACCAGATTTGTAGACATTTTACAGATATTTATCCTGTAAACTTGACTTCTCAACTTTAATTTTTCGTTTTTGGAAAATTGTTGAGTGGTCGTTTTTTAGTGTCGTTCTTATCCTAGGGATACTCACTTTTTATTAACTTTGTGCAAGATATCTAAACCCAACAATCAATCAACATTCATACAGGTGTAATATCAATTATGGCTTACCGTTCTCTACCAGTAGTAAATTTTCAACCTGACTTAAGATCAGCTAAAGGTACAAATTTAAGGAAAGGAATTGCAATTAGAGTTCTGAGAGTTTTTACGCTGGTTTCTTTAGATATTATCGCTCTAATTTTAGCTTGGAGATTAGCAATAAATTTTGGAACTTTCTTAGAATCTCCTTGGACGAAAAAACCATCATTTATTTTACTAATTCTAACAGTTGGAATTGTCACTATTGCCAGTAAAGGATTATATTTACCCGGCACTTATCGGCGTAATTATACAACTTTAATCAAAGCAGTTACCTTCTCAGAAATTTTTCTATTATTAATTGCTTTTCTCTACGAACCAGAAGGTTATGTATCCCGTTCTAGTTTTTTATTATTTTGGTTGTTATCGGTAACTTTTACCTGTACGGGACGCTTTATTTTCGATTTTTCAACCAAAATATTGCGTAAAAAAGGAGCAATCCGCTATCCTATTTTTATAATTAGTGACCCTCAAGAACAAGATGCTCATATTAATTTAATTCAAAAAGAAAATTGTTATAACTTAGAAGGAGTTGCTGACTCCCAATGTTTAGATAGAGCAAATAGAGAGGCAACTTTTGCATTTCTTCGTCAACAAGATATAGTAGAGGCTTTTGTTTCTTGGAACGCAATTAAAAATCGTCTGTATGTTTGTTGGCATTTTCAAGCTGCTGGTATTACTTTACGTATACTACCAGCGAACAATCATATTCATCATCCTAAATCTATATTTTGGACAATCGGTAATGTTCCTTGTTTAACCATTCCAGCACCAATTATTGCAGGTAGCGATTTTTGGATGAAACGGTCTTTTGACCTTTGTTGTTCGATTGTTTTACTAATCTTATTTTCACCTTTGTATCTATTAATTTCCATATTAATTAAATTAGATTCTCCCGGACCAATCTTTTTTAAACAAGAGCGGATTGGTTTACACTGTAAGAAGTTCAAAATTTGGAAATTCCGCACCATGGTGACAAATGCGGAGAAGTTACAGGCAAGTTTAGAAGCCAAAAATCAAATCAAAGATGGGGTACTTTTCAAAATGAAAGATGATCCTCGTATCACCAAAATTGGTAAATTTCTCCGTCTTTACAGTTTGGATGAATTACCGCAATTATTTAATGTTTTACTTGGGGATATGAGTTTAGTTGGTCCTCGTCCCCTTCCTCTGAGAGATGTGGAAAAGTTCCAAACACCACACTTTATTAGACAAGAAGTTTTACCTGGTATTACTGGTTTATGGCAAGTTTCAGGTCGTTCGGATATCGAAAAGTTTGAGGATGCTGTAAAATTAGATATTCGCTATATTGAAAACTGGTCTATTCTCTTAGATATGAGAATTTTACTGCAAACTGTAAAGGTTGTTTTGCAAAAAACTGGAGCTTATTAATTCAAGGTCGATTCGGCCATTATATCAGTATATTTACTTAAGCCCGAAGGGCTTAAGTAAGAAATAAAAAGTAAAAAGTACAGGACTTACGCAATTGTCACAATCGGTGGTTGGTGCGTGACGCTACAAGTCTTATCGCTGTGTTCAAATTTTTGCGAAGCGTCACAGCAACGGCAATAATGCGGGAGGAAAATCCACACCGCATTTTGCCTCCCCTACAAGAAAATGTGCCGGTTGCGTAAGTCCTAAAGTAAAAAGTGAACTTCTTACTTATTACTTGTGAACACAAACAGTTGCCAAGAAGTCGGGTTTTTGATGTTAAATATCTATCACATAAAACAATAATTCTAAAAACCCGACTTCTATAAACTCTGAAATATTTGGGAAATATTTTAATTTTAATTTTAATTAGACCTACATAATTTATATCATAATTAATATGATTTATCGAGGTCATCACCATGGAAGCAACTACTACTTTTAATCAAATATCTTTAAAAGAAAGATTCCTAACTACTATTTTTGGAGGTATTCCGAATATTCTTCTGGGTAAAAAAGTCAGAAATCTTGTTTATCGTAGTCTTTTTAAAAAGGTCGGTAAATCTGTTAATATCCAACATTGTGTTGAACTAATTGGTACTTCTTGCATTGAAATTGGTAATCAAGTAAGTCTTTTAAAAGGAGTTCAAATTAACGCTTTAGGACATTCAAATAACAAGGTAAATATAAAAGACCGAGTTAGATTAGAACGCGGTGTGGATATTCGTTCACTGTATAATACACAGATTATTATTGACGAAAATGCCTATATCGGACCTTATGTGGTAATTAGCGGTACAGGAAATATTAAAATTGGTAAAAATTGTTTAATTTCACCTCACTGTGGAATATTTGCCAATAATCACATTTTTACAGATCCGAATCGACCGATTGAAGAGCAAGGACTTACTCATCAAGGAATTGCCATCGAGGATGATTGCTGGTTAGGACATAATGTCACTGTATTAGATGGAGTAATTATTGGCAAAGGAAGTATTATCGGTGCGGGTTCTGTTGTTAATCAGAATATTCCTCCTTTTTCCGTTGCAGTTGGTACACCCGCAAGAGTAATCAAAAATCGTCTCGATCAACCTATTGCATTATCAGCAAAACTATCATCAAAAATAGTTTATAACAAAATACAATAAATTTCTAGTAGACGCACCCCCTAAACAAAATGGATGGCTAAACTCAAGCCATCCAACGTTGATTTATCTCATGAGTAGGTTTGTTAAAAAACCCACATGACCGTTTCTTTCAAATTTCTTACGCGTTACCTTGCTATAAACTTCTAAGTAACCATCTACCATGCTTTTGATACTAAAATTACCCTCGACATGAGCGCGACACTCACTTCTGTCTATTTCTCCCAAACGTTGAATCGCATTCACATAGTCATCAACGCTGTGGCACAAAAAGCCAGTTTTACCATGTGCAATTACTTCTGGTACAGAACCCAGAGGTTTTGCAAGTACGGGGGTTCCCGCAGCCATTGATTCCGTCATTACCAAGCCAAAAGGTTCTCTCCAGGTAATCGGAAATAACATCGCGATCGCATTACCTAAAAGCTCGTTTTTCTCAAAGTGATTGGCTTCACCTAAATACTCGATATGCTTGCCATCAATATGAGGCTTAATCTGACTTTCAAAATAGTCTACGTCAACTCTATCGACCTTACCAGCCATTTTTAATGGTATCCCAGATTTCTGAGCAATTTCGATGGCGATGTGAGTACCTTTTTCCGGAGAAATCCTTCCTAAAAATGCCAAATAGGGAGTAGACTGCGGTTGAGCGTAAAAACGATGGCTTTCAGTATCAATACCGTTGTACACCGTTGCGGCGTAATTCAACTGTTCCATCGGTTCCCGTTGAGCATCGGAAATGCTGACATAGGGCTGTTCAGGTGCTTCTGCATAAACCTTCTTAGTGTCTGAATTGAAAGCACCGTGCAGAGTATGAACCGTTGGAGTTTCAACGAAACTAGCATGAAAAAGAGAATTATAACCGACGTGAGAATGAATTACATCGAACTTATTAGCCTGCTTATAAACTCGACTCAACTGCAAAGCCTCATAAGCAGAGTACTCTGATATAGAAGGTTCTAGACGAAAAGCACGGGGATAAACAGACTCCAACTTTGCTAAAGTTATCGAATCTCCCGAAGCAAACAAAGTCACTTCATGTCCTCGTCGGACTAATTCATCGGTCAATAACCCTACGACCAACTCAATACCACCATAACCGGGGGGAGGAACTCTCTCCCACAGTGGAGCAATTTGAGCGATTCGCATATAAATCTCCTAAACTTTTTGTAATCAACTTTAACGAAGCGAGGCAGATTTATCTACTACCGGAGGATAGGAATATATCTTCATTGATATTCATCCTTAGAGGTAGACAACTAAATCTTTTTCAGAATGTGTATCGATCTAAGTGATTTTAGTCGTTGAACATAGCATTATTGAACGAGAAGTTTAATCTATCAAACATTGCCCTGACTTAGTACCTTGAATTCCTTAAATCGAGTTGGCTTTTCGTCTAGGTTTGTCGATCCCTCTAAAGTGTCTCCCCATACAATTCTCCTTGATTATACGCGAAAAAATCCCAAAAGTTTTGCTAGTTCCATTACATTCTTTTCTCAAATCGGCTCTCTAAGCATCATACAAGGTTTTCTTATTTTCATTTTAAATTTTAAATTTCCCAATGTTATTTGTAAATAGTTATATACACTACAATTACAGTAGTAATACCCGCATTCCTAATAATTTAAGATAAATTTAACATTCTAGAAATGCAAAATTCTCCTCAACCAACTAAACATTCATTGATTACATTGCTTAGTGATTTTGGGATTAGCGACGAGTATGTTGCCGTTATGAAAGGTGCGATCGCGCAAATTAATCCCATGTCAAGAATAGTTGATATTACTCATCAAATTCCCCCGCAAAACATCATTGCAGCCAGATTTTGCTTGATGAATGCTTATGCTTATTTCCCTGTTGGTACGGTACACGTAGCGGTGGTAGATCCTGGTGTAGGAGGAAATCGTAGAGCAGTTGCAGTCGAGTTAGAACAAGGGTTTTTAGTTGCTCCAGACAATGGTTTACTTAGTGGGGTATTGAGTCAAAATGCTGTAATTTCAGCGGTAGAGTTAACAAATTCAGACTATTGGTTGACATCTCAACCAAGCAAGACTTTTCACGGTAGAGACATCTTTGCACCCGTAGGAGCGCATCTAGCTAATGGTATATCTTTGCAAAAATTAGGACAAGAAATAAACCCCGAAAATTTAGTTAAATTGGATTTACCAGAATGCAGTCACAAAGATGATATGTTAATCGGCTGCATTCAATATATTGACCATTTCGGAAATTCAGTCACTAACATTCCTGAGAATTTTGTCAAAGGTAAAAATTGGAGTGTAAAGATACAAGGAAATATAATCAAAGCGCGGGAAACTTATTCCGATGTCAAACCTGGAGAAATTGTGGCAATTGTTGGTAGTGATGGTTGGGTAGAAATTGCCGTGAATTGTGGCAACGCAGGATTAGAATTAGGTTTAAAATTGGGGGATAAAGCACAAATTTGTCAATATGGTGGTTAGTGGTTAGTGAATGATGGTTGATAGTTGATAGGTGATAGTTGATAATTAATACTCCCAGTAATCAAGTCAAGGGCTTGAAATAATTATAGGACTTAGCAAAAAGGCAAATTTTGTTTGTAGGGGAGGCAAAAAGGGGTGTAGATAATATCCCCCTTTTATTGCCGTTGCTGTGACACGGGAGCTTGATTTCTAACCTAATAATAAGGCTTTTAGTGTCACAACAAAATGTTTAATTAATCAAGGTGTAAGTACTTAATTAAAAATTAGCTTGTTTTAACCCACCGAAAAAATATATTTCCTTGTAGCTGTTACTAAATCCTCAATGCAGCAATTATAAATTAATAATTATTCGGTCATATAGGCTTGTGTTAATTCGGGTTAACATAAGTAAAGATGATAGGAGAAGTATTATGACAGTAGCTCAAACATCAGCCCGCGAAATTTTAAAGGCTGCTTATGACAACCGTTACACTTGGGACAGTAATTTCCCTGGTTACACAGCAGATGTGATTTACAAATATGAAGATAAAGAATTTACAGGAAAAGTCCGCGTTAACCCCAATCTGAAAGCAGAAGTTTTTGAGATAGAAGACGAACAAGCCAAAGAAGCAATTAACAATCAGTTGTGGGAAATTGCGATTCACCGTATCAGGCGGGAATTTGAAGACTCCCATCAAGAAAATACCTTTACCCAGGGTAATACCGACAAATCCGGAGCAGTAGAAATTTTAGTCGGTGGTAAGTCTTCCGGAGATAAGTACAAGATTCGCGATCGCGAAGTAGTTTTGGTTCACCGTCACATTCACGGTGTAGTAGTCACAATCAACACAGAAAGTACTCATGATACCGGCGAAGGCTACCTTGCTCATCGCTATGATTCGGTATACCATGACCCCACAACAGGTGAACAAAAAGGTGGAAAAAGCGACTTTGAAGACAAATACGAAAAAGTTGGCGATTATTTCATCCTTAACGAACGGATAATTACTACTGAAGTAGAAGGAAAACCTGTTACCATGCAGTTTATCTTTTCTAATCTTCAGATGTTGGGATAATTCCCAAGGGATGGGGGAGATGGGGAGATGGGGGGATAATTACCAATTACCAATTACCTATTTCCTATTCCCTATTAATTGATGAATATTATCTTCCCAATTGCGACCATTAAAAGGTATTATTTCAAATTGCGAGATGACATCACCATCGAGACAGCGTAGATTGACATCAACACAGTCGGGATGACTACGGGGAATATAAAAAGAGTGAATTCCACAATGTTTACAAAATTTATGCTTTGCTACACGAGTATTAAAAGTGTAAGTTGTTAAATTATCTTCACCTGTTAACAAAGTGAACTTATCTTGAGGCACAATTAAATGCAAAAAACCCTTCTTAGTACAAATTGAACAATTGCAGTCGTCAGCTTGATGATTTTCAACTACAACCCGGAAACGTACTCTACCGCAATGACATCCACCTTCATAAGTGACTGATTTATTGATATTTACCATAATTCATCAACTATTAGCTACCAAATATAATCCTAATTCCTAACTCAAAACTCAAAACTCCTAACTCCTCTTATAAATAGTCCCGTAAAAATTCTAAAGGTTCATCTTCCCAAACGGGTTCGGGCACCATCCAACTCAATTTTTTATTAATATCTTCTTCTATTTCATGGCTGTCAATTCTATCAAATAATTCCACCAAGATTTTCCAGTCACGCTCGTTGAATTCCACTAAGGGTGGAGCGTGTACTTCCGGTTTTTTCGGTGAATCGGTACCGAAGGTTTTGGTTGACTCAGGTGAAATATCGCTTTTCACAAATTAATCGTAAATATGTTTGAAATTGGTATGCACTAATAAAATCTTGGATAGATGGATATCTTATATGTTCCATATAATCGCTAAAAATTCTGTTAGCTTTAACTTAAATGCCTAATTTTAATAATTTTTATTTGGAAAAATAAATATTTGTTAACTAAACCATCAACTTCCCCGTTGCTTGTTCCCTTTAACATCAAAAATCACCTACAAAGTATATTGGCTGATGGTTCATCCTATCCTATTCAAAGCAATACCCTCAACCTTGATCGAGATTGTATGGGGATTGCTCGATTAATTCTAGGTTAAACACTTGAGCAAAGCAGTTTGCCAGGTGAATCCGTACTTCTGTACAGGTAATACCGGGAATCCATCCGCTTAAACTGGCAACAGGTTTATCGGATATACCACAAGGCACTATATCTTCAAAGCCTTTCAAATCAGGACAAACGTTGAGTGAAAAGCCGTGCATGGTAATCCAGCGAGTTACTTTTATTCCAATCGCTGCCACCTTACGTCCTTCTAACCATACACCAGTGAGCGATGGTATACGTTCTCCTTGCAATTTGTAAATCGCTAGAACACGAATCAATACTTCTTCTAGTTGACGTAAGTACCAATGTAGGTCTTGACGATGACGCTGTAAATTTAAAATCGGATACCCCACCAATTGTCCGGGACAATGGTAAGTTACCTCACCACCGCGTTCAACTCGATGCACTTCATAAGTATTATCATCAAGGTCAAATTTGAGAAATTCCCTGCTTGCTCCTCGTCCTAAAGTGTATACAGGAAGATGCTCTAGCAATATCAGCACATCATCTAAACTAGGGTCTTTAACACGCTGAGCATGAAGTTCTTTTTGCCACTTCCATGCATCTAAGTATTGCATTATTGCTTGATTGTATAGTAAACATCGGTTATTAATGGTGGACATACTACAAAAATGAATAAAAAGCAAGAAGTGAGTGACACGGAGGATGTTTCAAATTAGCGCTACTGAGTCAATAAATGTCAAGCAATGCAAAGGATTTTAAAGGAAAGTCACATAAAGCAGCTTTGTAAAAAATGAAGTGTTAACTTGAATATATAGCTCATTTGTGTGGGGAGGAGTTCTCTACAAGCCAAAGTCCAAAGGACGAAGGGTTCGATCTAATTTTATAGATTGAGATTTGATTGAGTCGGAGTTTAGCTTAAAGGCAAGAAAATTTCGCATTAAGTAAGAATCGAAAAGTTTAACAACGTAAAAACGGTATTTGCAATATTTACCGTAGCTTTTTGTTCAAATTTTCTTCATACCAAATAAAATATTCGAGCGGGAGAGTTTTTTTTATGAAGCTTGTCATCCACGGCAAAAATATTGAAATCACCGATGCAATTCGGGAATACGTGCATCAGAAGATAGAAAAGGCAGTAAATCATTTCCAGCATATTACCAACGAAGTGGATGTGCATTTGAGCGTGGGTAGGAATCCCAGAGTTACTCCAAATCAGACAGCAGAAGTAACGATTTACGCTAACGGTAATGTTATCCGTGCCGAAGAGAGCAGCGAAAATTTATATGCGAGTATTGATTTAGTCGCGAATAAAATTGCCCGTCAACTGCGAAAATACAAGGAACGAAGACGCGATCTCACTATTCATGCTGACAACAACAGCATTGAAGAACTAATTCCAGATGCAGTAGTTACGGATTTAATTGGCGATCGCACTCCCGAATTACCCGAAGAAGTAGTCCGTACTAAATATTTTGCCATGCCACCGATGACAATTTCCGAAGCGTTGGAACAGTTACGAATGGTGGGACATGATTTTTATATGTTCCAGAACAGTGAGACAAAGGAAATTAACGTGATTTACGAACGCAACCACGGCGGTTACGGTGTAATCTTACCCCGCAATAACGGTCATTCTAATGGTAACGGAAATGGTAAAGCGTCTCATGATAACTTTATCATGCCGGTGAAAAGCAATACTCATTAAATCGTAAAGTTTCAGATAATTCATCCCTTAGTTCACTAGGGGATGAACTGTTTTGGAATTATGTAACAATCCTATTTGTATGTATCGAAATCACGGTGTTCAGTTCCCCGACTTCTTCAAAAAATCGGGGAGCGAAATTCTCATATATAAATGCCAAAAAATGTGTTCAAATTTAACTTGATTTGGGAAGTATAAAAATAAGTAACTTTTGTCAAACATCCCAAATTAATGGATAAAAACAATCACTCAGATCGAAAAAACAATAACCAAGCTCAATTTACCGCTCGGTTTGGTTGCGGATTCATGTTTGGTATTTTCTTGGCAATCGCGTTAGGATTACTAGCTGATGCCCCAACAGTTGCTGCTTTATTAGGGATAATATTTATATCGGCAATGGGATGTGGTTTATTATCAGCAGCTTTCGGTGATAAATTTTGGTATTGGCTTCGTTTTTGGTTATAACATTAGCTGGATGATCAAAATATAAGTATATAAAAAATGTCTTTAGAACCTTGTAAAGTTTGTGGTGTTCTCAACAGTAGTGAAGAGGAAATTTGTTTAAGTTGCGGTTATCCCACAAAAGGACGTAAACGACCAATAATATTCCAAATTGCGGCAATTATTTTAGTCTCAGCATTTGTTATACCTTTAATCATCACTCTATTTAATTTAATTAAACCGCAACAAAAACATCAACCATCAACTACTACAAAAATCGAATCATCAAGAAGTCGGGTTTATTTTAATCTGTAAATTAAAATCAATAAACATTGTAAAAACCTGATTTCTTACCAAAGAATAATCTCAGCTAAAAATGTTAGATTGTTAGAGTACTAGAAACTGGTATTTCAATCTCTTCAACTTCATCAACAACTAAAACATCAAGAGTATCCCAAATTTGCTGTAACATCGGCTGTAAACCTTCACCAGTTACTGCTGAAATTAAGAAAACCGGAGCATAGGAAAGATGATTTAATTCCATAGCTAATGCTGCTAAATCGACACTTTCTTTATCAACAGCATCAATTTTATTCAAAGCGATGATTTGGGGTTTTTCCCTTAGTTCTCGCCCATAGGATTGTAATTCCTGGATAATAGTCTTATATTCACCAATTACGTTTTCGCTAGTTGCATCAATCACGTGTAGTAACAAACGAGTACGTTCGATGTGACGTAAAAAATCATGTCCTAATCCCGCTCCTTGGGAAGCACCTTCAATCAATCCGGGAATATCAGCAAAAACCGTTCCATCGCCGGTAGGTTTTCTGACAACACCTAAGTTAGGTATTAAAGTAGTAAAAGGATAATCGGCAATTTTGGGACGTGCTGCGGATAAAGCCGAGATTAAAGTAGATTTACCAGCATTTGGTAATCCAATAATTCCGACTTCTGCTAACAGTTTTAACTCCAAACGTAACGCTTTAATTTCTCCATCTAATCCGGGTAAAGCGTATTCTGGTGCGCGGTTGCGGTTGCTCAAAAAGCACTTGTTCCCTAGTCCACCTTTACCACCTTGAGCAACTAATAAAGTTTGTCCAGGTGTTGTTAAATCACCGATTAATTCATCAGTTTCTCCATGATAAACAGCAGTACCACAGGGAACTTCAATTAATAAATCATCTCCAGATGCGCCGGTACAATTTTTCGGACCACCACGAGAACCGTTTTGCGCTACGAAACGACGCTTGTATCTAAAGTCCAACAAGGTTTGTAGATTTTCAGAAGCAACTAAGATTACCGAACCACCGCGTCCACCATTACCTCCCGAAGGACCACCGGCTGGTACGTACTTTTCCCTACGAAAGGCGACCATACCATCACCACCTTTACCTGCTTCTACTTCAATTTTTGCTTGGTCGATAAATTGCATTTAGTTATTAGTTGTTAGTTGTTGGTTGTGAGTTGATGGTTGATAGTTGATGGTTGAGGTATGAGTTTAGTTTAGCTTAGTTGGTAATTTTAGCAACTCTAAGCTGATGTGCATTTATTTTGTATAACACTAGCGAGCTTTCCGGTATGTCCTATGACGCTATCGCGTCACGCTTCGCTAACGGACACGCTACGAAGACCGCACTACAATATTTTCACCTTTTCACATTATATAATTTAGCTGCACATCAGCTTATCTGTTCCCTTGTTAAAAGTTTACGATGATAAACACTTCCATAACCAACCACCAACAACTAAATATATTCCGAAATATCCTCATTACAGTCATCTGCTAAATAGGACAAAGCACGGAAGCGTAAGCCTACGAGTTGTTCGTATAGCGGATTTATTTTGCACAAGGGAGGAATATGTACGATTTTGCGTCCAAACAGCTTGACATCCCGCTCAAAAGGACATTGGTTAGGAATCATTTTGCATAAAAAGCGAGCCACTGTGGGGTCTTGAACGTCCAATCCATCAAGCCAATCTCGTAAAGGGTTTAAAGCTTCAATTGGCGGCTTTCCAGGAGGCGTGAGAGGTGAAGCAATGCTTGACGCAGCTTCTGCTGGTTGGGGATTTTCTAAAGTGTGGCGCAGAGATTCCAGGAGGTTTTTCGGCTCTCCCAAAGCTTCGCACAATTTTTGTAATAGTTCGTCTTCGCTGGGAGAATAGATTCCATCGGCAATAGCTACCATTACCGCAGTTCGCAAAAAGTTTTCCGCGATTGGGGTATTTTTACCCAAAATAGTCGCTAATTCCGACGGTGCAATCGCTTCAAATGATTCTACATTTATTCCAGGACTTAGTTTTTCTTTGGCGATCGCACTGATTAATTGCTTTTCTTGCTCGTCAAAGTTTCCATCAGCCCAAGCAATAGTCAGCAGCCCACGCAGCCAAGCGGATATTTGCTCGCTGAATAAGGGAGATTGAATAGCACTGGTCATAATTCACGTCTCTAACTTTCCCAAATACATATTAACTCGCCGTCTAACTATCTTTCTGATAGCTTATTGCTAATTAATCTAAAAAAATATTTCTGCTTAATATATACAATCAATCAACTTTTAATTTGTAGCATAAGCCTCAAAGCTCTCATTTACGATGCTTTTCAAGGATTACTTTTATCCCCCACGAAAAAACTGCTTGCTGCTATTTAATTGAGAATTTCTATTGATGTAATTTTACATTCATGATACTGTTGATAATTGTTCTTATTTATTTTATGATATTCCGAGAAAATTATAGAAAAAGTTTGCTGTTCTAAGCTTATTGATAATTTGTCTGAATCACCACTGATGGTGAAGAATCAACAGCGTCATAATTCGATTAAACATATGTCAGCGAATTTTGACTGGAGTATTTCTAATGTCCGCGAGATTCAAAATTGAAACTCCGGTTATCCTGTGATATCGGTTATTACCTTTGCAAACCTTGAAGCTAAGCTCCTGCAACGTTTTTCATTAATAAATCGTTTGCTCTTCAAGTATATTTCCCTGCTCATAAATCAATTCATTTGAACGACAATTACTAACTTCTCAAAAAGGAATAAATAATGTTTCATTTTGGCATCGAACATGAGGTTGCTTTCCTCGACAATGCTGGAAATTTTGCTGATTTTTCGCGGGTAAAATTCGCTGATTTTAACCAAATAGTTGACAAATTACCTGTCTACAAAGATGATTACCCAGAATTACGAATTGGAGATGCTGGGATTAAAGAAAAGCGTTGGTATATAGAAGGTTTTGAACGATTTACTGATTCCGAAAAAGTTATCGAATGCGTACCCAAAGGAATTGAAATTAGAACCACTATAAATCCTGATATTCATAGTGCGATCGCTGAATTATCCGAAAGTTTTCGCTTACTAAAAGAAACAGCAGCAGAATATGGTTTTTTCCCAGTATTAATTAGTTTTAATCCTCACTACGATAAATTCATCCCAAATCCACCATTAAACGAGTATGAAACTAGACGTAGACAGGCTTCTCCAGAGAAACAAACTGCGAATATTCCCATGCTTACTTACGGTCCGGATTTGAATATTTCCATGGTAGGGTTAACTACTGAATGTATTATTGATATTGGGCAAAAACTGACTTTTTACAGTCCTTATATTATTCCTTTTAGCTACAGTTCTCCATTTTATCAAGGTAATTTGTGGGAAGGCTTTTCTGTGAGAACTTTTGTGAGAACGGGAAAAAGACCTGCGACAATGGTATTTGTGGAAAAACAAGAAGAACTGATCAAAAGCGTTCCTTCTTTAACTAAAATTGCCCGCATCCCCGCTGAAGTTGGTAGAATCGAATTTAAAGCTTTTGATAGCTGTAGTAATTTTTCTCTCTATGCTGGATTATTAGCTTTATTAAAAGGTCTTGTTTTAGACGAATCATTATCTGGTAGAGCAATTGTTCCCGACACCAAAATACATCAAATTTCTGCACAAGAAGGTTTCGACAACGAAGAGATTTTTAATACTGCAAAACAGGTTTTACAAATAGTTGAAACTGTATTAAAAGATGACTCTGATGTGAATTTGCTCGCACCACTCAAAACTCTTTTAGAAAAGCGAGAAACTCCAGCCCACCAACTTATTCGTCTATATAAAAGCACTGGTTCTATCGAAGCAACCTTGAAACAAACTTATCATAGTTAGAAATTATTACTTAACCATGATTAGATTAAGAAACAGTTAAATATTCAGGGATAAAGGAAAAGAAAACCATCTGGGATTCTTACCTTTATCCTCAAAGTCTTTTTGTAACTTGAAACTAATTAAGCTTGATTTCTTCTTGTTTTCTTGCTTGAACTTCTTTCCAAATATCGTCCCAACGTTCGCTAATTAAATCTTGGAGTTTAGCTAAATACTCCTCAGATTGATAATTATCTTCTTCATCCTGCCATTTACTCTCAGTAAATAGTAAGGTGGGTATATTCGATGTTACTTTAATCATGATAAACTTGACGACTCCAAGGACTATTGCAATTTTATAGCAACAACCAAACTAAGTTGTATGCTGCTTTACAAAAGATGATAGTAAACTACATTTAGATATACAACACTCCTCAGAAATTATAAGTAATTTCAAAACAATTTTTCAAAGAAAATTGGTTAATTTTGTATTAAAAGTCAAGGAATGTAAATATATTTACGCGGAGAATGTGAATAATTAGTAGTTGATGATACAAAATTCCACTATTTAAGTTTGTTTATTGTGAATCCGCTAAATATTTTTTATTTGTAAAATAAGCACTAACTGAGTAAATAGTTATTACTTAGTATTTTGTAATAGCGGAATTATTGTTTAATTAATCTATAGAGATAAAAAAGACAAAGGATTGCTCTTATTTTCAGCAAAACCTAGAATACCGCGATCGCGATGTTCGTAAATTAATTTTCTTTGAGAATCGAATAGAAAAGTTGCTCCCCGCTGTGTTAAATAAGAGGAATCTGGTACATAGGTATTCCAGTTGCTCAAAACTTCAGTCATATTTCGTAGACGTAGGGTTGCGAGTTCAAAAGGACGCTGAAAACCCGTTCCTCCAGCAGCTTTAAAAAACGAACCTTTGATTGGTGGTAGAGGTGTACCGCTGACAACCTCTTCATCAGCGATTAACTGAGGAGCATTTTTGTCACCTGTATAACCTCGAAAAACTTCCCTTAAAGTTCCGGGGCTACCAATCCCAGCACACATTAACATTAAATTCAGCCAAGCTTTTTGGGAAGTTGAGAGCAACGGGAATTGTATAGATAAACCGCGATAAAGTTTTAAATTAGCGTGAATTTCAGCGGAAGAATCTACAAACAGCCATTCTTGAGGGAATCGAGTATATTTACAAAATTTTATCCCAGAATTGCGATCGCCAATTCCAATAGCACGAATAGTGATACCTTGAGCTTCGAGCTTTGATTTTTCTTTTTGCAGCCACCAAGCATATTCTAAATTATCAAAATCTCCCAACTGTGACCAAATAAGTACGAGTAAATGTGAAGCATTGGAGCAACCATCTAAAACGGGTTTAATTTCTCCATCGCTAATTCGTAAGCGTTGAGTTTGATTTAAAACCGAATAAACATTTTCAGAATTTGAAATTTCGGTATTCATGAGGTGTGAGTAACAGTTTTCAGATATTATTTTAGGACTATAAATAACCTTTAGTTCAACTAGCTTTTAACCTATTATCATTACGAATAGATTCAGAAATAGCTTCTACGAATAATAAACGTTCATTGATAGATAATTGAACAACTAAATTGAATAAAATATCTAAAGATTTTGTTCCCTGTTTCTGATAATAATTATTAGATGATACTGATAAAGAATAAGTTTTGTTTTTGTTTAAATTATTCTCTAAATCTGTAAGTAGCGATTCTAGGAATAAAGTATCATTACTTAATTCAGAAGCTTCATCATCAAATTCATCATTATCTTCAATTTCTTCTAACCTTTCATTGTATCTATTAATTAGTTCTTTTAATGCTTCAACAATAAATTTTGTATCTTTAAATGATAGATTCATAAAAATTAACTTACCTTCGTAAAAAATTCACCAATTAATTCTAGTTCTGCGGGAATATCTGTAAGTGCATTTAACTTCCACCAGTTTTTTTCCTTTTCCTAGTTTAGCAAAAGTGGAAATTCCTCCAGATGATTGTTGTCTTAAGGTTTCCATTACCCAAATTTCATTGTTATCTTCATATACAGCTACATCTTTATCAGGTCGTACATTATCCATCTTAGGAGAATTCGCACTACCCCTCCGATATAAATCCACAGGTGTTTTTGCCATTTACTTCATAAATACTTGCATACAAAGCTATTCAGATTTTACAGTAAAAATTTTCTACAATATTTCTTGCTTATCTATCGCTAATTCGTAAGCGTTGAGTTTGAAACATTTTCAGAATTTGAACTTTCGGTATTCATGAGGTGTAAGTAACAGTTTTCAGATATTATTTTAACTATGCGAGTAAATTGGATTAGACACGAAAAGCAAAGCTAAGTTCTCAAAATAATCTATATTAATCGTGTCGTAACCCAACATGAGTATTGTAAAAAAATCTACGAATCAATTTATTTGAATCGGCTGTTTTCTGCCGATAGCAACAGATATTACAACAATTAGTGCAGTAAAAATCATTAAATAACTAATCTTTTCTTTAAGAAATAAAGCAGACAATAAAATACTTAAAAATGGTTGTAGTAACTGTACCTGACTTACCCTTGCAATTCCACCCGTTGCTAAACCTCGATACCAAGCAAAAAAAGCAAAAAACATACTAATAATACTTACATAGCCAAATCCCAACCATGCATAAGGGGAAGCACTGATACCTTTTTGTAAAACTATTACAGTTACAGGAATAATTAATATCGGTGCAGATAACACCAAAGCCCAACAAATAACCTGCCATCCTCCAAGAGTTTTGGCTAATTCCCCTCCTTCAGCATAGCCAAATGCAGCTGCGATTACAGCCACAATTAAAAATATATCAGCAAACTGAATTGTTCCATTACCTTCAATCAATGCAAAGGTAACAATCGTTGTACTTCCCAAAAAACTTGCAATCCAAAAGCCTAAAGATGGTTTCTCACCCATACGTAATGCTGCTACTATTGCAGTAGCTAAAGGTAAAATTCCCGTCACAATTGCTCCATGGGAAGCTGGTAATTGTTGCATAGCCCAAGCAGATAATAAAGGGAATCCAATAATTACCCCTCCGACAATAATTCCTAAGCTTTTCCAATATTGTCGATGTGGTATTGGTTGCCGAGTTAATCGTAAAAGTACTATAGCAAAAGCCGCAGCAATAACCGCCCGTCCTAAACCAACAACAATAGGGTCAAAATTGGTTACAGCAATTCGTGTTGCTGGCAATGTTCCACTAAATCCGAGAACCCCAAAAAAACCATATATTAATCCAATGGTTTCATGATTGATTTTGGTAATATTTTTACCCATTTTACTGTTAATAATTCAATTTTAAATCAATTTCACTGATAATTAATTATCTGAAAAG
>JAYKJL010000240.1:0-9082 GCA_035285725.1 Nostocales cyanobacterium 94392 | reverse complement strand
ATAGTTTTCTTGGTTCGGAACCCTTGAGTTGTCGTCGCTTTCGCGTCTCTCTCTCAGGCACTTATACATAGTACCGAGAGAATTTGTTTGTGTCAACTCTTTTTTCCAAGTTTTTTGGATTTTTTTTGGTTCTAAAGCTTTAAAGCTATACACATCAACGGTTGTAAGCCTAAAAAAAAATTCTACGATGGTGCTTCTGAGTCGAATCTTGCCTCCAAGGGCTTGGAGTGGACTTTGAAAATTAATCAAAATTGATTTGAAGTTCGGCGCGATTTAAACAGAAAATTTGAAAAATTCTTCTTCACGCTTCAAGTTTGAGCAACAATAGTTTATGCATTGTTGGCTTAAGACTTAAGGGAGAATAATGATGAATTTTCAATCCGCGATCGCGGTATTGCATGAATTTTGGAGCAGTCAAGGTTGTTTGATTGCTCAACCCTACGATATTGAGAAAGGAGCTGGAACTAAAAATCCGCACACTTTTTTAAGGGCTTTAGGACCGGAACCGTGGTCAGTGGCATATGTAGAACCTTGTCGTCGTCCCACCGACGGACGCTTTGGAGAAAATCCGAATCGTTTTCAATACTATTATCAGTATCAAGTTTTGATCAAACCTTCACCGGATAACATCCAAGAAATTTATTTAGATTCATTGAAAGCTTTGGGAATTCGACCAGAAGAACACGATATCCGCTTTGTAGAAGATAACTGGGAAGATGCAACAGTTGGTGCATGGGGGACTGGTTGGGAAGTTTGGCTTGATGGGATGGAAGTTACTCAATTTACTTACTTCCAACAATGTGGGGGAATTGATTGTCGTCCGGTGTCGATCGAAATGACTTATGGACTGGAACGATTGGTGATGTACCTCCAAGAAGTAGAAGCAATTACCAAGATTGATTGGACGGACACTATTAAATATGGTGACGTTCATCTAATCGGAGAGATTGAACAATGTACCTATAATTTTGAAGCTTCAAATCCGACTATGCTACTGACACTATTCAATATGTATGAGGAAGAAGCCAAGGAATTAACCGAAAAAGGTTTGGTTTTACCTAGCTTGGACTATATTATGAAGTGTTCTCATACTTTTAATTTATTGGACGCGAGGGGTGTAATTGCAGTTACAGAAAGAACTCGCTACATTGGTCGAATTAGAAGTTTAGCAAGAAAGGTAGCACAACTTTATGTAGAACAGCGAGAAAAGTTAGGTTTTCCGTTGTTGAACAAAGTCGCTGCGTGAATAAATACGCTTCTTCAAAAAGAATCCAATTATTTTATTGTGTATGCTATTTCAGCAACTTAAGATTAGTAGTCCATTTCATTAATTCTTAGGAATAGCCGCAATTGTCACAATACCCTGGTTGGTCCCGTACTCTCACTTTCATCTGATTGCGTTAAGAATTGCAGAGCAGTGTACAAGCAACGGCAATAAAAGGGGGATATTATCTACACCCCTTTTTGCCTCCCCTACAACAAAATATGCCTTTTTTGCTAAGTCCTGATTATGATGGGTTAAGAATTTCTTACCCCTCAAAATTAATGGGACAGAGTACTATTCTCCACCACATAAGTCCTACGGGGGTTTGTTCGTCTACCGACGTGCTGTAGAGCGGGTCATGGGGGGACTTCCCCCCCCCAACAAAAATGAAAAAAACTTTAGGTTGTTTAGAAGAGGCTGAAAAGCTCGCCATACTTGAAGTTTCTTAGAAGACGTTATACATAACGTCTCTGATCCGGACACTACAAATAAGTACTCGTGCAAAATAAATTAAACATTTTGTTTGAGGAGGGAATAGGGTTGGGGCGTTGGGAGGAAGGGTTACATAACTCACGAGTAATTATATAAATAATTTTGCGGACTACTTACATTACCGATCACAATTAATCAAAGGCACCATTAGTAATAAATAGCGAAATCCTCTGCAATAATTTTAATGTTGCCAAAACACGAATTTATTTAAATAATGACTAATCTAACTAAAACACTAGAACCTATAGCGGCTTGGTTTAGTTCTTTAGGTGTTCCCGAACTAATAGTACATTGGGGACATCCGGCTATGATGGGGATTGTAATCTTTGTAATGGGTACCTTTGTGGGAATAACAGGTTGGCGATCGCGACTTACGGAAGATAAAGAAATTGCCGTTAAAAGTCGTAGTGGTCATCGTAAATTAGCACCGTGGATGTTTCTATTTATGATGCTGGGTTCCGTTGGTGGAGTTTTATCTTTGGTGATGCAACACCAACCAATTTTAGAAAGCTCTCATTTTTGGACTGGCTCAATTGTATTGATACTATTAGCAATCAATGCCGGAATTTCCTTAACAAAGTTTGGAGGTAATCAACCGGGTTTACGAGCGCTTCATGCTTACTTAGGTAGTACTGCACTTTGTGTGATGGTTTTACACGCTTTACTTGGTTTTAGATTAGGTATATCTATTTAATTTATCTCGCGGCTAAGCGTTATCTTTAATAACTTTCTACCCTTCCTTGGTGACGAAGGGATAAAATTTTTATAAATTATAGGACTCACGCATTGACAAAAAAATCAGGCGGGGGGAGTATGAATTTCACCGCTTTTACCTTGATTTTCGTTTTTCCGCCAAGGGTTGGTAATTAAAAAAGTGGGTTGATCAAAGCCTGAAGCAAGGTATATACAGTGCGTAAGTACTAAATTATTTATCAAATATTTATCAAATATTTCTTAAAACCGAATGATTCAAACTCCTGGTGTAATTATCTGTCTTGGCTATATTCTAGGGTTACTTTTGAGTACAACTCCTTGGGGTGGAATATTAATATTATCTGTAAGTGTTGTTGCGGCAGTTATTTTTCAAAGACAGCGTGTTGTTTCTAAAAAAATTGCTTTACAAAAAACTAAATCTCAAGAAGCAAAAAAAGTAAAAGCAGCACATACTTTAAAAACCTCTCCTCATCCTAGAATACTTTTAATTGCTGGCTTATTAGGTTTTTTAGCAACACTATATTTCCAACTGCGTCTTCCAGAACCCGAATCTAAAGATATCAGTAATTTTGTTCCTGTTGGAAATAGCAAAAATCAAGAACAACTTGTGATTGTTCGAGGCGATGTATTAACTATACCCCGCTTAACTCGTTCTGGAAGAGGTCAATTTTGGTTACAAGCAACTCAACTTTCTGAAGTTACAAATAAACAGGAAGAACAAAAAACTAGTCGAGGAGTTTCGGGAAAATTATACGTAACAGTACCTATATTAAAATCAACTGGTTTATACCCTAATCAACAAATTGAAGTGACTGGAGTTTTGTATAAACCTAAGTCAGCATTCAATCCTGGTGCTTTTGACTTTGAAAAGTATTTACAAAAACAAGGTGCTTTTGCGGGGTTAAGTGGAAGACAATTAAAATATTTTGACTACTATCATCAATGGGGATGGTGGAAATTACGACAGCGAATAATCATCTCACAAGTTCGTTGGCTGGGTGTTCCAGAAGGTCCCCTGGTTAGTGCTATGGTTTTAGGAAGCAAAGCGGTTGATTTACCCTATTCGACTAGGGATTTATTTGTACAAACAGGATTAGCTCATTCGATCGCTGCTTCGGGATTTCATACTTCGTTAATTTTAGGTTTAGTGTTAGGTTTAACGAAACGTTTTACGAGAAAAACTCAATTTATTTGCGGTTGTTTAGCGTTAATTGTGTTTTTAAGCTTGACTGGTTTTCAACCTTCGGTTTTGAGAGCTGTAATTATGGGATTTGCAGCTTTAATTGGTATCGGGTTGAAACGAAAGGTTAAACAATTAGGCTCATTAATAGTTGCAGCAACTCTACTATTATTAATTAATCCGCTTTGGATTGAAGATTTAGGGTTTCAACTAAGTTTTTTAGCAACTTTAGGTTTAATTACTACGGTACCATCAATAACTAAACGTTTGGGATGGCTACCACCAACTATTGCATCTTTAATTGCAGTTCCAATATCTGCAACTATTTGGACTTTACCTTTACAACTTTATGTATTTGGAGTTGTACCATCTTACGGAATATTACTCAACATTATTACTACACCTTTAATATCTATTATTAGTATTGGTGGCATTCTCAGTGCTGTCGCGGCATTAATTTTCCCTTTTGCAGGAAGCGCTTTAGCTAGTGTTCTACATTACCCAACCGATTTATTAATCAAAATAGTCGAATTTTTCCGGAACTTACCAGGAAATTCAGTTGCAATTGGTACGATCGCAATTTGGCAAGTAGTAACTATTTACGGATTAATTTTCTTGACTTGGCAGATACGTTGGTGGCAAAAACGCTGGTTTATTGCAGCTTTAATCTCGATTGGTTTAGTATTGATTCCTGCTTGGCATTCAGCAAATAATTTGTTTCGCATCACCCTATTAGCAGCGGAGAGAGAACCAGTTTTAGTCATTCAAGACCGAGGCAAGGTAACGGTGATCAACAGTGCTGATGAAGATATAGGGCGCTTTACAATAGTACCATTTTTACAGCAGCAAGGTATAAATCTAATTAACTGGGCAATTGCAGCGGATTTTCAAAACGACGGTAGCAACGGTTGGTTAGAAATAACGGAACGTCTAGCTGTACAAAACTTTTATGAATATTCTCCTAGTCCGAATAGCGTTTTGGCTCAGAAAGTCATTCAAGGAAAAGTACAGGAAAATCAAGGAATATACCAACTTGTATCTTTAGGTCAAGCAGTAAATACTGGTTCGGCAAACATACAGTTAATTAACAATAAATTGCCCATAGTAGAAATGCAAATTGGCGATATGTCGAAGACATCAGGCTCCGCGTATCGTTCTTGGTTATTTGTCGGAAATACCGAACCAAACGAACTACGTCAGTTAATCGAAAGCCAAAGTTTACCCCGTCCACAAGTGCTTTGGTGTCCGACTAAATCCTTAAAAGAACTAGTGATTGCCCTACAGCCAGAAGTTGCGATCGCACCCGATCCGAATCTTGAAGCCAAGGATATCTCGGTACTCAATCAAAGCAAAACACAATTGTTCTTCACCGGGCGCGATGGTGCAATTCAATGGACACCCGAACGACTATTTGAAACATTCGTTCAAAATACAGAAAACGCTACGTCGTTACTGTAATACTCCGTTTAATATTAGTTTAATTTGTTGGTAAATTCCATCAATATATGATATTTTATTAATATAGGCAAAATATGTCTTGTGGAGAGGTGGCAGAGCGGTTGAATGCGGCGCACTCGAAATGCGTTATACCCTCACAGGTATCGGGGGTTCGAATCCCCCCCTCTCCGTTTAATTAGCAATTTTAAAGAAACTGTAAATTAATGAATTTAGACTACGGGGAATATACTTAATTTAGAAGTTAAACAGTATATTGAAAAGCAAGGAAGTGAGTCAGGTTAAAACTGTCTTTTCTCGCTTTCCTTCCTGCTCCCAAGAGTCGGGATTTTTATTGTTTACCTGATAAAAAAAGAAAAATAAGATGAAAAAAGCATTTGCAGCCGCAGGATGTGTTTTATTTTCGTTTATGCTCTCGCCGAAAGCAATGGCTGGGAATTTCAGTCAATTTAGTCAATTTTATGTATTTGGCGATAGTCTATCAGATACAGGTAATGTATTTGCAGCTACAGAAGGTTTAACAAATCCCGAAACTGCAATTCCTCCTAACCCTCCTTACGCTCCAGGACGTTTTTCTAATGGAGATATATGGGTAGATTTTATTGGAGACGAGATCGGTTTAACTCCAACGACATTTATTCCACCACAAGTAAATATTCCTACAGAAGGGATTAACTTTGCCATTGGTGGTTCTTCAAGTGGTTTAAACAATGCTTTGGTTCCCGATGCACCTTTACCAGGAGTTTTAGGACAAGTCGGTTTATTTACTCAAAATTTAATCGCAAATAATCAAAAAGCAGACCCAAATGCCCTTTATACTGTATGGGGAGGTGCGAATGATTATATATTTGGTAATGTTACAGACCCCAATCAAACAGTCAGCAATTTATCACAAGCAATTGAGTCATTAACTCAGGCAGGTGCGAAAAATATCGCAGTTTTCAATCTACCAGATTTAGGTAAACTTCCATCTGCGATCGCCACAAATACTTCTGCTCAATTAACTCAACTCACCCTTAGTCATAATGCAGCATTAGAGCAGGCTTTGAATAGTTTGAGTGGAAATTCAGATATTAATATCATTCCCATTGATGTCAATTCGTTATTTAATAGAATATTAGCCAGTCCTGAAGAGTTTGGTTTTACACAAAATCCAGCTATTCCTTGCGTGGTGGGAGACTTGAATAATATTACTAGCGTATGCGATAACCCCGACGAATTTATCTTCTTCGACGCTGTACATCCGAGTTCACAAAGTCATCGTTTAGTAGCAGATGTAACATTAAGTGCAATTAAGCATGAAACTGTCCCCGAACCTTCTACATTGTTAAGTAGTTTAGTGATTGGTGCTATGGGTACTGTAGGAGTGTTAAGACAACGTAGAAAAATATCATAATTAACCTAGAGACGAAAAGGATCTGTAAAACCTTAACTTTTCCTGGTGTAAGAAGTCGGGTTTTTATGAGGACAGAACTTACGCAGTTGTCACAAAACCCTGGTTGATGCCGTACTCTCAGTTTCATCTGATTGCGTTAAGAATTGCTGTAGTGTACAAGCCGAGCAGAATATGCCAGTTGCCGTCATTCCTATTCGTGTCTAACCCAACCTACAAAGTAATTACTAATTAATAATGTGGGATTACCAGCAATTATTTGAAATAATCTCAGAATTAGTTATGCATCATTCTCCGAGTGGTGCAGAAAGAGAGATTAACCAATACTTAATGCAGCGATTTGCGGCTTTAGGTATAGAAGTATGGCTTGATAGAGCGGATAATATTATTGCCAAAATTCCTGGAAAAACAAACAAATATCCGATTGCGATAACTGCTCATAAAGATGAAATTGGCGCAATTGTCAAGACTGTTGGTGAAGCGGGTAAAGTTGAAGTTCGTAAACTAGGAGGCGCTTACCCATGGGTTTACGGTGAAGGTGTAGTTGATTTACTCGGAGATAATCAAACTATTAGCGGTGTTCTCAGCTTCGGTTCCCGTCACGTATCTCATGAATCACCACAGAAAATCTTTCAGCAAGATGTCGCAGTAAAATGGGAAGATGCTTGGATTGAAACGAAATGCAGCACCTTAGAGTTAGAAAATGCTGGCATTCATCCGGGAACCAGAATGGTTATCAGCAAACATCGTAAGCATCCCATTCGTTTAAAAGACCATATTGCCAGCTACACATTAGATAATAAAGCTTCTGTTGCCATCTTGCTTGCTTTAGCAGAAAAGCTCAAACAGCCAGCAGTAGATGTATATTTAGTTGCTTCAGCCAAAGAAGAAGTTGGAGCAGTTGGAGCGCTTTACTTTTCTCAAAATCAGCATTTAGATGCATTAATAGCTTTAGAAATTTGCCCCCTATCTTCAGAATATCCCATAGAAGACAGTAAAAATCCGGTAATACTTTATCAAGACAGCTACGGAATTTACGATGAAAATCTCAACGGACAACTTCGTAATTGCGCGAAAAAATTAGATATGTCCTTACAATTAGCAACTCTCAGTCAATTTGGCAGCGATGCTTCAATTGCCATGAAATTCGGTCACGTTCCCCGTGGTGCCTGTTTAAGCTTTCCCACTCAGAATACTCACGGATATGAAATTGCACATTTAGGGGCGATCGCCAACTGTATCGATTTATTAAAAGAGTTTTGTGAAACTGAATTTGAATAAATAAGTACTTGTGTAAAATAAATTAAACATTTCGTTGGGAAGAGGGAAGAGTCAGGGCTTATATAACTCACGAGTAATTATGTAAATAATACAAGCTTAACTACTTATTTGAATAAATATTTGAATCAGTAATCATCAATTAAGTAACGATGTATTAACCCTCCGAGCTTCAGAGCCGCAATTTCTTACAATAATTGCAGGGTATATAAAAATAATCAAATAAATAAATGCTAAAAACCGTTGCTGAAGTAATGACTCCCAATCCAATAACAGTAAAGGTAGAAACTCCTTTACGGGAAGCGATTAAAATTCTAGCAGAAAAAAATATTAGCGGCTTACCTGTTGTAGATGATGCGGGGCAATTAATCGGCATTATCTCAGAAACAGATTTGATGTGGCAGCAAGCTGGTGTTACTCCACCTGCATACATTATGATTCTTGATAGCGTAATTTATTTAAAAAATCCTGTTGATTACGAACGCGAGTTACACAAGGCTTTAGGACAAATTGTCGGAGAAGTGATGAGTAAAAAACCGATTACGATTTCAGCCGACAAGCCTTTAAGAGAAGCTGCGAAATTAATGCGCGATCGCAAAATTCATCAGTTGCCTGTTCTTGATGATTCCGGGCAATTAGTTGGTATTCTGGCACTAAACGACATTATTCGCGAAATGGCGGCATCTCAAGGTTAGATAGTGGTTAGTGAATGGTGGTTAGTGGATGGTGGTTAGTAGTTAGTGGTTAGTAGTTAGTGGATGATCGAAGAATTAACAACTATTAACTATCAACTATCAACCAACAACTATCAACCAACAACTATTAACTATCAACTATCAACCAACAACTATCAACCAACAACTATCAACCAACAACTATCAACCAACAACTATCAACCAACAACTATCAAATATCCAATAACATTTTAATTAGAGAGAATAATCAAAATGAGTATTACTCCCGACACCGTAAAACAAAAGCTCGCAAGTGAAGATTTGGGCGATCGTTTGCGTGGAGTGAATGAAATTCGTCAGTTAGAACCAGCAGTTGGTTTTGAGCTAGTTCAAAGCGCGATTAAAGATAAAAATGCTCGCGTGCGATACTCTGCTGTAAGTCAGTTCGATACTTTAGGAGGACAAGATTTAGATAAATCCCTGAATCTATTGCGCGAATTGCTTCAAGATCCAGAAGCAGACGTACAAGCAGCAGCAGCAGATTGTTTGGGAGGTTTAAAATTAGTCGCAGCTTTTGACGATTTACAACAACTTTATCAATCGACAAGTGAATGGATTGTCAAATTAAGCGT
>JAYKJL010000239.1:0-86990 GCA_035285725.1 Nostocales cyanobacterium 94392 | reverse complement strand
CTTCAAGATAAGATGGCGATCGCCAAAATTTCGTTATTAGATATTGACTCAATTCGCAAGTTATTAACGATATCTAAACATAACTTGCTGTCTTTGGCTGACAAGTTGACAGCGGAAGATTTGCAGCACCTAGCTGATTATTTGGAAAAATTAAACCAACCCCAGATTAATCAACTGGTGAAGTTTTTGCTCAATAACAATTCTTCAATAATTAATAATTCGGATGTTATGGCTGATATTACTCGCAGCGGTGACATTAATACTGCGATTAAATTTTGGGAAACACCAAAAAATATAACTTCAACTTTTAACGGCATTTTGAAGGTGTTAGCAGGTACAATTTCCTGGCATTTGTTTCTCCATAGGTACGGTATTTCTTTCACCATGTCACTTATAGTTATTCCTCTACTTGTACTTGTATTTGTATTCGCAATTTTGCGTTACCAACTAAGAAAATATTTTAAACCCCAAAATACTCAGGTAAATCCATGAAAAACTTAATTAGTCTAGATTCTCTAGATTCTTTACAGAAACCCGAAATTGAAATTGGTGAATTATTAACCGTTGTAGTTGTCAGAGCAGCTAACGTTGTCAATGACGTTCGGGAAAACATTCGTAACTTAACAGGTGGTCGTATGAAACATTACGAAAAACTGATTGAAGAGGCAGTAAATACCGCATTAGAAGATTTGGAGAAAAAAGCAATTAATCGTGGCTACGATGGAGCGATCGGCGTAAAAATCTCTAATCCAATGGTCGTCAATGGGGCTGTAGAGGTAATAGTGTACGGCAATGGGTACAAAAAAATTAATCCCTAAACACCTTAGCACTCCATCACATTAGTTTTAAAGAGTGTCCGGGAGTAGGAGCGCCTCCTAAAGTGAGAAGTCGGGTTTTTACGACATAAACATCGGTAACAGCAGAAAATCCTCATAAAAACCCCACTTCTGTAATTACCTAACGTCAGGTTAAATAAAAATGAGAAACTAGTTAACATAAATTTATATTTTATTTTGATAACAAACACAAAAAACCGTAGCCATTGTTACAGAATTTTTGTAGAATGAAGAAAAGCAAAATTAAGCTTACTAAATATTGATTCAAATATAAGGACGTAGATGTCAGTAACCCAGCCCTAAAGGGACTGGGCTTGCAAGATTAATCAAGCAAGCCGTACTGACCAGACCACTCGAAGACAACGAGTAGCCGTTATTTGAGTCACGACACCCTGGAATGCGTAGCTAGTTCCTCGCTCTGTCGCTTGTGATTAAACAGTTCTAAGGTCACTGGAACAGTGTTGCAAGCCCAACAAGCTCTTATAACAGGTCGAAGCTAACATCACCCCGCAAGGGAGGCTCCTCGGAGCAAACCCGGCCTGTGTACAGGGTGAAAGAAATCAGTTCGTAATTGCCCGAACGAAAGTAGAAAGCAAAACTACACGGTCTCGAGTAACCCCAAGGCAGTAATGGAATAAGGTGGTTAAAACCACGCGCAGCGTTTTTCCTCCCAGCTTTAAAAAGACTGGGTTTCCAAACTACCGAGAATTTTTTATGAATATTCAAGAAAAAGCACGTGCTTTAATGCAAGGTCATTATCAAACAATTAAAAATCGTCAGCAGTCAATGCTCGGACGTGCCGGAGAGCAACTTGGTCTTCCTGAAGGAATGTCTAGCTACTGGAACCCAATTCAAGGAAAGATAACTCCCGGTGGATGGACGAGCTATGACAGCAGTTGTGCGACGATGAGCTAATTCGATTTTGGATTTTAGATTTTGGATTTTGGATTGGGGAGTGAGGAGTTAGGAGTTATTCCCATCCCCCCATCCCCCCATCCCCCCATCCCCCCATCCCCCCTTCTCCCTTCTCTTGAGAAACAAAAAAAAAGCCACCTTTAAACGGGTGGCTTAATTTGTATTTTGTAATTATTGAAATTATTTGCAAATTACCAAAATCTAGAAAATAATTCCAAATTAACAGTCGTAATAAAGCGAAAATTCGTAGGGATGAGGACGTAAACGCATGGGGTTAACTTCAGTGTCTAACTTGTAAGAAATCCAGTTTTCAATGAAGTCTTGGGTGAATACTCCACCTTCTATTAAGAAATCATGGTCTTTTTCAAGAGCTTCTAAAGCCAAGTCTAAAGAACCAGGAGTAGAAGGAACTTTCGCTAATTCTTCTGGAGAAAGTTCATAGATATTCTTATCTAAAGGCTCACCGGGATGGATTTTATTTTTGATCCCATCTAAACCAGCACAGAGCATCGCAGCAAAAGCTAGATAAGGGTTACAAGTTGCATCGGGACAACGGAACTCTAAACGTTTTGCTTTAGGATTATCACCGGAAAGAGGAATACGCACAGAAGCGGAACGGTTTCCTTGGGAATACGCCAAGTTTACTGGTGCTTCGTAACCGGGAACCAAACGCTTGTAAGAATTGGTGCTGGGGTTTGTAAGAGCTAATAGCGCTGGTGCGTGCTTGAGAATTCCACCAATGTAGTGGAGTCCCATTTCGCTCATTCCTGCATACTTATCCCCTGCGAACAAAGGCTTTCCGTCCTTCCAAATCGATTGGTGGGTGTGCATACCCGAACCATTATCTTGGAATACAGGCTTAGGCATGAAGGTAACTGATTTACCGTATTTTCTCGCTACGTTCTTAATTACGTATTTGTAAATCATTAACCAATCAGCAGCTTCGATTAGCTTACCAAAACGGAAACCTAATTCGCACTGACCCCCGGTAGCAACTTCGTGGTGATGCTTTTCAATGGGAACACCACATTTTGCCATTTCCAAGAGCATTTCCGTCCGCATATCTTGTGAGGTGTCGGTTGGAGCTACAGGGAAGTAACCTGATTTATAATTTGGCTTGTAACCGAGGTTGGGACCTTCTTCTTTACCAGAATTCCAACGACCTTCTACAGAATCTACGTAGTAGTAACCTGCATTCTGGGTTTGGTCAAAGCGAACATCGTCAAAGATGAAAAATTCAGCTTCCGGACCAAAAAATGCCGTATCACCGACACCGGATGCGACTAAATAATCAACTGCTTTTTGAGCAATTACCCGAGGACAACGGTCGTACCATTCACCCGTGCGGGGTTCTTTAATACTACATACAATACTGAGGGTAGGTTCTTGCATGAAAGGGTCGATCCAAGCAGTGTTTGGATCTAGTACCATTGCCATATCTGACTCGTTGATTGCTTTCCAACCCCGAATGCTGGAACCGTCGAATGGTACACCCTCAGTAAAAGAACTTTCATCAATTTGGTTTTGGAACACTGTTAAGTGCTGCCAAATTCCTGGCATATCGATGAACTTCAGATCGATCATCTGAATTTTTTGGTCTTGAATCATTTTCAAGACTTCTTGTGGGGTTGTCATGGTTACTCCTTATCTGCCAATACGCAATGAATTAAAACTGAAATATTCAAAAACTGTTGACCCTTCTGTTGCTGGAACCACTTGTTGACACACCTGGAATATCCTAAATAGAGAGGACTTCAAAAAGAGTATCATTTGTTACAGAAATTCTATTCTAAAGGTCATGTTAACCTTTTAGTAAATCATCTACACAAAAATAAAAGTTCATAGAGATGTGGGTCAACTTTGGCATAGAATCCTTAAGTAGTATGGATTACTTTTGTGCCAAGTTTTGGCTAAGTTACCACAAAATAGGTTTTTTTTGATGGATAGTTAGCCAGATTAATATCAAATCATAGTCACGAATGATTGGGGAATAATAAAAATGCAAGATGCCGTAACAAATTTAATTAAGAATTATGACATTAGCGGTCGCTATTTTGATCGAAATGCAGTAGATTCGCTTAAATCTTATTTTGAAAGCGGTACCCAAAGAGTACAAGCAGCTGCTGCTATCAATTCTAATGCTGCTTTCATTGTCAAAGAATCTGCGGTCAAGTTATTTGAAGACCAGCCTGAGTTGATTCGTCCCGGTGGAAACGCTTACACTACCCGTCGTTATGCGGCTTGTTTGCGGGACATGGATTACTACTTGCGTTACGCTACTTATGCTTTAGTTGCTGGTAGTATGGATGTGCTGGACGAGCGAGTATTGCAAGGTTTGCGCGAAACTTATAATTCTTTAGGAGTACCCATTGCTCCTACAGTTGCCGGGATTCAAATTATGAAAGATATGGTTAAAGAGCAAGTAGCCTCTGCGGGTATTTCCGATACCAGCTTTGTAGACGAACCCTTTGACTATATGACAAGGGAGTTGAGCGAGACGGATATTTAATTAAGATGGGAATTGGTAATGGGTAATGGGTAATGGGTAATAGGTAATAGGGAATGGGTAATAGGTAAGGAGAAGATGGGGAGAAATCCAATTACCAATCCCCAATTACCGATTACCAATCACCAATCCCCAATCCCCAATTACCAATCCCCAATTACCGATTACCAATCCCCAATTACCAATTACCAATCCCCAATCCCCAATTACCAATCCCCAATTACCAATCCCCAATTACCGATTACCAATCCCCAATTACCAATTACCAATTCTTAATGAAACAACGACTTGATATTCTATTGGTAGAACTGGGTTTATCTTCCTCTCGTCAGCAAGCGCAACGATTGATTCAAGCTGGTGAGGTGCAGGTTGATAATCAGTTGGTGGATAAAGCAGGAACATCTGTTGATGTAGCTGCGGAAATTAAAGTTAAACAGAAATCGCGTTTTGTGTCTCGTGGTGGGGAAAAGTTAGTTAAGGCTTTAGATACTTTTGCGATTCCGGTAGAAGAACGTATTTGTTTGGATGGCGGAATTTCTACTGGTGGATTTACTGATTGTTTACTGCAAGCGGGAGCAAAATTAGTTTACGGTATTGATGTCGGTTATGGACAAGTTGATTGGCGTTTACGAAATGATGCGCGGGTAATTTTACGTGAACGTACTAATTTACGGCATTTGACTCCAGAAGATTTGTATGGAAATGGAAAAGAGGTTGATCAAAAGGACTTTCCCGATTTAGCTGTGGTAGATGTATCGTTTATTTCTTTAACTAAGGTTCTACCTGCTTTGTGGAATCTTCTACAATCTCCTCGTGAAGCTTTGTTATTAGTAAAACCACAGTTTGAAGTTGGCAAAAACCGAGTTGGAAAGAAAGGGGTTGTGCGTAACCCGGATGATCAAGCTAATGCGATTTTTCAGGTTTTGCAAACTGCTACAGAGTTAGGATGGCATTACAAAGGTTTAACTTGGTCGCCGATAACTGGTCCTGCTGGTAATATTGAGTATCTTTTATGGTTGGGATGTGATAGCGAAATTATGCAGCTTGATTTAACAGCTATCAAGCAAATCACTTCTGATGCTGCTGTGGATTTAAAGCAAAATTAAACCCCATAACAAAGTAAACTAATTAATATTTTGATTAATATTTTAATTAATATCGGACTTACGCAACTGGCACAATTTTCTTGTAGGGTGTGTGACGCTATAAATAAATTTGAACCTAGGGATGAGACTTGTAGCGTCACGCACCAACCAACGATTATGACCCTTGCGTAAGTCCTGTAATATTTTAATTAATATTTATGTTTCCGAAGTTTCCTAAATTTCTTCCTGCCGGGGTTGAGCAATTAACCGAACCTGCTTCAATTGCTCTGGCTCAATCTATAGAACAAATACCTCTAACGACTCCTTTAAGTAAGCAGCCAATTACTACAACTTACGTGCATCAAGGTAGCGGTGGTAAACCATTTTTACTGATACATGGTTTTGATAGTTCAGTGTTGGAATACCGTCGTTTGTTACCGTTATTAGTAGCACAAAATCAAACTTGGGCTGTTGATTTATTAGGTTTTGGCTTTACCGATCGACTTGCGGGGATAAAGTTTAGCCCAAATGAAATTAAAACTCATCTTTATTGTTTTTGGAAAAGTTTAATTAATCAACCTGTAATATTAATTGGTGCTTCAATGGGAGGTGCCGCAGCGATTGATTTTACTTTGGCTTATCCGGAAGTAGTAGAAAAATTAGTATTAATTGATAGTGCGGGTTTAACTGGTGGTTCACCAATAAGTAAATTGATGTTTCCACCGTTAGATTATTTGGCAACAGAATTTTTAAAAAATCGTAAAATACGTCAAAGTATAAGTCGTACAGCTTATCAAAATAAACAATTAGCAACTCAAGATGCTTTATTTTGTGGTGCGCTGCATTTAGAAATGCCCAATTGGAATCAAGCCTTAATTGCTTTTACAAAAAGTGGTGGTTATCAAGGTTGGCAAGCAAAGCAACTTGAAGAAATTAATCAAGAAACATTAATACTATGGGGAGATCAAGATAAAATATTAGGTATTAAGGATGCCCCAAAATTTGCCAGGGCAATTCCTCATAGTAAATTAATCTGGATTAAAGATAGCGGACACGTTCCTCATTTAGAACAGCCACAAATTACCGCAAAAGAGATTTTGGATTTTAGCTGATAGTTAGTTGGTTGTTAGTGGTTGGTTGTTATTTGTTAGTTGTTGGTTGTTAGTTGTTGGTGGTTAGTTGTTAGTGGTTGGTTGTTAACTCATAACTCATAACTCATAACTCATAACTCATAATTCCTAACTCCTAACTCCTAACTCATAGCTCATAACTCATAACTCCTAACTCATAACTCCTAACTCCTAACTCTTAACATCTTAATCCAATAACCACATTGGAGCAGAAGTGTCAGATTCTTGGGGTTGTGTACCAGTTAAAGGACCAGTTGGACGAGAGTAAGATTTTCTATAAGATAATGTGGATGAGTAATCTTTCTTAGGCTGAACCATAGCAGCTTCATTGGGAACTCGTTGTTTTGGAAGAGGTTGTTTTGCAGGAGGTTGCTTAGCCGCAAATTTCTGGGCTGTATTAATTTCTGCTGTAAGTTTGGTATTAGCTTCTGCTAATTGTAAAGCGTCTTTTTTCGCTGCATAAAGCTCTGTGGTGAGTTTTTCTGTGAGTGCATCTTTTTCTTGTAAAGTTAACTGTAATTCTCCAATTAACTTCTCTAAGCTTTTTTCGTTTTCACGCGCTGTTTTTAATTCTTGTTTGAGTTCTTCAACGGTATCTTGTAAATTTCCTAATTTTTTTGCTTCCTCAACTTCTTTCTGCAACTGCTTAAATAATTTATCTTGTTTAGCAATTGTAGATTCAAATTCTTTAGCTTGCTGACGTAAAGTTTCTTCGTTTTTTTGGGTTTTGTTTAAACTCTCTTGCAATTCTTTAACAGTAGCTTCTAAATCAATATCAGAAGGGGCGTTTACTTTATTCACTTCTTTTACCTCCGATGCAGTGACATCAATTGTTGATTCACCTTGAGTAGTCTTGTTTGATTCTTCTTGTATTAAATCTGAAAGATTTTTTTTAACCATTATTTCCTCCAATCACGCTGTAATTCATCAGCCACGCGACGATAGTCAGATTCCGCTTCCCGTGCGTTTTTTCCTCGCCATTGAGTAATCGCAACACCTTCAAGCGCCGCTCTTTCATGGGCTTTGTAAATACGAATAAACGCATTACAAGCGGGAATTCCCAACTTTAAAAGAGTATTTTGAGCTTCAATTGCTTCTCTCAAACTTCGCGTATCCACTTTTGTTAACAGTACTCGATGGGGGGTACCCGCTGGAGTAACTGCTTCTTTGACTGTATCAATCAAAGCGGCTAAATCCATTGGTGCTGGGGGTGTTGGCAAAACCAAATAATCTGCATTTGTGATTACTGCTGCTAATGCTTGAGAATGCAGCGCTGGTGGCGTATCGACTACTACTAAATCGTAACCTTTTATCGAACGTAAACTACTCAATAATTTGGGATTTGTCTCTTGAGATAGATCGAACCCCATCCCCGAATCACTCCTAGAGAACCACCAACTAGCTGAACCTTGTGCATCCGCATCTACTAAAAGTACCTTTTTTTTTTCCGCAAAAGATGCAGCAAGATTAATTGAGGTAGTGGTTTTACCGACTCCTCCCTTACCATTGAGGATAGCTATAATTTTTGACATCTATCCTTTACCCCGAATGCTTATATCAGAAAATATACCGCGTTTTGAGAACTCGTTGACAGTTGACAGTTAATTGAGTGATTGGTAATAGTCGCGTTCCCTCTGACCTTTAACCTTTGACCTTTAACCTTTTCAAACTATTAAGAAATGTTATTAAATTAAGTACTTGAAACACTTGTTTTCCGTGAAACTACGACTTTTTTGTAAAGGATAGTTGAGATGAGTAGTCAAAACAACTTATATTGTTTCACACTAAAAACATAACTAAGCTAAGCAATTATATTTTTTTCATGAATAGCATTTCCACTTCCAGCGTAGAATTTAAGCGTCCGATTTGGCAAAATATTGTCATCATCACTTTAGGTTTCTGGCTGAGTGCTAGCTTACTTTTAGATTGGGTAATTATGCCTAGTCTTTATGTTTCTGGAATGATGACTCAATCAAGTTTTGCAACCGCTGGTTATACAATTTTTTGGAATTTCAATCGAGTTGAATTACTTTGTGCGGGATTAGTATTAACTGGTGTTTTGGCTTCAAGTAAAAATCAATTCAACTGGCAGCGAAGCACTGTTATTTTAGCACCTGTGATGCTCGCTATTGCTTTAATTGATACTTATTTATTAACTCCCCAAATGTCTGCTATTGGACTACAATTAAATTTGTTTGAAGCCGCTGAAGTTCCGGCAAATATGAATTTAATGCATGGGGTTTACTGGTTGATTGAAGCAGTAAAATTAGCAGTAGGTGGTACTCTTTTTACTTGGTATTGCAAGCGGTAAAAGAGTTAAGAGTTAGGAGTTAGGAGTTAAAAATAATTTTTTTGTATACTACAGAAAGAAGTCGGGTTTTTGAGTCGAAATATTTGTAATAAGTAAGTCGGCTCTATATAAATACAACGGGAGTCACAGAGTGTAAATCATTCTTAAACTCTTACCCCGAATGCCGACTGTCTATCCTAGTTACAATTTTAAACGCCAACCTACTTACCATTACAAATCTAATAAAACCCGACTTCTTGATCCAACAGATTAACCAGAAATCGGGTTTTTTAGTATAAATATCTGTAACACCCTTACAAATCTAATAAAACCCGACTTTTACAATCAACTTATGATTCTTCCTCATCGAAAAATAACAAACGCACTGCAAGTATGGCAAATCCAATTGCTGCAATTGCTTTGAGTAAACGTGTAGGTAGAAATTCTGCTGCTGCACCTCCTGCTAATGCTCCTAATAAACTGGTTATTAGCAGTGCGAAAGCAGTACCAAAAAATACTGCACGAGGAGATTTAGAACGTCCCGAAAGCGCGATCGCAGCTAGTTGACTTTTATCGCCTAATTCGGATAAAAAAACTGTAATAAAACTTATTCCTAAAAGATGTAAATCCATAAATAGTTATGAGTTATGAGTTATGAGTTAAACACTAAAAATCCAATTTTAAGCAATAATTAAATCTAAAAATAACATCAGAGAAATCAGTAGTAGAGTGACTCCTGCGGCTTTATTGATTATTTTTGGTGAAAGATGTTTAGCTAGCAAACTACCCAAAGCTACACCCAAAAAGCTTGTTGTAATTAATGCTGCACCAGAACCAAAAAATACCACCCACGGGGAATGGGATTCCGCACTCATTAATAAAGTTGATAGCTGAGTTTTGTCACCGATTTCTGCTAAAAAAATCGTAATAAAGGTACTTGCAAAAATGAATAGTGGAGATTGAGATTTTTGAGTAGAATTATCCTGTGATTCTCCTGGAGATACTTCATTTAACGTTTCATCATAATTAGGCTTACAGTGACATGAAGCATCTGCAATTTTCGATTCCTGGCTTTGGGATATTAAAGTCTCAATCAAGGTCATGGGAGTGGAGTCAAGTTTCACAACAAGTAATTCTATCTTTAGGTAGTTTTCATTTTGTTTTCATTTTCTCAGATTTTTGGAATAAATTGCAACCCTTATTTGAGAAAAATGGGGAGAAAAGTTAGGAGTGAGGAGTTAATAACTTCTAATTTCTGACCACGGATTAAAAAGGATTCCACTGATTTCACGGATTTAATTACCAATTACCCATTATCCATTACCTATTACCGATTACCAATTCCGTTTACTAGTTGACCAAAGTAAACATAACGAGTGAAGATATAAGGATTAGACCTCTTGCTTTTATGTCAGGTGGCTTTTAGTGCTTTTTAATTTACCTTGATATTTGTGCTGTAGCAACTGTCAACGGTGAAGTCTAGATGACTCTTGGTTTTGTATGACAGTCTTGGTGGTATGGAAGTTGTATGTGTAGCTTCTGTAGCATATTTAAAAGCTAAACAAAATTTAAAGTGGCAAGCAGTCTATATTTTGATTAAAAAACAAATTAACTGAGGAATAGCTGTGACGACAGTTGTGGAAAACCAAAAGCTAAATGTAAATAGTGATATGAAAGTTGGCGATCGCGTCCGCGTAACTGAATCTGTGGTAATTTATCACCATCCCGATCATCGCGGTGAAGCTTTTGATATCAAAGGTTTAGAAGGAGAAGTAGTTGCTATTGTGACTCAATGGAAAGAAAGACCTGTTAGTGCAAACTTTCCCATCCAAGTGAAGTTTTCTAAAAAGTTCAAAGCCCACTTACGTACTTCGGAGTTAGAAACAATTTAAACTGATTAAACTTAGTTTTTGCGGCGAAACCACTGAAATATATTCAGTTCGCCGCGCATTTTTTCAACTAAGACTTTGATGGTTGTTAGTTGATAGTTGATGGTGGTTGGTTGTTGGTGTTAGTTGTTAGTTGATGGTTGTTGTTTTTTTTATATCAACTGTCAACTGTCAACTGCTCCCTTTGGACATGATATTACTTAAACCCATCCACGCAAACGGTATATAACCATACCAATATATTCTTTGAAGGCGATGGTAAAGTTATCCAAATTTTTGCTATCGGGTAACACATTTAAAATAGCACCTTTAGGAGTGCTAGCTAATTCTTGAATTTCACCCTTTGTGACCAGAAAATCAGTAGGTGCTGCAATTGCTTGAATTTTTTGGTGTTGAAAAATAGCTAGCGATCGCGGCATATGCATTGCTGAAGTTACTAATAATATACGGTCGATATTGCGTTCTAACAGTATCTTTTTAACATTTACGGCGTTTTCATAAGTGTTGAGTGAGTCTGGTTCTTGTATAATATCTTCGGCTTTTACCCCCATAAATACCAGTAATTTGGCGATATCTTCCGATTCTGGTACACCTCCACCCCGCCAATCTATACGACCACCACTGACAATAATTAAGGGTGCTTTTTGTTGACGGTAAAGTTGGGCTGCGTAGAGAACTCTATCCCCTGATTCGCTTAAGTCTACATTTGTTCGTGGTTCATGATTCGATTTAGTTGCACCACCCAAAACTACAATTGCTTCTGCTGTGGGTAATTCTCCTGATGGAATATTTTGCCATTCCAAAGAACGTACTAGAAACCGAGAAACCCAAGCATTAGAGCTAAACAGCAATACAAATAACGCGATCGCAATACAAAATACTGCTACACGGGGTCGCTTCCATATCATGAAAAGTGCTAAAATGCAACAAATACAGGCAAACCCAAGGGGATAAAAGAATAGAGGTAGTAGTTTAGAAAGATATAAAAACATACAATTTATTAAGTTAGGAGTGAGGAGTTAAGAGTTAGGAGTTAGGAGTTAGGAGTTAAAAATAGGATTTCATAACATACATAACTTGTTGCAATCAAAGGTCTAAGGTTAAAGGTCAAAGTTGTAACACTTCTAACTCCTCACTCCTCACTCAAGTGTCAACTACCTTTCCCAAAACTTAATGTTGATTCCCGAACGACGACGGAAACGACGTGTAGATTTTCTACTCCGTTGCGAATTCATTCGCTGTCCGGAGGAAACTACTTCGTCTTCATCTTCCGGAGTTTGATTTGATACTTTAATGACGGTTGGTTCCTTACTTCCCCACCAAGCGAAAATAAAGCCTGCACCCAAACCAGCTAAGCCACCGAGCAAAATACTTATCTCTGGGTTATATCTTAAAACTACTATAAAGCTCAGTAAGAAAAATAACCAATATTTGAGTCCAGCATCTATACCATCGGAAGATGCGACAGTTTCGGGACTAGGGCTAGTCTTTGTCGATGTAGTAAATAAACCTAGAGCTAAGCCTCCTAATATTCCGAGGAAGATACTTAATTCGGGCTGTCCAGAAGAGAGGAAGAATACAAAAGCTAAAAAGATCCCAAATATAAGTTGAGAGAGAAAGCTTTGCGAGAGAGGTAAAAAATTACCAGAATTTTTGTTTGCCATAATTCGGCTATTGACTAATTAGTTGTTTTAATTGTGCTTCTTGAGGCTGAGTTGTATCTAAAATTTTCAGATATGGTTTTTCTTGATCGGTAAATGGTTCTGCGGCTTTCATTTGTGATGGTAGCAAATCAACCGTTGAATCTGCTACGTCTCCACTACGCTTGACAAGACGTTGGCGCAATATTTCTTCTGGCGCGGTACAGTTAATAATATTTAGAGGAATTTGATATTGAATTGCTTTTTCAATCACCTCACCTCGTAATTGTTGTTTGTCGTACTTTGCATCCAATATTACAGAAAATCCTTGGCGAGCGAGCATGACACCTAATTCCATGAGTCGGGAATAAGTTTTTTGATTCATTTCGGGGGTATACAATTCATCCCCACCCCTTTGTAACAAAGGAATTCCCGCTAAATGTTTTCGTATTGCATCCGAGCGTAGATGAACTGCTCCTAAATGTCGAGCTAATAATCGTGCTGTAGTACTTTTACCGGAGCCGGATAAACCGGACATTAAAATCAATTTTCCTTGAGTGCTTTTAGTATATTCCCAAGCAAGACGATAGTAATCAGCAGCGGTTGAAGTTGCTTGTTGTTTCGCTGTTTGAGGTACACTAGGGTCATCAAGTAAAAACGAAGTTACTTTTGCTCTGACATAAGCTTGACGGCTTAAATATAAAGGCAATACCTGTAAACCTTCATAATCTCCAGTTTGTTCGATATAGGTATTGAGAAAGATATTAGCTAAATCTTTGCCATTTCGTGCTTCTAAATCCATCATTGCGAATGCGACATCGTACATGACATCTACAAAACGAAATGGTTCGTTAAATTCGATGCAGTCAAATAGCATGACTTTATCTTGCCATAAACAGATATTTCTTAAGTGTAAGTCGCCGTGACATTCGCGAATAAAGTTGTTGATGACACGATTTTGAAATAATTGTGTGCGACTAGCGGAGCTAGACTCCTCCGGGGTATCGCCAAAAAATTTATCTGTATAATCTTTTGTTTCGTCGAATTGCTGTTGTGTTTGAGCTACACCAATATATTTTTCAGTTTGCTGGTAATTTTCGTCAAATGCAGCTCGTACTTGGGATACTTCTCCAAAGGAACTAATATAATCGTTAGTGGCAGCTTGGGCATGATATTGAGCTACTACTTGCCCTAATTCTACTATGTGTTCTTGTTGAAGTTCTCCGCGCTCGAACATTGAGCTAAACAGCGTCTCTTGAGGAAACTGACGCATTTTCAAAGTATATTCTACAACTTCTCCGGTTCCGCCCAATTGATAATTGTCGCCTTCGCGAGTAATTGGTAAAACTTCTAAATAAATAGAGGGTGCTGCAATGCTATTTAAGCGCAATTCTTCTTGACAAAAATGTTGTCGTTTTTCTAAAGTTGAATAGTTCAAAAAACCGAAATCTACCGGCTTTTTCAACTTATAAGCATAATCTCCGGTTAACAATACATAAGAACAGTGGGTTTGAATTAATTGTATGGGTTCTTGAATCGCGTGGGGGTAAAACCCAGGCTGCATCATTTGCTCAATCGTTGCTGGAATGGAAACCGTACTCATTTATCCGTAACCTCACCTACAAATATAATTCGGTTTTAAACACAAAAAAACCAGGAGTTCACCCCCTGGTATTTTAATGGAAAAAAGCAGTGTTCACACAGTTCCAGAAGCAGCTTGCTGTTCTTGTTCACCATCATCTGTAGTTCCACTACCTTGTGGTGGTAAAACGCTAACAACAAGTTCCGACGATTCTGCTACTAATGTTACCCCTTGAGGTAATTGAATCTCATTAACGTGTAAGCTGTCTCCCACTTTCAAGTTAGTTACATCAATATTAATGGCATCGGGAATGTTCTCTGGCAGACAGTTTAACTGCATTTCGGTAATCACAGTATCTAACATCCCGCCTTCTTCTTTTACACCAATGGCATTGCCGATAAAGTGAAGAGGTACTTCTACAGTCATTGTACCGTGACCTGCAACTGCAAAAAAGCTCAGATGGAAAGGTTGACCTGTAGCTGGATGAGCTTGAACTTCTCTAAGTAAGGTTTGACCTTGCCAAGGAATATCATTAATCTTTAAATCGATCAAGGTATTGTTCACCGAAGCTTTTTTAAGCAAGCGTTCGACAGTTTTGGCATTAATTACCAAAGAGATTGATTCCGTACCTTTATGACCGTATAAATTGGCAGGAATTTCTCCAGAACGACGCAAAGCCTTTGTTTTGCTTCCTTCTGGTCGCTTTTGACATTCGACCATCATTTCCATAGTTTTGTTCTAATCAATGTTTAGGGTTTAGTTTACAGTTAAAAGAAAGGCAATTGTTGATATCCAGCCTCTCAATATACGAGCAAAGAGAATATTCTACCTCAACCTTATGCAGTTTTTAAAGAAACAGCGCTTCCGTCTGCTTGTAATAATCCTCGTTTTGGTCCGTGAATTGGATCTTCAACAATAATTGTTTGATCCCGACTCGCACCCAAGGAAACGATCGCGATGGGAACTTCTACCAATTCAGCCAAAAATTTGAGATAATCTAATGCTTGTGATGGTAAATCGGATAGATTGCGACAATTGCTTGTTGACTGCTGCCATCCCGGTAAAGTTTTATAAATCGGACGACAGCCAGCAAATTTGCGGGCATTTGTGGGAAAATGTTCGCTGCGATCGCCATCAATTTCGTAAGCGACACAAACTTTGATTTCTTCAAGTCCATCAAGGACATCGAGTTTGGTGATTGCTAAACAATCCATACCGTTAATTCGTACTGCATAACGACCGATAACTGCATCAAACCAACCGCAGCGACGTTTACGTCCGGTAGTTGTGCCGAATTCCGCTCCGATAGAACATAATTGCTCTCCGATATCTCCGGAAAGTTCGGTAGGAAAAGGTCCTTCACCAACTCTAGTAGTATAAGCTTTAGCGACTCCAATTACTCGGTCGATGGCGGTCGGTCCCAAACCCGTACCCACACAAGCTCCACCCGCTACCGGATTAGAAGAAGTGACAAAAGGATAAGTTCCGTGATCTAAATCTAAAAGAGTACCTTGCGCTCCCTCAAACAAAATATTGCGGCGTTGCTTAATTGCCTGGTAAATTTCCAAAGAAGTATCAATAACGTAAGGTCGTAAACGTTCTGCATACCCCAAATACTCTTCAATTACAACTGAGGCATCTATGGGTGGTAAATTGTAAAGCTTTTCTAAAATGACGTTTTTATAATTAATCGTCCATTCTAGCTGTTCGCGCAATCCTTGGGGGTCGAGTAAATCCAACATCCGAATACCCGTGCGTTCGGATTTATCAGCATAAGTCGGACCGATACCTCTACCTGTAGTACCGATTTTATGAACTCCTCGCCGCTCCTCGGAAGCTTGATCAATCAATCGGTGATAAGGCATCGTAACGTGTGCCGTTTCAGAAATCAATAGATTATTTGTAGAAATATTTAAACTTTCTATCTGATCTAATTCACCAATTAAAACTTGTGGGTCAATCACAGTTCCAGAACCAATAATACATTTGGTCTGTGGATACAAAATACCGCTGGGAATCAAATGTAATTTAAAGGTTTGACCTTTGACTACAATTGTATGTCCCGCATTTACCCCTCCTTGGTAACGCACGACAACATCTGCGGAACGGCTGAGTAAGTCGGTTATTTTTCCTTTCCCTTCATCGCCCCATTGGGCACCTATAACAATAACGTTAGCCAAGAGATTCTTATTAAACTAAAGTTTTCACAAATGAATATTATCTACACGTTAAGTAAGGAATGTCAAGACTTGCTGGCTACATTATTTCAGAAAATATTCAAATCGTGATCAAATCGTGACATAAATTAGCTTTGTTTGCGTCGGGATTGATTCATGTAATGCATTTTTAGACTTGATTGCTGGTAAAATAATTAACAGTTTTTCATTGGAACTTTTCAGTAGTATTTTTAAGTTTCATTTGCATATTAGCCTTGAAAACAAATGTATAAAATATGTATAGAGCAAGCGTAGATTTTTAGAGACTTAATTGATCATAATGAATTTAATTAAAAATTTGGCTGTTTGGGAAACTCAGTTAAATAAAAAGTTCCCCAACTTTTACAAAAAAATGTTGTATTAGCTACTTTACAAAAATCGGTAAAAATATTAAATTATTTATCCCTTATTTTTGGTAATTTAATTTTTGATTGATTCAGTTATCAGTTACCTGATAAAAATATTTTCCCAAAGAAATCGATAGCATTTGAGAGACAATTATCTTTTCTCCACACATGATAAAAGCATCTAGCATAAAACAACTTAGAATAGTATTTTTTTTAGCAGTTTGTGTCATATTTGCAAATATAGTAATTTCATGTAGCAATACGATTAAAATTAAAGCTAATCAAGGAAGCATAAATAATTCCCATCAAGTTATTATTCAATTACAAAAAACAATTTCGGCATTAAAAGATGTTCAAATAGCTCATTACGACTACTTAATTTCAGCGGATACAAATTATCTCAAATCCTATGTTAGCGCTCGACAAGAAATTGATGTTAATATTCAATTATTAAAAAGATTAACCGAAGATAATTATCAAAAGCACCAGCAACAGGAAATTTTATTAATTGCTCAAAGTTTTACCCGTAAGCTTGATTTATTAAGTAATTATTTATATTTAAAAAATAATAAAAACTTGGGGTTATCTCAAGAGTTTAAGTTTACAAATGATATAAATGAACTGATTAAATTAGTAAAAAATAAAGAACAAAAAATATTACAAAATCAAATAAAAGAGTCTCAAAGTAGCTTTCCAAAAACCATTGCAGCTTTTTTCATAACTGGATTTATTCATTTTGGGTTAGTTACCCAAATGTATTATCTGCTTAAAGATGACATTTTGAGACTTAAAAACACAAAGATGGCTTTACGACAAAGCGAAAATCGTTTAAGGGCAATTATCGATGCAGAACCAGAATGTATTAAATTAATCGATCAAAATGGGATTATTTTAGAAATAAATGCTTCCGGAGTAGCAATGATGGAAGTAGAAAATGCTGATATATTAATTGGGAAATCGGTATACTCTGCGATTCTGCCAGAATATAAAAACGCTTTTAAATTAATGCATGAAAGTGTTTGTCGTGGGAACAAAGAATTATTAGAATTCGAGATGATTGGATTTAAAAATACCCGTCGCTGGATGGAAACTCATGCAGTACCTTTACCAAGTGAAAATAACAATGGTTTTTTACATTTAGCAATAACTCGTGATATCACCCAACGTAAACTTGTAGAACAAAAACTTCGAGAACAAGCAGCATTATTAGATGTAGTAACAAACGCAATTTTAGTAAAAGATATTGACAATCGTATTTTATATTGGAACAAAGGTGCCGAAAATATCTACGGTTGGCAAGCATCAGAAATTTATGGTCAAAAAGCATCGCAATTACTACACAAAGAATATTGTTCAGTGCAAGATGATGCATTATTGAGCGTTATTAATTATGGAAAATGGCAAGGGGAATTACATCAAATAACTAAAGAAGGTAAAGAGATTATTATTGAAAGTCGTTGGACACTTTTGCGAGATGAAAAAGGAAAACCAAAGTCAATTTTGGCAGAAAATACCGAAATTACTCAAAAGAAACAATTAGAAACTCAACTTTTAAGAACTCAACGTTTAGAAAGTATCGGTACTTTAGCGGGTGGTATCGCTCATGACTTGAATAATGTGTTAGCACCAATTTTAATGTCGGTACAATTATTAGAAAGAAAATTGCAGGATTCTCAATATTTAAGATTATTGAAAACTTTAGAAAATAATACTCAGCGTGGTGCTAGTTTAATCAGACAGTTGTTATCTTTTGCTAGAGGTATTGAAGGTAAACGCACTTTAGTTCAAGTCGAAAATTTAATTGCAGAAATTGCACAAATTGTCAGAGAAACTTTTCCTAAATCAATTCAATTAACTGTAAATATTCCTCAACAATTGGGTTATGTTTGGGGGGATGACACCCAATTACATCAGGTATTAATCAATTTAGTTGTTAATGCTCGCGATGCGATGCCTAGTGGAGGTAAACTAGAAATTTCCGCTGCAAATTTGGTTGTTGATCAACATGATACTCAGATCAATATCGATGCCAAAATCGGTCAGTATATTGTAATTACCATAGCCGATACCGGAATAGGTATGCATCCGGAAGTTCAGGAACGGATTTTTGAACCATTTTTTACTACAAAGGAACTCGGTAAAGGTACGGGATTAGGTCTTTCTACCGCATTAGGAATTATTAAGAACCACGGTGGTTTTGTCAATGTTTATAGTCTGTTAAACAAAGGTACCATCATTAAAGTTTATTTACCGATTAAACCCAATCCAAATACTAATATTGCTGATGGCGATCGCGCTTCTAATCTTAATGGCAATGGTGAATTAATTTTAGTGGTGGATGATGAACCAGCTATTCGTCAAGTGACTAAATCATCTTTAGAAGCTTATAATTATCGCGTATTAACAGCATCTAACGGAATTGAAGCTGTAGAAATATACGCGAAACATCACAGCGAAATTAATGTAGTCTTGCTAGATATGATGATGCCTGAAATGGATGGCGAAACTACTATCGAGATGTTACAAAAAATTAACCCACAGGTAAAAATTGTTGCTATTAGTGGCTTGGTGTTAAATCCAGCTATTAACGAAAAATCAAATCAAGGTGTGAAAGCATTTATGTCGAAACCCTGTACTGGCAAAGAATTACTGCATACCCTGGTTCAAGTTACCAGAGAATGAAGATAGACTTTAACAAAAATTTTATTGTGTATATATTTTTTTACTGTTTGTTTTTGTTAATATTAATAAAATTTTTAGAATAAAATCTCATTATGGCTTTATACGCTGAATTACATCGGCATTTGGGTGGTTCGGTTGTACCCCGGATTTTATGGGGATATTTCGAGCGTCACTCGGATGAGTTTGTAGAACGTTTCCAGAATTATCAAGAATTTGAAGAGTTCTACACCAAACCGCGCAATACTTTAGAAGAGTACTTAGAATTGCACACTTTAGTTGAAAGTGTCCAAACTATAGAAACTTTGCCTTACTTTATTTATCGTCTGGTACGTGGTGCCTATATTTTTGAAAATTTAGCTTATCTCGAACTACGGTATACTCCTTATCTACGAACACCGGAACATTTAAGTCAATCCGAGAGAATTGACAAGATGGCTGAGATTGTCAATGTTGTGGGTAAAGCCAGTAAATTATCCGAATATCCTATTGTCACCAGTCAGATTTTGTGTATGCACTCGCGGCTTCCCTATGAGGTGAATCAAGCGATTGTCGATTTAGCCGCTCAAAATAGACAGTATGTATGTGCTGTAGACGTAGCTGGGGGAGATAGCGGTTATGGGGAACGTATGGACGAATGGATACAACTTTACGAATATGCCTTATCTGCTGGTTTGAATACTACGGGACACGTTTATGAAACCAAGGATGGCTGTCATCCGGAATTATTGCCTTATTTAATGCGGATTGGACACGGTATCCAAATTCCCTTGCTATATCCCGATTTACTCGAAGATGTCGCCAGACGTGGACAATGTTTAGAGGTGTGTCCGACAACTTATATTAAAACGGGTACCTTGGAAGATATTCGACAGTTAAAGTTAGTATTTGAGCGCTGTTTTGATGCCGGAGTTGATATCGCTATTTGTACCGATAACGCTGGGTTACATAATGTGCGTTTACCATTCGAGTACGAAAATCTCTTAACCTACGATATTATCGATTTTGAAATGTTACAGGCTTGTCAAGATGCTGCTTTTCGTCATGCTTTTGCTTGGACTTATGGCGAACGTCCGGCATTATTATTAAATGGGTTACTTCATTCTCAACGGCAAAAAGTAGTAGTTGGTAATAGGTAATAGGTAATAGGTAATAGCTAATTGTTAATTAAAATCCGTGTAATCCGTGTAATCCTTCCTTTTTAATCCGTGATTAGAATTGGGAAAGAGTTGTCGAAGTGAGAAGTCAGGAGTTATAAATTTATTGTTCACGGTTACTCATACCCATTAGCAATTACCAATTACCAGTCAACAGCGAATAATAACTAATCATCTGGAGATGATAGTTGTTAGAAGCATTGAGCTTTTAATAGAATCAAGTCTTGGGTTTTTAAAACCGAGCATTTTTCTATGACTTTTTTTAAAGCGGGGATATTTCCTTGTTGTAAACTGGCTGCAATCTCTTTGATTTTTGGTTCAAATTGTGTTTGATCTAGCCATTTATGGGTAGTAAAATATTCTGGTGCAAATGCAGTACGCTCCAACAGCCAGAAATCAACATCGTATTTTTTGACAAAATTTTTTACTTCAGTTGCATCTTGAGAATATTGAGCGCTGAGTAAATCGTTGATTCGGGGTAGAATTTGGCGGTAATATCCTAAGTGGTAAGGAAGTGCAGATTGCTTGCTAACTAAAACAGAACGTTGTGCGAATGTTGGTAAATTATCTGCTTCTTGTGCTAAAGAGGCAATTATGATATTTTCAGGTTGCTCGGAGAGAAATTCATATAGTTTTGGTGCTTCTCCGATTACATAACCTGTATGGGGAAATTCTGTTGCCTTTAATCGCCAATAGCTAGGGTATAGAATAATTACTACGAATAGTAATGCTGTAATTGCTATAGTTATAACTTGTCGCCGTGTTTGCTCAGTTCTAGTTCCCCAATTTAAAAGTGCATCTAAGATCATGATTACGGCAATGGCACCCGCTATAGGCATGATAATTTGTAGGCTGTGCTGGGGAAAGCGACTTGGCAGATAAAGCTTGAACAATACAGCATGAGCAGCAAGAAATAAACCAAAAGATACTATAAATATCTGGGGTAAAATAACGATTCCCCTAACTTGCCTAGCTAAAGTAAATCTTTGGGGATAACCTAGTAAAATAGGTAGTAGCAATCCCATCCAAATTTGGGGAAAATGCAATAAAAATTTGATTGGAGAAGCAACAGCCCCTCGATACCACTGTATCGGCACAAAACCGCTACGCTTGTGAAACAACCAATACTCTACAGGATTATCGACAAAAAATTCTGTGCGTCCGTTTTGCAAAAATTCTGGCATCATTCTCGCTTGCGCTGCTGTTACCATTGAACCAAATTCATTGTCCCAAAGAAAATAAGGTAATAATGATATAAATGCAGTTCCCAAGCCACTTATACAGAATATATAATCTTGACGTTTCCTTGTCAGTCTAAGTCTTCCATTTTTCCAACTCACTAATCTAACAATCATAACTCCTATAGCTACAAGTAACGTTGAAGGATAGAAAAGTCCTAACAACGCGATCGCAAACAGCATTGGTAACAGCGAACCACGTAATAAGTAATACAAAAATCCCAGAAAAAACGGATAAAGAAAAGCTCTTGGGGTTGATGAACTTAAATCTGATGCTAACCATAAATTTTGATTGAGCAGGAATGTACTCAGAAATGCTGCTGCTGGGATTGCTAGTAGCTGCATAGATATTCCAAAACAATAAGCTGTTGCAATTAATCCCAGTACCAATGGTAAAAGCTTACTTAAAAATATCGGTTCAACTCCGATATTTGCTAGCAATCGGTAAAAGGTTATATATCCTAGTGGTGAGAGGGATTGAAAATAATTGGTAACTAAATCGTCAGGAAACAGCATCGGATTCACAAATCTTTGCATCCAAAATACGTGCTGTCTGACATCATCAGATACCGCATAATCGCTACTCAAAGCTGTTTTGAGCATTAAGATACCACAAAATGCTGCAAACCCTAAACTCAAACTGAACCAAAATATTAATTGAGAGCGCGATCGATTTACTGAAGTTAAGGATCTTTGTAAATATCGGCTGAACATAATAAGGTTAATTTTTGATGTAATTAATCTGGAAATGCTGATTATGTCCGCTTGTCAAGCATATCCGCAAGCAGAGCAAACATCGTTACCTGGGTAGTGGTAACAAATAAAATCAAAGTTCTTTCGGTTAAGTCATTACGGATAAATATATCTTGGAATAAGGTTGTCAAAAAACCACCAAAAAATAGTGCAGCTATTGGTAAAAATACTCTTAAAGGAGCAAAATACATTCCCGTTCGTAATATTAATTGTACGAAACGCAAAGTATCCCGGATGGGCTTAATTTTGCTTTTACCTACCCGATGATGAAAGTCTATTGGCTCGTAATGCACAATATAGTTGTTACTCAGCATTGCCACTGTAATCGTTGTAGTAAAACTAAATGTATCCGGCAAAATTTTGATAAACCTTTCTACCACACTTTTACGAAATACTCGCAATCCACTATTCAAGTCTGGAATTTTAGATCCTGTCATCCATTGAGCAAAGCGTACCAGAAACCATTTGGGTATTTTACGAATAGCCGAATAACGTACATTCGCGCCAATTCTCGCTCCCACAACCATATCCGCTTGTCTGGCTAACGCTACTAATTCAGGAATACGTTCGTTAGGATAAGTACCATCTGCATCAGTAATTACTATTAAAGGATATTGAGCGTGTCGAATACCAGTCTTGAGTGCAGCACCATATCCCCGATTGCGACGGTGTTGAATAACTGTGATGTCAGTACGAGCGTTTAAAACTTTGCTACTGTTATCCGTGGAACCATCATTAACAGCAATAATTTCGTATTTACAATCAATATCTTTTAAAGTTTTCTGGAGTTCATCGAGGGTTGCGTTAATACCATCTTCTTCGTTATAAACTGGCAGAATGATTGAAAATGATAAATAACCAGTTTCTTGGTTTTGCTCGTTTGCAAAAAATTCTTCACTTAATCGGGCGTTTTCTTCCATATTTCTTATCCAAATAAATTTGATTTTAGAAATAAAAAATATCTCTTAAGCTTGTGTCTTTTTACCTTACTGCTATTTGAAGTTACACTCTTAAAACTTTTCCACAGATGAAATCATTTTTACATGGCTTTTAGTATCAAAAATTAGATAATTATAAAATATATGATTATGTATGGGATTATTGAAACATCTGGACTCAATTTCTATCTTTCCGTGTTTATACTTAAAAAAAAATGTATGTTAGCTGCTGTCTTATAATAATCTTTAGCAGATTAAAAGTGAGTTTAAAGTTAATTTAAAAACATTGCTAATATTTTTATTTAAGTATAAATAAAGTCATTACAAAATTTTAAAAAGCGTGAACTTATATTAAGAGCTTCCATGTCAGATAATTCTGCGGTAGAGTAAAATGTATCTTAGCCAACAATGTAAGTTTACGTTATGGCATCTACTATCCAAGCTCTACCCTCAGAAGTCGTACATTTAATTACAGCCTCAGAGGTGATTGATTCTTTTGCTTCGGTGGTACGGGAATTAATCGAAAATTCCTTAGATGCAGGTGCGACAAGGATTGTAGTCTCTGTGTACCCCGAGCAGTGGCAAGTTCGTGTAGCGGATAACGGTTGTGGAATGAGTTTATCCGATTTGCAGCAAGCCGCTAGCGCTCACAGTACGAGTAAAATTAGCTGTTGCGGGGATTTGTCGAATATTAAGAGTTTGGGTTTTCGGGGTGAAGCGCTCCACAGTTTAACAACCCTAGCCGATTTAGAAATTCTTAGTCGTGGATCTAATCATCCCGAACAAAAAACAGAGTGTAACGGTTGGAGAGTTGTGTATGGTAATGGAGGAGAAGCTTTAAGCATGGAAGCAACCGCGATCGCACCGGGTACGATCGCGGTAATTTCTAATTTATTTGGTAATAGTAATGGTCGTCGTCAGGGTTTACCTTCCATTGCTCAACAAATGAGAGCAGTACAAGGGTTAATTCAACAAACTGCCTTGTGTCATCCCCATGTTACTTGGCAAGTTTGGCAAAATGGACGGGAATGGTTCAACATTTATCCGACAGCGAACATCAAGGAAACTCTCTCTCAGTTTCTCCATCGAGTTCATCCATCAGATTTGCAAGAATTAAAAGTTCAATTAAATAACCCTTACGATTCCTCACTTTCTTTAGTTATAGGATTACCCGATAGATGTCATCGTCATCGTCCAGACTGGATAAGGATAGCAGTAAACGGACGTATAGTCAAGTCTCCAGAACTCGAACAAAGTATTATTGGAGCATTTCATCAAACATTACCTCGCGATCGCTATCCGGTTTGTTTCTTACACTTGTGTGTTTGCCCAAGTCAGATTAACTGGAATCGCAATCCTGCGAAAACCGAAATTTACCTCAATCAACTTGATTATTGGCAACAACAAATTGCGATCGCGATTGATAAAACACTGAGCATAGATTATTCCACAATTAAGGAATCTGGACAGGTAGCACGAGTCGGAAAATTAATCAAAGCCGCAGAAGCCAAAAGCGGTTATAATTTTAGCCGCAGAAATTTGGAAGAAAAAAACAACTTAAATCAAACTCAACCCAAATCTCATACAATCACAAAAAATTCCCTATCAACTTCCATTCCGTTAAAAGCAGTTGCTCAAGTTAACAAAACCTACATAGTTGCAGAGCATCCAGGAGGAATGTGGTTAGTAGAACAACACATAGCCCACGAAAGAGTATTATATGAACAACTTTGCGAACATTGGCAATTAGTAAAGTGTGAACCAGCGATAATTCTTTATCAACTAACAAGCGCTCAAGTAGAACAGCTACAGCGGATTAACTTAGAAATAGAAACTTTCGGAGAACAACTTTGGGCAATTCGTCAAGTACCCGCACTTCTGCAACAGCGGGAAGATTGCGCCGAAGCAATATTAGAATTGAGTAAAGGAGGCGATTTAAACACAGCCCAAGTTGCCGTAGCTTGTCGCAGCGCGATTCGCAACGGTACAACCTTGAGCCTAAAACAAATGCAGCAATTATTAGATGAATGGCAGCGCACCCGCAACCCCCGCACCTGTCCCCACGGAAGACCAATTTATTTATCCTTGGAAGAATCATCCTTGGCTCGTTATTTCCGTCGTAATTGGGTAATTGGCAAATCCCATGGAATCTGAGCAGTTGACAGTTGATAGTAGTTAGTTGATGGTTGATAGTAGTTAGTTGATGGTGGATAGTAGTTAGTTGATGGTGGTTATTTATTTCCCCCCATCCCCCCATCCCCCCATCCCCCCATCCCCAATTACCAATTACCAATTACCAATTACCAAATTCTATGAGTGCAGAAATTATTTGTGTCGGTACAGAAATGCTGTTAGGAGATATTCTTAATAGTAATGCTCAATATTTAGCGCAACAGTTAGCTCAGTTAGGTATTCCTCATTTCTATCAAACCGTTGTCGGTGATAATGTTGAGAGATTGAAACAAGTTATTGAAATTGCAACGAAAAGAGCAGAAATATTAATTTTTACTGGGGGTTTAGGACCAACTCCTGATGATTTAACTTGCGAAACTATCGCCGATTTTTTTGGTTCTCCTTTAATTGAACGTGCCGAAATTATCGAGGATATCACCAAAAAATACGCGATACGCAATAGAGTCATGAGCGCTAGTAATCGTAAGCAAGCTTTAATACCCGATGGTGCGGACATTTTACCCAATTCTACGGGTACGGCTCCGGGTATCATTTGGCAACCCCGCCCCAATTTGACGATTTTTACTTTTCCTGGGGTGCCTTCAGAAATGCACCGGATGTGGGAGGAAACCGCCGTTCCATACCTGAAAAATCAAGGTTGGGGCAAACAAATCATTTACAGTCGAATGCTGCGGTTCTGGAACGTTGCGGAATCGACTTTAGCGGAGAAGGTATCTGCTTATCTTAATTTGCCTAATCCCACAGTAGCTCCTTATGCGAGTAAAGGAGAGGTGAAATTGCGAATTTCTGCAAAAGCAAGTTCGGAAGCTGAAGCTCAAAATTTGATTACACCCGTTGAAAAGCAAATTAAAGAAATTGCCGGTTTTGATTATTTTGGTGCTGATGATGACACCTTGGCTTCCGTGGTGGGTGAGTTGTTGCGTAAGTCAGGGGAAACGCTTTCGGTTGCAGAATCTTGTACGGGTGGAATTTTGGGGGGAATGTTAACTGAGACTTCAGGAAGTTCTGATTACTTTTGGGGTGGTGTAATTTGTTATGATAATTCCGTTAAAACAGGGATGTTAAGAGTTAATCAGGAAGATTTAGAAAAATATGGTGCCGTAAGCGCAACTGTCGCAGAACAAATGGCTGTAGGGGTGAAAAAGCAGCTTTCTACAACTTGGGGATTGAGTATCACTGGAATTGCAGGTCCGACTGGTGGTACAGAAACTAAGCCCGTGGGTTTGGTTTATGTTGGTTTAGCAGGAGAACATGGAGTCGAAAATTTTGAATTCCGTTTTAATCCGGTACGGGGTAGGTCTTTGATTCGTCACTTTAGCGCTTGTCATGCTTTGGATAGTTTGCGGAGGAAGTTATTGGAGGGGGTATCGGAATAATATATTAACGCAGAGGAGTGCAAAGGTAAGCGCGGAGGAACGCAAAGCTTTTGAGCAAACTTAACAATTAACACTTCTGCTGCTTAAAAATGGCACTTTAAATATAATTTTTTTTAATATTGTTGATAATTTTTTTAAATCTCAATCATAACCAAAATCTTGAATAAATTGAGCTAAATAAAAATAGATTTAAATCATTACAAATCAAAGCTATACTAAGTGAGTACCCCGTAATATCTGACAGATTTTAACTGTCGGATTAAAAGGAAATATTTGGACGAATAATATCAAATTGGTAATAGAATATGCCTACTTCGGGGGTTAAAATTTAACGAAAATAAATGGCAAATTCGCAATTATTGGCAGAAAATACTTGATTATTTTTATACATATTACTTTTAATGATTCATTGGAATATATGTATTAAAAAACAATTTCATCTCATGCCACATAATCTAAAGTAATTTAAAGTAATCAAAAAACGGCTTTCATGATAATTTTGCGAGCGTTTATTTGTGGAGTTAAAGAGAATATTTTTTAGCTATCTTGCCTTCAGCCCGCTTTTGATCGCAAAAACTACAAAGACTGAGAATTTACTTGTGTCTTTCTCAATCTGAGTTTGTACGCTGGCAATAACATGATTATTTTTTGAATAATTTTTTTATTAAGAGCAAAAGCAACCTGAAACTCAGCGCAATCAAGGACTTCGGGACAACTAAGTTAACTATTATCAATCATCTTGTGTAACATTATCAGCATAATTAATCTCTAGGAGGTTGCTGAATAGTTCACAATTTGTTACAAAAATATAAATAACTTCTAGTAAACTCTACTCAAAAATGTTTGGCGGACTTACTGGTTTTAAAGATTATAAGGGTAGTGACTGGGGAGAGCAAATGCTCAACACCGTTGCGAGCCAAACGATTCGCCACTTGTTTACTAAAAGCGAGTCGGTAGAAGTCTTTGTCCGCTGCTATCCCTCCAGCAAGCTTTTGCAGGGCAGTATTGACAGTTTTAAAATGGGCGGTCGTGGCTTGGTAATTCGCAAAGATTTCTTAGTTGACGAGATGTCGTTTGAAACCGACGCTGTGTCTATCGACTTCAGTTCGGTATTAAGCGGTAAATTGCGTTTAAAGCAACCCACTCAAGCAATTGCTCAAGTGGTGTTAACTCAAGAAGGAATCAACCAGGCTTTTGAAGCGGAATTAGTGAAAAAACGCCTGATAAATCTTTGCGAACCAACATTAACGGCATTATCTGACGGTGAACCTGTTTCTTTCACTGAAGTTCAGGTGGAATTATTGCCAGATAATCGGTTAAAGATTTTCGCCAAAGCTGACTTAAAGAATGGCGAATTAGTACCGTTAAATATGACTGTACAAGTAAGTATTGAGCGACGACGGAAAGTTTCGTTCAAAAGTCCTGAAATCGACCTGGAGTCGGTACCAGAAGAGCAAAGAGAAATTTCGCAAACCTTGTGTACTGCATTAGCAGATATTTTAGATAATATGGTCGATTTAGACCGTTTTGACCTAGATGGAGTAAAAATGCGGCTTAATCGTTTAGAAACCGAAGGTGAAAAATTAATTTTTAGTGGATATGCTGAAATTGAGCGTATACCAAGTACTAAGTGACAGTTGACAGTTAACCTTTAACCTTTAACCTTTAACCTTTAACCTTTAACATTTAACCTCCGACCTGTACAATCAATCCCAGAACTATTCTTAGGGAGAACAGTTGTGTCATTTAAAACATCATCACCGCAATTACAACGGGAGTTAGGGGTTGTAGGGGCAATTGTGATGGGGCTTGGTTCGATTATTGGTACAGGGGTTTTTGTGAGTATCGGTATTGCTGCTGGGATTGCCGGTAATGCGGTAATTTTAGCTGTAATTATTGGTGCAATCGTGGCAATTTGTAACGGACTCAACAGCGCTCAACTAGCTGCTAATCATCCTGTAAGTGGTGGTTCTTACGAATATGGTTATAAATATTTGAATTCTTGGTTGGGATTTACCGCTGGATGGATGTTTTTATTGGCAAAATCTGCTTCTGCTGCTACAGCGGCTTTGGGTTTTGCTGGTTACTTTTTGAATGCAACGGGTTTGGGTGGAAGTGGTTTACTTGTACCTTTAGCTTTAGCTGCGGTAATTGCGATCGCGATTATTGTTTTAAATGGTATTCGTCGTTCAAATCGGGTCAACATTATAATTGTATCTGTTTCAGTTTTTAGCTTAATTTTCTTTATATTGGGGGGAATTCCCACAGCGATCGCCAAAGGCGGGGAAAATTTCACAGCTTTTAATGGTTCCTTTGCGAGTGTGCTTCATGCTAGTGCTTTGATGTTTGTTGCTTATACGGGTTACGGTAGAATTGCGACTTTGGGAGAAGAAGCTAAAAATCCGCGTCAAACAATTCCGAAAGCCATTGTTGTGACAATGATAGTGACAATGTTAGTTTATGTGGGAGTAGCAACAATTGCTGTTGCGACAATTGGTGCAAAAGCCCTTGGAGAATCGGCTTTAACAGCTCAAGCAGCACCTTTAGAAGTAGCAGTCCGTAGCTTCGGTATTCCGGGGGGAGCGCAAATTTTGGCAATCGGGGCAATTTTTGCCATGTTAGGAGTATTGCTCAACTTAATTTTAGGTTTATCTCGCGTATTGTTGGCAATGGGAAGACGACGAGATATGCCGAGGATTTTTGCGAGATTAAATCAATCGGGTACAACTCCCACACCTGCTGTAATTGCAGTCAGCCTGATAATTGCCTTTTTAGTCTTAATCGGTAACGTGAAAACCACTTGGTCTTTCAGTGCTTTTACTGTTTTAATATATTATTCAATAACTAATTTAGCTGCATTTGCTATACCAAGTCAGGAAAGACTTTATCCTAAATGGCTATCAATTCTTGGTTTATTAGCTTGTTTATTTCTTGCTTTCTGGGTTGAACCATTTGTTTGGCAAGTCGGGTTAGCACTGATTGTAGCCGGATTAATTTGGCACACAGTTGCTCAGAAGTTAGGAGTTAGGAGTTAGGAGTTAAGAGTTAGGAGTTAGGAGTTAGGAGTTTGGAGTTGAGAGTTTGGACTACCGTCCGTTTTAAAATTGATCCACATAAAAATGTAGAGACGTAGCAATGCTACGTCTCAATAGTCTAATCGATCAATCCGACTTTAGAATTAATCTGAAAGCTAATGTCTAAAATCTGCGGATTAATTTATGATTATCATTTATCGACCAACACCAATATATTGAAAACCAGCCCTAATGATTGCTTCGGGATCGAGGAAGTTACGACCGTCAATAATAACAGGGTTGTTCATCAATTGCGCCATCTTAACGTAATCGAGATTATTAAACTGTTGCCATTCGGTAACTAGTACCAAAGCATCACAGCTATCAGCAAGTCTTTCAGCATCGGTTTCTACCTGCACACCGGAAAGACCGTGACGCATACCAGATTGAGAGATAATTGGGTCGTATGCTTTAACTTTCGCTCCCAATCGGTTTAATTGCTCAATTAAGTTGAGTGCTGGTGCATCACGCATATCATCAGTATCCGGTTTAAAGGTTAAACCAAGCAAACCTACTGTTTTACCTTTAAGAATTTTCAAAGCTTGTTGAAGTTTTTCTAATGCAATCAAACGTTGACGTTCATTAACGCTGATAGTAGCTTTGAGTAGTTGTGCTTCGTAACCATAGTCATCAGCAGTATGAACCAACGCGGATACATCTTTGGGAAAACAAGAACCACCCCAACCGATACCAGCATTTAAAAACTTGCTACCAATGCGGGAATCCAAACCGATACCTTTAGCAACTTGAGTTACATCAGCACCAACGCGATCGCAAATGTTAGCGACTTCGTTAATAAAGCTAATTTTGGTTGCGAGGAAAGCGTTTGCGGCATATTTAACCATCTCAGCCGAAGATAAATCGGTTGAGAGTACGGGTACTTGGGGCAAAGATTTATCTTCTGCATACTGACGCTCGACAATAGGAGCATAAAGTTCTTTCATCATCGAAATCGCTTTTTGAGAATTGCCTCCCAAAACAATCCGGTCGGGATTGAAAGTATCGTAAATTGCCGAACCTTCCCGTAAAAACTCTGGGTTACTAATTACATCAAAATCACCAGTTGGTAACTTGTCTTCACTCTTGTTTCCACCTACGGGTACTAATTCTTTTTGACGTTCAGCAATCCCATCGAGAACAATCATCCGTACCCAATCTCCCGAACCAATAGGTACTGTGGATTTATTAACGATAACTTTATAACCGCCGTTTAAATGAGTTCCGATTCCTTTCGCAACTGCTTCTACATAACGGGTATCGCTTTCACCTGTAGGTAGAGGTGGAGTTCCTACAGCAATAAATAAAATTTCCCCATGAGCCACCCCTGCACCTAAGTCACTGGAAAACTCAATTTTTCCTGCTTTGATGGCTGACTGCATAATTTCCGAAAGTCCTGGCTCAAAAATTGGCGATTGCCCGGACTTCATCAACTTAACTTTCTCTTCGTTATTATCTATACAAATTACATCATGCCCGATGTGAGCCAAGCAAACCCCAGTTACCAAACCAACATAACCAGTACCAATTACACAAACTCGCATATTATCTAATTCCTCAATTTTTTTTTACTAGTCGAGATTCAAGGAGTCTATGGTTTATAGCCAAAACTTGAGTAAATAGTAATTTTTATTACTTACTATTCACAATTGTCTTCTCACTAGCCGTTACCCGCTCCCGAAAATCTTCTATTGTCTGTTTTAACCCTTCTTGAAGAGGAATGGTAGGTTCCCAATTTAACAAAGTCTTTGCTTTGGTGATATCGGGACGACGACGACGGGGATCATCAGAAGGTAATGGCTCAAATTTGATTTTTGCATCTGGATTCACCATATTTTGAATGGTTTGGGCTAATTCTAAAATGGTGTATTCATCGGGATTACCCAAATTAATTGGACCGATATGTTCTCCATTCATCAAACGCATCAATCCATCGACTAAGTTGTCAACATAGCAAAAACTACGAGTTTGCGAACCATCTCCGTAGACAGTTAAAGGTATACCTTGTAAAGCTTGAACTATAAAATTACTAACTACCCGTCCATCATGTTCAAACATCCGAGGACCGTAGGTATTAAAAATACGAGCAACGCGAATATCAACATCATTTTGTCTGTGATAGTCGAACATCAACGTTTCAGCAATCCGCTTACCTTCGTCGTAGCAAGAACGAAGTCCAATCGGATTAACATTACCCCGATAATCTTCACTTTGGGGATGAATTTCCGGATCTCCATAAACTTCACTAGTGGAAGCCAGTAAAATCCTTGCTTTGACACGCTTAGCCAAACCCAGCATATTCAGCGTACCCATGACATTGGTTTTAACTGTTTTTACGGGGTTGTATTGATAATGTACCGGAGAAGCGGGACAAGCCAAATGATAAATCTGTGCTACTTCCAACCTAATTGGTTCAGTGATATCGTGACGAATCAGTTCAAAATACGGATGATTCAACCATTTGACGATATTTCGCTTATGTCCCGTGTAGAAATTATCCAAACAAATTACTTCATGCCCATCATTCATCAATCTGTCAATCAGATGGGAACCAATAAACCCAGCTCCGCCAGTCACCAATATTCTCATAAATTTACCACTTAATTCCAAATATTACTTTATTCGATTGTGCTTGTTTTTAGGATACCCAGCCTGATAACAAAAATATAGTAAAAGTACGGATAATTACAAATAAATTTTCAATCCGTTTCTAAGCTCTAAATGCAAAATGATTCGTGTTATCTCTATTTTTTTTACAATGCCATCAGAAAAATAGCAGATATTGTATAGTAACTGTGAAGTATCATAGTAAAATTTATCAAAAATTTAATAAATTAAAGTTCTTGTAGGAGGCTGCATTCACATTGAAGATTTAGGAAATTGGGGTTGGGGGGGACAAGGGGACAAGGGGACAAGGGGACAAGGAGATGGGGAGATGGGGAGACAAGGAGATGGGGAGAGGTAACAGGGATACCAATTACCAATTACCTATTACCAATTCCCCTCCTGGTAACTGGTAACTGTCAACTGGTAACTGGTAACTGATTGCTAGCAATACCAGCGTTGACTGTGGCATTATTGGTACGTTGTGCTGGTTCTCCGAGCATGACAATGGAACAAGTGAGTTGACTTGCTAACTGGGTTGTCACATCACTAATAGCCAATCCACCGGGAATAGTACGATTGCGAATAAAAGGTAGAACCACTAAATCATATAATCTGGCTGCTTGTAATATTGCTTGAGCAACATTTTCGTGAGCGACAATTTGAATTTCGGGCGGATTGGATAAACCGAGTTTAGATACTAATAGTGAAAGTTGCGATCGCCGCCAAGATATTTTACTAGAACTAGTACGGCGATCGCACACGTTGAGTAGGGTAACTTGGGCTTGATTTGCCAAACCGAGAATCTGAGCGAACTGGACTGGCTGTAATATTGGTGCGGTGAGATTTTCGACTGGTACTAGGATGCGCTGGATTTTTGAGGGTGACTCTACAAGACGGGTTACAGCTACCGGACAATGAGATGCCCACAATACTCCATCAATAACATTACCAAATAAACGGGCTTTTAATCCGGTACGCTTACCCCAACCCATGACAATCAAATTTGCTTTTTTTTCTCTCGCAGCCCGACTAATTCCTTGAGCAAAGGCATCATCTATTCGTAATAATGGTTCTGCTTCTACATCTAAAATACGACTTAATGCTGTAGCTTTATTCAACAATATTTCGCTTCTTTGTAGGGAGTTTTCTAACTGTGGTGCATCCATATGAGCCGTCGCTGTGGCAATTGCTAAAGGGATAATTTTCCCTTGGGTTTGATGAGCTAATAATGCAGCCATCTCCATTAAATGTTGCTGTGTTTGGGGATTATAAACGGGTACTATAATACTGAAAGCACTGTCTATTTTCTGGGAAATATCGTAAGTAATTGCGGTTTCTTGCTGTTTGATTAATGAAGAATGTAAACCGACTGCAAGCCGACTGGTAATTATTGGTCCGAAAAATGAAGTTACTAATATTAAAATAATGACGCTATATAGAATTTCTACAGGCAACAATTGCGCTTGATATCCTATCAAACTAACACAAGAGGTGATTGCAACTTGTGGTAATGAAATAGACCACATTGTGAATATTTCACGCCAATTGTAATGGTAAATTAACTTTGTTAATAATGCGGCAATAAATTTGCTTACAATTAAACTCAAAACAAGAAATAGCGTTAAACAGACCATACCCATGTTTTTCATAAACACAGGCAAATTCAGACTAAATCCAAGGTCAACAAAGAAAATAGGGATAAATAACAAACTACCGACAAAGACAATCTTTTGTTTAACTGGTCCATCTCCGATAACTTCATTGACTGCTAATCCAGCAAAAAAGGCAGCAATTATTATTTCAATACCAATTAATTGAGCGCCAACAGCTGCGATAAATACCGCTAATAGTACAAACAAAAATTGATTTCCTTCATCCTCTCCCGACCTCCGCAGAAATTCTTTCCCAATCCGCTCAAAGCCGACTAAAACTACTACACAATAGACAATCAACCAACCAATTAGTGCAATGGTTTGCCAAATATTCAAATCTTTGAGATGAATTGCTACACATACAGCCAACATTAATAATGCCGCAATATCTGTAAAAATGCTGGCTCCAATTGTTACACCTACCGCTTCATTATTGATTAATCCCAAACGATTAATAATCGGGTATGCCAAAAGGGTATAGGAAGCAAGTATTGAGCCAATTAATATCGAACCTAACCAGTCAAATTCAAATATTCTTCCCAGTAAAGTTCCTAATAGCAAAGGTACAGCAAAAGCAAAACTACCAAAACCCAAAGCGCGATTTCGCCGCCGACGCAATTGATTTAAATCAACTTCTAAACCTGCTACAAATAACAAATAAGCTAAACCGATGGTCGAGAATAATTTCCAAGTAGAATTATTGATATCAAATAATTCCCACCCGGAATTACCAATTAAGATTCCTGATAAAATTAAACCAATTAATCTCGGTAATCGCAGTCGTTCAAATATAATCGGTACGATTAAAATAACTACCAATATCAAAAGCAAGGGAAAAATTGGTTCCTTTTCAATAACTTGACTGTATGGCAAGACTGCTATTGGCTCTAAAAGTACCATATTTAATATATTGCGGACAAAGCAAAAACCTACTATTTGCTACTGCGATCGCAGTTGTGATTACTAAAATTTTTTGAAATAAAAATCTGAAACTGGTGCTGCAAAAAAATCGAAAAATTATACCTAGAATACAGTAAAAACGATTCAATAAGTAACGACCTATGGATGGATTTGATTCAAAATGAATCGCAAACGGTCGTAATCGTCTTTAAGTAATACACTCAAGTAACGTCCAGCTTCAATTAACCATTGTCGGTCAGCTTTACGTAACTGGTATACATCTCGAATTGCCGCTGCGCTTAAAGCTTCTACGGGCGCACCATTTACCGAAAGCAGTGTTTGTAAAAAATCAAATTCTTCGGTGAATTTGAGTATCTCCTCTGGTTCACAGCGATGAACTGCTTGATGAATTTGTGGGGGACGAGGTGGTAGATACTGATAAATTTTATTACCCTGTAATTGTTTTTCAAATCCGACAATCGCGGCACGAAATTCGGTTTTGAGCATGGCAAATATCTGGGGTTGTTCCTCTCGCAAATCTTGCAGGGATAACCCTAAAGCGACTGGTCGGTGTACGGAATCTATAGGCATTGTGGTTGCATGAAATACAACGGCAAACACCTTGTTTGCTGATTCTTCATCCACCGAACATATCCAACTACCAAAGGGAGGCATTGCTGGAAAGCTCAAATCTTCTGGATCTAAACATTGTGCTAAAAATTCAGTTGTAGCAGTTTCAACCACTTCAGCAAAGTGATTGGGATGACGATTACTGTTACTAAACTGGGGTAAAGGAAGACGCATAAACAAAAATCAAGTTACAAGTGATCAGTTTGGAGTTAGGAGTTATGAATTATCAGTTAAAAGATAATAACAAATAATCCAAAACCCTAAACTCTTAACTATAACTAATTTATTGTCATTTTTTGCGTCCTGCTGTAGGGTCTAGAGCCTCTAACTCACTGGGTCTAAAAGTAATTAATTTATCCCAATTACCACCTTCAAATAGTACAGCTACCTTACCGCTACTGACTCGTTGTACAAGCCCGGTCATACGATAGTAGGTATCTGCGGGGTTTTTCACACGAACGGTTGCTCCAGGCAAAATCATAATTATTGCTCTATGTTGCTTTCTTGATTAATTATCAATCATTAATTATCAATTATCAGTTATTCAGTGATCAGAGAATCAAATTGGGGAAATAATTAAATCAGTAAACAATTATCAGTAAACAGTGAACAATAATCTATTGATATGCTTCCTAGCTTATCTCCAGCCATACACCGCCCCAACTGTCAACTGATAACTGATAACTGATTGATGGCTAATATTTCTTAAGAATGCGAAAATTTGCCACTGATTCAACTACTCCAATCGCAATAAAATTCTTCAACATCGCTGAACCACCATAACTCATAAATGGTAAAGGAATTCCCGCTACTGGTGCTAAGCCTATGGTCATACCAATATTAACAACCATCTGGAACACAATCATTGCCAAAACGCCGATTGCTAATAATGAGCCAAAATTATCTTTAGCGGTTGAAGCGACATGGAGTAGACGCTGACAGAGCAAGCAAAATCCCAGTAATAATACCAAACCGCCGATAAAACCGAATTCTTCCCCAACTGCTGAAAAAATAAAGTCGGTATGCTGCTCGGGAACGAAATTGAGTTGAGTCATCGGACCATTAAAAGGACCCCATCCGAACCATGTACCAGCACCAATGGCAATACGGGATTGAATTAAATGGTACCCAGTTCCTAGGGGATCTAATTCGGGGTCGAGAAATGAGGTGATTCGACCTTTTTGATAATCCTTGAGTAAATGGTTCCAAATAAAAATTCCTAATTCCCCTCCCAAAAGATTTAGAGCTAAGGCACCTATTCCACCGAGACCAAATCTTTTTCCAGGAAGTGTATGCCACCCTACTAAGCCCATGGCAATAGACCAAATCAAGCCCAAAGGTGTAAAAAATAGTTCCTTAGATAAAATTATTGGCTCAGCCCAGGGCCACGGAATACTAAATAAAATCGCCGCTACGATCGGAGAAACTAACAATATTAACCAGCCTGGATTAGCATTTGCCCAATACAGCATTGCTAATACAATCGCCCCAAATACCAATGATGTTGCTAAGTCTGGCTGTAAAAATATTAACGCCCAAGGAACCGCCGTTATCGCTAAAGCTCTGAAAAAGTTGGGCAGAGTTGCAGCCGTGCGCTTGTGTAACAGTGCGGCTAGAGTGATAATTACCCCTATTTTGGCAAATTCTGAAGGCTGTACGTTAAAGCCGCCCACGCTAATCCATCGTTGTGCACCTTTAGCACTCACACCTATCGCCATTACTGCAATCAAACTGATGTTTGTCAGGGTGTAAGTAACCCAGTGCCACTTTTGCAGATTCTCATAACGGCTGCGGGCTATTAGTAACGCTAATACTATACCAACTCCAGCAATTATTAAGTGTACAGGCCACTTCGAGTCGGTATTTTCTTGATTTAATTCCGTACTCAGAATCATAAAGCCGCCAAACATCGTAATAACAATTGGTAGCAAAAATAAAAGTAAATCTATCTGCTGCCAGGGTTTAAACAAATGCTGCCAGCGATTTCTGTTGCTTGAGTAGCGTGACTTTTTTAATAACATTGAGCCTGATTAATGCCTGAGCTTTTAAATACTAAATTTTACAAATGTCTTTTTATCTTTATTCTCAGTACTCAGTACGCTACCCAGACAGAAATCCAGATTGTTTCGATCTCAGATTATGTCAAAGCAGCTACCGATACTTTTCCGGCGATCGCCAAGGCAATTTTCTTTAAAGCAATTGCCGAAGCAGAATCTGAGTCGGCTACAACTATCGGTACACCGTTGTCTCCCCCAATTCTTGTAGATATTTCCAACGGTACGCACCCCAATAAAGGTATCCCAAGTTCGGTCGCTGTTTTGGAGCCACCACCGGAACCGAAAATATCATACTGTTTATCGGGCATATCTGGGGGTATAAAATAACTCATATTTTCAATAATCCCCAAAACTGGTACGTTCATCTGCTGAAACATCCGCAAACCTTTGCGAGAATCGAGTAAAGCCACATTTTGCGGTGTAGTTACTATCACCGCACCTGCAATTGGTACTGCTTGTGTCAATGTTAACTGAGCATCACCAGTCCCTGGAGGCATATCGACAATTAAATAATCTAGCTCTCCCCATTCCACTTGATATAAAAATTGGCGAATCACTCCATTAAGCATCGGTCCGCGCCAGATTACCGGCTGATCTCGGTCGATCAGAAAACCCATTGAAACTAGTTTGACTCCATGGTTAAAAGCAGGTTCCAAGATTTCGCCTTTTTTACCTTGACGGACATTGATTTTAGCTGACTCTAACCCCAACATTGTCGGGTCATTAGGTCCGTAAATATCAGCATCAAGCAAACCGACCTTTGCTCCAGTTTGAGCTAATGCTACAGCTATATTTACAGCTACCGTACTTTTACCTACACCACCTTTACCACTAGAAACAGCAATAATATTTTTGATCCCTGGTACACCATTACGGTCGGGCAAACTTTTCTGTTGGGGTGTTTCTGCCGTCACTTCCACCGCCACATCCGTAACACCCGGAAGCTTTTTGACAGCTTTTTGACAATCTTCAACGATAAATTCACGTAAAGGACAAGCAGGTGTAGTTAAAACCAAAGTGAAGCTCACCTTACCATTTTCGATTTTGACATTACGAATCATGTTGAGTTCCACCAGACTTTTACGAAGTTCTGGGTCTTCCACTGGTCGCAACACATCTAAAACCGAACTTGAATCAAGAACACTATGCATGGTATTTTCACCCTTATTTTTGTAATAATTTTTTACAACAAAAAATATTATTTTAGTGGTTAGTGGTTAGTGGTTAGTGGTTAGTAGAAAATAGAACTATCAACTATCAACCATTACCCATCACCCATCACCCATCACCCATCATCCATCACCCATCACCTTAAAACAATTCCGATTGTAAAGTTGATTTTCTTTTCCTTGATACTGCTTTGATTGCGGCTTCTTCAACAGCTTCAATTAAAGCCCGTGCTACTTTGTCAGCATAAGGACGAGAGAAAGACCAAATCAAAGGAGACAGCCAACCGCGTAAGGTAACAGAGTAAGACAAACAACTACCGCACAGCGTGGATTCTATTTTGTAACTGATTCGTTCTTCTACGCCGGGAATTGCCAGAATTCTCACACTTAATAATTCCCTGGGATTAACACGTTCGACAAAAATACGGATTGGAATCGGCGAAAAACGTGTTACTGCTTGATAAATTAACCCTGGTTTGGGTACTAATCCATAAGGTACATTAGTGCTTTTAAGTAATGGATGCCAGGAAACGTCTGCCAAGTCAACAACTTTATGCCATATTTCATCGACGGAAGCAGAACTAATTTCACGATAACTTCGCACTAATGAGACACAAACTTGACGACGTTTACGGTTGATAAATTTTGATAACCAACCTTGCATTCTCTTAATCCTCCTGGCTACAGACTTGAAATGTGAATTTGGTCTTTTCGATCAACCGATTTGAGATTTTGGATTGACGAGGTACGGGTGACGAGCGAGATCAAGAACCTGCATCACCACGCTTGTACCACCAGCCAATAATTGTTCCAAAGCAGCATAAGAATAAAAATTTGATGTGCTACTTATATTTAGATACATTAAGCAAGCAACAAATAACCTCTTCCTCTCAGAGGAAATGCCTGCTAATTCATGTAAATTACGACATGAAATCCCGACTTTTATCAGATCAATTAAAAAAAAGGCAAAGATAGTGATAGTTACAGTTGTTTAAGTAAAGCTTTGATATCCTGACACGGAACGCTAAACTTACTTGATAACTGCTGGTTTGATCGGGAATGCCTTGTTCTCGAACTTTCCCTAGATAAGCAGATGCTTACAAATTATTGTTACAGAATTTAGTCTCAATACTAGGGTTTTGATATAAAAAAGTTGCAAAATATTAATCAATATACAAGCCTATACCTATTTGAGGGAGAATAATCTAATTCACGTAACTGGGAAATTAGTGAATTATTTACATTGCATCCTCAATTTACAGCTAAAACCTGAGTGCGGGATTTAACAAACCGCACAGTTCCAAATAATAAAACTAAAAATCGTCATCTTATTTAGGTCTAAAAATTTCTTATGTTGACATCACCAACCTCCCAAATATCATCTTCTGCTCAATCTTTACCACCATCTGACGCGAAAGTTAAAGTCAGTGAGTTTATGAAACAATTGCAAGATGAAATTTCTCAGGCTTTAACTGAACTTGATGGTGTGGGACAATTTCAAGAAGATAGTTGGGAACGTCCCGAAGGTGGTGGTGGACGTTCGCGAGTTTTACGCGAGGGTGCAATCTTTGAACAAGGTGGTGTAAATTTTTCTGAAGTTTGGGGTTCTCATTTACCACCTTCAATTTTAGCTAACCGTCCGGAAGCTGAAGGACACAAATTTTATGCGACAGGAACTTCAATGGTATTGCACCCCCGCAATCCTTATGTTCCTACCGTCCATTTGAATTATCGATATTTTGAAGCTGGTCCGGTTTGGTGGTTTGGTGGTGGTGCGGATATGACTCCATACTATCCTTTTGCTGAAGATGCAATACATTTTCATCAATCTTTTAAACAAGCTTGCGACAATCATCATCAAGAATATTACCCAGTGTTCAAACGCTGGTGTGATGAATATTTTTACCTCAATCATCGTCAAGAAACCAGGGGTATTGGTGGTTTATTTTTCGATTACCAAGACGGAACAGGAGCTTTGTATCGCGGTCCTCACGAAGATAAAGCCGCCGCTAAGTATAGTAATCAAATCGGCGAATTACCTACTCGTAATTGGCAAGAAATATTCAGTTTTGTTCAAGAATGCGGTAAAGCATTTTTACCTGCTTATCTACCAATTGTCAAAAAAAGACACCCGATGGAATATGGCGATCGCCAACGAAATTTTCAGCTATATCGTCGGGGTAGATATGTGGAATTTAATTTAGTTTACGACCGAGGCACAATTTTTGGTCTACAAACTAATGGACGTACTGAGTCTATTTTAATGTCGTTGCCACCAATGGTACGCTGGGAATATGGGTATAAGCCAGAACCCAACAGTGCAGAAGCCGAATTGTACGAAACCTTTCTCAAACCCCAAGATTGGCTCAATTGGCAACAGAGTCATACTTAAAGAATGTGAGTTAAACTACTAAATATAGAATTTTTGCAAGGTGACAATTAAGGCTGTAGCTTGTTATTCTCTAACTACAGCATTAGTAAATCCGCTTGCTGATTAAACTAGTTGTTTAAAACTATTCATAAGATAATTTTATGAAGGTGATAAATTAGCATCGATGAGTTTGATCAGTATTTTGCAGAAATAGCAATATCTAATTTATTAGTTTGAAAAGTCTTAGGGGAAAACTTTGTGATTCATATAGAACAAAAAAGTTATACAACTGTGGACGGAAATACCGTTATCGTTTTAGCACCTGCTGGTCGTTTGGACATTACCACAGCTTGGCAATTTCGTCTAAAGCTACAAGAATGTATTTCTAAACTTAGTTCTCATGTGGTTGTAAATTTAGGACAGGTAAATTTTATTGATAGTTCTGGTCTTACTTCTTTAGTTGCTGGAATGCGTGATGCGGACAAAGTAAAGGGTAGTTTCCGTATTTGTAACGTACATCCGGAAGCGAAGCTAGTATTTGAAGTGACCATGATGGATACTGTATTTGAAATATTTGAAACGGAAGACGAAGCTTTAGAAGGGGTACCTCGTAGTATTGCTAGTTGATAGTTGATGGTTGATAGTTGATGGTTGATAGTTGATGGTTGTTGGTTGATGGTTGTTTCTTTATCCATTAACCACTATTCACCTATTCCCTAACTACCATCCACTAACCACTAACTACCATCCACTATCCACTATCCACTATCTACTAACCACTATCTACTATCCACTAACTTTGTGTACCGATAAGGACCTAAAATTGCGCCCCAAGTTGCTTTTCGGGTTTCAGAATCAATTCCTTTGTCATAACTGAAAAATTCTTTTTGAGTCGCTTCAAATCCCAAAGAAACTTCTACGGTTTTACCATCATAATCAAAAGTACAGCGAGTATCTGGTATGGGTTTTGCAATAAATTTGTACTGATTTTCAGCAAGATTTTCTACATTAACTTTGAGAACGCATCCTGGTAATATATCTATTTCTTCGCAGGTAAGAGCGTTGAGTAAATCAAAATTGCGACCTGCACCACGCCAAGCTGCGGGGTCTTTAAACATATAATATTGTACCTTGAAGGATGCATCGGCGGTATACTGTGTAATTCGTAGTAAGCGCTGACGGTAAGGTTGTTCTAGATTCAGGATATTCGCTTGCTCGGCAAATAAGGTCAAACTGTCTTCCTGAAATAAAGGTACAGGTCTTTGCCACATATGTAAATGAACGTACCAAGCAGGTTCTGCAATTGCTTGGTGTTTATTGTCAAATTCACCTGCTAGATACTCTTTTAAGGTATTTAAATTTGGTGATGAATTCATAAATATAATAAATTAAATATAAATTAAATCTAAATTAAACATAAATTAAATATTAAAATTTTATCATTAAAATAGGCTGATTATATAGGAAAAGCAGTTGAATTTGTGAAGACTATACCTAAAAAATCTTGTAATCAATGGATTTCAACCTAAAATAGCCATTTGTAAAGCCGCAATTGTTTACATATTACTAAGGATAGGTTTGACTCCCATCGGTTGACTTGCACAACGATTACTTGGCAAAGTCGCCTACAAGCGCGAGAATAAGTTTACATTGCCCTTAAAATTCAAAAAAAATTACTTCGTGAATAACGTCCGTACAGTCTCTGAAACAAAGCGAACTTTCTACAGTCTTCACACCCGTCCAATCAACACGATTTATCGTCGGGTGGTAGAAGAATTAATGGTAGAAATGCACCTACTGAGTGTAAATAGTGATTTCCAATACGACCCCATTTATGCTTTGGGTGTTGTGACTACCTTTGATAGATTTATGCAGGGTTATAAACCCGACGAGGACTTTGAATCGATTTATAATGCTTTGATTAAGTCTGTGGAAGAAGATCCACAAAAATACAGACAAGATGCTCAAAAATTAGAAAGTATAGCTAAAAGCTTACCCGGAAAAGATTTAGTTAGTAATTTGGGCGATAAGCGTTTGGGTAATGATTCTGATCTGCAAGGATTTTTAGAAAATATTGCTAACAATCCCAAGTTTAAATACAGTCGTTTATTTGGGATTGGTTTATATACTTTGTTGGAATCATCAGATCCAGAAATGGTTAAAGACGAAAAACTTCGCAATGAAGCCTTCAAGACTATTGCAAATAGCCTGCATCTATCTGATGATAAACTAAGTAAAGATTTAGATTTATACCGCTCTAACTTGGATAAAATGGCACAAGCTGCGATAGTAATGGCGGATATGATTGCAGCAGAGCGTAAAAGACGTGAGCAACGCGCTCAAAAATCCGATACTACTACAGTTACACCTCCGAGTAAAGAATGATTGTTGTCAATTACTCACAAAAAAGTTAGGAGTGGAAATTAGAATTATCACTCCTAAATTTGAAGTTTTCGGACTTTTAAGTAATAAAATAACCTATCGATTCTTTGACAGGGCAGCAGGGAGCAGCAAGTAACAAAAATCAATATGAGTGAAATTTGGGATAATTTACAAAGGCAAAATTTTGTAAATCAAGTTGCTAACAACCGATAATGTTAGCGCTCCCATAATTGCGCTCCAAATTCCGTAACGTAGACGGAATCCTTGTACTAAAGCTGCTGCAATACCGAAACAAATCACAGAGATAATGAAGGTAAATAGACCTTGAAATAAAGTTAATGTGAGGAGATTTGGTATTGCAAAAAATAGTCTGAGGATTGGCTGAACTAATACGGTAATAATTCCGAGAACAGCAGCAGAAACAAAGCTTTTATTCAGAGAATCAACTTCAACCCCTATAAAAGGAATTTTACTAATAATCAAAAAGCTAATCGCTGTTACGAACCAAGCAATCAAAAGTGATACAATATTCATCTGATTTTGGATTTTGGATTTTGGATTGGACTATCGGATTTATAAGTTAGGATTTAGAAGTTGGAAGTTAGGAGTTGACAGTTAATTTCTCCCCATCCCCCCATTTTCCTTTACTGAGGACTAGGATTCGTCTGAGCGGGTGCAGGTGCCTCAGTTGGAGCGGATGCTGGAGGAATTGGAGAACTGCTATTATCGCTAGGGTTTCTTGGGGGAATTCCCTGTTCGGTTTGCGGTTGATTGGGGATGCTAGGAAGGGGAATTTGAGTACTACCGGGAGGTAAATTCAGATTTGGATCATTTTGCGGAAAACTAGGAGAAACTGGTAAAGAACCATCTGGTAATGGTAGCGTTCCACCTGGAGTAGTTCCTGGATTCACAGGGAAATTAGGAATTGGTTCTGCGGGATTCGCGGGTTGTTCTGAAGTACCAGGTATAATTGCTAAAGATACGCGATCGCCACCGACTTTTCGCAGCAAATCGAGGATTTCAATTACATCATTATAAGTTGCCGATCGCGAAGCATACAGAGCCAAAATACCTTTAGGATTGGCTGCAAGATAGTTTCTCAAAATATCTTCTAATTGAAACCGCTGTACAACTTGTTTCTCTACATAAATTTGACCAACAGCATCAATGGTGACAGGTAAAATTTCTCGTTGTTCCTGTGCTTGTAAACTAGATGTCGCAGTTTCAGCTTGAGGTAAATCGATGTTTATTGATTGTTGACGAGTAAATTGTAATGATGCCAAAATAAAAAAGGTCAGAATGCAAAAAACAACATCAATTAAGGGAATAATTTGAACTTGAATGTCTTCGGTGGGATTATTCAGGTTGATTTTCATATGATTAATTCTAGTAATGTTAGAAAGATATCTAAAGGATAAATTGCAAATATTTGATGAATCATTCACCCCGTAAGTACAGAAAACGACTGAACGGAATTTATTTCAAAAGTTTTGAAAATTAATTTTACTCCATATTATTACCGTCTTGTAAGTGAGAGAAATACACGGCTTTCTAGAGCAGATAATTACATTTATGACATTTATAAAGTGTGTGTGGAGCGCATATTATCCAGGGATAATTGTAGGGATAATTTTATTGTGACTCTTTATCGGGCGATGGGGGTGAATCAGTATCTGTTGTTTGAGGAGGTTCAGAAAACTTGTTTCTTCCTCGTCTACGTGGAGGAGGAGAATTTTCTGGAGTATCCTGATCTCTAACAACAACTTCAGATAGTGCTTTTCTAGCAGGTTTAATATCGGTATCAGTTGGAGGAAACTGTCGATAAAGCAACTCCAACTCATTCCCAGCTTTACGAAAAACTTTGACTTGGTTAACCAGTAAACCTTGAAACCATCGGTAGAATATCAAACTGAAAATTGCCACCACTAGTCCAGCTAAAGTACTGTACAGCGCTTCCCCAATCCCAGTTGTGACTCCAGCACTAGCTTCCGTACCCAAATCCGAAATTTTGATTGATTCGAGAGATTGAATTAAACCCCAAACCGTACCAAATAATCCAAGTAAAGGTGCAACAGCAATCACCAATTCTAAAACTTTTTCGCCGCGACGCATTAAAGCTAATTCATGCTCTGCGGTAGATTCAAGAGCCAATCTAAAAGTTTCGGGATCTCTTCTTGGTAAAACTAAAGGAGCATAAAGAAATCTACCTATAGGTTGATGGGTTGCTCGTTCAGCAATTTCCGTTGCGACACTCCAATCGTCTTGAGCTGCATCTAGTACACGATCAACAATTTTCCTTTCTTGAGTTAAAATTCTGAGCCAGAACCATATCCGTTCAAAAATCACGCTCAAAGATAAAACTGAAAAGAAAAGTAACGGCCATACTACTGGTCCAATCTTGCGTACAATATCTTCAATATTCACTGTATAAGTCTCCTCCGTTCATCCTCAACCAAATATCTCGCACCACTTTAATTTTAAAGATTAATGTACAAGTTCTACATTGAATGTGAAAACAAGCTGTATCTTCTAAGCCTTCACTAACCTTTATATCGCTGGTAGGATATTCCATACCGTCATAGGGCGGTTATTCCCACAGGAAGTTTAGGTCATATTTTGCCAAAATTAAAGTTAAATAGAAGCTAAAATCATGAAATTTTCAATTCAATCAGTTTACGAATGGTATCGTGGTTTAATTCGTAATCCTAAATACCGTTGGTGGGTAGTTTTAGGGACTCTCCTATATTTTGTTAGTCCTATTGATGTCATTCCTGACATTTTCCCAATTGCTGGGCAAGTTGATGATGTTTTTTTGTTAACCTTATTAATTGGTGAAGTCTCACAACTTGCTATTGAAGGTTTTAAAGCACGTAAAGGAGTTACAGAAAAGGAAACAACAGCTAATTCTTCTGAGGATGCTACTAAGAACGCAGGTACTATCGATGTTGATGCTGTTTCTGTAAAATAATCAATATTGCTCAATATTCAATATTGATCGCGAAGTAAAACTTATTAACCTCCTTTTTCTGGAAGAATAATCAAAGAGAAAGGGGGATATTTTTATTTTGGATTTTGGATTGAGAGTTAGTAGCACCGGAGTTAGAAGTTAGTTGACAGTTGACAGTTCTGATTTATTTCTCCCCATCTCCCCATACCCATCTGCTCTTGATATGAAAAACTGTTCTGTTATCGGATTGATTCCCGCAGGTGGAAAAGCTACACGAATTTCTCCTTGATACGGGGGTTTGCTGGTGATTTTGAATGAATTTAAACGCAAAGGTACGCGGAGGTTTAACGCAAAGTTTCGCAGAGGAGAGATATATATTACTACCTTCTCTCTCTAAATTTCTTCCTCTGCGCTCTCAGCGCGCCACTTGCTACAAGTCGGGGAACCCGCCCAACGCAGTGGCTTGTCTCTGCGGTTTTTTAATCCTTAAGTTTGTGCTAAGGAGCGATTAATCCCCGCAATTCTTCTAAAGAATTAACAGTTTTAACACCCCTTTGAATCAACTTTAATTCTATTTAAACTTCCACTTCAACTTCACTTACTACAAACTCATCGCCAAATTCCATCAAGAATCTCAATGCTTTAACTATACTTTTGCCACATTCTTGAGGAGAAGTGTTGTAAAAATATCTCCATGCTGCGGCTTTGTCTTCGTCGTATTTATCGCTTCTTTGGGGTTGATTATCTAACCAGTTCAAGCGCACTGCATGACCAATTAATACATCTAAAACGATATATTCGCGGATTTGTAATTCGGGATTATTTTTAGCGATCGCTGCTAGTTCCATTAATGCTTCGACGTTTGCCTGTCGGTATTCTGGGGCTTCGATTTTGTTTAACAAATGCTCTACTCTGAGGGCAAAGTTCTTTTCTAATGCCGTCATTTCTGATACCAGAATACTATCTAAGCGGTTGCGACGTTCTAATTTATCGCCGATTATCAAACCTTTGCAGTGGTGCATCAATTCCCAAACTCGTTCAAAGAAGTCTTCGGGTAAGCGGTTGATGGCTCCTTCTGCTTGCCGATATCGCCGCCATCCTCCGGTTGGTACTTCTATTGTGTCTATATTAACTGGTTGCAATAGCCAATCTATTTCGCTTTCTTTCTGTTTGATGTGAAGTGATTCTTGCTGACGCAACAACTGATTCATGCCGGAATATTCTAACAAACATTCTTTCAATCGCGTTTTTACTTCAAAGGGCGATCGCTGCATTAAATTTTCGTAGGCTTCGTCTTGGGTAATATCTAATTCTCTGGCGAGTTTGCTGGTAATAAATAAGATCAGATGACTTGTTCTAATAGTAAGTAATCCTTGAAATAATTCTGGTTCGGAATTAATTAAGGTACGTAGATAAATCAGTATTTCTTGAGTTAAAACACCATCTCTGACATCTTCACGACAGAAGTTTTTGATTTTCTCGACTATTTCTTTGTGAGAAAGGGGTACGGTGATTAAAGATGCTTCACTGTAAGCTTTACCGACTGCAATTTGTTTCCCCCGTGCTAAAAGGCTGGTGACTATATCCGACAAGCGCATATCTGCCATTTGAAGTAATCCCGCAGCACGACGTACTACAGCCCAAAGTCCAATTTCCCCTGCTTTATAGTAAACTTCATCAAGTAAATCCGATACTTTTACAGTATTATTAAGTTCGCCAAAGCCGGTGTCAAAATCAAGCCCTTGTAAACGAGTTAATGCTTGTAATAATTCAATTTGTTCGTAAAGATTATCCGAGGAACGCAAGGAATCAAGCAACAATTCCAAGTTGGTTTCGCATTCGACTTGGAATTCTTGGGTATGTTCTAATAACCAGTTGTTATTGGGATTATAAAGTAAATAGGAACTACGAGGAGCAATGTTTGTAACTGGTGATTGTTGAAATTCAAAATTTTGTTGTAAATCAATTCTTTGAATGTTAGCGGTGAGCATTAACTGATTTAATCTGCCCAATTTTACTCTTACACCATGACAAACACCTTCTTGAAGTTCTTCCATTAATGATAGTAATGCTTCGCTACCTATTTCTAACATGGTGCGAGTCAACATTAAAGTTAAAGTCGGACGACCATTATCGCTCCAATATTTTTCAATATAAGCGAGTTCACTTTTCAATTGAGCGACGAGAAAGTGATAATCTAAAGTTAAATAAAACTGTTCAGAATCTAAGAAAGAAGGTAGAAATACAACAGTTTCGTTGCCAATACGAAAAATTCTCGAAGTAGTTAAACTTCTCGGAAGTCTTGGAGGTCTTCCACTTAATCCCAATTTTTCATTATAGCCAATTCCTTGATAAATTGCGATTAAATCAGCAGCTTGACGGACTTGAATGGGTTTTATTTGTAATAAAGTTTCGGTTTGAATTCCCCGAACTGCTAATTTAGCCTGTAAATCTTCATCCTCTGCTAACAAAGCAATTTGTACTATCGGTTGTCGCTCTCTTCCTACACATAAATATCTTCCCAAGGGGTCAATATCTCCCACGGAAAGCAATTTTTCACTCAACATTTGTCCCAAAAAATATAAACTTTGCGCCCATACTAAAGGAACATTTTCATTAGGTAGACGTTTTTGAGTTCCGGGTGCTTGTTTCTCGGCTTCGATATTTTCTTGGGGTACGTAATAAACTTCTGGTAGTAAACGCAAATTATTGCGATCAACTAAAGTAAATTCTAAACTTTGTTGATAATGCTTAATTTTTTCTTGCTCTCCCCGAAATAATCCATCTAAGAGTAAATAAGTGAAAAATAAAGGCCATTCACATTCTATATGTTCAAATTGCTTAAGTTCGCTGGGTTCGTAATGCAATCGCTGACTATCTTCTAAAACTGTTTGATGTCCGTCGCGTAAAAATCGCTTACAACCGTAATTACCTTCTAATTTATTAATTATCTCTTCTAAAGTACGCTGACGTAAACTTTCATCTTCCACTGCAAAAGCCGGAAAACTAATCACGCTCAAAAGTGCTGCATCAATTTCTTTAGAAGCTGATTCCCTTGGTAATAAATATTCTAACGTAATGCGAGCGCGGGCAATTTCATCTGGTAAGACGTGAATAACCGATGCTCTACTTCCATGTACTCCAAATAAATCCAGTCCGTTAATTGCTTCCAAAGCAGCTTTTGCCATACCAACGGAACTAGCATTTAATTCTGCATTCCCATGATTTATTTTATTGCCTCGTTCCCAAATTCCATAATCTGGGGTACGATAAGCTCGTCCGATATAGTAAACCAAATTTTGGACAAAATCCACCTCATCAAGAGTGTAAACTAACTGCACTCCCGAAGCAGTCATTTGCGCCAACATCAGTAAATATATCGATGTTGCATCAAGCTGTAAATGTCCCCATTCATCATCACCGACAACAATATCCCCAGTTGCAGTATTGTATTTAGCGTGTAATGCATCAGCATGTGATTGAGTATGCTTAAATTGTTCTACTTTATGAGCTTGTCGCATCATCGAGAATAACAATCCCCGCATTAACTTGATCACGCTGTGTTCTAATTCGTAAGTGCGTCCTTTATCTTCATCAACTTTGCGATAAGCTAACCCTAATCCCCAAACCGCTAAAATACTGTAAACGTTATCACGCACCCAAGCGTCTGTGTAGTCTCCGTGAGCCGTAATTGCTGTGGAAGCCGGTAGCAAACCTGTAATCGGGTTTTGACGCGAAAGAATAATCGTTTTGATTTGTTGATAATAGTATTCTAAACGAGGAAGCAACTGTAGAGTTCTAAACATAATCTAATTCGATGACTCTTGCCGAGCTTTTATCCTATGATTTTATTATTTTTATCAAAAGTCTATTACTATCAAGCAGATTGCTGTAATTAAATAGTCACGACAATTGGTAATTACCAATTATATTTCCATATCTCTTGATTTTTATCTTCAGGTTATTAACAAGAAAGTCTGAATCATATATTAAAACGTTCTGAATCGAGTTCTATTGTTAAGTTACGGTAAATTTTTACCTTGGATGTTGCCTCACAAGCTTTAATCGGTTTTTGGGACTTTAATCATTTTGCTCATAGTTTACTTTCGGATTTTGAAGCTTACCCGATTTGCACTCAATGTTATCTGTTTTCCTTGTTAATTAAAAGAGAGAGAGATAAAAATTTAAGTACTATCACATATAAAAATATTTTTTGTCAAACAATAAATACTTGCTACAATGTTAATAATTTTACTGCCAAGGTAAAAAATTAAATCGTGTTCTTACCTTGACATTGATAGTAATAGTAGTAAAATCTACTCTATTGGAATGAAAATCGGGGCATAGAGCTATTAATTAGTGTGAAATATCACACAAAATAATACTGAAGCTCAGCATCTGCCGGATTACACAGTTCCGGGTTAGTATTATGACTTAGCGATGCCTTGATGGGTAATCGATGTTGATTTTTTAAAAATGTATGGACAGAAGTCCGGAAGACGGTAGTAGCACCCTCCTCTGAGCTGTAGAGTTTGTCTCTCAGCGCGGGGGAGACAATAGGAGGAATTATGCTTATTCAAGATGTTCGCAATTTTGCAATCAACATTGCTGATTTTGGCGTTACAGATTTAAATGAACTTAAATGGGACTTGAACCATTTACCACCCGTTGATGTCGGGGAATATATTGCTAATTTATCAAGAAAACAGCGGGCGATCGCGTTTCGTTTACTGAATAAAAATCGAGCTATCGACGTTTTTGAATATCTACCTCCTCAAATACAGGAGCAATTGATCAATTCTCTCCATGACGTACAGGTAGCGCAAATTTTAGAAGCGATGAGCCCTGACGAACGTGCAGAATTATTTGACGAACTACCGGCTTCGGTTGTCAAGCGTTTATTACACTCGTTAAGTCCCGAACAAAGACAAGTTACTGCAACGATTCTTGGTTATCCTGAAGGTACCGCTGGAAGGGTGATGACTACAGAATACGTGCGGTTACAAGAAGGATTAACCGTTAGAGAAGTTCTCAATAAAATTCGCTCTCAAGACGAAGACAAGGAAACCATTTACTACGCTTATGTTACTGATAATAACCGCAAGTTAGTTAGTGTTGTGTCTTTGCGGCAATTGCTGTTTTCCTATCCCGATGCTTTATTACGGGATATTGCTGCCGCTAAGGTGATTAGAGCTACTACTGATACCCCCCAGCGAGAAGTTGCAAAAATCATGAAGCGATACGATTTAATCGCTTTACCTATAGTTGACCGCGAAGAACGTCTGGTAGGTATTGTTACTATCGATGATGTTGTAGATATTCTTGATGAAGAAGCTACAGAAGAGATTCAAAAACTTGCAGGGGTTACTGGTGGTGATGAACCTGCTTTATGTTCTCCTCGAGTCACTCTCCGCAAACGTTTACCTTGGCTGTTAGGAAATATCGGTTTATATATTGCTGCTGCTAGCGCCATCGCACCTTTTCAGGAAGTGATTAAAGTAGTGCCAGTTTTAGCAATTATCATGCCCATTTTGGCTAACAGTAGTGGTAATGTTGCATTCCAAGTTTTATCCGTGACTGTACGGGGATTGGGCTTAGGAGAAGTAACTCCGAAAGATACTATGACTCTGTTGCGTAAAGAGTTAACCGCAGGGCTAGGAACCGCTGTAGGATTGGGTTTGGCTTTAGCAACTTTATCTATGATGTGGTCTCCTCCTAATGAACGTTGGGTATCCCTTGTTGCTGGCACTGTGATGGCTGCCAATGTCTTGATTGCTGTTACTTTAGGAACTTTACTACCAATGGGATTAAAGCGTTTAAATCTCGATCCGGCTTTGATTAGTGGCCCTTTGATGACTACTACTTTAGATGCGGTTGGTTTTATGACGTTTTTATCTTTGATTTCCTTCGCTTTGCAACTATTCCCTTAAAAAATTGGCGTTGCTGCTTCATTATATGTCACTTGCTTAAGTCCTAAGTATGAATCAAATTTTATAGATAACCGAAACCTGTGTAGAGACGTTACAGTCTAAGAGGGTGTTTATAAATTCGGCAAAAACCGCGATTTGTCATGCTTCACGAAGCTTCTTTTTCGTGAAGCATCTCTCGAATACGCCGCAAAACCTACATTCTAGCATAAAGGCAACCTTCGGTACGTTCCTCAAAATGACATGATTTTATTTATAAACACGCTCTAACGTCTCTAAATCTAAATTCATACCCGAATTCTGCAATGCCAAAAATTTTGTAAATTTATTTGTCGCGAAAAAAAATTTGTCTGTAATGTGGGATAAGATAAAAAAATCATCGTATATCTTTTTATAATGGGGATATTGACAAAATTTTTAATTTCATTAATATTCCCATTATAAAAAAGTAAATTTTGATAAAACAATAATATCAGAAAAACACCCCCAAAAAAAATTTTTCCAAATAAATCTCAAAAAAAATCAAAAGAAGTGGGGGATGTAAACACCGTGATTTCGATACATACAAATAGGATTGGGATAGAAGTCTATTAAGAAGAATAAATCGTAGCAAGAAGGTAAGTTTTAATTGAATTTGAATCAAAGGATTGTTTGTTTGAAATAATACATGGACTCAGAATAAACCATTAATTATCAAGCTTATAAGGATAATATCAAGCAAATATAGTAACAGTGAGTTTACGGATAACAGAGGATAGTCAAGACGGGTAAAATATAGCGATATTGACTATATAAAAACCGTAGTGGAAAAACAGCATAATATAGATGAAGTACAAGAGCCAATAAAGTCTGCTTCAGCGGAAGTGCGGCAAATTATCGAGCGAGTATGGAATTTAGAAAAAAGCAGACTTGATAAAAAAAGTTTTGGTCATATTAACGAAGATATTTTAGCAATAGTAAAGGAAGCAGTAAAATGAAACTGACTTCCATAAAGCTTTGTAACTTTCGCTCTTTTTACGGAAAAACGTGTGAAATAACTCTTGCAGGGTCAAACTCAAATAATACTACTATTATTTACGGTAACAATGGTGCGGGTAAAACGAGTTTATTGAATGCATTTACCTGGGTATTATACGAAAAATTCAGTGCAGCCTTTGCTTCAGTTGAGCAACTAGTAAATAAAAGGGCGATCGCCGAGGCAAAAATCGGACAGAGGGTAGAATGTTGGGTAGAATTAGCATGGGAACATGATGGTAAACGCTATCGAGTCAAACGTCAATGTCGGGTTTACAAACATCAACAAGATTATGATATTGGAAAAACAGAATTGTATATGCAGGTAGCGGGGGATGATGGAAGATGGTACCTTCCACCCCAACAACCAGAAGAAATTATCGGACAAATTTTGCCTGCTAGTTTACATCAATATTTTTTTTTCGATGGTGAGCGAATTGAAGAAATCGTGCGTTCCGATAAGAAAGCAGAAATAGCAGAAGCGACTAAAATATTTTTGGGAGTAGAAGTAATCAATCGTTCAATTCGACATTTACAAGAAGCGAAAAAGAGTTTAGAAAACGAATTGAAAATCATTGGTGATTCGGAAATAAAAAAACTTTTAAAAGAGCAAACTAGAATTGAGTTTGAAATTGAAACAATCAACAAAAGAAACTTAGAAATTATTCAAGAATTAGAATATCAAAATACCTTTAAAAAAGAAACTAGTAAACGTTTACGTGAATTGAGCGCAGCCAAAGAATTACAAGAAAGACGACAAGAATTAGAGAAACAAAAAACATCAAATCAAGATAATTTGCGACAAAGCAGAGAAAACCTAAAAAAAGCAATTTCTGCACGTGGTTATACAGTATTTTTACAAGAAACAACCGTACAATTTCGAGAAATTATTGATAATTTGAAGCAGAAAGGGGAATTAACTAAAGGAATTTCACGGGAGTTTATTCAAGACTTATTAGATTCACATCGCTGTATTTGCGGCACAAATTTGCATGAGGGCGATCGCACTCGTAAAAATGTCGAAACCTGGTTAGATAAAGCAGCTTCATCGGAAGTAGAAGAAACAGCAATTAGAATCAGTACTCAAGTTGATGAAATCGACAAACAAGCAGGGATATTTTGGGAAGAAATTGATCAAGAACAAGCTAGGATTAATGATTTAAGACAAGTTATTGCTGAAATTGAAATAGAGTTAGATAATATAGAAGAAAGATTAAGAAAAGACCCTAGTGAAGAAATTCGCAGTTTACAAAAGCGTTTAGATCAAATCGAAGAAAAAATTACCGAGCTAATCTTAGAAAAAGGAGCAAATCAGCAAAAGGTAATTAATTTAAAATCGGAATTAGAAAGTTTAAATAAACAAATTGCCAAACAGAAATTAAACGAAGAAAAGCAAATATTAGCACAGCGTCGCATCAGCGCAACTCAAGACGCTATTGATAGATTAAACCAAGTAAAACTTTTGCAAGAACAGCAATTCCGCTTGCAATTAGAAAAACGAATCCAAGAAATCTTTAGTCAAATATCCTTTACACCTTATATTCCGACAATCAGTGAAAAATATGAATTAACGCTGATAGAAAAAACTTGTGGTTTAGAAATGCCAGTTGCAGCATCTACCGGAGAAAATCAGATATTAAGTTTATCATTTATCAGTAGCATTATTGATCGAGTGCGGGATTGGAGTCAAAATAAAATGTTGATGGTAACAGATAGCAGTACATTTCCCATTGTCATGGATTCACCTTTCGGTAGTTTAGATGTAATTTATCGAAAACATATAGCAAAAATTATTCCCGAATTAGCAAATCAATTAATAGTTTTGCTAACAAAAACTCAATGGAGGGGTGAAGTAGAGGATGAAATGTCATATCGGGTTGGAAAAGAATATGTGTTGACCTATTATTCTTCTAAACCCGATTGCGAAGAAGATTTTATTGAATTGAATGGGGAAAAATATCCTTTAGTTAAACAAAGTCCGAATGAGTTTGAGTATAGTGAAATTGTAGAAGTTGGTAGTTGATAGTTGACAGTTGTTAGTTGATAGTTGTTAGTTGATAGTTGATGGTTAATTGAGTGATTGGTAATGGTCAAATTCCCTTTAACCTTTAACCTTTAACCTTTAATCTTTAATCTTTAACCTTTAACCTTTAACCTTTAACCTTTAACCTTTAACCTTTAACCTTTAACCTTTAACCTTTAACCTTTAACCTTTAACCTTTAATAAAATGGCTGAAACTGGTAGAATCAGGGTTGCAAAAGATAAGGCGGAGCTAGTACAAAGTTTAACATCTTGGAATGGTGCAACGGGACCTTTTGAAACTTTTGCTGATGTGGTAGTTTTTGCGGCTACTTTGGGTAAAAAGCATAATCGCCGCGTGCCTTTGGGAGAGATTTCAAAAAGAGAACCTTCACCAATTAAAGTAGAAACTTTTGCTTCAATGGGATATGACTGGGTAATTAAATTGATCGGAATTACTGTAACTAAGGATATAAAAATACTGTCAGTAAGTCAGGAAGAGTCTCAAACTCAACGCAATAACATTTTTGAAGAATATGCAAATGGTGGATTGGAAATATTGCAAAAAGAATTGCGGGGAGCGGTGGATTATACCGAAAGGTTATTGTTGATATTGAGTTCAGAAAGGTTTAAAGAAGAGAAACAGGAAGAGGAATTTGATTTGAGTAAGTTTTTGTCTTGAGAATAGGTTCATAATCACTGGTTTCAACCGTGGCGACACAAACCGGCACCCGCAGTAAGGCTAGTTAAAAATTTGTATTACAAGTATTTCTAGTCCACCTTAGGGTGGACTTTGTTTGTATAGCCCCAGACTTCCAGTCTGAGGGAACGGTAGTTAACGAAAATTATCACAAAACATTCGGTAATCCTACCTGCTTCGGCTGCACAAATTTACCTTTAAAATCCACAGTTTGATCTTCAAAAGTTCTGGCTTTAGCTAAATCCGTTCTAAGTTCGGCTCGCTCCATTTTATCTTTAATTCCACCCAACATATAAACGAGTAACCGGGTTGCTAATTCTTTTCCCGCAACTAATACCCGCTTACGATTTGCATCATATAAAACGCCATACCAAACAGATTTAGGAAATTCCATTCCACTAAAACCGCCTTTACTATCAAAGAGTCGCAGCTTTTCAAAAATTTCTTCTATAGAGAACCCTTTTTCAAAAATTAAGATACCTAAAGCCTTTGCCAATGCCATTTGTCCGACGGGACGAAATAATATATTTCCTTCTCCCCCATCTTTTTCAAAACTAAACCGTCGAAACATCGGAGTGTCTTCGTATTCCAAAACTTTATAACTTGCTAAAGTCGCCAAATTATCAAATAATTGGTTAAAATCTTTGATTGCTGATTCTAATTCTTCATCCTCCGGGCGCATAGGAATTAAACCTTTATCTAAAGGTTTCCAGTGAGGATATTTGTGTTCTAAATAACGTTCTGACATCTCTTTCAAAGCTTGCAAAGTTGTCAAAACTGTGGATTTTGCTGCAACCGTGGCACTGTTCCAATTTACACGCGCTTTCCTACCTTGACGCTGCTCTAAAAGTGGATGACTAACCGCTATCTTTCGAGCCACAATCGAAAAACCATCGTCTTCATTTAACTGTGCTAACTGTCCTTTACTCAAAGGTACAGCCATCAAATTGACGTGAACAAAAATCGATCTTACCCTGCGTCTTGCTTGCTCACGAGTTTCTCCTTGAGCTACAGCACAGATAAATTCTATACCGATTTTTTCTTGGGGTAATTGTTGTAAATATTCCGCTTCAACTCGGTATTTTTCACTTAAATCATCAATAGTAATAGAACTATTCGCAACAGCTTTATCCTTTTTGTAACGGGGTAACTTACCAGTTTTAAGTATTTCCATCAAACCTTGTACCGCCATCAATCGATGTTGACCATCTAATGCATAAATAGTGACATTTTCTTCAGAAATATCAAGCAAACCAAATTCACCATCATCATCTAACGATGTAAATTCCGTAGTTGATTTTTTTGCTTGTCCTTTATTATCCCATTCAGATGCTTGAGAATTATCCACCCAAGGCTGACTAATTACAGCTAATACCGGAGGAAACTTATGATTTTTTCTGGCGGCTAAATACTGTACTAAAGGTGCTTGACGCGACCAATCTAAGGGGCGTTGCTGTATATCGTCTATACTCGAAGCGTCAATTTCGATATTATCAGTATCGGGATTGTACTTAGTTTGCAATAATGGTAAAAAAGAAGCAAAGTGAACTTGACTGGCAAACCATTCTAAAGTTACAGAACCCACATAAGCTTGAGTACCGCCCATTTCTGTTTTTTGAACTAACAACTGTTGATTGTCGCCAACATATTTGGTTAGTAAGGAAGAAAATCGTTTTTTATCTTGACTGGAAATCACTGCTGTTACGGTAGATACACCTTTTTTCATCACAATTATTAAAAAAATCAACAAAAAATCAAACATTGGTATCCAAATACTATATATAAAAACGGTATAAAAATAAAACATTCAAGAATCAGTTTTTAAAAACCGTAACTGGTACAAATTTATGTAATACTAGTTTTTGCCTTCCTATGGGATTCTGGTTTCATTAATGGAACTATTCATTGAGAGAAGGAACAGAAGACAAAGCTTAATAAGTATTTCCGCAAGCGCAGACTAATCAAATAAAAATCTGCGGATTTTTCTTATATAAACATTAATATCTACCAATTAACTATCGCGGCTAATTTAAGAACTAAAATCTAAAATTTAAAATCTAAAATCGAATGACTATCGCCCAACAATCAGACAACAAAAGCCAGCTAGCATCGGTTACGGTAATTGATCAAATTCCAGAGATTACCAAAGAAATCCAAGAGTTGTATTTACTAGACGACATACCTTGGATTATTGGCGTATCTTGGGGTAAAGACTCTAGCACGATTTTGCAACTGGTTTGGAATGCGATCGCCACTTTACCGCCCAAAAAACGAAATAAAAAAATTCACGTAATTACTACAGATACCTTAGTAGAAAATCCCATAGTTACCGCATGGGTTCGTAATTCGATGGAGTTGCTGGCATCTGCTGCCAAAGAAAAAGCAATGCCCATCGAACCTCATTTATTGTTGCCAGTAATTCAAGATACATTCTGGGTAAATTTAATTGGTAGAGGTTATCCGGCTCCGCGCAACCAGTTTCGTTGGTGTACACCCCGTTTGAAAATTAATCCAGCCAACCAGTTTATTAGGGAAATGGTTAGAGCCAGTGGCGAAACAATTCTTGTCTTGGGTACCCGCAAAGCCGAAAGTTCCAGACGAGCAGCCACAATGCAAAAACATCAAGCAGGTAGAATAAGGGAGCGTTTGAGTCCGAATGCGAGCTTACCCAACTCTTTGATTTATACACCCATCGAAGATTGGAGCAACAACGACGTTTGGATTTACCTCAATCAATGTGAAAATCCTTGGGGTGGTGATAACAAAGATTTATTTTCCATGTACCGTGGTGCGACAGCAGATAATGAATGTCCTTTAGTTATCGATACCTCTACCCCTAGTTGCGGCGATTCGCGCTTTGGTTGCTGGGTTTGCACAATGGTAACAAAAGATAAATCGATGGAAGCAATGATTCAAAATGACGAAGAAAAAGAATGGATGCAGCCGCTTTTAGATATTCGTAATGAATTAGATATTCAAGATGACCATGATAAACGAGATTTTCGACGAATTTGGGGAAACGTGCAGCTTTTTGAGCGTAACATAAATGGTGAAATGTCAGTTCAACCAGTACCAGGTCCTTATACCAAATATTGGCGTGAACATTGGTTAACGAGAGTATTGTCAGCGCAAACGCAAGTGCGTCAAACTGCGCCGGAAAATATGCGAGATATTACCTTAATTACTTTAGAGGAACTCAGTCAAATCAGGCGTATTTGGTTGGAAGAAAAACACGAATTCGATGATAGTTTACCCCAAATTTATCAACAAGTGACAGGCGAAAAATTCATTGACCCCCGTCCCGGTGCGGGTTACAGTTTATTAGGTAGCGATGAATGGGCTGTATTAGAAGAAATCTGCTCAAACGACGCAATGCATTTAGAATTGATGGCGAAACTCTTAGATACCGAACGTCAGTATCGCAAAAAATCGCGGCGTGTGGGAATATATGATGCATTAGAAAAGTGTTTTGAAACAAGTTCATTAAGTCAAGAAGATGCGATTAAGAATGCTCACTTTAAGCGCGACTTAAAAAATGCTGCTGGTGAAGGTGATATTAATAAAGTAAAACAGTTAACTTTAGGTGATGTTACACCGCAGAAAGTAACAGATGAAAAACCGCAAAATTGGGCAAATCTAAAATTTAAGAAAAATAACTCAGATGACGAACATTAAGGAGTTAGGAGTTAGGAGTTAGGAGTTAGTATTTATTACACCTTAAACCTTTGACCTTAAACCTTTGACCTTTAACCCTTAACCCTTAACCTTTGACCTTAAACCTTTAACCTTTTCAAAAGATGATATTCCTCGAACTTGTTTTAGAAAATTTTGGTCCTTATTGTGGTCGTCAGGTGATAAATCTCGACCCAAACAACGATGATAATCCTCGTCCAATTATTCTTTTAGGGGGAATGAATGGAGGGGGAAAAACAACTTTAATGGATGCAATTCGTCTTGCACTTTACGGACATCGCGCTCAATGTTCTACTCGCGATAATTTAAGTTATAATGATTTCCTCAATCAATGCATAAATACCCATAAATCACCTACAGAACAAACAAGAATTGAATTAGCTTTTGAACATATTGAAAACGATAAACCTGTTAGATATCGTATAGTCAGAACTTGGGAAAAAAATCCTAAAGATGGTAAAGACCATTTAGGTATTTTAGATATTCGTGAAAATGATGAATGGCTGGATACTGGATTAGTTAGTATCTGGGATGAGTATATTGAAAATTTATTACCTTTAGGAATCTCTAATTTATTTTTATTTGATGGCGAACAAGTAAAAGAACTTGCAGAACAAGAACAACCGCCCACGATGGTAGTTGAAGCAATTCGCGCTCTTTTAGGATTAGAATTGGCGGAACGTTTGGCAATAGATTTAGAAATATTAGTCAATCGTAAACGCAAAGAACTAGCGGATACAAAAGAACTTGCTAATTTAGAAGAAATCGAAAAACTTCTCAATAATTTACAGTCAGAATACGAAGAAACTAAAAATATAGAGACGCAAGAATTAGAATTTTTACAGCAAGCCGAAAAAAACCAACAAGCAGCCTTTGATAAATTTTTGAGCGAAGGTGGAAAAATTGCTTCAGAAAGCAGTCAACTAGAACAGCAAAAAATAGTTCATATTAACGAATCTGAAAACACTCGTCAGAGAATGTCTGAATTAGCAGCAGGTGTTTTACCGTTGACATTAATTGAACCTCTACTAAATCAAGTACAACAACGAGGTGAAGCAGAATTAAAAATTCAACAGCAACAAATAGCGCGGGATATATTGCTCGAAAGAGATGAACGTTTACTAAAATTGATTCATCAAACAGATATTGCTGCCGATAAATTTGCTGAAATAAAGACCTTTTTAGAAAAAGACGTAGAAGCCAGAAACGCATTGTTAAAAGAATCGCCTTGGTTATTAGCAGATGCAGAAAGTTTGACTCAACTAGGAAATATTCTTTACTATTTACAAACTGCTAAGAATACCGCCAAACAGCAATTAGAACAGTTAAAAAATCAAGAAGAAGAAATTATTACTTTAGAAAGACAAATACAAGCAGCAGCATCGCCAGAAGATTATCAAAAATTAGTAGAGTTAGTTAAAAAAGCACAAAATAAACTTACTGACATCAAAAGTAATTGTGAAAAAATTACTCGTCGTTTGATAGAACTAGAGGCAGAAATTAATAAATTAAAAAAAGATTTAACAGAATATAGCGTACAAACCATCGAACAAAACAGTAAAGAAAATATCATCAATGCATCAACAAGAGTACAACAAACCCTCAAACTCTTTCGCGAACGACTTACCTTAAGAAAACTCAATAAATTAGAAAATGAAGTTACAGAATGCTTCCGTTACCTGCTCCACAAATCCGACTTAGTACATCGTATTGTCATTAATACCAATAGCTTCAGTCTTTCCCTATACGATTTAAATTCTCAACCAGTTGATAAACATCGACTATCAGCAGGCGAAAAACAACTCCTAGCCATCGCCTTTCTTTGGGCATTAGCAAGAGTATCGGGACATCACCTACCCGTTGCGATCGACACCCCCTTGGGGCGCTTAGATTCATCTCACCGCAGCAACTTAATAGAAAGGTACTTCCCTTCCGCTTCTCATCAAGTAATATTACTTTCCACCGACACCGAAATAGGAGAAAAAGAAGTAAAAACCCTGCGAAAAAACGAAGCAATCGCTCGCGAATACCTGCTCAAATACTCACAAGACACACGTCAAACAACGGTAGAATCGGGGTATTTTTGGTAATAAAAGATAGTGGATGGTGGATAGTGGATAGTGGTTAGTAGATAGTGGTTAGTGGACAAATCGACGGTGTATGGTGGACAAATCGACGGTGTATGGTGGATAACGGAAAATACGTAAGAACTATCAACCATCAACCATCAACTATCCACCATCAACCATCAACCATCAACCATCAACCAACAACTAACAACTAACAACCATCAACCATCAACCATCAACTATCAACTATCAAAATGGAATCACCAATCGAACGCATTCGCTTATCTCAAACAGCTAAAGATCAACTTTTGAAACTGAGACGATTTACCAAAATAGATCAGTGGAATACCCTTTGTCGCTGGGGTTTTTGTCGTTCTCTTGCGGAAAAAAGTATTCCTTCTCCCGTACCGATACCCCAAGATAGTAACGTCGAATTAACATGGCGAGTATTTGGTGGTGAAATGTCCGATATTTTGCTTTTAGCCCTTAAACAACGCTGCTATAACGACGGTTTGGGAACTGATAAAGAAACCCTTGTAACCCAGTTTCGCTTACATCTACATCGCGGTATCGGCTATCTAGCAGGCGATCAAAATATCAAGAAAATTGAAGATTTGATTGAATTAGCTACCAAGAGTAGGTAATAGGGAGGGGGATGGGGGGATGGGGGGATGGGGGGATGGGGAGATGGATAATCCCCAATTACCCATTACCTATTACCAATTACCAATTACCAATTACCAATTACCCATTACCTCTTCTATGAGATAATGGTTGCCGATTGCAATTTGGATTTGTCTTATGCTGGAAGATTTAGCGATTGAACGTCACAGGGCAGCTATTTTCCGTACAGACTTATCCCGTCCAGTAAAATTAGCAGTAGAATTTGAAATTATTAACACAAAGACGACATTTTTTGATTACGGATGTGGATATGGTAGTGATGTCCAAAGATTGGCAAGTATGGAGGTTAACAGTGCGGGTTGGGACCCTTATTATAAACCTGATGCAGCTTTAATTCCTGCTGATGTAGTTAATCTTGGCTATGTTCTTAACGTCATCGAAGATACCGAAGAACGCCTCAAAAGTCTTAAAAATGCCTGGAAATTGGCTGGCAAAGTATTAATAGTTGCTGCCCAAATATTAGTAAGTTCGATTAGCAGCAAAAATCAATTTGCTTATGGGGATGGTGTCGTAACTAGTCGCAATACATTTCAGAAATATTACGAACAAGGAGAATTAAAAAAATACATTGATAGTGCTTTAGAAGTTGATGCTGTACCCGTAGCGCTAGGTATTTACTTTATATTTCGCGACGAACAAGAAAAAGAGAATTTTCGAGCCGAATGGTATCGCTCCGGGGTAATTGCACCGAGAATTCGTCTTGCGACTAAGAAATATGAAGATTGCAAAGAGGAATTAAAACCGCTGATTGAATTTTATACCAAACGTGGCAGATTACCAGTTCCAGGAGAATTAGAACCAGAAGTTGAAGAAAAGATACTGCTAGAATTTGCCAGTATTCGCCGTGCTTTCAAAGTCATATTGCAAGCAACAGACGAAGCAGAATGGGAGGCGATCGCCTACCGTCGTTCTTTAGATATTCAAGTTTATCTTGCTTTGGTGCAGTTCGAGGAAGAACGTCCCAGATTTTTAGAGCTACCTGAAGCAATACGCCACGATATTAAAGCTTTTTTCGGGACATATCGGGATGCTTGTGAAGTTGCGGATCAAAAGTTATTTAGTTTAGGCGAATCTAAAGTTATCAAAGCAGCCTGCCAAAAAAGTCAAATTGGCAAATTGACACCAGAGGCTCTTTATGTTCATATTACAGCACTTGGGGAACTAGAACCATTACTGCGAATCTACGAAGGCTGTGCTAGTCGTGTATTTGGACGACCAGAAGAAACAACCCTTGTCAAACTTCACATTCACAAACCGCAAATATCTTATTTATACTATCCCAATTTTGATACAGACCCCCATCCAGCATTAAAAGCAGGTTTAGTAATCGACTTACAAACATTCAAAATCACTCGTGGTGACTACTCTAAAAGAAAAAATCCGCCTATCCTACACCGAAAAGAAACATTTGTCAGTCCTCAATACCTACAATACGAAGAATTTGCCCGACTCACCCAGGAAGAAGTTGAGTTAGGATTATATGAAAATCCCAGCGAAATTGGAACCCTTGAAGGTTGGCAAAAATGCCTTGAAGAACGTGGTGTAGAGATTAGAGGACATGAGGTTTATCTAGTAAATAATCATTAATAAGACTTACCCAAAACAGAATTGTCCGTAATCACAGAAACGCAGTGTAGGGAAATTTTTTTGCTAAGATGGTTTCCCACAGATTATGTTTTCAAAAACTCGAATGTTATTGTCAAAATTTGTCAAATTGCTCAAATTTATTTGTATATTAACTATTTGCGTTTTATTTTACGCCCACTTTATTGAACCGAATTGGATTGATGTTAATTACATACAATTAAAACTACCAAATTTAGCATCGGAATTTAACGGCTATCGGATTGTACAAATCAGCGATATTCATGTTGATAAACAAACTAAAAAACGACGTTTAAATCATCTTTTCCGGATTGTAAATCAACAGAAACCAGATTTAATTGCAATTACCGGAGATTTTGTCACTCGTCGTCAAGCTAAATTTATTCCTAAACTAAAAGCTACGTTAACTAAATTAACTGCTTCGCATAAAACAGTAGCAGTATTAGGTAATCATGATTATTGGGCAGATGCTGAAAAAATTAGCGAAGCCCTAGCACAAACTAATGTTCTCAATCTTGCTAATAAAGTTTATACTGTTAAGCGAGATAATGCCATGCTGCATATTGCAGGTGTAGATGATGTTTGGGTAGGTAAAGACCGTTTAGACTTGGTATTACAGCAGTTACCTCAAGCTGGTGCAGCAATTTTACTCGCACACGAACCAGATTTTGCAGATACAAGTGCCATGACAAATCGGTTTGATTTACAACTATCTGGACATTCTCATGCTGGACAAATACGTATACCTTTTTTAGAACCACCATTACTACCAGCTTTAGGTAAAAAATATTATGCTGGACTTTACAAAATAGGGGAAATGTTTCAATACACTAATCGAGGTGTAGGTATGACTGGATTATATTTACGATTTAATTCGCGTCCGGAAATTACGGTGTTTATATTAGGGAGTAGGGAGTAGAAGGGCAAGGAATATTATAGCCCCTGAATCTATGACTCGACTTAATATTTTGCAACAAACTATTTGAAAAAGCGTAATCAAAGAATGGTAATCTGATAAACATCATAGATGTCAATAAACTAGTTATTTAGGATGAATTATTAGATGGGTGTTTCCTCTAACACGCCTAATTTGCTGCGAGCCGCTCGTGGAGAAATTGTAGAACGTCCCCCCGTGTGGATGATGCGGCAGGCTGGACGATATATGAAAGCTTATCGCGATTTAAGGGAAAAATACCCTTCTTTTCGGGAACGTTCGGAAATTCCCGAAGTTGCGATCGAAATTTCATTACAACCTTGGAAAGCTTTTCAACCCGACGGGGTAATTTTGTTTTCCGATATCGTGACTCCTTTACCCGGTATCGGTATTGAGATGGATATTGCCGAAGGTAAAGGACCTATTATTGAAAATCCTATTCGTACCCAAGAGCAAATTGATCGCCTACATCCATTGCAACCTGATGAATCCTTACCATTCATCAAAACTATTTTGCAATCCTTACGAACAGAAGTAGGCAATAAATCAACAGTACTCGGCTTTGTCGGTGCGCCGTGGACTTTAGCTGCTTATGTAGTAGAAGGAAAAGGTTCTAAGACCTATTCGATTATTAAGAATATGGCTTTTTCTGAACCTGCCATACTGCATCAACTATTATCAAAACTATCAGATTCCATCGCTACTTACATCCGTTATCAAATTGATTGTGGCGCTCAAGTAGTACAAATGTTTGATTCTTGGGCGGGTCAATTAAGTCCTCAAGATTACGAAACTTTTGCTTTACCTTATCAAAAAAGAGTATTCGAGCAAGTAAAGCAAACCCATCCAGACACACCATTAATTCTTCTCATCAGTGGAAGTGCGGGTTTATTAGAAAAAATGACTAAATCCGGTGCGGATATCATCAGTGTAGACTGGACAGTAGACATGGCAGATGCGCGGGTAAGATTGGGTAAAGAAATGAAAGTACAGGGAAATCTTGACCCTGGTGTACTGTTCGGTTCTCAAGAATTTATTCGCGATCGCATTCGCGATACCGTTCGGAAAGCAGGTAATTGGGGTCATATTCTTAACCTCGGACACGGTGTTTTACCCACCACACCAGAAGAGAATGTTGCATTCTTCTTTGAAACTGCAAAGCAGTTGAATACAGCCAGTGAAATGTTAACTGCTGCAAAGTAAAAAAGAGTTAGAAGTTAGTTGACAGTTGACAGTTGACAGTTAGTTAACCTCTAACCTTTAACCTTTAACCTTTAACCTTTAACCTTCTCCCCATCCTTTTTTTTCATCCCGAAACTTTTGGTATCTAGTTGTAGTTGTTAGTTGTGAGTATAAAAGTTAAAAATAATTACAAACATCTAACAATAAAAACTTAGAATAATTGTATGAGTCAGAAGCGGATTTTAGTCACAGGTGCAAGTGGCTGTATTGGTCATTACATCAGTGAATTATTGATAAAAGAAACCGAACACGAACTGTATTTGTTGGTGAGAAATCCAGACAAATTGAAAGTTGATACTCAAGCTCGTGCTGGTATCCATGTTTTGCAGGGTGATATGCAAAAAATCTTTGATTTTGCTGAATTGCTCAAAACTATAGATGTCGCAGTGTTAACAGCAACAGCTTGGGGTGGTACGGGAACTTTTGATATTAATGTAGTTAAAACAATTGAATTACTCAACCTGTTAGATGTGGAAAAATGCGAACAGGTAATTTATTTCTCTACAGCTAGCGTTTTAGATAGTAAAAATCAACCTCTTAAAGAAGCAGGGGAACTGGGTACAGATTATATTCGTTCCAAATTCGACTGTTTGCGGAAATTTTCAAAACTACCTATTCAATCCAAAATTACGAAAGTTTTCCCTACATTAGTTATCGGTGGTGACAAAAACAAACCACTTTCTGCTGTAACGTCCGGTATTCCCGAAGTAACGAAATATATTGATATAATTCGATTTTTGAAAGCAGATGGTAGCTTTCACTTTATTCACGGAAAAGATATTGCTACTGTAGTAAAGCATCTGATTGAGAATCCTCCCAAAGCAGAAGAGCCGAGAAAATACGTTTTAGGACAAGAAAAAATTACAGCTAATCAAGCAATAGAAGAAATTTGTGGTTATTTTGGTAAATCCATTTATTTCCGCATTCCTTTATCTTCATCTTTCGCAGATTTAATAATTAAAACCTTCAAAATTCAAATGGCTGCATGGGATAGATTTTGCATGAAATATCGGCATTTTACCTATGAAGAAATAGTCAACCCTACAACATTTAATTTATCAAATTACTGTACCACTATGAGCGATGTTTTGAAAACTAGCGGTGTAGAGAAGAGGGTAAAGGTTAGAGGTTAAAGGTTAAAGGTTAAAGGTTAAAGGTTAAAGGCATTCATACAAAAGGCAATTAGCAACTAACAACTAATAACCAACAACTGTCAACTGTCAACTGTCAACTGTCCACTGTCCACTGTCCACTGTCCACTGTCAACTGTCAACTGTTACCCAAAAATCGGCGGTTTTAACTTGACCATTACGATTGAATTGCAGCCAAAGTTTGTAGGTTCCTGGTTGAGGAAATTTAGTTGTAAAATGTACCTGATTATTAGATGAATTATTGATATTTTCAATATTAATATAATCTGATTCTACTAAAGGAGAGGAACTTTTAATAACTACTAGATTTGCTTTTTGACCTAAATATGGTTTTAAATCTTGCACTGGTTTATTGTTACTTGCTTGCTTGATATCGAATTTTAAAGTAACTTTTTTACCGGCTTTAATATCAGATTGAGACAAATTTAAATCTATTTTTGTGTCAGATAATGTTTTCGTTTTACTAAAACTTTCTAATTCTGTAGGAAATGGAATTTCACCGGGAATAGATACTTTTTCTAAAAAAACTTGTTCTTTTTCACCCGATGGATTGTAGTCACTAAAAACAGTATAATCTCCGGGAGCCGGGAATTTTGGCTTGACTTCAATATTTTGATTATTTTTATAACTAGCTTGAACTAAATCGAAAAATCTCAAGTCGTTGCTGACTACAACCATATTTATTTGCTTGGGTTTAGAAGCGTCATTACTATTATTAGCTTTTGCTACAGTTGCTGGAATCTCAACTTTTATAGGAACGGGTTGATTTGGTGTAATTTTTTCTGGAATAGTTAATTTTGCTTTGGTAGCTTGAGAATTTTTTGTTGAACTTATTTTATTTGAATTTTGCGGATTTGCTGAAGGTGGGTTATTTTGAGAAGTTTGTTCGGGAACTGATTGTACCTGAGATTGTTGATTATCCGATGTCTCTTCAGTTTTGGTGGTAGACGAGCAACCCTGATATAAAAATAAACTAGCTAATAAAGCAATTCCAGCAACCGAATATTTCATTTTTATTTTTCCGTAAGTTATACAAATTATTGGTTTTTTCTTCCAATCTGTTATAACAAACCAAAAGTATGTAAAATAAACCACTTTGAATTTATCTGCTGATTTGAGATTTTTTGCTTCAAAAAAAAATTTGATAAAAACCCGACTTCTAAACCAAACGATATGAGTTAAATACATTCAAATTGTGGAATGGGCATCCTTGCCCGTCCGAATTTCCATCACTTTAATATGTATTGCATTCAACCGAAAAGCGCAATATTTAACGTGGTGGGGTGAGAAGTCGGGTTTTTAGGATAATTATCTGTCAGACGAGACAATCATCATAAAAACCCGACTTCTAGATCGATAAAAATCCGAAAATTCAACTAGCCGAACTAACTGTTTGCTCTGCTTCTGCTGGTAAATTTTGTCCTAATTTTGGTTCGGTACCAGCAAGTAACCGCTCAATATTACTACGATGACGGAGAATGACATACAAACCACCCGCAACACCAAATAGTATATAAGGTAACGGTTGATGCAGTAAAACCATGAAAATCGAAACTGCGATCGCGCCGCAAATTGAACTTAGTGATACAATTCGTGAGATGGCGATAACTACGGCAAATACACCGAATGTTGCTAAACCAACCTGCCAATTCATAGTTAGTAAAATACCCAAACTAGTAGCGACAGATTTACCACCGCGAAATCCTAAAAATATTGATTTACTATGTCCAACTATGGCAATTAAACCAGCTAAAGTTACCATAATAGGTTGCCAAAGTTCGGGATTAACTGTTGCTGGAATAAGATTATTATTGGATGCAAATTCAAACAACCAATAAACGAGAAATATTGAAAATACTCCTTTCAAACAGTCTACAAATAAAACAAATGCACCGGGACCTTTACCCAAAGTTCTTAACACATTAGTTGCACCAGTAGAGCCAGAACCAACTTCCCGAATATCAATTCCTTTTAACAGCTTAACCAAGGTGTAACCAGTAGGAGTTGAACCTAAAAGGTAAGCTACAAATAAAATTATTGCACACAAACTTAACCAAATAGCCATATTTTTAGTTGATGGTTGATAGTTGATGGTTGATAGTTGATAGTTGATAGTTGATGGTTAATAGTTGATGGTTGTTGGGTGATGGGTGATGGGTGATAGTTGATGGTTGATGGTTGTTGGTTGATAGTTGATGGTTGTTGGTTGATAGTTGATGGTTTTTCTAATAACCACTGTCCACTGTCCACTGTCCACTGTCCACTAACCACTAACCACTATCCACTAACTAATCTTATAAATATTCATCTTCATAAGAGTTTCTCATCATTTTGGGGTCGGGAGCAAAAGCTAACCATAACGGAAATTGCAACAGCCCGACATTAATTTGTTCTTCTGAATCGTCAATAATTATCAGAGGTTGTAGATTCGCTTTTACTAAACGTTCCGCTTTTTGTGCTACAGCTTGCGGTGTTTCAAATAATGCTAAACCTCTATCTGGTCCAAAATCGGGACGACCAATCCCCAAACAATCTTGTAAGCCACGTCTCCATTCTCCCAAACGTTCCGGCGAATTCGCCAAAACTAAAGTACGAACGCGATTACCATATAAAGAATACAGTATAGATATAATTGCTGAAGAAACTAGTGTATTTTGTAACCTACTGCCCATGGTTCGTAAAGCACCACGTCCACCTTGTTTGAAAAACCAGGTGGAAACTCGTTCCGCGTGAACTGGTTCAAATGTACGACGTAACTGCCATGGTGGTCCGTAGTAATCTGGTTTCGTGCGATATTGGTCTATTAAAGTGCGGATTTTTTTGGTAGTGTCTTGGAATTGTCCTTGGCTGAATTGCAAAGTATTGCGATCGTCATAATCATCCTCGAATTCTGAATCCAATTCGTCATCTGGCTGATTTTTTTGCGTGACGGGTTGGGGTTCCGGCTTTGTTGCTGGAACTAATTCTAGCTGTTCTGCGGCTGCGGCTAAATCCACTAAGCTACCAGTGAGATAATCCTTAAAACCTTGGACTCGAATTGCTAATTCTTGAGAAGCACCTGCGAAAGTCGTCCGCATTTCATTGCGAATACGTTCTTGACGGCGTTCGAGTTGTTCCACAGAAATTAATAAAGTTTGTTTACGTTGTTCTAAATCAGAAAGCGCTTCTTGAGTCATTTTAGAGAGAGCTTTTTGAGTATTACCCATTTCGGTTTGAAGAGTTTTGTAAGACGCTTGTAAATCAGCAATTTCCTGTTTTAATGACTCTTCCGTACTTTGTAACTGCGCTACACGCTGAGCGACAAGATTGTATTCTGGGGAATTACTCAGTGATTCCGAGTTTATTTGTAATTTTTCTGGACTATTGTTTTCATTTGAATTCGCCATAATTAGGTTAACTGGTAATAAATTTTCTGTTGTAGAACTTGGTATTTGCGATCGCGCTACCAAGGAATCCTGTATTAAATTTTCCGTTTGTTCAACTGAATCGCTTTCTTGTAACTCTTCTTGGTTATAGCTTTCGTCTTGGTTCATACATTAATCCAAGTCCTAAAAAATCAGGCGATTATAAAAACGCCATTTTTACAAATTTCAATAGAAGTATCAACTATAAAGTGTTAATTCCACATTTTACCAGCAAGGTTAACTAGTATAGGACTTTGGGGATGGGGGGATGGGGAGACTTTCGGGAAAAGGGGGGAGAAATAAATAAGAACTGTCAATTGTCAACTAACTCCTAACTCTTAAATCTTTGCCCTTAATCAATTCTCGGACACCGTTCTTCCAAACAAGCTTTGAGAGTCTTAAAGTCAAATAAAATCGGTAGAAAGTGAATGCTTTTAATTTCTTTAAAGTAAAACAAAATAGGAACCAAGTCCCAGAAGATGCGCCAGTTTTGCCATTCACTGTAAGCAAAACGACGAATTAAGTTATCACCTCTAACAATATCTAGATCGGTTGCTGTAAATTGTAAACGTAAAGTAACTGCTTGGTACAGCAGAAATAAGCCTAGCAATGCAGTTATTCCTCCAGCTAAGGGTTGTTTAATCAACAGTAAAGGAATTGACCCAATAATTAAGACAATAGGTATGTTGTAACTGGGTTTGAGTTCTACAGTTGATATCGAATCAGAAGTCAATGAAGTAGTCACAATATCAAATAATTTTTTCTAAAAAGACATTAACTTTATTTTATTCGTAAGTGGTCGAAGGATTTCGGATTACAGAGTGAGGAGTTAGTTGACAGTTGACAGTTGTTATTTATTTCTCCCCATCCCCTTGTCCCCTTGTCCCCTTGCCCCCCATCCCATCACCCCGAGCCCGATCCTCGTCTAAATACCTTGTAATACAGCAGCTCCGGTTCCTTGAAACATAATCCAAGAAAGAAAAAAGTTGCTAATAAATATAATTAATAGAGCCGTAACAACAGCAGTTGTTGTTGATTGACCTACACCTTTAGCTCCTCCTGTTGTGGTTAACCCCCAGTTACAGCCAATTACGGCGACTAAAAGTCCGAAACACAGAGCTTTAATCATCGTACTTAAAATATCCCACATTCCTAAGAAATTTCGGGCTGAGTCTAGAAATTGGACATCAGAAAGATTGTAAAAACTTGTTGCAATTAACAATCCTCCTGCCATACCCGTTACTAGAGATAGTAAAGTCAAAATTGGTAACATGATGCAGCAAGCAAGCACACGAGGAATAACTAAATAATCTATGGGGTCAGTTTTTAACATTAGTAGAGCGTCTATTTGCTCTGTAACTTTCATAGTCCCAATTTCCGCAGCAAATGCCGAACCGACTCTTCCGGCTAAAACGACTGCTGTGAGAACGGGAGACAGTTCTCGTGTCAACGCTACCGCTAAGACTCCACCAACAGCATTCCCCGCACCAAAATTAATAAACTCCCGCGCAACCTGAATCGTAAACACAGCACCTACAAATACAGCTGTAAGTAAAGCGATTAATAGTGAGTCAGGTCCCACAGCAGCCATTTGCTCTAAAGTATTGCGGCGATGTATCTTACCTTTAAATAAATGAATTATTACTTGTCCAATCAAGAAGATTGCTGCCAACAATCGCAGGCTCCATGCTCCTAAACTGGATTTAGATGTTGCTTGACTCACAATTTTCAATTAAAGATTACAATTGCCGTCATAATAACGGAAGATTTTGACAAAAAGCCAAAGAATTTTGGATTTTAGATTTTAGATTTTAAATTAATAGGACTTACGCATTGACAGAAAATATAAAATATGGGTTTAGAGAAAGCCACATCCATTGTAGGTGTAGGGGTTTAGCATTGCTAAATCCCTACATATGACTATATACTCATAAGCTATCAAAACCTGAAATGACCTTTCTTAGGTGAACGCATACCATAATCAATTTGTACAGTGCGTAAGTCCTAATTAAATATTTGACACCATCGGAATTATTGTCCCCTCATCCCCCTATCTCTTTACCAACAGTGCTTTATATTAACTTAAGTTAAAATCTGTTCTCAGAAATCAAAGCTGTTATTAACTGTATCTATTGTATATAATACTAATGTATTATCAGCTTAAGGGTTGATATATGGGAGTTTTTACAGGATTAGTGTCTTGGAAATCGAAAAATAGAAAATAGAAAATATATGAAAATATTTTAATTAAGACTTAAGATTCTTTAAATCCGGTCTGAGATATGGCGATCGCGCTTATTGTAGAAAGTGACGAGTAACAACTGCGATTAATCTAGGTTGCAGAATAATTCTTTCTATGAGTATGTTTATAAACTTTGTCCGTTCTCTATTATTATCGATTATTTTTAGTTTCGTGGCTCCAATAATATTTATTGGTGGAACATTGCTGAGTTTATCCCTTATAAGCTTGGTTCCCGGCTTAGAAACGGTGAGTGAAATCATCGTAAATCAGATATCGAATTTTCTTGCCACTTTCGGTAGCGGTACACCAATCCAAGGGTTACTAGTGATTTGTCTGACTTGTAGCTTCGTTGGAGCGCTTTTCGATACTTATGTCTATTATCGGTGTCAAATTTTACGTTTAAATTCTTAAGTAGTACGTTCCCTATTTTGTAAAAAAAAATCGTGTTTGAGTATTTTCAATAGAGGAAAATCCTCATTTTTGAATTTGAAAATAGTTGGGTGTGGATTAGTTCTGTAAACAAATCGCACTAATAAGCAAAACTGCAATTTTCTTTGATTGTAGAATATCAATAATAGATAAATTGGACACTTAGTAATAAACGCTTTATTGTTCAACAAAAAATTGGCAAAAAAATCAAAATACATTTAAAAATAGAAAAATTGATTAAAATAAGCTAAGGGATTTGCGTCTGCTTGATTTGTGACAACAAACAAATTTAATGGCAGATGCTTTACGCATTTATAAATAAAAGTTAATGTTTTAAATCAGATCTAAAATATCACAAGGTTGTTTTTACTGCTCATGGTTTGGCCTTTTAAGTCAAAATTTCGCAAACAAATCGCCAAAATAGAAGTTACTGGTGCAATTGCGGCTAATACTCGTCAACGAGTTTTAGAAGCCTTAAAAACAGTAGAAGAGAAGAAATTTCCGGCACTACTGTTACGGATTGATAGTCCTGGTGGTACAGTTGGGGATTCTCAAGAAATCTATAGCGCTCTCAAACGTTTGCGTGAAAAAATCAAGATTGTTGCGAGTTTTGGTAATATTTCTGCTTCTGGTGGTGTTTACATTGGCATGGGAGCTTCCCATATCGTGGCAAATCCGGGAACGATTACGGGTAGTATCGGTGTAATTTTGCGCGGCAATAATTTACAACGTTTGTTAGATAAAATTGGTGTTTCTTTTAAGGTGATCAAATCAGGTCCCTATAAAGATATTTTATCTTTTGATCGGGAACTTACCGATAGTGAAGAAACTATTTTGCAAGAATTGATTGATACAAGTTATCAGCAGTTTGTGCAAACAGTAGCCGAAGGACGTAATTTAGCGCCGGAAACAGTCAAAACTTTTGCCGATGGTCGAATTTTCACCGGAGAGCAAGCTTTACAATTAGGAGTTGTAGATCGACTGGGAACCGAAGAAGATGCTCGTCGCTGGGCAGCAGAATTGGTAAACCTTGACCCTGAAAAAACAGAAGTTTACACTCTAGAAGAACCTAAACCTTGGTACAGTAAATTTTTACCTGGTAACAAAGTTAAAAATGGACTAACATCCAAAATTGATTGGGTAGAATTTGAATTGTCTACCAGTGGTTTACCCCTGTGGTTGTATCGACCTTGACAATTTTTTTCAATAAATTGAGCGATCAAATAAAAGAAAGATAAAACATAGCCATTGGTCATTTGTCCTTTATCCAACAGTAATGAATAATGGCTAATGACTGATGTTTAATAAGTAGGTCAGCACGGAAAATTATTATTGAGACAAGGCAAGAGGCAAGAGATAAAAAGATTTCAGATTGATTTACATTTCTTTATATAGCGTGATTTTTTTGTGCCAGCTTACTTATCTTAAATTGGGAGGAATTTGAAGTGGAATGGCGAATGCAGGCAATTCGTGGAGCAACAACTGTTTCCGAAAATACCGTTGAAGCGATGCGAGAAGCTGTAATGGAACTACTAGATGAATTAGAAAAACGCAATCAACTGCATCCAACGGATATGATTAGCGTTACCTTTTCCGCAACCTCCGATTTAGATGCTATCTTTCCAGCAGCGATCGCCCGTCATCGTCCTTATTGGGATAATGTTTCGATGATAGATGTACAGCAAATGTACGTCCCAGGCAGCTTAGAAAAGTGCATTCGGATTTTAGTTCATGCTTATATTAAGTCTAGCGCTACCATAAGCCATATATATTTACGTCATGCGTCTACACTTCGTCCCGATTGGAATTTACCTCAGCCGTTACAAGCATCACAGTCAACGATAGAATCAAAGGTGTAGAATATACGCATATTCTATGTAAAAATACTTAAAAATTATGAAGTTTGACAGTTGTGACGCTGCTCAACATACAGGTATTAGCGGAAGAATCTTTACCGACCGAGGAACGGGAGTTCGGGTAAAGCCAGAAGACTTTATGACAATTATCTCTAGAAATAAAGAATCCTTGGTAGTCGAAACGGCGGAAGGTTTTTTTACCAAAATTTATAAATATGCAACCGCCTATAAAGGTTTTGTGTTTTTCACAGAATCTTTAAACCGATTGCAATTTACTGCTCATACCGAAATTATACAAGCTCAAAGTATATCTAGCGACATTTGAAGTTAGTTGACAGTTGACAGTTGACAGTTGTTAGTTGATGGTTGATGGTCGTTAGTTGATGGTTGATAGTTGATGGTTGTTAATCGTTAGTTGATGATGGTTGCTAACCTTTAACCTCTAACCTTTAACCTTTAACCTCTAACCTTTAACCTTTAACCTCTAACCTTTAACCTCTAACCTCTAACCTTTAACCTTTAACCTTATTCCCGTTTGTGATGAAAACGAATTCCTAAAACTAGATCATACATAAATTCCAAAAAGTCTTTCTTTTTGAGTAGACCTAGGGATTGATAGCATTCTTTTTCATCCAAACGGGGCTTCATCAGATGGTATGTATGTTGATAATTATACCAAGCTATAGAAGGCCATAAATGATGAATTAAATGATAGTTTTGCCCTAAAATCAAGATGTTTAAAATTGGATTTGGATAAACTCTAGCATTTTTCCAACGACTGCGTTCTACGAAGGGACGATGAGGTAGATAGTCGAAAAATAAACCAAGCGCTAACCCAACGATGCCTGACGGCACAAACCAGAAATTGAGAATGTAGCCCAAGAAATTAAACTTTACCGAGATGGCAACAACAATTAATACAATAAGTCTACTTATGAACCATTCTAAGAGTTCGTTATTTTTCCACAAACGTCGTTTAAAGAAAAATATCTCATGATAGAAAAAACGAACTGCAATTAACCATAGGGGACCACCAGTAGAAACATAATGGTCTGGGTCATTTTCTGGGTCATTAACATTTGCATGATGTTGTAAATGCACTCGCGTAAATACTGGAAATGCGAAAACAAGCATCAAGGCACTACCATGTCCCATTAGGGCGTTAATGATCCGATTGCGATGAGCTGCTTGGTGACAAGCATCATGAATTACCGTACCAGAAATATGTAAGGCAAGGATATTCATGCAAAAACATATCCACTGTTGCCATTGCCAAACCCAATAACCTAGTGCAGACAGCACAACAATTCCAATAGCCGCTAAAAACATTAGGACAGTCGGATTGAAGCCACCAGGGGGGGACAAAAGTTCCTTGGGGGGGATTGTCAGTGGCGATTCTGCCTCCGACATCAGCATTGTTGACTCCTTATTTACCATTTACCAAATATTTGCGAGTATACGGCACAGACTGACGAATAATAAAGTTTTATGTACCAACATTTATCTATATTTTTACATTTATCGGTTATCAGTCAACAGTTATTCGTTACCAGCGACCAATTATCAATCATAAAACTGAGGAGTTTAAACGTCTGAAACAGTATTTTTTCATAAAGCAGGACATAAGTTCTAAATAAAAAACAAAATTAGAATCGGATTATGAGAGAATATTTAAATCAGTTATCAGTTAACAGTTATCAATTTACATCAAAGGGTGTAAGTCCTCCACCAATTGGTGGGAGGGATTGTTTGCGGTTCTAAATCCCCGAACATCAGCCTTCCGGACTGTTCACTGTTAAAGGTTGCGAATTTAATTTGTCCTGAATGCGTTTCTAGCCACAGACAAAAGTTTAAGTTTAATCTACGATTATTCCCTAAACTAGAAGCGCTATACAGCATCCCCCTATGCAATTAAGAGATTCAGTACGTCGGACAAAAATTGTCGCTACCATTGGACCTGCTACCAGCAGCCCCGAAGTTTTAAAGGCTCTGATCGAAGCAGGTGCAACAACTCTGCGGCTTAATTTCTCTCATGGAACTCATGCTGACCATCAACGTAATATTCGGTTGATTCGGCAAACAGCATTTGAATTGAACCAACCAGTGGCGATTTTGCAAGATTTGCAAGGTCCGAAGATTCGTTTGGGTAAATTTGAAAATGGATCGATAGTCGTCGCAAAAGGCGATCGCTTTACTTTAACGAATCGTCAGGTGATTGGTACTCAAGAAATCAGCTGTATCACCTACGAGCATTTAGCAGAAGAAGTCCCTGTTGGTGCAAATATTCTGCTTGATGATGGACGTGTGGAAATGCAGGTTGTAGAAGTCAATAAAGAAAAAGGCGATCTGCATTGTCGTGTCACGGTTGAAGGTAAACTTTCTAACAATAAAGGCGTTAATTTCCCAGGCGTTTATTTATCTATCAAAGCTTTAACTGATAAAGACCGCGAAGATTTAGTATTCGGTTTAGACCAAGGTGTCGATTGGGTAGCACTTTCTTTCGTTCGTAACCCCCAAGATGTCATTGAAATTAAAGAATTAATTTATAGCGCCGGAAAACAAGTACCAGTTATTGCCAAAATCGAAAAGCATGAAGCGATCGAACAAATGGAAGCGATTCTGGCTTTGTGTGATGGTGTAATGGTCGCAAGAGGAGATTTAGGTGTAGAACTGCCAGCCGAAGATGTTCCTGTGTTGCAAAAGCGTTTAATTGCCACTGCAAACCGCTTGGGTATTCCTATTATTACCGCTACCCAAATGTTGGACAGCATGGTGAGCAATCCTCGTCCAACGCGGGCAGAAGTATCAGACGTTGCCAATGCTATCTTAGATGGTACTGATGCAGTCATGCTTTCTAATGAAACTGCCGTCGGTAATTATCCGGTAGAAGCAGTAGCAACAATGGCACGCATTGCCGAACGTATTGAAAAAGAAGATATACAAAATAAAAATGCACATCAAATAGGAGACCCCAGACGTTCGATTCCCAATGCAATTTCCCAAGCAGCTGGTCAAATCTCCGAACAACTTGGAGCTGCTGCAATTATGACTCTGACTCAAACCGGGGCTACCGCTCGCAATATTTCTAAATTCCGTCCTCGTACACCAATTTTGGCAGTCACACCTCACGTAAACGTAGCCAGACAGCTGCAATTAGTATGGGGAATCAAACCCTTATTGGTCTTAGAACTACCTTCTACTGGTCAAACCTTTCAAGCGGCGATTAATGTTGCTCAAGAGAAAAATTTACTACATGAAGGCGATTTGGTCGTAATGAGTGCAGGTACTCTGCAAGGGATTTCCGGCTCCACCGATTTGATTAAAGTTGAAGTAGTAACTGCCGTACTCGGTCAAGGAATTGGACTGGGACAAGGCTCAGTCAGCGGACGCGCACGAGTTGCTCATAGCGGCATGGATTTGAATAATTTTAATCCAGGAGAGATTTTAGTTGCTCCATCCACTAATGCCGATTTTGTCGAAGTAATTCGGAAATCAAGCGGTATTATTACTGAGGATGAAAGTCTTACTTCTCACGCTGCTGTCATCGGTTTAAGGCTCGGTGTTCCCGTAATTGTTGGTGTAAAAAATGCAATGCGAACCATTCGAGATGGAGCTATTTTGACTATGGATATGCAGCGAGGTATCGTTTATTCTGGTGCCGTGGGAACACGGTAAATATAGTTAGGAGTTGGGAGTTAGGAGTTTAGGAGTTAGTGGATGGTGGTTAGTAGATAGTGGATGGTGGATGGTGGACAGTGGTTAGTGGATGGTGGTTAGTAGTTAGTAGATAGTAGATAGTGGATGGTGGACAGTGGATGGTAAATAAACAACCAATAACTAACAACTAACAACCAACAACCATCAACCAACAACCATCAACCATCAACTAACAACCAACAACTAACAACCAACAACTAACAACCAACAACCATCAACTAATCAAAGATATTGTTTTAATACTTCGGTAGTTGCCTGTGCTGTTTTCTCCCAACTGAATTTACTGGCTTGCTTAAGTCCTTTAATCGAAAGTTGCGATCGCAATTGGTTGTCAGTAGCAATTGTTTGCATTGCTTCAGTAATTTCATCAGTGTTGTAAGGATTGATGAGAATAGCAGCATTACCAGCAACTTCGGGTAAGCAGGAGAGATTTGAGGTAATTACAGGAGTACCACAAGCCATTGCTTCTAAAACTGGAAAACCAAAACCTTCCCAAAGACTAGGAAAAACTAGAGCAATGGCTTGATTAATCATTTTTGGTAGTTCCTTATAAGCAACGTAGTCAAGAAATTTGACTCGGTGCTTAATACCTAGTTCTTCAATTTGAGAATGTATCTTGGGAGTATTACCTTTGTCAGAAGAACCTGCAAACCATAATTCGTACTCTTGATAGTTGCTTGAATGTTGTCTAAATTTAGCAAAAGCCGCTATCAGTCTGTGTAAGTTTTTATGGATATCATGTCTACCAATATATAGAAAATAGGGGTGATTTTGATGATTGTTTCTCACTTCATCAAGTAAACGAAAATTATTTGCATCATGAGCTAATGGAATAGGTGTAATTTTACTAGCTGCAATATTGTAAAAATCGCAAATATCTTTGGCTGTAGTTTTGGAGTTACAGATAATATGTTGCGCTTGTGACAGCACCTGGGGAATATAGTAACGGTGATAGTATGTTAACGGTGAAAGAGGTTTAGGGAAGCGTAAAGGAATTACATCATGAACAGTAATAATATAGCGACAGTTGGTATTAAGCGGTGCTTCTGGTTGCGGAGAAAATAAAAGTTTCGACTTGAGTTGACGATAAATTATTGGTAATTTAAACTGCGTCCATAAAAGTCTGTTAAAATGCCCTTTTGTACCTTGAGCGGGTGTCAGATTATCTGGTATTTGATAACAGTTGAAGTTTGGATAATCACTACTTGTGAGTAGTGTAGGTTGAAGATGCTGTAAACGAGGGAAAAGATTGGTAGCATAGTTGCTTATACCTGTAGGTTTGGAAAAAACAACTGATAAATTAACCAATAATTCGTTCATCTATATATTAAAAGGGAATAGGGAATAGGGAATAGGTAATAGGACTTTAACAGTTAGGTGTAATGATTTTTTTAAATTTTAAATTAGGATTCCTATATATTATTTGTATCATGTACGGATAATTACTTCCTTGCCGCTCTAAAATTAGCTTTCACCCTTGTTGGTGCGGTTCATCTCTATGAAATCTCTTTCCTCCGTGTTCTCTGCGTTCTCTGCGGTTTTTTTTAGGTAATCTTTCAGCGGAAAAAGAGTAGTTATTATTCCCTATTCCTTATTCCCTTTATTAAAACTATTTAACCGGAGATAATATAATCTATTGAGATGATGGCTTTATCTTAGTTCTTTGATTTATTTGTTTACCATACATTAATAGACCGTAGAATTTACCAAATGCTACTTTTGGTTTAACAAAAATTAAAATTAAAGCATAGATGACGAGACGAATTAACCTCGTCATCAAAATAAAATCATTAGTATATCTTTCTAAAGTTATAAGATAACTATAAGTACTATGTTTAATTTTTTGGGAAACATATCTATTTGTAATTGATGAAGGTTGATGTATTACGCCAAACTCTTTAGTAACTGCAATTAAATATCCTTGATTAGCATAGCGTTTGCAAAAATCAAAATCTTCGTAATAAAGAAAGTAAGCATCGTCAAATTGCGGACAATTGTAAAAATTACGTAAATTAACTATTAAACTGCAACCGGAAACCCAATCACAAATAATATAAGGTGCTTCTGTATTTGTTAATAAATCTTGAGTTTTAATTGTTCCGGTTTTGGCAGCGAAACTTCCCCCAGCAAACCAAATTTTATCTTCGGGAGTATGAATAATTGTACCAAGAATAGAAATTTCTGGATATGAATCGAAAAAACGGTTGACTTTTTCCAAAGAATTCTTTGGTAAATAAGCATCTGGATTAATTATCCAAACAATAGCTTGAGAATCTTGTTTATAAATCCACTTCATACCATAGTTACAAGCGCAACCAAAACCAATATTACATCCAGAATCAAGAATCTCTACGGATTCACTCTTGAGTTGCTTAATAGAATTATCATCAGGAGAATTGTTGATGATCAGAGTTTTGTACTCAATATTTTCATCAACAGGTAGAGAACTGATTAATTTTGCAATCAACTCAGTTGAATAGTAGTTAACGGTTAAAAAATAAATCACGATAGCTCAATTTGACAATCATCACCAATCATAAATCGTAAAGCTTTTGGACGACGGGGTGCGAGTGTCACTTGCGCTCGTTGTCCAATTAAACTATCTATAATCCGTTGGTGAATTCCGGATATCTTAGCACCTGCTAAAACTACACTATGTTCTATTTCGGTATCGATTAAAACTGATTTGTCAGCAATACTAGTGTAAGGACCAATAAAGCAATTTTCTAGATGACAATTATCACCAATAATTACTGGACCGCGAACTGTACAATTAATTAATTTAGAACCAAAGCCAATTTGTACTCTGCCAATTACTTGACTTTTAGCATCTATTTCTCCAAAAATTGAAGTTTGCAAACTGGTATCGAGAATTAAACGATTAGCTTCGAGTAAATCATCTTTTTTACCAGTATCCAACCACCAACCTTCAAGTTGACAAGCTAAAACTTGCTGTTTTTGACTAATCAAGCATTGAATAGCATCAGTAATTTCTAGTTCACCTCTTGCCGAAGGTTTTATGGAAGCAATGGCTTCGTGAATAATCTGGGAAAAGAAATAAACCCCTACTAAAGCTAAATTAGAAGGAGGAACTTTGGGCTTTTCGATTAACTCTAAAACTGTGCCATTTTGATCAACTTTCGCCACCCCAAAGGCACTTGGATTCTCAACAGTACGCAATAATATCAATGCATCCTGATGTTGCTGCTGAAATTTTTTGAGAAAATAACTCAAGTCACCTTGTTGAATCAGATTGTCACCTAAATACATCACAAAAGGTGAATCTCCTAAGAAAGGAAGAGCTACTTTTACAGCATGGGCGAGTCCTGCCGGTTCCTCTTGTAAAATGTAGGTAATATTTGCTCCAAACTGCTCTCCATTTCCGGTTTTTGCTTGGACTTCTTCTCCAGTCTCTGGTGAGATAATGATACCGATATCAGTAATACCGGCTGTTACCATTTCTTCTATGCCATACCATAAAATTGGTTTATTTGCAACAGGTACTAGTTGTTTTGCGCCGGTATATGTCAGAGGGCGCAGTCGAGTACCTTTACCGCCAGAGAGAATTAATGCTTTCATAAAATTTGGTAATGGGTAATTGGGAATTGGTAATGGGTAATGGGTAATTGGTAATGGGTAATGGGTAATTGGGAATTGGTAATTGGGAATTGGTAATTGGGAATTGGTAATGGGGCTAATTTAAACCTTTAACCTTTGACCTTTAACCTTTAACCTCTTGAAGCATCTCTCTAAGGCTTTGTCTCCAATGAGGTGGATGGGATTCCATTACAGTGGATATTTTGCCACAGTTGAGAACTGAATAGTTAGGACGAGTTGCGGGGGTGGGATATTCGTTCGTCCTAATCGGGATGACACGCTCAACCTTCAAAGGAAAATCTAGCTGCTTAGCTTCTTCAAAAATGGCGATCGCAAAATCATACCAACTAGCTACACCGCTGTTTGTATAATGATAAGTGCCGGTTTTTTGTGGAGTGTTAACGAGTGCGGCTATTGTTTGGGCGATGTTTTTTGCCCAGGTAGGACTACCAATTTGGTCGTTGACTACTCTTAAGTCTGGTTTTTGCGAGCCGAGACGCAGCATGGTTTTAACAAAGTTACTTTTGCCAAAGCTACCATAAACCCAAGCTGTACGAAGGATAAAATGGTTGCTGCAATTTGAGCGAATCGCTTCTTCTCCTGCTAATTTGGTTTTACCATAAACACTTAAAGGGTTAGTTGGATGATTTTCCTGGTAAGGAAGACTACTTTTACCATCGAAAACATAATCAGTAGAAATATGAATTAAGCAAGCTCCTAATTTTTCCGCTTCTTGAGCGAGAACCTCCGGGGCTAAACTATTAATTGTGTGAGCTAATTCCGGTTCGCTTTCGGCTTTGTCTACAGCGGTGTAAGCAGCAGCATTGATGATGATTTCTGGTTGCTTTTCTCGAATCAAGTCCCGCAGGGTTTCCGGTTGAGCAAGTTCGACTGTGGGACGTGCTACAGCAGTAAAATTACTGCAAGTTTCAAAAATTTTTTGTAATTGAGTCCCAACTTGTCCTTTACAGCCAATTAGCAAAATTTGTTTACTCATTTGATTTATAATAATTGATTTTGATATTGGAACAGTTGTAATATCATGTCTGGTTAAATACTCCTGTATATCTGTGAAGGTTGGTAATGGGTAATTGCCAATTGGTAATTAGTAAATTACCGATTACCCATGACCAATTACCAGTCAACAGCTAATAATAACCAATCATCCGGACTTGATATAAGACTTGTTTCTAGTTTAAATTTTTATCTAGGCAAAAAATAGAAGTTTGAGTGAATTTTGAATATTTTTATATATCCAATAAATTAAATTGATACAACATTTAGAAGTCAAGCTTTATTTGTGATGTTTCATATTTAATAAAGTTATTTAACTATATAACTATTTAAATGAACTGTTTAATGTTTTTTTGTTAGTAAAGAATAATATAACGTGAGTTGACGATAATTATAGAAGTCGGGTTTCTAGAATGTAAATATCGGTCACATCAGAAAATTCTCATAGAAACCCGACTTCTCAAACCACTATGAATTAAGGTTGTACAGCTTCTTTTCTCAATAAATAGTCATCGAGGATTCCCGATCAAACTCAGGTTAATATAGTAAATAAAACCTTTAACCATAACATTATTTGATATTTTACAAATAAAAAATAATCACTGTTTAGGATTACTTATAATTTGTACCTATTTAGTTTAGTATTTATTTACATTGATTGATTGAAAAATCCTGTAGATAGCTTATAAATCGGTTGTTTTAGAGAAAAATTACATATACTCCTAGAAATACTACTTATAGTAGAAGACAAAATTTACTGTGTTAATCTTGCTATAATCTCTACTTGAATGAATAGTTAATTTTTTCTTAAAAACTTAAAGCCAAAAGCTTTATGGTTTTTAGCCACGTGGTATAGGAACCCTGACGAAAGCAAACGTTTGCAATGTTTTTTTGTGTTGTTCCCTAATAAACCTATGCCTATCAACTTATTTGATGCTAATTTTTATCGCTCAGCTAATTCCGACTTGAATGGCTTGAGTGATAGTCAAGCATGGTCGCATTTTAAAAACTACGGTTTAGAGAATGGTTTAGAATTTTCATCGTTAATCGATTTAGATTTTTACCGTGCTAGTAACAGCGATTTAGCTGATCTGAGTAACAGACAAGCTTACGAACATCTGGTAAATTATGGTGTTAGTCAAGGACGGAAATTTTCTGCACTTGCTGATCTAGAATTTTACCGCGAAACTAACACTGATTTAGCTAATTTAAGTAACGAAGAATTATTTGAGCATCTGAAAAATCAAGGTATAGACGAAGGACGTTCGTTTTCACCGTTTTTCAATGTTAAATATTATTTAGCTGATAACGCTGATGTTGCTCAAACTGTGGGGAACAGCTACAAAGAAGCATTCAATAATTTTGTAATTGAGGATTGGAGCGAAGGAGATTCTTTTTCGCCAGCTTTTGACGGAGAGTTTTATAAAAATGCTTATGGGGATTTAGCGGCTAGTTCTCTAGATAATAAACAGCTTTTAGAGCATTTTGTGCTTAAAGGTTTAGATGAAGGAAGAGCATCAGCACCGGGGTTTGATGTTAATTATTATCTGAATAATAATCCTGATTTGCAGCAAGCTGGTTTGAGTTACGCAGACGCTTACAAACACTTTCTTAATGTAGGTTTGCGGGATGGGCTTGCTGCTAGCGGATACATCGAAACTGACTACGCTGGTAATAGCTTAGATACTGCTCGTACCATCGCTTTAGACTCTGGAGAAATAATTTTTAGAGACTCTGTTGGAAACTCTGACGTTGAAGATTTTTATAGTTTGAATTTGAATAATCTCAACAATAAACTTGACTTATCAATCAATGGGTTTGGGTTGAGTGGAGATGCAGATTTAGAATTGCTCAACAGTAGTGGTGAAATCATCGTTCGTGCGGCTAATAGCGGTAATATTGCTGAATCTTTGAGTATCAATAATTTAGAAAATGGTACCTATTACGTTCGAGTTTTACAGGGAATAGAACCAACTAACACCAACTATAATTTGAGTCTGTCTGTGACTCCAATAGAAGCTCAACCGGATGTGATTGTTTTGAGTGAATCTACACCTGTACCAGCTACACCGACAGTTCCTGAACCTCAATCTGCATCAACAAATAGCAGCAATCCTCTAATCGATGAAGTCGTGAGAGTGACAAACTCTTATCGTACTCAGCATGGTTTACAACCTCTAACTTTGAATATTCAATTATCTAATTCAGCTCAAGCACATAGCGAAGACATGGCTTTAAGGGATTTCTTTAGCCATGCGGGTTCTAACGGTAGTCTAGTTCGCGATCGCACTAAATCGGCAGGTTATCAATCTCCTTATGTGGGTGAAAACATTGCCGCAGGTTATATGAGTGCTGAAGAAGTTGTGAGAGGATGGATCAATAGTCCCGGACATCGTGAAAATATTCTCAATCCTAACTATAAAGAAATCGGGATTGGATATTACTATCTAGCTCATGATACGGGAGAGGTAAACTACAACAGATATTGGACGCAGGATTTTGGTGCTGTAGTTTCTACCTGATTTTGATAATTTTACCCTAATAAATAATAATGTTGAGACGTTGCCGGGCGCAACGTCTCTTGATGGTTAATAGTTGGTTAATATTTGATAACCATGAAACTACATCAAGGAAAAACTTCAGCCATTGCAAAAGGTTGACCGACTGCATCTTTTGCTGAAATAATTGGTGAAGTATCTATTTGCCAATTTATTTCTAAATCGCGATCGTTCCACAGGATAGTACGCTCTCCTTGAGGAGCGTAGTAATCTGTAGTTTTGTAAATCACTTCGGCAACTGCCGAAAGCACTACGAAACCATGAGCAAAGCCCGGTGGTATCCATATTTGACGCTTATTCTCGGCGCTAATTTCATAACCCAGCCATTGCCCAAAAGTAGGAGAACTTTTTCTGATATCTACGGCTACGTCAAATATACTACCAACAACTGCACGTACTAGTTTTCCCTGTGGTTGTTGAATTTGGTAGTGTAAACCCCGCAGTACATTCTGTTTTGAGTAAGAATGGTTATCTTGAACAAAGTTTAGATTAATACCAGTTTTCTCTGTAAATTTGTTTAAATTAAAGGCTTCAAAGAAAAAACCGCGATCGTCGTGAAATACTTGTGGTTCAATTAT
>JAYKJL010000238.1:0-84622 GCA_035285725.1 Nostocales cyanobacterium 94392 | reverse complement strand
TTTTTCGTGTTCAAAAGAATTTTCTTGTTTCCACTTCCAAAAATGCGCCACTTTTGCTATACTTTTATAATGGGAATATTGTCCAAATTTTTAAAGCAATCAATATTCCGATTGTAAAAGTATTATTTTTGAATTCTACCATTTTTCCTCGACCCATAGATAAATATTTTTTTTGGAAGTCACTTTTTTCAAAAAAATTTACAAAAGAATAGCATATGTTTAGAAGAAAGAACAATTAGACTGTAAAGCTTTTTCTAGCAAAACTTGATACTCCTGATTATGAATAGAGTAAGCACCAAAACGTTGTAAATGAGGATTCATCATCTGAGCGTCAAAAAAGATGAATTGTCGCTCGCGCAATCTTTCGACCAACTTGACCATCGCGACTTTGGAGCCTTCGGGAATACGAAAAAACATAGATTCACCAATAAAAGCACCATTAATGACGATACCCAAAATACCTCCAGCAAGTTGATCACCTTGCCAAGCTTCAAAACTATAAGCCCAACCATTTTCCCATAGAGAATAATAAATATCCTTTAACTCCTGAGAAATCCAGGTAGTATCTCGGTTAGCACATCCATCAACAACAGCTTTAAAATCGCGGTTAATTGCAGTTGAAAAGCGTTCTTGGTTAATAACTCGTCTTAAAGACTTGGGGTAACGGAACCTTTCATCCAAAGGAATTAAAGTGCGATCGCGACTGCTATACCATCCCAAGTGATTATTTTCATCAGCCATGAGAAAATAGCCTTGGGCGTATGCTTGGATGATAGCGGCAACATCATATTGCATAAAATTGAGGAACAATTAAAATCATAATACCGGCTAATTTAACCGACTTTCTTTTTATAATTTAGTTTTGGGTAATTACTTTTTAAAGGCGATTATCTGCCAAATTGTAGGTTTAGAAAAATTAAAAGAAATTAAAAGAAGTTAAAAAAAATTAAAAAGATGACCAAACCAATTCCACCGATAACTTTACCATCTGCGTCCAATCCTCAACAAGAAGGAAAATGGCTGCAAAAAAGATTACGTTCCTTTTTGGATGAAGAATTTATCCCAGAAACTATTAATCAAACCATAGCCGAACGTGCAGCGCAAATTTTTGTCCGACAGCGGATGGAAGGGGAAAACGATTTAGGAGAATTAGTTCTAGCGATTGTCACCGAAATGCAATCCTTTGATTTTTCCCAAAGCTTTTATGGAGAATTCGCGATCGCGAATGCAGTTAGCGATCTTCTTTTGGAAAGCTTGGGGATTGATAAATGTTGCGGACAATGAATTTTAGATTTTAGATTTTAGATTTTGGATTGATTTTGATGAATTACGCTAAAAAGGTTAAATGTAATACCATTAGCTTCTAGATATGGGGTTTACTCTAACAAAGTGCGAGTAAATGTGTAATCCAAAATTCAAAATCCAAAATCCAAAATCGTTTTACCAGCTAGACTTAACAACACCAGGTAATAAGCCTTTATGGGCCCAGTCCCGCAGGACATTGCGACATAAACCGAAGTCACGATAGACAGCGCGGGGACGACCTGTAACCCAACAGCGATTACGACGACGATTTGGAGCGCTGTTACGGGGTAGTTGCTGAATTTTGCGGTGGATTTCGAGTTTTTCCAAGGGGTCTTGCTCTTGTCTAAACTCTTCTAGTAAATTTTCACGCTTATCCCAATACTTATCTACCATTTTGGCGCGTTTTTTATCGCGCTCGATCATAGCTTTTTTAGCCATAAAATTCCTAATTGTTTTTAAACAGCATTCCCTATTCTAGCGAATCGCACTACTTATGATATCAATATTTTCATTTTGACGATTTTGACCATAGATTTTGGGTGCGCTAGCACATAGATCGGCTAACTCGCACTCTCCACAAGCGGGATTACGCGCACGACAAACAGCACGACCGTGATAAATCAGCCGAATTGACCAATTTTCCCAATCTGCTTGCGGTAATAATTTCATCAAATCCCGTTCGATACGAACTGGGTCTTCATGGTTTGTTAAACCTAATCTTTGACTGAGACGACTGACATGAGTATCAACCGTTACCCCAGCATTAATTCCAAAAGCATGAGCCATAACTACATTTGCAGTCTTCCGAGCTACTCCCGGAAGCAGCAATAGTTCTTCCATTCGTTGAGGAACTTGACCACCAAAATCTTGAACTATCATTTGACAGGCAGCTTTGATATTCTTGGATTTATTCCGATAAAAACCTGTAGAACGCACCAAGCTTTCAAGTTCTTCAACAGTTGCATTCGCTAAACTTTCTGCATCAGGGAATTGACGGAAGAGTTCTGGTGTTACTTTATTCACCCTTTCATCAGTACACTGAGCAGAAAGAATCGTTGCCACAAGTAACTGTACCGGAGTTGAATAAGTTAAAGAGCAAGTTGCATCTGGATACAACCGTTTCAAACGCACCAAAATAGAAAGTGCTTGCTGCTTTTTAGTAGAAGGTTTTTTTCGGTTAGTACTCACTGGAATAACTTTTGTACCCATTCCAACTGGAAAGTTTCTTTAAAGATTAGAACAATTCCTAATCCTAAAAGTAGCACTAAACCTGTTTGCATGACATTTTCTTGAATACGATTTGGTAAAGGCTTACCGCGCACCCCTTCAATCAACAGAAAGACAAGTTGTCCGCCATCTAAAGCCGGTAAAGGTAAAATATTGATGAATGCTAAGTTGATGCTAATTAATGCCGCAAACAAGAACAAACTACTAGTATCGTTTTGAGCAATATTCGCACCAATTGTGACAATTTTAATCGGTCCTGCGACTTGACCTGCTGTTTGGCCAAAGTTTGTCACTAATTGTCCAAAGCCTTGAACCGTTTGAATGATAATGTTTTGAAACTGAGTCGCGCCGATGCTAAAAGCTTCTACAATATTTTTTGCAGAACGATGTTCTATTTTACGGTTTGGAGAAAGACTAACACCAATACTTCCGCCATTGGGTTTTGCTTCTGGAACTACAGTTAAATTTATATTACGCGAGTCTCTTGCAATTTTTAATTCAATTGGTTTTCCTGGATGATTTTTGATAATATCCATCAATTTTTCTCTTTCTTGCAGCGATGTACCAAATTCCTGACCATCCGCTGCGATAATTACATCCCCCGGTTTAATTCCAGCCTCTGTCGCGACATTACTCACTTGAGGAGCAAGTTCTGGAATTAACACTCCTGGTTGAGGAATTGCTTCGGGTATTCCGACAAACCCAACCTGAGATACCAACAGAAAATAAGCAAAGATTAAATTGGCGATTACTCCAGCACTAATGACGATCGCCCGATCTAAAACCGGACGGTTACGCAGTAAATTTGGATCGTCAGGCTCAATTTCACTATCTGGGTCATCATCAGGAAATCCCACAAAACCACCCAAAGGAAACGCACGCACGGCATATTCCGTTTCAGAACCCTGGTACTTTAAAAGTACCGGACCAAAACCCAAGGAAAAACGGTTAACATGAATCCCTTGAGACCTTGCTGCAATAAAATGTCCTAATTCGTGTACAAAAATGAGTACAGCCAATACTGCGATCGCCGCTAAAACTGACATAGATAATTTGTGAATTTATTTAAACTATACATTTCTTTATTTTAAAGTGAGCATGGGGAATTGGTGATTGGTAATAGGTAATTGGTAATAGGTAATTGGGAATTGGGGATTGGTAATCGAAGTATATATTTTAAAAAGCACGTAGCGTGTCCGTCAAAACTCCCTGATTATTAATTATTTCACCCATTACCGATTACCGATTACCGATTACCGATTACCGATTACCCTAAACTTCCAAAATCTCCTTACCACCTAAATAGGGTTGCAATACTTGCGGTACGTGTAGAGTACCGTCGGGTTGTTGATAATTTTCTAAAATAGCTGCCATTGTTCGTCCCACTGCTAATCCGGAACCGTTGAGAGTATGGACGAACTGAGTTCCTTTCTTAGTAGGTTCTTTAAAGCGAATATTACCCCTCCTAGCTTGAAAGTCCCCGCAATTGGAACAGCTGGAAATTTCCCGGTACTTACCGCTTGAAGGAAGCCAAACTTCTATATCGTAAGTTTTCGTTGCTGAAAATCCTAAATCTCCAGTACATAACTCAATAACTCGGTAAGGCAACTGTAAAGCTTGTAAAATTAGCTCAGCACTATTAAGTAATTTTTCTAATTCGTCAAAAGAAGTTTCGGGACTAACTAATTTCACCAATTCAACTTTGTTAAATTGATGCAGACGAATTAAACCGCGCATATCGCGTCCGTAACTTCCAGCTTCGCGGCGAAAACAAGGACTATAAGCACAGTGATATATAGGTAAATCTTCTGCACTGAGAATTTCATTACGGTAAAGATTGGTTAAAGGAACTTCTGCTGTAGGGGTAAGCCATAAATCATCATCGGCGCATTTAAAGCTTTCTTCAGCAAACTTGGGTAATTGTCCGGTAGCTGTCAATGACTCAGTGTTAACCAAAAACGGCGGAACTACCTCTATATAACCAGCGGCTACCTGAGTATTGAGCATAAATTGAATTAAAGCCCTTTCCAAGGCAGCACCAGCCCCAATCAAAGCGACAAAGCGACTCTGAGCGACTTTTACAGCTCGTTCAAAGTTGAGAAAACCCAGCTTTTCGCCGATTTCCCAATGGGGAATAATATTTTGGTTTTGAGGTAAATACTGATCACCCCAGCGTCGCACTTCGACATTATCTTCTTCACTATGTCCAATGGGTGTAGATTCGCTGGGTAAATTTGGAAGTGACAATACCCGTTGTTCGATTTCGGCTTTAATCTCTTTTTCTTGGGGTTCAAGTTCGCTCAATTTGACTTTGAGAGAGTTACCTTCCTCGCGTAAATTTTGAATTTCTGCATCTTGAGGATTGATACCCGACTTGATTTTTTGTCCTACTAACTTACCAATTTCATTACTACGGGCTTGAAGTTGACTGCGGCTAGTTTCCAATTCGCGCTGTCGTTGATTCAAATCAACAATCGGCTGAATATCGTAATTATCGCCGCGATTCTTCAAACTTTCTCGAACGAATTGCGGATTTTCTCTTATTTGCTTAATATCTAGCACAGATAGTTCTCAGTTTAGGATTTAATATATTTGAGCTAATATACAATCTTTAATTATAATATTTGCCTTGATTTCAGAGCCAAAAAATTTTCTACTACGCTACAAAATTTAACTTCAGTCATAATTAAGGGGATAATATCATCTCCGGATGATTAGTTATTATGTCTAGCTAATTAGAAAGATACACGAGAAAATTCCGGATTGAAAAGCAAAGTTCAAGTAACACTGAACAAGAAAGATTGCTTCCTCCAATCTTCTTGCTTTCTCTTTTGCTCCAACTATCGTATTACCATATCCGCTCATTTGGTGATCCGATTTAGCAACCAGATAGATGCTACAAGTCCTACAAAATGGGCTGTAATTGTATTCGTATTTGCCTGGACTACAAACATATCTTGACCGCTAATGATTCGATTTGGGTCAAATAGTTGAGTCGTTACAGCTTGAGGTGATACAGCTCTGACCACTAAAGAGCCGACAATCGCTTGCGCTCCTAACAGCGTCAACAGCATTCCGATTAAATTAACTATCAAAGCTAATTGTAAAACTTTAACCGTCTCGATTTTGCGAGGACGGTTAGTTGGATTGGGAGATTGCAATTGTCTACCAATATTTTTGCAACGAAACGCTAAATAAATACTTACTCCTAAAGCAACTAGTCCGCAGATGGCTAAAAATACGCCAAAGCCAGTTTCAGCGGTGCTAGAAGCAGTTCCAGGTCTGCGACCAAAGGTGACGAATACTAATAACAGCAAGGTCGAAACTACACCCAGCACCAACTGCAATACAAAGCTAATCCAGCCTGTAATACGAAAGTTTTGCCCGATAGAACGGACTTTGGAAGAAGATTGATTGTCGAGCTGTTCTGTCATACCAATAAAAAATGGGTAATGGGTAATCGAGGATGGGCGAAATAATTAATAATCAGTTTTGATGGACACGCTACGCGATGTCCCCCAAGGGGGAGCAGCTTCGCTATCGCTCTTTCAAATATATACTTCAATTACCAATTACCAATTCCCCAGGAGATAATCTTCGTAAAAAAAGTATTTGTTAAGTTTTACAAAAAAGCTGCAATTTACCTTTAAAATTGCTTAGGTGCCATTTTATGCTTAAGCAGTCCTTAGCCGCTTGGCATCAGTTGACACACTGATAGCGATTCTCCTCGCTGTCACGCAACTCCTCACAACACTAATTTCCGAGTTTAACTAGGGGTGCGGTCTACTGCACCCCGGTTTTAGTGTGCCAGTACCATGAGTAACAATCGTGGGTTTTAATGTAGTGTTTACGATGCTGGCAAATCAGCCTAAGTAGCGTTATATACTTACAAAAGCTGGAGTAGCACTATATACTCTCTATAGAAATTACAGGCTCAACATTAAGGCATTTTTTTAGCCATTCACTAACCATGAAACTTGAGGATATATATCAATTCTTTGAAAATCCTCCGCCAACCTACCTCTGTCAGGAACTAGCTGTTTGTTATATCTTGTCTGTTTTGCAACAAGGGGAATCTTACGGCACCGAATTGATCCAAAAACTGGAGACCGAATATCCAACTTATCGGCTTTCGGACACCGTACTTTATAGTGCAATTAAGTTTCTTGAAGACCAGAAAGCAATTACTGGATACTGGAAGAAGCTTGAAGGACGCGGTCGTCCCCGGCGGATGTACCAAGTTTCCCCTGAATGGCAAACTCAAGCCCAACATTTAGCTGGTCTTTGGCACGATTACATCAAGCGGAGAACAATTTAGTGAAATAAGGGCAATTTAACCAATAATAATGGTAAATGTTTCCCCTATTACACCTATTAATCTGTTATGGATACTGCTATCCTGCCATCCACGTTGTTGTTAACTTTATTGATGTCGGTCGGATTATTTTTCTTTATTAGGGCTTCTACTAAAGACCGTACAGAAACAGCACGACTGGTATCCCCATTAAATGAAGCCTCTTTAATGCCCCAATTAAAGGAGTATTTTCGAGCGCGGTCTTATCGAGTGGCAGCGGTAGACCCGCAACAAAATAAAGTAACTATGACTGGCTTCGTTAAACCCAGCTGGTTTTTAGCTATCTTTTTGACTGTTCTTGCCGCTGTTGGTTTTATGAGCCTGTCTTTGGTTTTATCTCTACTTTTTTCCAGTCAAAGTATACTGTTCTACGGAATAGTCTTCTTATCCCCTTTGAGCGGTATTTTTTACTGGAATAAAGCAGGAAGACTCGAAAATGTTTCGCTAACGGTTGAAGGCACCGACGGCGAACAAAATACCAAAATTACTGTAATCGCACATCGGGATGAAATTATCTCCCTAGAACAGGCGTTACAGCTAAAAAGAGTATAGATTATCGTTCAATTATCATCCAAACATTTCTTTCAGGGCATTATTTTTTGAATGCCTTGAGTGAAATGGAGATGAGGAACAAGCAAAACATTCTGCTTTACTGTTAAGTTTTTCCATAACTTCTCGGATAGTCGTGGAAAATAAATGTGATTCAATCAAACAGAGCATGAAGAAATATCACAACCAATTAGTTGATTGAAATCTACCAATATTTTTTCCAAAACGAAAGTTAATATAGCCCCCATTGTAGAAAAACTATAACCAGGTAAAGGGAAAAGGTTTTACTCAATCCTCTATCTCGAAAATTAATTTATCGAAGCCACTTACGATTGAACCATACAAAATCACTTAACTTAGTATGGAACTAAATCGAATTATCCAGCTTTACTCAACTGATTTTACTGGCAAATAATTTCAAAACCTTAAAAAAACATAAACATTTCCCAAAAACGGGTCATTTTGCCAGTTAATGGATGATTGTCTAAAGCTAAATTCAATGCTCAAGACGAACGATCGCACTTTCTGTTTATCGAGTTGCTGCTACTGCTAATGCTTCTGGAATCAAAGAAGGTTCCATTGTTCTTAAGCTAGGAAACAGAAAATGATTTTCTTCTACGTACTGAGCGCCAAACAGACCCTTTTCCGCCCAAAAATAACGGTCTGTAGTGTGTTCATTACGTTTTACTAGCAATAAAGCTGGTGGAAGTATACCTTCAGCTTGAATAAATTTTCTTGCTGCTGTCACAGGTTTATCTTCACCACTTTCGATGCTATATTGAGGCACGTGTTCTAGAATACGTCGTCCTTCTTGACGGCGACGGCTTTTACGCTTCCTTCTCCTTGCCAAAATATTTTCCTCCTCTTGTTAGCTCCAGATTGTAGTTATAGCTACAAAATCCGAGCTAATTATAAAAGTTTTAGTCAAAAAAATCAATGGTTTTTAACTATATAAAATAAAAAAAGAATTTATTTGAATGTAAATAAATCGGAAGTAATGATTAATATAATGCTTTTGAATCAATTATTACAATTGATAATTAGTTAAGCTTTGTAAAAAGGGTAATCGTAATTTTTGTACAATCGCTCACATTTATAGTCTGTTTATGATAATTTCTGCCAGTTCGGAGTTTGTTGCTCTGTGTCGCGAACAATTAGCACTGTTGGCGACAGGGTTAGGGGCATCTTTGAGCGTTGTATACTTAACGCAAGAATTGGCAGATGTACCGTCGCAGGCAGGGGAAGCCAAGTTAATTCCGGTTGCGGTTTATCCGGAAACAACGGTGGTGGGATTTGAGCATCAAATAGCTTTACCCTCTGTCAAACCTTATTTACTAAGTGGGTCATCAATTTCCATTAATTCGCAATCAAAGCAAGAATCGTCAAATCAAACCGAAAAAGACAATCAAGAATATTTAATGGGTGGGGACCAAATTGTTTTACCTTTGATTCACGACACGGTGATGATGGGTTTACTGGTAACGGGTAGAGATGACCGTAGTTGGTCTGAAAGCGAACGCAGTCAAATTGAGCGTATAGGGAAAACTTTGGCGATTGCTTGCATCATGGACAGGAGACGTGCTTGGTTGGCAAGTCAGCTACACCAACATCAAATTATGCAGGAAAGGCAGTTAGATTTGATGGATAACTTGCTGCATCAATTTCGCAATCCCCTAACGGCTTTACGAACTTTTGGCAAACTGTTAACAAAGCGATTGCGACCAAAAGATGCAAATCAAGAAGTGGCTTTATCCATTGTCAGGGAAAGTGATCGTCTTAAAGAATTATTACAAAAATTTGATGAGGCAATCGATTTAACTACCGAAGATTTACTTCCAGCAAAATTAGCGGTACAAAATGAAGTGGAAGTAGAGGCAACGGTACAAGAGTCATCACCCTTATTATTATTAAATGGGGCAGAACAAGAACTTGTTGATTTTAATTTAAATGATGTATTGCAGCCGTTATTAATCTCAGCTAAAGCAATAGCACAAGAACGCTATTTACAATTAATTGTTGAAGTTGATTATCATAATTTATTATTAGTACGAGGTAATCCCCAAGCATTACGAGAAGTATTAAGTAATATTATCGATAATGCTTTGAAATACACTCCTCCGGGTGGTAAGATTTTAATTGAATCTGTAAGAGATAAAGCTCATTTTCTGGGAATTGCGATTAGCGATAATGGTCCGGGAGTTCCACAACAGGATTTAGAGCATCTTGGAGAAAGAGGTTATCGAGGAGTACAGGCTCAAACTAAAGTTCCCGGTTCCGGTTTAGGATTAGCTATAGCTAAACAGTTGATCGAACAAATGCAGGGTGAAATGGATGTTTTCAGCCCTGCAATTAATATTGCTATTTATACACCGGATACTCCAGGAACTACGTTTATTGTTCGTTTACCCGAAGCCAATTAACAGTTAATAATTAGGAATTAGGAGTTAGCAGTTGCAATATTTTCCCCTCTTCTCCATGCCCAATGACCTATGCCTTTTACCGTAATGAAACGTCGAAGCTTCTACCGATAGTCATTTCCAAATCGGTATTTGGGTCGATAACAATTAAGTCAACGCTGTTCCGATTAAAGAAAATACCTGTTATTGCACCAATCGCCAGACCACCTAAAACTTCTTCCGTAGCGATTGCGCGATCGCCAGTTACCGCAGCCACAGCAGTAGCAGCAGCAGCACCGTATACGGCGTTTTTAGCGATACCTTTAACACTAGTACCTTTTCTGATGGTTTCAGTTTTATCAATGATTCCAGAGGTTGCATTAATGTTGTATTCTTTACCGTTGGTCAAAATCAGTTTTTGAGCGACAAATTGAGAACCACCACTTGCAGGTTGAAGTTGACCTAGAACGCGGGAACCTGCGGGAATTACTAAGCTTCCGGTGTCGGTAACGACGTTTTGAGAAATGGTAAGAGTCAAAGGTGCTGTTTCATCCTTGGTGACCAGAATTTTTTCTGCTTTGTCATATTTAACAGGGAGAACAGTTCCTTCGGGGATAGTTACATTCGCAACGGGTGCAGTGGTATTGACAGCTACGATGTAAGGCGAATTGATGGCTCCCGCTTGATTATTACTAACTAAAGCTTGGTAAATATAAGCGGCTACATCTGCACGAGTTGCAGTTGATTTAGGATTGAGCAACCTAGTATTAGGATAATTAACTACTAATCGTCTCTCTGCCGCTGCGGCGATGGGGCTGCGAGCATAATCAGAGATATTATTGCCATCATTGAAATATTGCAATGTGGTTTGAACGTTACTGTTAGGAACATAACCTAAACCGCTGGAAAGAGAAACCAATACTTGCTCACGAGGAATATTCTGAGTAGGGCGGAAAACTTGACCTGGATATCCAGACAAGAAACCAGTGCTGTAAACCTCTTGAATGGCACTATAAGCCCAATAGTTACGAGATACATCAACGAAGTTAATTGGCTGTCTTTGTTGGGCTTTATTGAAAGCTTTACGAACCATTGCCGCAAACTCAGCGCGTGTGACTGCTGCATCTGGACGGAAGCTACCATCAGGGAATCCAGCGATAACTCCCCGTTGTGCTAATTGTTGAATAAAAGGTGCAGCCCAATAGTTAGATGAAACATCGTAAAAACTATTAGTTTGAGCGATAGATGGTGCGGGTGCGACCATTGGTGCTAAAGTAACTGCTGTCATACCCAAAGCCATGAATGCAGCAGATTTTGATTTCCAACGATTTAGGTTAGACATTGAATTTTTCTCCCCAACAATTCTGTTTAATTATGTTATTTATTTTGACCAATTATCTGATTAAATGTTCCGAGATATTGATTTTCTTCTGGCTTATTTTAGGCGGATTAGATTGAGTTTATTGGATTAATAGACTTCATTAAATAAAGACTATTTTCGTTTGTTAACTCAGACGTGGGTTTAATAAAATAGTTGCCTAAAAATCAACAAAAATCAGTAGCGGTTTGAAATGACAGTATTTAAATCGATAGTGTTAGTTTAAGTAGCGACTTGAGTTAATAGATTACTCTTTATAGCTTATATTTTTGAAGATTAGTTTAAAGAATGCATTAATTTAATCTACGTCTATCTGCGTAATGCTGAGGCAATATAATAAATTGATTTGTATTTGTATGAAGTTTTAGTTAATAAGATGTCAGCTTAAATATATTTAAGCAATTACCCGGATAGATTCGTTTATATTCTTTATACCTATATGTATACTACAGTGAATTTTAGTATCAGGATAATAGATTAAAAAAAAATTGTGGAGAATTTATCAAAAGAATTGCTATCAGCTTAGATAGTCGTTATGTGATGATATGGGATTGAGAGCTAATCTTCTCTGTATAGCAAAAAAATAAGCCATCGTACACTTAATAATTTGAAGTGACAATGGCAGTTAAATAAAAGTTAAACGCAAATCGTGGTGCTTGGGGAATCCTAGAAACTAGATAATAATAAATTAGAACGTAAAGTAACATTCAGGTCATTTGTGGGGTTAATAACCACAACTTCTACTTCTTTACGTCTCAAAAAAACACTTGCTAAAGCACCCGCAGCAGCACCCGCAATGGGTTCTAAGGTTTCGATTTTATTATTTCCTGTGATCAGTGCAAGTAAAGTTGCAGCAGCCGAACCATAAGCAGCATCTGTCAAAATTTTACCTGTGCTAGCACCTCTTTTAATTGTTTCTTTTCTAGTAACGACACCAGATGTTGCATCGATATTTTGCTTTCTACCATCAGGAAAAACCAACTCTCGTGCAACGAATCGAGAACCTTTTTCACGTCCTAAAGTTGCTGGTTCTAGTTGTCCCACAAGTTCGCTACCACGAGGAATCAATACGTTTCTTCTGCTATCAATAATATTGGTTGCAACTGTTAAAGTTAACTTAGTTGTTTCCGAAGGTGTGACAACAACTTTCTCTTTTTCAAAAGTAACAGGGATTGTGACTCCTGAAGGAATTTCTATCCCTCTTGATTGTCCGAAAATAGCTTGTGCAGTTGCGGGAGTTGATACTAAAATGGGGGTAGCCGCAGCGGTTGTAATGCTTAGTGCCAAAAATGCAGCGGTTCCAGATTTCCAACGATGAAAGCCAGTCATAATAGAGTTCCTTGAGTCTTGAGACTGTATGTTATGACGAGAATAAAATAGTTTTGTTTCTAAATTATTTCTCACAAATATTCAATTTAAAATTATAATATTGGTTATCGAGTATAGAAGATTCAGTGTTGTTAAATAACAATTAGTCAAGAATCTTGAAGATGATTTAAAATCTTTCTTCAGGTAGAATTTGTCATATTTAGTCATTTGATGACGCTAATATTTTTACATTGTTCCTGTTTTTTGTAACATTTTTTCCGGTTGACTTATATTAAATAATTCAAATTTAATTCAAATTTGAAAAAAAAAGGAAAGGAAACCTAGCATTTTTAGGAGACAATAAAATTTAGCTTAAATTGAACGCTTATATGACGCTTATCTCTCGCATGGAATCGGTACAATCGCCGATAATTCCCGTTGTTGGTGAATTAATTAAAAATACTAAGGGAACTATATCTTTAGGACAAGGTGTTGTCGCTTATTCTCCACCACCGGAAGCTTTAGAGTTTTTACCTGGGTTTATTGCGGACACTTCCAATAATTTATACCAAGCGGTTGAGGGAATTCCTTTATTAATAAATACTCTCAAAGAAAAATTAGCTGCTTTTAACAAAATCCAAATTAACGAAAATAATCGTATTATCGTTACCGCAGGAAGCAATATGGCGTTTATGAATGCTATTCTGGCGATTACTAGCTTGGGTGATGAAGTGATTTTAAATACACCATACTATTTTAATCACGAAATGGCGATCGCAATGACGGGGTGTCATCCAGTTTTGGTGCAAACGGATGAGAATTATCAGTTACAACCCGATGCTATTCTGGATGCAATAACCGCTAAAACGCGAGCGATAGTGACAATTTCACCCAACAATCCCACGGGGGCAGTTTATTCTCAAGAGTTATTAAAGGAAGTTAACGATATTTGTCGTCAGCAAGGGATTTATCATATCAGCGATGAAGCTTATGAATACTTTACTTATAACGAGGTAAAACAGGTTTCTCCTGGTGCATTTACTAACAGTAGCGACTATACAATATCTTTATTTAGCCTTTCCAAAGCCTACGGATTCGCAAGTTGGCGCATCGGATACATGGTGATTCCGCAACACTTACTAACAGCAGTCAAAAAAGTTCAAGATACAAACTTAATTTGTCCGCCTGTAGTATCACAATACGCGGCTTTGGGTGCATTGCAAGCCAAACCAGAATATTTAAGAGATAATATTAAGGCGATCGCCGAAGTCCGAGAATTGGTAATTAAATCTCTGAAGCCTCTTGAAGGTATATGTACAATAGCTCCCGCAGATGGTGCTTTTTATTTCTTCCTCAAAGTACATACTCAAATGGATGCTTTTGAATTAGTCAAACAACTTATTAAGAAATATAAAATAGCAGTACTTCCGGGAACTACCTTCGGGATGCATCAAGGATGTTATTTACGAGTTGCTTATGGTGCTTTGCAAAAACAAACCGCGAAAGAAGGAATTGAAAGGTTAGTAAATGGATTGAGGGATATAGTTAGTAGTTAGCAGCGAACAATTAAGAATTCTCCCTTAATCCAAAGTCAATTTTTCAAACTCTGGCTGTCCATAAATCATATTTTCATCGATTGCTGAGAGAACTTTATGATCAGCTTTTTGGGAATTTAAACTCTGACAAACTAATTGCGCTACATCTGCACGATGAATTGTACCAGCAATGCGGGGGTCTTCTGTTAATATCCCATTTCCTGTAGCGGGTTCGGATTTTAATCCACCCGGACGAATTACTGTATAAGTTAATCCACTGTTAATTAAGTGTTGTTCGGCTTTTTCTTTTTCAATTAAAACTGGTTTGAGGGTTTCCAAAGCTTGGGGAGGTATGGCATTTGAACTGTTTCCACTACCAATCGAAGAAATTAAAATAAACTTTTTTACCCCTGCTTTAACTGCGACATCAATGAGATTTTTATTACCTAAATAATCAGCCCGTTCATTATCTTTGGGTACACCACCGATAGTGCTGATAACTGCGTCAATGGTTTGTACTGTTGCGATCGCACTTTGTACATCGTTGAGATTTAAAGCATCTCCTAAAACGACTTGAATACCCATGGATTCTAATTCTGAGCGTTTATCTTCAGTTCTTAAAAGTGCAGTAACTTGCAAATTTTGAGCAATTAAATAATTGGCAATTTCTCTACCAACACCGCGACTTGCCCCAGCTAAAAAAATATTACTCAAAGTCATAAAAGTTATATAAATTTAATTAAATAGATGGTTGACAATATTTAGTATATAGCAATCCTATTTGTATGTATCGAAATCACGGTGAACAGAGTAAGCAACAAGTTGAAGCTTTAGAGAAACAATAACCCTTGAGAAAGCTGATGAATAAATTACAAGAAGACTCCGAAAAACTGCAAAAACCTGGACGAGTTGCTGCTACATCTGTAATTTGGGGAGTTAGTGGAGGAATGCTGGCAATTTGCATTCCCCTTGTAATAGTGACAAAGACTGGTGCAATTTTACCTCTAGCGACTATTGTAGGGGCAGCAGTTGCGACTTTTGCGGTATGGCTGGGAGGGAATAAAAATTCTCAAGTTAAGCAATTAGAAGAGAGAATTGCTTTTTTAGAAACAATCGTGACTACAGAGGATAGTGAGAAAAGCTAGGAATAAACTAAAAACTACACAATATTGATAATTCCGCTATAATTTACTTCCACTACAAACAAGTAATATTGATTAATCTCATTCAAAATTTGCTTTTAGTAGCTGTCTCAAGTATCCATAATTATGTTACCTTAACATTTAAACTACCGATAGAACTAAATTACCTGCATTAAAAATAAATAAAATTAGCTGAATTTGTGAGGTTTTTTATGGATATTAATCGACTTTACTTGAGTGAGGAGAAACAATTGTCTTCGTTTAAATTAAGTTAATTATTCAAGGTTGTGCCTGAAGGTATGGATGTAAACTCTATTAACTTACTAAAAGCTCAACAAGCCGACTTTCTTGAGCGAATCAAAAAACCAAAGACTTATGAGATTAGTTTGCTCGAAAGTAGTTTTAAAGGTTGTCATAGAGAATTTATGGCATTTTGGGGTGAAAGATTGACTTTACTCCTGGAAAATGCTCGTCTACAAGCAGAAATTCTGGCTCGAAATCCGCCACCAATTCCATCAGAATATCCTGAAGATTCTGATTGGGCAATACCTTTTCCCACTCATTTTCAACACCAAGCTCAAATTTATTTGTTACGAGAATTTCTGGTTGAAGAGGTGATGAAAGCTTGTTTTGGTAAACTAGTAAAAAAGATACCTCTAGATGTTTTAACAAATATTCCTTTAGATGATGAAGGAAATCTTCGAGGTGAAAGTAAATTTTCTTTTATGGTTACAAATAACCCCGAAGTAAAAATTCGAGTTTGTGTTTCTGATTCAGAAAGCTTTAATAGTCTAAAAAAAGATAAAGTACGCTGGACAATCACTCAAGAAGATTTAAAGAATTACCAAGTATTCTTCTTTTTATGCTTGTTTTTTCCTGGCTCCGGACAAAGAGGATATGAAAAAGAATCTCTAATTACCGGCTTTTTACCAACTAATCAAATTGAATTTAACGGTTCACAAACTCATATTAAACCAAGTAAATTATTGTATGCGGGAGGATTCTCTTGGTACTTAAATTTACTTAAAAGCCATGAGAATCTGCTAACAAAAGTTGATACTGAAGAACCCAAAACAATCCCAACTATTTCATCAAATCATCCCAGACAAAGCACAATAAGTGAATGGCAATGTTCCCAGACTTTAACTGGACATATAAAAGGGATTAATTGTCTTGCTTTAACAACTAAAAATAATCATTCTTCCCAATCATTAATAGCTAGTGGAAGTTGGGGAGAAATCAAAATTTGGGATTTTAAAAAAGGTGATTTAATTACCACTTTATCGGAACATCCTTGGGGTCGTAGCGGAATTGCAGATGAAATCAATGATTTAGCATTTAGTCCTGATGGACAAACTTTAGCAAGTTGTGGTGCAGATTCTACCATAAAAATATGGCACTTGGGCGCTAAAGATTTGATTGATATCATGCATAAACATAATGGCATGGTGCGCTGCCTGACTTTTACTGCTGATGGTCGGATATTAGCGACTGGTGGTGATGACAGAAAAATTCAATTTTGGGATATGACCGAGCGTCAAGTTGCGATGACGCTTTCTTTAGATGATACTGCGGCTCATTCTTTAATTTTTAGTCGAGATGGAAAGACTTTTGTTACAGGTAGCTATCGTAAAATAAAAGTTTGGCAAATAGATTTCCATAAAGAATTATCTTCTTGTATAGACGTAAAATTAGAGCATTCTTTTGCAGGACATTCCCACATAGTTCGCTCCTTAGCGGTGAGTAAAGATGGAAAATTTTTGGTGAGCGCTAGCACAGATAAAACAATTAAAGTATGGGATTTAAAAACCGGAAAATTGCTGCGTATTCTTGAAGGACATGAAGATGGAGTCTATGCAATTGCAATCAGTGAAGATGATAAAAATATTGCTAGTGGAAGTGCCGATAAAACTATTAAATTATGGCATTTAGAAACGGGAGAATTATGTGATACTTTTACAGGACATAATAACACTGTAACTGGGGTAGCTTTTGCCGAAAAAGAAAATATTTTGGTTAGTGCTAGTTTGGATAAAACAATTAAAATTTGGCAGAGAAGTTAAAGAATAAGTAGGTCAACATGGAAAATTATCATTGAAGCAAAAATATTTATATAATAACTACTCAGTTAGCCGTTCCCTATTCCTTATTCCAATTCTCTATTCCCAATTCCCTATTAATTTATGATCGAACTGCGATGAAAAATCAATTCATATTTATATTCAAAGTATTACTTGTTTCTTGGGCTATTTCAGTTTTTATTAAATATCTAGCTCCAAATTTTTCGATTGCGGAAACAGCAGCGAACGCTTTGATTATTGTATTGTTACCGAATGTAATCATGGGTGCTGTTTTATTATGGCAACTATCCAGAAAACCAAACATTAACTAAAATTACTTAGGCGAGAGTAGTTAATATTAGTAAGTCTCGTGAGATTATAAGTAAATAATCAGTAGATCGGTGTTAAAAATTGTCGTTATGACAAGGCAGTCCCGATGAAAAACAATTTACACCACCAATTGTCTAAGTCTTAATATTTCTTCCCACTGCCGACTGCCGACTTAGAAGTCAGAAGGGAAGAGAGTTTTAGGTAACTTTACTTTTCGTTATATACTTCGGTTTATTTGCACCGTTCTACTTAGTTGGACTTGAATCAGGAGTGAAAGCGTGAATTTGGGTCAATGGATTGGTTTAATTGCCTTAACGGTTTCTTTGTATATTCTGTGGCAAATTAAAGAAGCGATTTTACTTATATTTGCCGCAGTTGTTTTAGCTACAACCTTAAATCGATTAGCTCGACGGCTTCAACGGTTGGGGATAAGAGGTGGCTTTGCCAAATTTCTGTCAATAGTAATCTTTTTAGTGGGAGTAATTGGTTTTTTCTGGTTAATTGTGCCACCTTTTATAGTCCAGTTTCAGGAATTAAGTAATCAGATTCCTCAAGCTTTGGTACGTCTTAACGCTTGGGTTTTACAATTAAAAGAACAACTTCCCCCTCAAGTAATTCCTTCAATTCCCGATTTAGATAGTTTGATAAAACAAGCCCAACCATTTATCAATAGTGGTTTGGAAAGTACTTTTCTTTTAGTTTCTGGTTCTTTAGAAGTAATTCTCAAAATTTTATTAGTATTCGTTTTAACAGGGATGTTTCTTGCAGATCCTTTATCTTACCGTAAATTATTTGTGAGACTTTTTCCTTCTTTTTACCGACGCAGAATCGAAGGAATTTTAGATAAATGTGAAGTGTCCTTAGAAGGTTGGATAACGGGTGCTTCGATCGCAATGTTCTTAGTAGGATTTTTGAGCGTACTAGGATTAATGGTATTACAAGTACGCTCGGCTTTAGCTTTAGGAGTACTGGCTGGATTTTTGAACTTGATTCCTAATTTAGGTCCCACCTTGAGTGTGTTTCCGGCAATGGCGATCGCGCTTTTGGATTCTCCTTGGAAACCACTTGCGGTACTAGTTTTATACTTTTTCATTCAGCAAGTGGAAAGTAATTTTATTACGCCTATGGTGATGGCGCAACAACTTTCTTTGCTACCAGCAGTAACATTAATATCTCAGCTATTTTTCGTGACATTCTTCGGATTTTTAGGATTATTTTTAGCTTTACCTTTAACTGTAGTAGCTAAAATTTGGATGCAAGAAATAGTAATTAAAGATGTTTTAGATCAATGGAATCTCAAATCAAAAACTTCAACTGACTGCGTTATTCTTGCCGATAATGTTGAGATAAATACATCAGAAGAAGAAAAAGGTTAAAGGTTAAAGGTTAAAATTCCCCTTGTCCCCTTGTCCCCTTGTCCCCCCATCATCCCTTACTCTGACTTGGAAGGAGTTGGAGTGGTGCTAGTTGCTTGCCTGTTGATTTCGTCTTTGTATTGAGGTGGTGCTAAAGAAGCAGCTTGTTCAAATAAAGGTTGTGCTTCTTCGGTTTTTCCTTGGTCTTTTAAAACCATGGCTTTTGCTAAAACGGGACGAAAATCTTTGGGGTCATTTTTAATTATTTTGTCATAAGTTGATAATGCTTGAGCATAACGTTTTTCCTTGGCATAAACATTACCTAATAAAACTTCAACAGCAGTAATATCAACGCTGTCTGGCTGAATTTTATTTGCTTTTTGGGCTTTATCCAAACTTTCTTCGAGTAAACCGATCGCAGCTTCAGGGCGTTTTTGTTCCAACAAAAGCGCTACCATACCTTGTAAAGCACTTAAATCTCCCGGTTTAGTTTCTAAAATTGTGCGGTAAGCTTGAGCGGCTCCTTCTTTATCACCTGTTTGCTGCTTTGCCTGGGCTAAGAGTACAGCGTATCTTGTTTCTTCCGGGTTAAGTTTTGATAACTTTTCTAAAGGTGTAATTACCCCTTTAATGTCCCCTTGTCCTAACCTAAGTAACTGTAGACGATTTTCTAATAAACCGATTAGTGCCGTTTGGTTTTCTGGTTCTCGCAATAAAACTTGCTCATAACCACGTACAGCATCTTGCAATTTTGATTTTTGGTCTTGATCTGAATTTCCTGTGCTATTAGAGGTGTTACCCGACTGTTGAGAATCATTGAAAGCCGCTATGATAGGAACCATTGACCCTCCGACAAGAGCAATTAAAGCGACTACCAGCACAATTGTTACGAACCAACGATTACGACCTTGAGACACTTTCACCGTCCTTTATTTAAAATGAAATATTTGAGTTAAATAATTGTTTGGAGAAATTGACAACTACGAAAAATTGTTAAAACTTTACGGAATACCGTGTGTTGCTTGTGAACTTTATAACAAATACCCAACTGAGTTGCCGTATCTCAAATGACGACTTTAGGAGGACTAGTCTGAAATTGTAGCTATGGTATGCTTTTGTTCCTAGTGTAAAAGCGCTAAATTACACCTTATGGTATGTATTGCGAAACCTCGCAAAACTAATATCTCATAGACTTAGTTAATTTGGGGTATCTGAATCGGAAATATTATATATATCCGCTAAGCACCCTAAAAATGCTCTTAAGAGCAGCCTTTGTAAAGTCCCATATGGGATGTGTCTCCGCCGCAAGGAGTTTTTATGAATTCCGACCTGATGCCGTCTTCTGAATCGTCCAAATCCTCAGATTCGAGTGCTTCTATGGAAGCCCAAAATCACAGCGTGGAGCCATCTTCTAACGCTGAGAGTAAAGATAAATCCCAAAGTAACGAAATCGCAAGGCAACAACCAATTCCTCCGCCTTCTGAACCAATGCAGTACCGAGCAATCGGCTTGGTTCGCGGTCGTTATGTTCCTACCAGCGAACAATTTACTCAAGGTGCGTTGGTCACTCCAGATAAGATAGAACTCGATGCCGTCCTCTTAGGTCGGATTATGAGTTTGGTCAAAAATCATCTGGATTTAGAAAAAGACCATTTGTGGGTGGTTTATCCACGCACTCGACAAGAAAATGACAATCTTCATCTGCAAATTGTCGGAGTTTGGGAGCCAGAAAAGCTGGCTGTAAACCGCCAAACCAATGAGGAGTCACCAGAATCAACTCAAACTGACACCGTTATCGAGCGATCGCCAACTTCTAGCAAGTCAGAGGATGACTCATCATCCCCAACATCTGAGGAGCTAGTAGGTGAACTTACACCTTCATCAGAAATTCCAGATGGTGGTTTTTCCGTTCGTGGTGAAGTCGTTTACCAATCTTTTGATGCTGGAAACTTGGTGGTTAAAATCAAGCAAGCACCCCGCAAAACCGACGACAAACCCAAATATTTCAAGTTGAAACTCACGGGTAAGTTAGAAACCAAAGCTGTTGGCAAATTTTGGGATTTCCAAGTCCAGCGAGAAGCAGACCTCTTGATCATAGAAAAGGCTGAATTCATCGCCGATTTACCCAAAAAACGCCGACCTCCCTTTAATAAAGCGGGAGGAGGAAGACCATCTTATCGAGGTGGTCCCGGAGGTGGCTCCGGAGGTGGTAAACCCTATAGACGAAGTAGCGGCGAAACCCCACGTCCAGTCAAAAAAGCAGGTCAATCAACAGACGCACCCAAACCGGCGAACAATCGACCTACTCCCAAGCCAGTGAAGCGACAGAAACCACCTGAAGGGTAGAGGACAAGGGGATGGGGGGATGGGGAGAAATTAACAGTTATCAGTTATCAGTTAACAGTTATCAACCAACCACTATCCACCATCAACTAACCACTATCAACTAACCACTGTCCACTCCTAACTCCTAACTTTTTAAAACTCCTTCCATCGATCTTGGGGGAGAAAAGACCTGTCCATTGAAATTGAAGCGACTGGTTCGGTAAGGGTAAATGTACCTGCTTGAATCCATTGCTTCAATTCTATGGCAACTTGTCGCGAGAGAAATATACTGGCTAAAGGGGCTACTCTAACTGTTTTTCCGTCAATGGTGATGCGTCCGGATTTGAGTTGGGTATAACTAACCAAACCAAAGGTAGGACGTACCCGTCGGGGAATCGAAAAATCTACAATCGGTGCGACAATATCTTTGTCTTGAACGGCACAATGTTCTACTACTTGCTCGTTTAATACTGGTAAAGGTACCCCAACTCCTAACATGATCGAAGGACCATAATTGTGAAAATAACAACCTCTTACCCAACGCGCATCCATTTGCTTGGCATCGCCAATTAAAGCTAAAGTCGCCCCCGGACCAATTGGTGTATCATTAGGTAAACGCTTTTGCACCGGATTATGTTGTGTACCTTCCCAAGAAACATAACCAATTCCACCACCTAAAAAAATCCGCGTCCCAATCCCCACAAGTTGTAAATATGGGTCGTTCATTAAAGGTGAAATCGCACCGGGATTTGAGTAAACCGCATTTCCTAAACGTGGTTGTAATAGACCGAGATAAGTATAAAGCGGACGCTCTCCACCGTTCACACCTACTATAAAATTTTGATATAAATTGCGCGGATTAAATAAATAAAATTGATTAATAGTATCGCGAGTAATGGTAGTTTCAAAAGAAGCCCTGGGGTAGCAATCCGTTACTTGTCCTTGGGCTTTTACCTGTATAGGTTTACCTGCGATTAAATCTTCGATTACGTTACCACCACCCCGTAATATCTTGGAAGCAGCTTCCCCACTACGTACTTCTTCTCCTTCCAATGGATCGGCAATACTGCTAGCACCTAAGTATAAATCTACTGCACCAAAACCCGAATATGCTGGTACACCATCTAACCAGCAACGGCGAATTTTTATCGGTGGGTCAGTATGTCCAAGGTTAATAATGGCACCGCTTGATTCCATTTGTTCAAAAGTGCCAGTGGTAATTACATCCACTTGTTTCGCAGCTTTGGCAATCCCTATTTCTATAACCTTTGCTTTTAATTCTTCAACCGTTAACACTACGGCTTTTTTTTGGTTTATTTTATCGTTTATTTCAGCAATAGTTCGCATACTATTTATTATATTTTATGATGTGTGAATCCGTTTTGATTTCTGTTAGCGTCTCACATAAGTCGTTATTTCACCAAATTCTGGATACTAATCAAAACGTAGAGAGACGTTGCAGTGCAACGTCTCTACATAATTTATCTGTATTGAATTACTCAAAACCCGCCCGAAAATTACCTATATCGATGAAACCTCTTTACGAGTGCGTTCTGTTCTACAGGAACGGGAGTAGTCTGCCTTTGCTGACGAAAGCTTGTGTAGACGCGGTTTCAGCCGCCCGGTTTTAATTCATACTTCCTACTTAATACTTTCTCTCCTTCGGCTCAAACATGGTAATCGCTACGGGACGATATTGGATATCAATTCCGGCTGGGGAATAGTAAGCCATTGTATGCTGCAAATATTTTTCGTCATCTCTTTGTGTATAATCTTCCCGACAATGTGCACCCCTACTTTCCTGACGATTGAGTGCTGATGTCATAATCATTTGTCCGACTACCATCAAGCTGCGTAATTCTAAAGCTTCAATTAGCTCTGTATTCCAACAACTACCTTTATCATCTAAGTAAATTTGCGAATATTTATTCTGAATTATCTGTATTTTTTCCAATCCTTGCTTCATCAATTCTTCGTTGCGGAACACTCCACAATAATCAGTCATAGCATCTTGGAATTCTTGCCGCACTTGATCAATTCGGTATTCTCCGGGCTGTTCTAATAAACTTTGTATTTGCTGCTTAGCTTCATTGAGATAACGCTGCTCGTCGATAGAAGGTAATTTCCGATTTTCTACGTATCTGGCGATGCTTGCCCCGGTTCTACGTCCGTAAACAACACATTCTAACAGCGAGTTACTACCGAGACGATTCGCTCCATGTACTGAAACGCAAGCACTTTCCCCTGCGGCAAAAAAACCTTCTACCAGACCATCTCCACTGCTGCGAACTTGTCCGTCGGTGTTTACTGGTATACCTCCCATGGAATAGTGAATTGTCGGACGTATGGGCATGGGTTCGTTTACCGCGTCAACTCCTATTAAACGGTGTGCTTCTTCCCAACAAAAGGGAACGCGGCTCATAATTTTTTCTCTACCCATATGACGTAAGTCAAGATAAACACATGGTCCGCCGGGACTACCATCACGATGAGCGCCTCTTCCAGCGCGGACTTCGCGGGTAATCGCCCTTGACGTAATATCCCGTGGGGCTAATTCCATGCGAGAGGGAGCGTAATTAGCCATAAAGCGATCGCCTTCACAATTGATCAAATACGCACCTTCACCACGCACGGCTTCAGAAATTAATACGCCGACAGGATACAAGCCGGTTGGGTGAAATTGCACAAATTCCATATCTTCTAAGGGCAAACCGGCAAGGGCTGTAATCGCCAAACCATCACCAGTAGAAGCATAATCATTAGAAGTAGTATTAAAAGCTCTACCATAACCACCTGTCGCGAACATTACAGCTTTAGCTCGCATCACTTCCATGTGTCCGTCAAGAATACGGAACATTAACACTCCTTTGGCTTGATTGTCTTCCAATATCAAGCGCATCACGTACCATTCATCATAAATATGTACGCCATAACGCCGCAGGTTATTAACCAATTCATGTAAAATTGCATGACCAGTTTTATCGGCAGCGTAACAGGTACGATTGTGAGAATGTCCACCAAAAGCTCTTTGAGCAATTCTACCGTCATCTAAACGGGAGAACAAAACGCCCATGTGTTCTAAATCGATTACAACATCAGGTGCTTCTTTGGTGAGAATTTCCACTGCATCTTGATCTGCTAAATAATCAGAACCTTTGACAGTATCAAAAGCGTGAGCTTGCCAACTATCAGCAGAATCTACATTTTTGAGACTAGCAGCAATACCACCTTGAGCAGCCACCGAATGAGAACGAATCGGGTGAGTTTTAGCAATTACAGCAATACTTAAACTAGGATTAGTCCGCGCAATTTCCACAGCAGCGCGGCTTCCAGCCAATCCCCCACCGACTATAATTACATCGTGTTCTAACATATTCCCCCCGACTTTAAGAAACCTGTTTTTCTATAGTTACTTATATTTGGGGGGATGGGGAGATGGATCAGTTATCAGTTAACAGTTAACAGTTATCAACCCACAACTAACCACCATCAACCATCAACCAACCACTATCCACTATCCACCATCAACTAACCTCTAACCTTTAACCTTTAACCTTTAACCTTTAACCTTTAACCTGCTTGTACTGGTTGTTGTTGGGAAACGTTACCCGGCATTGGCTCCATAATTGTTCCGGCTTCGACGGGGGAGAGTTCGATATGATTTAATAATGTGGTAACAAACGCAAATAACAAGAAAGGTAAGGATAACAGCACTACAAGTCCGACTGTAGCTAAAGCATAAACTGGTCTTTTCGCACCCATTAAGGCTAAAGCTGATGCCAAACTCAAGGTAATAGTTATTAGCCAAACAATTATTTGACCGTAGATATCGCCGAAGGTTAGAGTACAGACAAAGCGATATTTTTGTAAGTTAATCATTTAATTTGCCTCAATTCAATATATGCTTCTACGTTAAAACTATGTTTGACTTTTAGGCGATTTCTAAACATTTTTGAAATAATTGTAATATCGCTTCATAAATAGTTCCTAAATATCTACAAGTTTACAAAAATAAATCTATCTAAAGGTGGGAATTGGTAATTGGTAATTGGTAATTGGTAATTGGGGATTGGGTAATGAGAAAAATATTTTGATGTGATTTTTTCAATATATAAGAAGTAATATTCTAATTTTGTTAAATAAGTAATTAGTTAAATAAAATTATTTATATAATTACTCTTGGGTTATATAACCCTTTCCTATTCCCTATTCCCTGCCTAAACGAAATGTTAACTCAATTTTGCACAGGCACTTAAAATTTATTTCTATAGTATGAGTGTTTTTGAAACCGTTATCTGTAAATATGACTTCTGAATATATATACAGGCTAAAGAATGCAATTACAAACACCAGATTGGGTTAAGCACGCTGTTTTCTACCAAATTTTCCCCGATAGATTCGCTATTAGTAAACAGCCTCGCAAACGGTTGTTACGTAATCCGAGTTGGGAAGATTGGCATACAATGCCTACACTTCAAGGTTATAAAGGAGGAGATTTATGGGGTGTAATGGAACAGTTAGATTATTTGCAGGATTTGGGTATTAATGCTATTTACTTTACTCCAATTTTTCAATCAGCGAGCAATCATCGTTATCATACTCATGATTATTATCAGGTAGACCCTTTATTAGGGGGAAATTCTGCTTTTAAAGAATTATTAGAAACTGCTCACGCACGAGATATTAAAGTTGTTTTGGATGGTGTATTTAATCATAGCAGTCGGGGATTTTTCTTTTTTCACGATATTTTAGAAAATGGACCTGATTCACCTTGGTTGGATTGGTTTAAAATAGAAGGCTGGCCTTTGGCACCTTACACTGGTGAACTACCTGCAAACTATCAAAGTTGGGATGGAAATCGAGCTTTACCAGTATTTAATCATGATAATCCCGAAGTCAGGGAATATATTCTGGAAATTGCCGAATATTGGCTAAAATTCGGTATTGATGGTTGGCGGTTAGATGTTCCCTTTGAGATTACAACTCCTGGTTTTTGGCAAGAATTTCGGGAAAGAGTTAAAGCAATTAACAGCGATGCTTACATAGTTGGTGAAGTTTGGACAGATGCTCGTCAATGGCTCGATGGTAGCCAATTTGACGGTGTAATGAATTACTTATTTACCGCACCAACTATTGCTTTTACGGCTGGGGATCGCGTTGTTCTCGAACAAGTAAAAGACCGTTCCTATGAACCATATCCGGCTTTATCTGCTGCTGAATATGCTGACAAAATACAAGCATTATTAAAACTTTATCCTTGGGAAATTCAACTGACTCAATTAAATTTACTTGCATCACACGATACAGCACGCTTACTTACCATTGCGGATGGAGATCAAAAAAGTGTTGAATTAGCAACTTTACTTTTACTTACCTTTCCCGGTGCGCCCAGTATATATTACGGTGATGAAGTTGGTTTACCAGGTGCTATCGATCCAGATTCGCGGCGTGGTTTTCCTTTAGAAGCCAATTGGGACAAGGAAATTTTTCAAACTCATCGTCAATTGATTGCTTTACGTCACGCTTACCCTTGCTTACGAATTGGTGAGTATAAAGTTATTTTAGCTCAAGGTGAAGTATATGTATTTGCACGTATTTTAGGAGAAGAAATACTTATTATAGGGATTAATGTTGGGAATTCTCCTGTAACAATTGATGTAAATATAAATGAATTGCGATCGCCCATCCCAGGGCTTGAGACATCGCAACCAAATAAACTTTTATATGGTAGTGATCAAGTGAAATGGCATAATCAAGCAGATTCCGGATTATCATTGAATATTCCTGCACGAACGGGATGTATTATTAATTAACAACAAACAATTGATAATCAACCTTGTACATATTAATCATGTAGAGACGTTGCACTGCAACGTCTCCGTATCTTTAAATTCAACAATTAGTTATTTAGATATCAATTTCCTGCAACAATAGCGGGCATCAAAACCGAGTCAATTACATGAATTACGCCATTATCTGCTAAAATATCTTTTTCAATAACATTCGCATCATTTAACTTTACTTTTCCTGACTGTGATTCAACCGCTAAAATTGACCCTTCAACAGTTGGTACTTCGTCAATCTGGGCTAAATCATCAGAGCGAATATCCCCAAATGCAACATGATAAGTTAAAATTTTCTTCAATTTAGGAATATCTTGCAACAAGGATTCTATTGTACCTTCCGGTAACTTAGCAAAAGCTTCATCAGTCGGTGCAAAAACAGTATGTGGATCTGAAGTAGTAAGAAAATCCTTTAAACCTGCTGCTTGCAAAGCTTTAATTAAAGTCTCAAATTTTTCTGCATTGGTAGCAGTTTCAACAAGGTTTGCCATAATTATCAATCAACAATCAACAATCAACAATTATCGATGAATAATCAAAAATTGATAATCAACCTTTGGCATATTCCTCCTATAGGAGTTAGTTGATAGTTGATGGTTGTTGGTTGATAGTTGTTTATCCACCCACCACTAACCACTATCCAATAACCTTTAACCTTTAACCTTTAACCCTTGTGACGGTATCCATACAGTAAAAATTGAACCTCTGCCGACTGTAGATTCTACATCAATTCTTCCCCGATGCAGTTGTACGAGTTGTTTTGTCAAAGCTAAACCTAATCCTGTACCTTCGTAGCGTCTGTGATAGGATGCATCAAGTTGGTGAAACTTTTCAAATAGTAAAGATAACTGCTCTTCGGGAATGCCAATACCAGTATCTTCTATTTGAAATACTGCTCTTTGATCTTCTATCCAAACCCGTAAAGTAACGCTACCACCTTCGGGTGTAAATTTAATGGCATTATTCAATAAATTGGATAAGATATGATTTACTCTTCTAACATCGGCAGTAAATTTATCTTTTTGGGGATTAATTTGTAAATCAAGTTTCAAATTGACTTGTTCTTTGATTGCTTTTTCAGCCAAACCATTATCGATAGTGTTTCTAACAGTATCAGTTAAAGAAAATTCCGTGATATTTAAAACTGCTTTCCCTGCTTCTATTTGAGATATTTCCAAGATGTCGTTAATCATTGCTAATAAACGTTCACCATTATCATGGATGGTTTGCAGGTAACTTCGCTGTCGTTGACTCAATTCCCCAAAAGACCACCTTAGTAATGTAGCAGACATTCCGATTACGTAAGTTAACGGAGTCAATAATTCATGGCTGATAGTAGAGAGAAACTCGTTTCTCAGACGATTTGCTGCTTCTGCGGCTACTAAAGCATCCTGTAATTCAACTGTTCTATCATTAACTCTTTGTTCTAAATGTAATTTATCTGACTTGAGAGATTGCATTAACTCCGATTGGTGAATGGCGATCGCCAATTGCTCGGCTACTGAAGTCAACAAAATTGTTTCGCTTTGAGTCCAATCATGAGTACCATTACATTGATGAGCAATTAATAAACCCCAAAGTTTTTCTTCAAAGACAATTGGTGCAGCAAACTTTGCTTTGACTTGACTTTTTTTGAGATATTTTAATAAACATTCTTCGAGAGCATAAGTTTTTTCAACATCGCTGACAGCTAAAGTAAAACCTTGTCGAAACTTATCCCAACATCTACTTGACGGGATTAAACATCTTTCTTCAGAATAATTTAATACAGAAGAAATGCTATCGCTTGCTAAAACTTCATGAACTACACAACCAGTATAACTGGATGGATTTTGTAAAATTGGAAGGGAACTGTGGGAATTATTTCTATTTAGATTTTGAGGATTAAGTTCTAGTTCGTTAAACTTATAAACTACTAATCTATCTAATTCAAGAAACTTTCTGACTTGATTAATTGTAGTGGTTATTATTAGTGATAAATCTAAGGTTTTTCGAGTTTGCGTAATCACTTGATTTAACAGCTTTTCTTGAGCAATCTGTTTCTCTAAAGCATTTTCAACGTGCTGGCAAACATTATCCGTGCTATTGAACACATTGATTATATGAGGTTGTGCTGTTAAATGTTTCAATACAAGTATCGTAAATTTACTTTGGAGTATGGTATTATTCAAAACTGGAACTTCACAGTATTGTTCGAGTTTTCGATAAGTATAAGAACCACTTGCAAATAAATTTCTCAATGTCTCAATAAACTTAATAATTTCTGCTGGTTCAAAGGTTAGCTTACTATTTATACATAAATCGTGATGATTTGCATTAGTGGATGGTTCTGGGAATGAACCTGTTAATAAACCGCTAAATTGAGTAGAAACGACTAGAGTAAAGTAAGGTATTTGCCAGTCTCCCGGAATCGGGATGGGTGTCAAAATAGCTTCTGTGATTATCATTGCTGCATTTGGTTCGAAAGAAGCCATTTGCTGCAACAATTCTCTTAATTGATTAAATGTATTACTAGCTAAGGTTTGACAAAAGCTTAAATCAGGAGAACTAAGCATTTCCAAAAAAAGTAGAAGTGAGAAAATTGTTTACGTCGCCCAAAAATGTTGAGAAAAAATTTTAATGAATGAATATTCTAACAAATAGTGTAAAACGGCAATAAAGAATTATGCATCGAATCAGTGCCAGTAATAAAGAATTTAACTTACAGTCAGAAGACTTAATATTTCTAGAACAAACTACCGCAAAGTTTGTATTTTTGACTTCAGCCGATACAGATATTCAAACCATAGCAGCAGCACTTTCACAATTACCTCCTAACTTCGATGCAATTAGAGTTGCTAACTTACTAAATTTACAGCATCAAATAAGTATTGATAATTATGCGGAGCAAGTTTTAGAATTTGCCCAAGTGATTATTTTAAGATTACTAGGAGGAAGTTCGTACTGGTCTTATGGTTTAGAAGTTGTGTTGGAAATTGTGCAACGCAATCACACTAATTTAATTGTAATCCCAGGGGAGGATACTCTTGATCTCAATTTAATATCTCATTCCACTTTACCCCTAGCTGCGGTCAATCAAATATCTCGCTATTTTAGCCAGGGTGGGATTGATAATTTTGCTAACGCTTTTAAGTTTATCGCTGATCATTGCTTTTCCACATCATTTAATCCTCCACTTCCCCAGGAAGTGCCAAAATTTGGTTTGTATAATTATTTGGGCAAAGGGCATGATATCATTAACAATTCTCAATTTCCAAAAGTCGCCATCCTATTCTACCGCGCTCATTATTTATCGGGAAATACCTTAGTTATTGATGCTTTATGTCAAGCTTTAGCGAAACGAGATATACAACCAGTTCCAGTTTTTGTTTCTTCGCTACGTGAAGTTGATGTCCAACAACAGTTAAGGGATTATTTGCAAAACCAAAATGGAGCAGCTGTTTGCTTCATACTCAACACTACCAGTTTTTCCTTAGCACGTTTAGAAACTGAAAGACCATCTGTAGAATTGTGGGAAAAACTCGATGTTCCGGTGTTACAAGTTATCCTCAGCAGTAGTTCTATCGAACAGTGGGAATCTTCCTCTGGGGGACTTTCACCCCGTGATATTGCCATGAATGTAGCATTACCGGAAGTTGATGGACGCATTATTAGTCGTGCTGTCTCTTTCAAAACGGTACAAAATAACAATTCGGCTTTACAAACTGATGTCATAGTTTATCAACCAGTAGCTTCACGGATTAAATTTGTCACAGATTTAGCCTCTAATTGGGTTAAACTGCGTTCTAAATCTCCCGAACAACGCCGTGTAGCCTTGATTTTAGCTAATTATCCCACCCGTGACGGACGCTTAGCTAACGGAGTTGGATTAGATACGCCCCAAAGTTGCATCGAAATTTTGGAAGCCCTACAAAATGCTGGCTATGACATAGAGAATATACCCGAAAACGGCAATCAATTAATAGAATTACTCATCGCAGGAGTTACAAACGACTCGGAAGCCAGAGATTTAAGAAAAATAAGCCAAAGTCTTTCTTTAGAAGCATATCAAGAATACTTCACTTCCCTACCAACAGCAGTTCAGGAAGGTATTTGTCAAAGATGGGGGGACAAGGGTACAAGGGGACAAGGGGACAAGGGGATGGGGGGACAAGGGGATGGGGGGACAAGGGGATGGGGGGACAAGGGGACAGGGGGACAAGGGGACAATTCCCAATTACCCATTAGCCATTACCAATTACCCATTACCCATTACCCATTCCCAATATCGGGTATTCAACTGGGTAATATTTTCATCGGAATTCAGCCAGCACGGGGCTATGATATCGACCCCAGTTTAAATTATCATGCACCCGATTTGGAACCAACTCACGCTTATTTAGCTTTTTATTATTGGGTAAGAAAATGCTTTGGTGCTGATGCTATAGTTCATGTCGGCAAACATGGAAATCTGGAATGGCTACCGGGTAAAAGTATCGCTTTATCAGAAAACTGCTATCCAGAAGTTGCTTTATCGACAATCCCACACCTTTATCCGTTTATTGTCAACGATCCTGGGGAAGGTTCTCAAGCAAAACGTCGCGCTCAAGCTGTAATTATAGACCATCTCACCCCTCCTTTAACTCGCGCAGAACTTTACGGTTCCCTGGTAAAATTAGAAAATTTAGTAGATGAATATTACGAAGCAATCAATTTAGACCCCAAACGTTTAACAAAAATTAACGAAAAAATTACAGAATTAATTATTCAAGAAAATTTACATTTAGATTTGCAATTTAATCGAGAAAAACTAGAAAATCAAATACAAACTAGTCTTTTGAACTACTTAGATGGTTATCTGTGTGAATTAAAAGAAGCTCAAATTCGTGATGGTTTACATCTATTTGGTAAGTGTCCTAACGGCAGACAATTGCGGGATTTGATGATTGCGATCGCACGTTATCCGAATCGCGCTCATTGTGGATTAACTAGGGCGATGGCGCAAGATTTAGGCTGGGATTTTGATCCATTGACAGATAACCCCGCTCAAGTATTTATCAACGAAAGTCCCGTACCTTGTCGAAATATAGGTGATGCAATTGAACTTTTGGAAGCATACGCGACTCGTATTGTTGAACAGGTAACGGAAAATTCTGTGAATAATAATTGTGTTGTACCCCTACAAATCCAAGCTCCTGAATCCCAAACTCAAATAGTTCTAGAATGGATTCGTTCAAATCTTCTCCCTTCCTTAGAGCAAACCAATTTAGAAATTAAAAATTTGTTACGAGGACTTGACGGTAGATACGTTCAAAGCGCTCCTTCCGGTTCACCTACACGGGGTCGTCCAGAAGTTCTACCAACGGGAAATAATTTTTACTCAGTTGATATACGTGCTATTCCTACAGAATCAGCTTGGGAGGTTGGTAGAAAAGCCGCAGAAACTTTAATCGAAACATATACCCAGGAGAATGGGGAGTATCCGAAAACACTAGCTTTATCAGTGTGGGGAACAGCGACAATGCGGACAGGGGGAGATGACATCGCTCAAGCCTTGGCTTTATTAGGAGTACAGCCAGTATGGGATGGAATTGCAAGGAGAGTGGTGGATTTTGAGATTTTACCGATATCGATATTACAGCGTCCCCGCGTGGATGTAACCCTGAGAATATCAGGTTTTTTTCGGGATGCTTTTCCCAACTTAATCGAACTATTCGATCGAGCGGTAACAGCAGTAGCAGCATTAGAAGAAGCCCCAGAGTATAATCCCTTAGCCGTACAAGTAAGTTGTGAAACAGAATATTGGATAAAACAAGGATTAAATAAAGATGCCGCACAAACGCGATCGCGATATCGGATTTTTGGTAGTAAAGAAGGAGCTTATGGAGCTGGTTTACAAGGATTGATTGAATCTCAAAATTGGCATACAGATCAAGATTTAGCGCGTGCTTATATGAACTGGAGTTGCTATGCTTACACAGGTAAGGGCTTTTGTAAAGCAGCACCAGAAGCATTTGAGCAACGTCTAGTAAAAATGCAAGTTGTACTGCACAATCAAGATAATCGCGAACACGATTTACTAGATTCCGATGATTATTACCAGTTTCAGGGTGGTCTAACAGTAGCAGTGCGGTGTTTAACAGGGAAAAATCCCCAAACATATTTTGGCGATAATTCCAAAAGTTTTCAACCGCGAGTCCGCAAGCTTCAACAAGAAATAGCGAAGGTGTATCGTTCGCGAGTTGTCAATCCCAAATGGATTGAAGGAGTGATGCGTCACGGTTATAAAGGTGCATTTGAAATTGCGGCGACAGTAGATTATTTATTCGCCTACGATGCTACCGCGAACTGTGTCGAAAACCATATGTATCAGGGAATTGCCCAAGCTTACCTTTTTGATTTAAATGTCTGTGAATTCATCGAGAACAACAATCCTCATGCTCTGCGTGATATTGCTGAAAGATTATTAGAAGCATACCAGCGCGGTTTATGGCAGGATGTAAATATATCAACACTAGATAATTTACGAAACCTGGTTCACCAAGCAGAAGCAGCAATAGAAGAAAAAACGGTGGTGTAAGAGAAAAAAATGGAAAATCTTGCGTATTTACACTTAGCCGGAGTTTATGAAGAACCCTCAACCAGTGAATTGGTTTACCATTATTCCTGGTTGAAAACTTCCAAAGCTCCAGATTTGAAACGTTTTTCGAGTAAAGCTTGGGGGTATATGTTACCTCTAGTTTTGACTATCTCCATTCTGAGCATTGCCAGTAGCGCTTTAGCGCTGCAAAAGGGAGATAGAGGTCCATCTGTGAGAAATTTACAAGAAGACTTGAAAAGGGCTGGTTTTTATCAAGCTCCTGTAACTCAAGTATACGATGTAAAAACAGAAGATGCAGTGAAGCGGTTTCAAAAAGCTGCTAGCATCGGCGTTGATGGTGTAGCCGGACCTGCTACACTACAAAAATTAGAAGGTTGGCGTGCTGCTGTAACGGTAAATACTAATCGAGTAGCGACAGAAAAGCCTGTTGCGACAACAAACCAAAACCAACCACCAGAAACCTCTCCTAAGATTGCTACCAATACTAATAAGCGTCGCAATCCCAACTTGTTAGTTAAAGGTGATGAAGGTGAAGCTATTAAAGCTTTACAAGAAAGGTTGCGAGTAGCAGGATTTTATTACGGTAATTCTACAGGTATATTCGGTCCGATTACCGAAGATGCTGTGAAGCGTTTCCAAAGAGCTTATGGTTTGGGTGTTGACGGTATTGTCGGAACAGAAACCTTAACCAAGTTACCACCAATAGGTGTTGGTTTTGGTGATTCTGAAGAAGCACCTCAAGCCATGACTATCGCTGCCACCAGACAAAACAAAGAATTTCTGGGTTTAGGCGATCGCGGTGAACCTGTAAGAATCTTGCAAGCACAATTAATTAAAGCGGGATATTTACAGGGAGAACCAAACGGTTATTTTGGTCCTTATACTGCTGATGCAGTAAAACGATTCCAAAATAGCAATTATTTAGCAGCTAGCGGTGTTGCCGGACCTACTACTCGCGGTAAATTGTATCGAACAGTCAATAATGCCGAAAAAGCTGAGTTTAATGTTTTGGAAATACAAAGACGCTTGCAAGCGCGGGGTTTTTATAAAGGTTCTTTGAACGGAGTAATGAATAAGGATACTCAAAACGCGATTAAACAGGCTCAGGAGTTTTACGGTGTAAGTTTGAAGGATGTGAAGAACGGACGTTTTTAGCATCCGTCTAGCAAAAAGGTGAGTGAGTTTAAAAAACTACTCACCTTTTTGCAACAAACACATCCGATAAAACTACTCAAATATAGAATGCTCCCAAATGTTACAAAGGCATCAATGCCCGCTGGCATTTTGGACATACTCCATGAATAGTCAATTGACAGTCAAGAAGATGATAACCATCTTTTTGAGAAGTTTTTAACCCAATTTTTAAAATTGAGTCGTTTTTGAACTCGGTAGTCGTGTTACACCTAACACAAATCAAGTGATGATGATGGTGGGGATAAGGTTGGTTAAGTTCATAATGTTTATGACCTTCACCTAGTTCCAATTCCCGCAAAATACCCATCCGTGCCATCAATTTTAAAGTCCGATAAATCGTAGAAAGACTTATTCCTTCATTATCGATTTGTAATCTGTGATAAAGATCCTCTGCACTCAGATGCTCCCCTTGAGGAAGCTCCTGAAAAATGTGTAGAATGACTTCTCTCTGAGGTGTCAAACGCCAACCTCGTTCGTTGAGTTCTGCCTTAAGCGAAGCAGTAGTGTAAACAGTCATACTAATTTTTCTCAACAACCGCTATCAATTGCGAATATAGCAAATAAATCCACCTGTTTGCAATAATTCTAGATTGTTGATAATTATTCTGAATTACTTGAGCAGGATCGAAACGCACATCAAACAAGAAGTTAAAACTGGAATTCCCGTTACTGTGGATATTTATAAGAGAAATCATCAGCCAGCCTTTGCTCAACACAAGTAGAAAAAGCTGACATCACGAGCTATTTTAAAATTTAATACGGAAATACAAGAAATAGTAGGGAAGCAAAGGCAAAAAACAATTTTTTTACCATAAAATCTTTGACATATAAGTCAAATCATGTATTAAAGTGACTAGCGCGGCAAAGTAGAATGTTGTGAAAACGGGGAAACCAGGAGAACTAGATTACGAGTGGCTTCCCAAAGCCGCGCTGATTCATTCACTTGTAAGCACTGTTCTAGCTGAGGGATTCCAAGTAATCACGAATCAAGTTGCGTCGCTTAGGTTGACGTAGCTTTTGTAAAGCCTTAGATTCGATTTGTCTAACACGTTCGCGGGATAAATCCAGAGCGCGTCCAATTTCAGCGAGGGAGTAGGGATGACCGTCAGCTAAACCAAAACGCATCAGAATTACATCACGTTCGCGACTAGTTAAATCAGCCAAAAGATTTTGCAAGTCTCTTTGAAGAGATTCTCGCATGAGCATTTCTTCTGGTGTTACACCATCAGTTTCAAGCAACTCACCTAATTCAGTATCTTTGTCCTTACCTACTTTAGTTTCCAAAGAAACAGAACGAGGTACCCTTAGTAAAACTTCTCGTACTTGAGCCGGAGTCATTTCTAACTCAACAGCCAAGTCTTCCAAAGTCGGAGTCCGACCTTTTTCTTGAGCAATTTTACGTTGAGCTTTTTTGATTTTGTTTAACTTTTCGGTGATGTGGACTGGTAGACGGATAGTACGGCTAGAAGTGGCGATCGCTCTGGTAATACCTTGACGAATCCACCAGTAAGCATAAGTACTAAAGCGATAACCTTTGGTTGGATCAAACTTTTCTACAGCTCTTTCTAAACCTAAAGTACCTTCTTGAACTAAATCTAATAACTCCAAGCCGCGATTTTGATATTTCTTGGCAACAGAAACTACAAGACGAAGATTCGCCTTAATCATATGTTCTTTGGCTTGGAGTCCTTGGGATTGAGTTAGTTCTAGCTCCTGTACGGTTAGTTGAGCCGTTTGCGCCCAACGGCGTTTACCTTGAGATAAAGCGCCTTTTAACTCGAACTCCTCAATACCAGCAGTATTTGCCCATCTTTTCATCGAAGGGCGATGTCCTAACTCGGATGTCAAACGTTCTTGAGCTTCAACTATTCTCAAATAATGAGCAAGTAATTCATCACCTTGATTTGCGGCTTCGGATAATAGTATCCGTAACTTCAAATAACGTTGAACTTTTTGAGCTTCTGAAACCTCTTCATCTCGACCTAATAACCGAACTCTACCAATTTCTTGAAGATATAAACGAACTAAATCCGTACTGCGGGTTTTGGTCGTAGCATTCAAATTTGCAGTGTCTGAAGTTGTTATCTCCAACTGTTCTAAGTCCTCATCTTTAGGAATTTCTACGTCATCAACGACTAATTCCGGTTCAAAATCTTGAGGGGATTTTTGAGATTCGTAAACGGTATCGGCATCGGCATAAAAAGATGTTGCTGGCATAAGAATTTCTCAATGGCTCCAGGTAACAATTACTAGCTTTTGATTGCTAATCAACTGTTGCTATTGTTCCCGCTATTAACGGAGAACTAACATTATTTAGAAATTAATTTGGTTTTTTTTGAAATAAAATAATACTGGTTTTATTTCATACTCATTTTAGTTAAGCGTGTCAGCCCAGCAATTAATTTGAACCAACAGCAATTCAAATCCTTAACTAGACTGCTATTAACCGGCTGAGTTCGTTAAATTTATAGCTTCAAAATATTGACAGTAGTAAATACAACATGGTATAAAGATAGACAAAGGAAAAAGTTATAAATCATAATCATAGTTATATATACATAGCTATGAAAGTTATTTCCTGACGAATTTTTTTTTAATCGTCAGGGAATCTTGGTATTTGCTAGTTAGTTGTTGGTGGTTAGTTGTTGGTAGTTAGTTGTTGGTGGTTAGTTGTTGGTGGTTAGTTGTTGGTGGTTAGTTGTTGGTAGTTAGTTGTTGGTAGTTAGTTGTTGGTGGTTAGTTGTTGGTGGTTAGTTGTTGGTGGTTAGTTGTTGGTGGTTAGTTGTTGGTGGTTAGTTGTTGTGTTGGTTTATTTACCATCAACCATCGACTATCAACCATCAACCATCAACCATCAACCATCGACTATCAACAATCGACTATCAACCATCAACTATCAACTATCAACTTCCGGTTTTATCTCTCGCGTCATTAAATCCAACAATGCTTGTCGTGGGGTAATTTCGGCTTTAAGTAAGCGATAAACTTCCTGAGTAATTGGCATGGAAATATTTTGCTGTTTAGCGCGTTGTACCAAAACTTCTGCTGTATTTACTCCTTCAGCGGTTTCCTGGAGATGGGAAAGAATTTCGACCAGCGTCTTTCCTTGTCCTAACTGGTATCCGACTTGGTAATTGCGACTTAGAGGACTATTACAGGTTGCTAATATATCACCTAGACCCGATAAACCGTAAAATGTTTCCGGCTTCGCACCCCAATCTACGCCGATGCGAACCATTTCAGTTAATCCTCGAGTCACTAAAGCTGCTTTGGCATTGGTTCCCAACTGCAAACCGTCGCATACACCAGCGGCGATCGCCATCACATTTTTTAAAGTTCCCCCTAATTCTACTCCCAAAGGGTCGGAATTTGTATAAACCCGAAACCGAGTTGAATTAAATACAAGTTGCACAGATGCGGCTGCACTTTCAATATTGCTCGCAACTACAGTCGCTGCGGGTAATTCCTGGGTAATTTCCTTGGATAAATTAGGACCGCATAAAACTACTACTGGATGATTAGGAAAACTTTCTTGCCAAATTTGCGAAGGTGTGCAGGTAGTTTCGGGGTCTAAACCTTTAGTAGCGGTGACAAAAATAGTTTGAGGAGAAATGGGTAAAAATTGTAATTGAGAAACAATATCTCTGACACCTTTGATCGAAACAGCGCTGAGAATAATATCGGCACCTTCCACCGTCTGCGCTAAAGATTGGGAATCGCGACGCGAGAACAACCGTACATCATCAACATTATTTCTTGCAAGAGTTGCCAGCGCTTTTCCCCAAGCACCCGCACCGAGAATAGCAACTGCTGAATTTTGATTAGTCATAAATATACACCTATGCGACGGTGGAAATATAGCACTTTGGATGTTACGGGAAATTTTAAATTGGGAAATATGCTATTTATTTTTTAATAATAATTTTAGGGTGTGTAAGTAGGTCAGCACGGAAAATTCTCATTAAGACAAGGCAAAAGGCATTCATGCAAAAGGCAACAGGTAAGAGGGTTTAAGATTGATTTACATTTCTTTATAAGCGCGTTATTTTTTGTGCTAGCTTACTTAGTTTAGAAATCTTGAAAGGTAAATAATATTCTTTTAAAGCGTCACGCTTACATCGGAATGATAAAAAGTATGTGCAAAAAAAACTCTGCGTTCCCCTGCGCTTACCTCCGCGTCACTTTGCGTTTAAAAATGTATAATTGCGATACAAACGGATTTGATAAGTACTTGTGCAAAATTAATTAAACATTTGTCCGAAGCGAATGCAGCGTAGCGGAATGAAGCATTCACCCTTTTTGGTGCGGTTCATCGCAAAGGATTGAGGGTTATTTAAATTAATTTTGAAATATACAAATATTTTTGCATGAGTACTTAATAATAAGTGGTTGCGTTCTAATCAGTTATTTTTGATAAAAATTAACCGATGCTATAAGTACTTGGGCAAAATTAATTGTATAGTTGTCCGAAGCGAGTGGAACGTTAGCGAAGCGTCTCCCGGAGGGGGATAGTGAAACGAAGCAATCACCCGGGTTGACAGTTGCCTCTTGCCTTGTCTCAATGATAATTTTCTGTACTGACCTACTTAATTAATTAGAAACAGTTTGATAGATTTCTTGTTCTCGATTAATAAAAATCTCAGCTAATGCTTGATAAGCTTGAGTCCAAGCTGTCATGACTTCTTCGGTTGCAGCATCTCCCAATACATCTTGAATTGCTTGCAATAAACATTCCCCGACAATGGGATATTGTTCTGGTAAAACATGGGTTTTTACGTGACGATGAGCAATTTTATCTACCATTGCTTTTAATGCTTCTAAATCGTCGATATGAGTAGCATAGGTATAAACTGCGGTAGCAAGTTTAGCTGGTTGGGTACCATTTGCTTGTGCGGACATATCAAATTGTGCTTTCACTTCTGGATGCTTATCAAACATAATTTCGTACATCCGAGTAGTAATTTTTTGCCCATGTTGTTTGATTACGGGAGCGGTAGATTTGACAATATCAATGGTTTGTTGACTAATTTTTTTCTTGGCAAGATGTTCGGATAAAGTCAGCACAAATGCGAGATTTTCTTTTGCTTGCAAAGCATGAGGCGCATTTGCTGACATAAAGACAAATACTCCTGGTGCTAAAGCAATATCTTTACCTTCTAAATTCAGGTTTCCCGTTCCTTCTACTACTGTGATTACAGCATTACGAGTGGAGGTATGTTCATCAATTTCCGTACCTGCTGCCAAACAAAATAAGCTGTATTGGCTGTTATTATCTTTAAATAAAACTTTACTGAGAATGCCGCTTTGAGGATATTCAATTAAATCCTGCAAAGTAGTATTAAAAGAATTGTTGAATGTTGTAGTATTCATAATTTCATAAACTCCTATTTACTGAACTAAATCACCAATAACCAATTACTAGAAAATCTTTGCCCAAAACACGATATAACCAATATTGTCACGCTGCTGTAGAAAATGACGGCGCATTTGTAAGACTCTTTGACGCAAATTAGAATTAGTTAAAACGTTCCAAATAATTTTGATTGTTCTGAATAAGCCCTCATCCCGCACCATCTGACCAAAATTAAGTAATCCCATTGCTCCTGTTTGCTGCTGTTGTAAACTTAAACCAGCTTTTTCACAAACTGTTTGCCATTCTTCTATTGTGAGAGGATTCGCATTCACCTTAATAGTTTGAGATAGACTTTGACGCACTTCTGACTCATGAATACGAACCAACATTTCATGGGAAAGAAACTTACCTTCTGGTTTTAAACAGTCTTTAATTGCTGATAGTATTTTGACTTTCCCAGCATCCGATTGCATAGTTAATATGGCTTCAGCCAAGACATAATCGAACTTATCTGTAATTTTTTCTAACTGAAAAATGTCTCCTTCAATAATAGTTACCTTATCTGATAACCCCGCAGCTTTGATGTTTTCTCTCGCTTTAGCTACGCTATCTGGATTGTTCTCAATTCCCACAACTCGGACGTTAAATTTTTTGGCTATTTCAATTGCACTTTCACCAAAGCTAGCTGCTAACTCTAATACTGTTTCTCCTGGTTGAAAATCAGCCCAAGTAAATAGTTGTTCTGTAGCTGCTTTTCCTCCTGGACGTAATATTCTTTTTCCTGCTGCGGCTAAAACTTGATGACCTGGTGCAGTGGCAAAATTAAGAGTAGCTGTCATAAGTCGTATCCAAACTCGATACTCTTACTTTGACATCAAGTTCGAGTCCCGTCTCTGAGGTAGCTCATGTTTAAGTGTAAACTTTTGTTTATGGGATGCTTGGGTTAAACTACAAACAGGTTTAGTGAATGATTTTTAATGAGGGGATTGATGTCGGGCAAATTATGGAAACCTTATCAACCATTATTACTACGTATTCTTCACGGTTTAACTGGCTTATTCGCAATTTTAGCCATTATTACTGCTTTCTGGACTTACGATGTTTATGATGGACGTTGGGGACAAATTCCACTACCCAAATGGACAGAAATTGAAGGTATTCATGGGACTTTTGGATTATGGACTTTACTGATTTTTCCTCTATTTGCTATCTATGCTTTTCATCGGGGTCAAGGTCGATTAATTCAGTCAGATTCTTTAAGTAAACTAACTAGATTTGGACAACCAATTTGGTGGTATAGTCTGCATCGTTTAGTTAATACTTTGAGTATTTTGGCATTAACTTTTGCTGTTTTTTCTGGCAAGATGATGGACGAAAACTGGCTGCCTCAAGGAGAACTTAATCACTCGTGGTACTATGCTCATCTGATTTCTTGGCTTGTCTTAGTAAGTTGCATCGCGCTGCATTTATTAATGAGTATTAAGGTTGGAGGTGTACCTTTAATCTTATCAATGATTAATTGGCGATTTCGTAGTAAAGATAGTCCTAATTTGTGGCGCAAAAATATTGCTAATTGGCGTGATAATTTTGATATGATAATTATTAAGCAATGGCTATCGTCTCTTTCTTTGCTTAAAGCTATAGAAATTTTTGTATTAATTAATATTGTTTTAGCTTGGGTAATATCCCTCGTCAAAGAAACTGGTTAATTAATTTGCTTTTTTAGCCTCGAACGCTGATTTATTTTGGATTTATTTTTTTTATCAGTCGCTAAAATATTATTTTTAAATAATTAACAGAATATATTTTTCCAACTAATGATTGTTAAAGGTTGCTCGTCAATTGCTCAATTAAAACAAATTTCTATTTTTCAAAATTTAGCAACAACACAACTAGAAAGTCTTGTTCCCTATAGTTATGTTCGGGAATATCAACAAGATGAAATAATCATGCACGAAGGTGATTATCTTCCTCAACAACTTCATGCTTTAATTACAGGAAAATTAGAAATTAAAAAGACTGCTGTTAATGGAAAAGAAACAGTAGTACGTCTGATTCCAGCAGGAGAACTTTTTGCAGCACCAGCTATTTTTGGCAATGGGATTTCGCCTGCAACAGTCATCTGTCAATTAAAATCAGAGGTATTAACTATTGAACGCGAAGCTTTATTAAAAGTAATCTCTCAATCGCCAGAAATTAGTTTAAGAATATTAGAGGTATTTAATCAAAGACTGCAACAACTCCATAATACAGTACACGGACTGATTTCCGAACGAGCAATGGTGCGTTTAATCAGATTAATTCAATATTATCGCGATCGCGATGGCACTCATGGACAAACTCAAGGAGATTGCTTAAATGTTAAACTAACTTACTATCAAATTGCCCGCAGTATTGGTATTACCTATGAAGAATGCGTGCGTTTGTTTCAAAAACTCAAGGAAATAGTAATTTATAAAAGAGGTGGAACAATTATAGTTAAAGATTGGCACAGATTAGAATTAGTAAGTACAGATACTCAATAATTATGGTTGTAAATACTCCCTACTCCCTTTTCCCTGTTCCCTACTCCCGATTAAATTATGACTCAGTATTTTGCAACAGTTGCTCGTGGATTGGAAGAACTTGCATCTCAAGAGTTAGAACAACTGGGTGCTAGTTCGGTAGAACCTGGATTTTGCGGTGTGAGTTTTGAAGGCGATCGCACTTTGCTTTATCGGGTTAATCTCTGGGCAAGATTACCGTTCCGCATTTTAGTTAAGCTCTCGGAATTTCCTTGCAAAACTCCAGAAGACCTCTACAATGGGATTCAAAACATTGATTGGCAAAATTATCTTACACCAGACCAGACTCTAGCAGTCAACGCTACAGGTAAAAACGACGAACTCAACCACACACATTTTACAGCGCTTCAGGTCAAAAACGCGATCGTTGACCAGCAACAGGAAAAATTCGGCGAACGTTCTGATGTGGAACTGTTCTCACCAGATTTACGGATAAATGTACATATTCGTGGTTACTTTTGTACTCTGAGCCTTGATAGCTCTGGTAGTAGTTTACACCGTCGAGGTTATCGTCCTGCGGTTGGGACAGCACCCCTCAAAGAATCTCTTGCGGCTGCTTTGATTCAACTTTCGGGTTGGCAACCAGAACAAATGTTTTATGACCCGCTGTGTGGTTCTGGCACTTTACCCATAGAAGCTTGTTTGAAAGCGCTGAATATTGCACCCGGTTTGTTTCGAGAATCCTTTGGATTTGAAACCTGGAGCGATTTTGACCTACCCCTGTTGGAAAAGTTGATCGCAGAAGCTCAAGGGAGTCAATTAGATACACTTCCGGCATCGATTTGGGGGAGCGACAACGATCAAGATGTTATTGAGCAAGCAAAAACAAATGCTACGAACTGCGGTGTAGATAATCACATTTGGTTTTCTCAGATGGAGCTTTCCGAAGTTGTCGCACCTGCGGACAGTGGGGTAATATTTTGCAATCCACCTTATGGCGAACGCTTAGGACGAGATAGCGATTTAGGAGCATTTTACAAACTTTTAGGCAACGTACTCAAAGAACGCTTCAAAGGTTGGACTGCATTTGTACTGAGTGGTAATAAGGAATTGTCTCAATCTATTGGATTGAAATCTTCAGAGCGATTTGCGGTATATAATGGTACTCTGCCTTGTCAGTTGATGAAGTATGAGTTGTATTAGGAATCATCTTTTTAACGCAGAGTCACGCAAAGGTAAGCGCGGAGGAACACTATCGTTTTGGAGAATTATAAAAAGAGGTTAATTAATCCCTAACTTTTCACCCGTGGATATCGTTCCATCAATATCCTTACCTGTTCTGCATGATAAGAACTTCTTGTCAATGGAGAAGAAACAACTTGTAAAAAACCGATTTCTTCACCGTAGGTTTTCCATGCTGCAAATTGTTCAGGATGAATAAAATCGTCTACTTTTAAATGCTTTTGACTGGGTTGTAAATATTGCCCAATAGTTAAAATATCGCAATCGACAGCGCGTAAATCTCGCATAACTTGCCGAATTTCTGCATCAGTTTCCCCAAGACCCACCATAATACCCGATTTGGTGTAAATCCAAGGTGCAATTTGACGCGATAGTTTCAACAATTCCAACGTTCTTTGATAATCACCTTGGGGACGAGTACGACGATATAACCGGGGAACCGTTTCTGTATTGTGGTTGAGAACTTCCGGTTGTGCTTTGAGGATAATTTGCAAAGCTTCCCAATTACCGCACAAATCGGGGATTAAAACTTCAATAGTAGTATTGGGAGAAATAGTGCGAACCGCTTCAATACAACGAACAAACTGTGAAGCACCACCATCGGGTAAATCATCGCGGTTTACAGAAGTAATCACCACATGATTCAACTTCATCCGACGTACTGCTTCCGCGAGACGCACAGGTTCTGTGGAATCTAAAGCTTGGGGTTTCTTTTCAAAATCGATATCACAGTAAGGACAAGCACGAGTACAAGCTGGTCCCATAATTAAAAACGTTGCGGTACCTGCTTTGAAACACTCGCCAATATTCGGACAAGATGCTTCCTCACAAACAGTATTTAGGGATAAATCCCGTAAAGTTTCCTTAACATCACCAACACGTTCCCATTGAGGAGCTTTTACCCGCAACCAGTCTGGTTTTACAGTCACAATCCGTCCTTACCACTTGTTGATATACAGATTTTATGGTAACGCAATTTAATAATCAGTTGACAGTTGACAGTTAATTTCTCCCCATCCCCTTGTCTCCCCATCCTCCCTTCATTTAATTTTTGTGATATAATAACATGGGTATTTATTGCCGGGATGTGGCGCAGCTTGGTAGCGCACTTCGTTCGGGACGAAGGGGCCGCTGGTTCGAATCCAGTCATCCCGATTTTTATAGTTAGTACGGATTCGTAACAAGTTAAGGAAAAGCAGGAATTGTCAAGGGTAAAGGAAAAGGCGATAAATCAAGCGTTTGAGGTTTTTTTCGTATTGTCTTTACAACATTAAGGTTTCTGTTCTGTGAAGCCGCAAAAAATAAAACTGGGTCAGTGGTCTGACCTTTGTTATAAGCATGATTAAAATGATAAAGCCCAGGAAAAATCATCTCTAAGGAAAGACGGTCAAATAGAAGGGCAATCTCGTCGGCAACAGCATCTGCAAGGTCAATTAAAACTGCATAGAACAACCAAGTTGCCCAAACTTGAAGCTTAACTCCGTTTATTGAACCTGTCCATAAATAACTCAATCCCAATAATCTCAGTCAAAAATCCATATAAGACTATCTGTTAATTTGGCGTATTGGCACAACAGTAAAGTGTAAGTATGTCAAGATATTGTTCAACTTTTGATTGAATATAATTTTTCTCCAGCCAGGGTGTAAGCATCGACTGATTGCCAAAGATATTTATAAAAGTATTTATAGTTCTTTACAAACGAGGCGATGCTTTGGTAACAAATATGTCTACCCTCTTTTTGGTGCAAATCGCGTTTACTCAAACCGAGATTGCTTTGAATGAGGTACATTGGTTTACTTGCGACCATTGTCGGCACACTGGCTAAAGAATAACTTTTAAATATAATTTGAATATAATCTGTATCAATTGTTGGCGATTAATAGTTTATACACGGGTAAGTCGTCAGTAAATTACAGCAGTTAACGATAAAAATTCATATCTTAACTTGTAAGTTGAAGCTTAACTATATTCATGTTGCCAGTCTTTGCCCCTTGGAACCAAGAATTCCTATTTCTTAAACCAAGACTTGAAAAAAGGAAGTAAATTTATGGGGCAAGAATTCGTCGTTATTATATCCATAGTCATTATGATGATGACGGGTATTATACTTGGGTATGTTCTTTCTCAATTAATTTTGGGTTTTTTAACGCTGAACTTAGTAACTTTCTTGGGAACTTTCAGTTTAATTCTGATTTTTGGAACCTTATATTTTGTGTTATTTTGGGAATTGAAAAAGCGTCAATCCCGTTCGTGGTCAACACAACCACCATACCCAAGCGAAGAATCCAGCGAAAAAGAGGCACATTTGCAAAATCGATTTTTTGCTTTAGTTGGAGATAAAGCGACTGCAAACCGTTTAATTGAGCAGCTCAAGCAAAATCATCCCGGAATGTCAGAAGATTGGTATTGGCAAAGGGCGATCGCCGACTTAGAACGTGACAGAGGACGTTAAAATAAGTAGTTAGGTAAAGTAAATAATTCCAGTAATTCCCATAATTACCTCAAATTCCCCATTACACATCTACTACGATATGGCAATATTACGTCAATACATCGCCCCCTTAATTGCGGTACTAATCTTCACTCTAGCATTAGTAGCAGTTAGCGCTCGAATCTTTTTACCTTCAGATATGGCAGCTCCGGCACCCATTGAAGATGAAGGGATTTCAAGCATAGAAACATGGGATAATGGAGCAACACCAGAGTTTGTATTTTCCATCAGTAAACAGTTAACAGCCAACAGTTAACACCAATCCCCGATATTATTCATAAAATTGATAACTGATAACTGTTAAAGTGGCAGAAAAACTACTACCGGATTACACAGTTCGTTCCGGTTCAACCTTGGACAGAGCGCTGCTGGTCAAATTCATGCAGCGTACCTACCAAGATATGTTTCCGCGACAAGATTTTTCTCATTTATCCCAAACAGTCGAGCAATATCTTTCTCCAGACACCCCTTTATGGTGGGTAGAATATTCAGCAGAAAAACAAGAAATAGTAAAAGATATTTTCCCCACCCGTCCAATTGGTTGCTTGTGGATGGGAAACGCCATCGACCAAATTACCGGATTGCGTCACGCCCACATATTTCTTCTCTACATTATTCCAGAACATCGGCGCAAAGGTATTGGTACAGCTTTGATGGAGTACGCCCAAAACTGGGCTAAAAACCGAGGAGACATTCAAATAGCCCTCCAAGTTTTTCAATCAAACACCCCCGCAGTAAATCTCTACAATCAACTAGGCTATCAAACCCAATCCCTATGGATGGTTAAATCATTACAGTGACACGCTAAAGGTTAAAGGTTAAAGGTTAAAGGTAAAGGTTAAAGGTAAAGGTTAAAGGTTAAAGAAATAATTAATAACTCTCCCCATCCCCCCATCCCCCCATCCCCCCATCTCCTTCTTCCCCCCATCTCCTTCTTCCCCCCATCCTCTTCTTCCCCCCATCCTCTTCCCAAAGGTACTAGGTAATGGTAATTTTAAATTTATGTATGATGCAGATAACGATTACCTACTTGATGTCGAAGCAGAACTAGAAAGCCCTCTAGATAATATGGAGCCGCTAAGTGCTGAGTCAGAAGCGGCAAAACCGAATCCGGAGGTAATGTTAGCTCTGCTCGAAAATCCCCAGCCACAGCAAAGAATGCTGGCGGCTCGTGCTTTTTGTGATATAGAAGATGCTCGTGCAATTCCTCATTTAATTCGCTTGTTAACAGATACTTGTCCTTTAGTACGAGTCAGCGCAGCATACGGTATCGGACGCAATCCCAGCCCTGATGCTGTTGAACCGTTGATCAACCAATTGAATCGAGATTGGAATGGCTACGTGCGAAAAGGTGTAGTTTGGGCATTAGGTAATTGCCGAGATATACGTTGTTTGATGCCTTTAGCTGATGCTTTAAGAACCGACATTTCTGCCGTGCGATTATGGGCTGCTAGTTCTCTGGCACAAATGGCTGAAGTGGGCTACGAAGCTGTTGTCGGTGCAATTCCACCTTTAATTGAAGGGTTGGTGAGAGACTCGATGCCAGCAGTACGGAGTAATTGTGCTTGGACAATTGGACAATTATGCCGCGAATTACCTTCTAATATTGTTTATGCTACTGCGATCGATGCTTTGATTCAAGCTTTTGCTGAAGATGAAGATTTAGGAGTGCGTGAAGATACTAAAGCTGCACTGCTAGGAGTGGGAGATCCCCGTGGAATTCAATTAATCGAAACTCTTGAACAAGAAGGCTGGTTTTATTAGTTTTGGAAATTGGCAATCGGTAATTGGTAATGGGTAATGGTTGAGTGATAACTATCAACCATTAACTATTAATCATCAACTATCAACTGGGTAATTAAATCTGTGAAATCCGTGGTTGGATTTTCATCAAGTTTTGCTCTAAACATCTATAAGTTTTAACAAAACATCAGAATTACTGATTGTAAAATAGCGATTTTTATCACCACAACTACGCAATTGCCTGTATTTTAAATACTTATAAAACTACGTAATTTACCTTAATTTATTACGAAGATTAAGTTGTCATGAATCCTAGGGATAAAGGATGACATATTCACGTACACCGAAATACTATACAAATATGGATACGAGGAAACACACACACTAAGTATCCAAGAGACACTTTAAAAAATCAGTATTTTCTGGAGTAATCAAAATGAAAAGCTTTAACAAGTTAGTAAAAACACTCGCAATTTCCACTCTCGGTTTAGGTATTGCTACCGCATCAATTTCAGAAGCAAAAGCGGCTTCGTTAGTTCCTCAGACAGAAGGTGAAATCAAGCTGACTAACCTTGATTGTCTAGACCCCAACAACTGTATCGATACAACCACACTTCCATTAGGTTACACAGTTACGAGCTTAGATTATGACTTTGATGGTAAAGGTCCGCAGTTTGGTATCAGCCGCTTGTTTGCTGATGACAGAACCACTACAAACCCTGAATTAAATGCTTTCGGAATCACCTTCAAAGCTGAAGACGAAGGGACAAATCCGCTGATTGGGCAGACATGGTTTCGCCCTGTAGCTAACGTGTTAGATAGTAATGGTAATCTGGTTCCCTTTGAAAATGGACGTTTAGAAGTTGGTCGCTTTAAGTTCGATTTAGGTAAAACAGTTGGTGAAGTCAGACTAGACTTCTTTGATACTGAGGACGAAAACTTCACTGGAGTTATCGAAGTTAACGGAATTGAACTTGCGGGACAAGATTTGCTCGATATGTTACTTCCAGCAGGACCTGATAGCAATATTCAAACCTTAGTATTAAAGGATGTAAAAGACTTTGTTGTTCAACTTGGTAAACCAGGTCCAGACAGTGTTTTCAGAAGAACTGGTGATGGTGTAGCATTAACAGTCAGCGTACCTGAGTCTGGAACCACCCTCGGTTTGAGCGTTCTAGCAGTAGCTGGACTACTTATTTTAAAAAGCCGCAAAAAAGCTTCTCAAAAAGCCTAAATCCAATTAGTGATTTATCTTTACTTACTGGACTAAGGGTCGCATCTTACTACTAAAATCATTTAAACCCTACTTAGGATGAAATATGAAATAGCGTAAAATTCATCAGGTCAGCCGAATATATACTTATTAATTAAAAAAAAATTCCCTTCTCTTTAAACTTTTATTGAGTAGATAGATAATCTAACCTCAGCAGTTAAATTATCTGACTACTCAATTTTTTTTGCTTTGAAAATATCAGGGTTAACGTGAATTCGACGAATAGCCCCCAGGAAAAATCCAGATTTGACAGCTTGCTTATGATTTAAGCAGCAATCGAATTTGTGAATATCGAACTCACGTCAGGGTTACTATCTAAATTTCCTAGTTATTACGGAAAGAATTATTAAAAATAATTTATTAATCTGAAAGTAAAAGTAAAAAATATAGTATTTCTTCGGTACAGATAGTAAATCGAAAATGGTTATAGATAATTAGTCACACATACAACGTGGTAATTTTGCGGAAGAATATTTGATTTTTCCCTTAAAATAAAGTTTGAATTAATTCTGCTGGCTAGGGCTTACGTTTTTGCAAGTTTGTCTCTTAACTTAGTGAGTAGTTAAGAGGCGAGAAACGCAAATTAATTGCCTCCTTACTAAAACAAAGAGAAGAAAAAGATAAGAAGGGAAATGATGCATAAGTTTAATATTATTGCTGCAATTTTTGGTTTAGGTTTAGGATTAGCTGCTGCACCTGCTGCTCATGCTGCTTCTTTCATTCCTAATCAAGAAGGTGAAATTAAAACAAAAAACCTGGGATGTCTTGACCCCAGTCAATGTATTGATAGTAGTTCTCTTGGTTTCAGTGTTACCAGTTTACAATTTGATAATGATAATTCTCAGACTGTAAATTACGGACTCAGCAGATTATTTGTTGATAGTAAAGGAACTGAAAATAATTATGGTAATGGTTTAATTAAATTTTCTGGTACAGATGGTGGAACAACCGAAGAACTAGGACAATTTTGGTTGCGTCCCGTAGCTATTCAAACAGATGGTGTAGCATCTGAAGCAGGGGAATTAGAAGTAGGTCGTTTCTTGTTTGAATTTGAGAAAGAATTTGAAAAACTTTCCCTTGATTTCTTTGATACAGAAAAATCAGGGTTCAGCGGAATTTTGGAAGTTAATGGACAAAGTGTACAAAATATGATGTTAGCAGCTGGATCTGACGGTAATACCCAAACGTTAACCTTGAAAAATGTAAGTTCTTTTGTGATCCATCTTGGTAGCGATAATGGTACAGGAGCGGGTGATGGTGTAACTTTATCAGCGATTCAATCCGTACCAGAACCCACAACCACCTTCAGTCTTGGTGCTCTAGCAGTAGCTGGTATGTTTGGTGTAAAGAAGCGTCAAAAGTTTAAGAAGTAGGTTCTTGCTATTAATTAAACATCAGCATAGTAAAATATTTTTTTAAAGCTTCTTTTTTTAATCCATTAAAATATTCAGCATATATTACAGAAACCTGGTTTTAAAAAACCGGGTTTCTTAATTTGTGGGGGTAAGAAGTCGGGTTTTTATTTTAATCTCGATTATCCAAGACAATCATCCTAAAAACCCGACTTCTGATGATCTCGTGGAGTTGAGAAGTCGGGTTTTTTAATAAAAACCCGACTTCTGAATTTAGAATTAAGAACAAATTTTAACTTACAAAGACCTGAGAATAAGTAGTGGCAACAAAAACTATAACTGCCGCTAAGGCTAAACAACCTTGGATGATATTTCCAATTAAACTACCTACAACAATTCCCAAACCGGCTTTAATTGCAATTAATAAATCCTTGCGATAAATGAATTCACCAATAATTGCTCCTAAAAGTGGTCCAATAAAAATTCCGATCAACGGACCACCAAATACTAAAAAAGGTGGCAATAATCCGAAAAATGCTAGTACTAAACCAACCATTGCTCCAATTTGTCCCCATTTGCTTGCACCGGCTTTTTTCGCTCCCCAGTATGCAGCAAAAAAATCAATACCCATACTCAATAGTAAAACGATTCCGGTAACAATCAAAGGTAAGCTGATAGCAGCAAAGGAACCTTTAATAAATCCCCAAATAATAATTCCAATTAAAATCAAACTAGTTCCCGGAATACCAGGAACCACAGCACCAATAATACCAACAAGCATTAAGGCAATCAGTAACCCGTAAATAAGTTGCATATTTCTTAATTATTAATTTTAAATATAAACAAGGGGATAGTTGACAATTGACAGTTGATAACCACTAACCACCATCAACTAACAACTAACCACCATCAACCATCAACTAACCACCATCAACTAACTCCTAACTCCTTAAAGTCACGGCTAATTTATCCGCAATTCCTCCGATCCATTTTTCGTCTTGTTTAGTATAACTGCGTGGAGCGTGCGCTCCTAAAATCAAGGCTCCTTCTTGACCAATTGGTTGACAAATTACACCTTGAGTATTACTTGGTAAATAATCAAATTCAACTCTTCCGGGATACACTTTTAAATCTACTAAATAAACTGGTTTATGCTTTTCTAAAACTCGTTTTAATATTGCTCCTGGTGTAACAACTGATTTTTCTCCTAAAATCCCGCGACGTAATAAAACTTTGCCTTGATAGTAAACTACTACACAACGAGTTACTGTATTGGTCAATAATAAATGAGATGCCCAAGCTAATTCTATTTTTATCGCTTCAGACAAATCTGCTGCGAGGAAAAAACCTTCTTCACCTATAAGCTTTACACTATCCGGAGTTCGCGGTTGTACTTGCTGCCAAATTAAACCCGTTAAAATCAAAACGGCACTTAAAATTACACCAAGCACATCAGCACGAGCTTGAGATGGAGTTAATTCTGGCGATCGCAAACGGTTAACTAGCAAAAGTACAGCGCCTAGCCCACCTACAATGATAGGTAGACGCCTCAAAAAGCGGTTGGGGTCTTGATTTACCATTTTTATCAAGTTATGAGTTATGAGTTATGAGTTATGAATTAAGAATCGGGATTGTGATTTCCAGTTGAACACAAGAAAAGCAGCGTATTAAATGTAACTCCTAACTCCTAACTCCTCACTCCATATATGTTATTCCTCTCCTGGTTCAATAATACGTTGAAACAAGTATCCCGTACCTCTGGCGGTGAGTATAAGCTCTGGATTTGAAGGATCATCTTCTAATTTGGCTCGTAAACGGGAGATATGTACATCTACTACGCGGGTATCTACATGACGTTCTGGTGTATATCCCCAGACTTCTTGTAAAATTTCTGAGCGGGAAAAAGCTTCTCCTGAACGACTTACTAAAAGTTCTAGTAAATTAAATTCCATTCCGGTTAAGCGAATGCGTTCGTCACCTTTGTAAACTTGACGCTTATTGGTGTCGATTTTGATCGTACTTACGTGAATAACTCCGGAACTAGGAATACCTGAACCACCAGTTTTATCTACTCGTCGCAATACCGAACGAATGCGAGCTTCTAGCTCTTTGGGGGAAAATGGTTTAACTACATAATCATCAGCACCGAGTTCTAAGCCGGTAATTCTGTCTGCGACATCACCCAAAGCTGTTAGCATAATAATAGGGACATCTGATTCCTTGCGTAATTCTTGACAGACACCATAACCATCTAGTTTGGGCATCATGACATCTAGAACTACTAAGTCTGGGACTGCTTTACGAAAAGTTTCTAAAGCTTCTTCCCCATCGCCAGCCGTGACTACATCGTAGCCAATCATTGAAAGGCGCGTTTCTAAAATCCGGCGAATGCTGGCTTCGTCGTCTACTACCAGGATTTTTTCTTTATGACTCTCCAATCTCAACGCTCCTTAACTAAAGTTTCTCAAGATTAATTTTTACTACCATCTTATTAAGATATCATTCCAATTATTAATTAGTGAAAACCTACAACTATTACTATTATTCGATTTTTGTTTACTCAAAAATTTAAAAGAAAATTAAGAATATTCACGATTATTTAATAAGATTAAGAATGGCAAAGCCAAAAACCCATTACGTTTGCTCTCAATGTGGTGCTGAAACTCCTCAATGGTTTGGTAAGTGTCCGGCTTGCGGAACTTACAACTCCTTAGAAGAGGAAATTGCTGTACAAAGCTCCACGGATATACCTTCTCGTGGTGTAGGTGCTTGGCACTCTCAGATGAGTAAGAAGAAAACTGCTAACAAACCAGCTAAACCCAGAGCTTCTTTAAGATTAGACCAAATTAGCGATCGCCAAGTTGAACGTTGGAGTTCTGGTTATGGAGAATTGGATCGGGTGTTGGGTGGTGGAGTAGTTCCGGGTTCTATGGTGTTAATTGGTGGCGACCCCGGCATCGGTAAATCTACTCTGCTATTACAAGTATCAAATGCATTGTCTCAACAATATCGGGTTCTTTATATATCGGGGGAAGAATCCGGACAACAAGTGAAATTAAGAGGTTCGCGTTTGGGGGTTGCTCAGCAACAGCATGAAGAAGCAAATGGCAATGGCAAGGTTACGGTAGTAGAAGAGATTAAAGCAAGTGAAAAAAACGGTAAAGTTGTCCAGGTTGAGAGTGATTTATATATCTTACCGGAAACTGATTTAGAAGAAATTCTTAAAGAAATTGAATCCCTCAGACCAAATTTAGCGGTAATTGATAGTATTCAAACGGTATTTTTTCCGGCTTTAACCTCCGCACCAGGTTCAGTCGCACAGGTACGTGAATGTACTGCGGCTTTGATGAAAGTGGCAAAGAATGAAGATATCACTATGTTAATTGTAGGACACGTCACGAAAGAGGGAGCTATTGCAGGTCCGAAAGTTCTGGAACACTTGGTTGATACCGTACTGTATTTTGAAGGAGATAGGTTTGCTTCCCATCGGTTATTGAGAACCGTAAAAAATCGTTTTGGTGCCACCCATGAAATTGGTATCTTTGAAATGGTTGCCAACGGTTTGCGGGAAGTTCCCAACCCCAGCGAGTTATTTTTAGGTAGTCGTGATGACCCGGCACCAGGTACTGCTATTGTAGTAGCTTGCGAAGGTACTCGTCCCATTGTTGTAGAATTACAAGCTTTAGTAAGTCCGACTAGTTACTCTTCTCCCCGTCGTTCCACCACCGGAGTAGATTACAGTCGTTTGGTGCAAATTTTGGCAGTTTTGGAAAAACGAGTCGGAATTCCCATGTCCAAGTTGGATTCCTACGTCGCTTCCGCAGGGGGTTTAAATGTCGAAGAGCCAGCGGTAGATTTAGGAATTGCGATCGCGATCGTTGCGAGTTTTCGAGATCGAATTGTAGATTCTGGTACCGTATTAATTGGTGAAGTCGGTTTAGGAGGACAAGTACGTTCAGTATCGCAAATGGAATTAAGGTTAAAAGAAGCAGCAAAACTAGGATTTCAAAGAGCGATTGTCCCCAAGGGGCAAAAATTTCCCGAATTAGATATAGAAATTGTCCAAGTTTCTAAAGTGATAGACGCGATTATTGCAGCCATACCACAGCAAACGCTAACGGATGAAGATTTGGAAATGGATGAGGAGATGGAGGAATGATGGGGGAGATGGGGAGATGGGGGAGATGGGGAGATGACAGAGTAATTAATTATTTAACCTTAGACCTTTAACCTTAGACCTTTAACCTTAGACCTTATTATATGCGTATTTTATTTTTACACTCTAATTTCCCGGCTCAGTTTCGTCATTTGGCTGTAGCTTTAGCGCAAAATCCGAATAATCAAGTTGTTTTTGGTACTACTCGTCAAGAAGGTTCCTTACCTGGGGTTTTGAAAGCAATTTACAGTTCTAGTAGAGATGTAAATCCGCAAACTCACCATTATGTTAGACCTTTAGAAAAAGCTGTGCTTCAAGGACAAGGAGTTTATCGTTTAGCAGAACAGTTAAAGCAAAAGGGTTTTATTCCAGATATAGTTTACGGTCATTCGGGTTGGGGTCCGACGTTATTTATTAAAGATGCTTTTCCCAAAGCTAGTTTACTTTGTTATTTTGAATGGTTTTATCAAGCACATGGAACTGATGCTGATTTTGACCCAATAGATCCCTTAACTGCCGATGATGAAGCTCGGATTCGGATCAAGAATGCTCCCATTTTGATTGACTTGTACAGTTGCGATCGCGGTTTGTCTCCAACTTATTGGCAGCGTCAGCAGTTTCCCCCAGAATACCAGAGTAAAATTACTGTATCTCATGATGGAATTGATACTAATTATTTTCAACCAAAGCCGGGAGCAAAGTTAGTTATACCACGAATTAATCTCGACCTTTCTAAGGTCGAAGAAATTATCACTTATGTTGCACGGGGTATGGAACCTTATCGAGGTTTTCCGCAGTTTATCGAAACTGTTACATTACTCCAGCAGAAACGACCAAATTGTCATGTGGTGATTGTTGGGGAAGACAGAGTTGCTTATGGAAAACAGCTTCCCGATGATCAAACTTACAAACAGTTGATGCTGGAAAAAGTACCGTTAGATTTAACAAGAGTTCATTTTACAGGCTTACTACCTTACAGTGAATATCTACAAGTATTGCAAGCTTCCTCAGTTCACGTTTATTTAACTCGTCCTTTTGTCTTATCTTGGTCAATGTTGGAAGCTTTATCTACAGGTTGCCTAATAGTCGCTTCAAATACCGCACCTGTCACTGAAGTAATTACAGATGGTGTTAATGGTTTATTAGTGGATTTCTTCTCACCAGAAGAAATATGTAATCGTGTTGAGGAAGTTCTCGATCATCCGTATAAAATGTCTTCAATTCGAGAAAAAGCACGAGAAACCATCTTACAAAATTATGACTTAGCACAGTTACTACCAAAGCATTTGGAGTGGATACAGGCTAAAGGTTAGAGGTTAAAGGTTAAAGGTTAAAGGTTAGAGGTTAGAGGTTAGAGGTTAGAGGTTAGAGGTTAGAGGTTAGAGGTTAGAGGTTAGAGGTTAGAGGTTAGAGGTTAGAGGTTAGAGGTTAGAGGTTAGAGGTTAAAGGTTAAAGGTTAATCGCCATAAATAGATTAATTTATATCTTGCACCTTAAGCATAAATACTATAATTCACAAATAGATATTAAAAAATATAACTAGTTTTATTAGTTATATAGGAATCCTAATTGAATATTGAAAATTTGCAGCAAGTGTCACGCACCACCTGTATCTTGTGACAATTGCGTAAGTCCTATAAGTATATATTTGGTTATCAAAAATTATTTTTCTAAAAAAATTACAATAAGTTGCTACTTTTTTCTTGTGAAAGGAGCTTATTTTTTATGTTGTATGATTGGTTAGTTATTAGTAATGACTAAAATTGCCATTCTAGATGTAGAGACGCAAAATTTCGCGTCTCTACATTAGTTTGCAGTTTTAACTGAACCGTATTGTCGCTATAAACAAAAATTTCTGGATTTTTCAGAAATTACCGAATAGCGAACTGTATTCAAAAACAGAAAGTAAGCTTAAATACTTTAAGCTTTGATGCACATTATATTTTAAAGTGCTAACAAAAATTGATATCTCAAATAGAGAAATTAGGAGACATTAAAGATGAAAGGTAATTTGAAAGTTTTATTATTGTCTGTTGGACTACTTTTAAGTTCAATTAGTAGTATCACTATTATTGATCAACAACCCAGTGAAGCTGCGCCAAAAAATGTTTTAAGTGTTAAACAAAACGACTTGATTAAAGCCGCAACAAAACAAGTTAAAGAGAAAGAATTAAAAGCTTTTTTTAGTAGTAAATATGACTATTGGGATGCTCGGATACTTGCAGATTATTGGGGAGAATCTGTATCTGAAGCAAAGGCTAGAATGGGTAGAAAAATTCTTTGGGGTAAGTCTGATGTTGCAGTTCTCGAACAGTTTATTATAGATGCAAGAATTCAAGCTTTGCAAAAAGTTCAAGCTTCTAATCCTCCTTTGCAATTGTATAGCGATTCAAAATATAACTACAATGATGCTGAAAAGCTTGCTAAACTTTGGGGTGAAAATTCTCCTTGGGAAGCCAAAATACGTATTGAAAAAAATCTTATTTTAGGTCAACCAGAGGTCATTGAACAAGCTTTGCAAGCAAGATAAGCAATTATTAAAAAAGTCAACTATGAGGATATTCATAGAAGTCGGGTTTTTAGGATATAAATATCGGTAACATCAGAAAATCTCATAAAAACCCGACTTCTGACATCACTAAATTCATAGAAGTCGGGTTTTTAGGATATAAATATCGGTAACATCAGAAAATATTCATAAAAACCCGACTTCTGACAATATAATTATCTATGACAAAATTAAATTGGAAAATCGGTTGTGAAATTGAATTATTAGCACCAAAAGGATTAAGTAGAAAAGATTTAGCCGACTCTATAGCGCAAGCAAATAATGGCGTAGTACATCGTATATTTTATCCTCAATCCGAACCAAGCAAAGTTCCGGGAAAGCCTTTATTTCATAATCTAACTTTAGGTTTTGAAGTAATTGATCAACAAGGAAATTTAATTGCTAAATGTGTTGATGATTTAACGATTCAAGATGATTTAAATAAATCCCAATTACCTACACCGGGATGGTATAGAATTGTTACTGATGATACCCGATTTTTAGAATTAATCACTCGTCAAGCAAACGCTGAAAAAAGTAAAGTAGAAGTTCTTAAACCCATTGCCGATTTATTTGGGACTCGCACACAAGAGAGTGTAGAAGGAATGGTACGAGTTGCCGATAATACTGGCTTATCTATTGCGATCGCAGCACCGTTACCAGGAGAGCGAGAACGTCCGTGTGAGCTAATTTCACCACCTATGGACACAAATCACCTAGCAAAATTAGAAGTTCTTTTAACAACAGCGCGTCTACTTGGTTTTACTGCTCCCGTTGAAGGTGCAACTCACATCCATTTTGATGCAAAGTCATTATGTTCTGCGAATGTATTTGCAAATTTAGTCAATGTTTTTCATGCACATGGGGAAAATCTCAAAAGGTTAGTAGGAACTAACAGCAAATGCAGACGCTTGGGAAAATGGGATATTACTTTACTAAAATTAGTCAATGAATCCGGATTTCGGGAATTACCGTGGGAACAAGCTGTGAACAGAATAGCAAAACTTGAATTAACAAAATACTGCGACTTTAACCTGAAAAACTTAATTCATCCCATTCCGGATAAACTCACCTTTGAAGCTCGAATTTTTCCAGTTTGGCTTGATTCACAGCCGATTGTGGAAGCTGCAGCTTTATGGGAAGGTATTCTTCGTTATGCGATGAGTGAACCCCAAATATCGCCTATTGCACCCCTAGAATGGAAATTAGCATCGGTACGGGATTTCCTGCAAATACTGCCAATGTCAGAAGATATTCATAATGTATGGTTATTTCGTGCTGCGAATATCTGATGGTAGTTGTTGGTGATTGGTTATTATACTGCGAACGGCTCAAATATAGAACCCCTCTACAAACTTCTCTCCGAGGCGGAGAGAGGCTTTCTTATGCAGATTTTAAATACTCATAAAGTATAACTTTCAGCCGTTTTTAGTATAGTTTTAGAGCGGGTAATAAGCTAAAAAGCCTTTAATTTGTATTGTTCTTGCGGACACGCTACGGATTCAGCTTGCTGGGGCGTTAGGGTAACACGTATAAAATTTCCGTCCCCTCGAATCAAAGGTTGATTATCTTTTCTTTGTTAAGATGCGCCGATTTTATAGATAATCTAATTATGACCATATGCATCTTGGGGAAGTTCCTCAAATTTCAATATCCATAGCACACTAGATAAAGAACCATATCACTTTATTTATGAAGTATTGGAGAATCGATTGCATTGACTGGTTGTGAAACAATGTTAATTGAGAATTGGAAGTTTTTCTTCTAAATAACCGATTGGTAATTCTTAATTTGCACGTATTTCACAACTGAGTACTTCAATTCAATACCACAAATAAAGCGACAACTGACTGTAAGAAACCAATAAAATGGAGGATTTATGCGAGCAGTACTTATGGCTGGAGGTTCCGGGACACGGCTTCGTCCGTTAACTTGCGACTTACCCAAACCAATGGTGCCTATCCTCAATCGACCAATTGCCGAACATATTATCAATCTTCTCAAACGGCACGACATTACAGAAATTATCGCCACTTTGCATTATCTACCAGATACCATGCGGGATTACTTCCAAGATGGTAGCGATTTTGGCGTGCAGATGACTTATGCAGTGGAAGAAGACCAGCCTTTAGGTACAGCAGGTTGCGTAAAGAACATTGCCGAGCTTCTAGACGATACTTTTTTAGTGATAAGTGGAGATAGTATTACTGATTTTGACTTAACAGCAGCTATTAAATATCACAAAGAGAAAAAATCCAAAGCGACTTTAATTTTAACCCGCGTTCCTAATCCAATTGAATTTGGAGTAGTTATTACCGATGAATGTGGACGCATCAACCGTTTTCTAGAAAAACCTTCTACTAGCGAAATTTTTTCGGATACGGTTAACACTGGAGCTTATATTTTAGAACCCGAAGTTTTGAAATATCTACCTGCGAACCAAGAATCGGACTTTTCCAAGGACTTATTCCCTTTACTCTTGGAAAAAGGTGAACCGATGTATGGTTATGTTGCTTCCGGTTATTGGTGCGATGTGGGACATTTAAATGCTTACCGCGAAGCTCAGTATGATGTACTTAACCGTAAAGTTAAAGCTGATTTTCCCTACACAGAAATTTCTTCGGGTTTATGGGTTGGTCAAAATACTCACATCGATTCTTCCGCAGTAATTGAAACACCAGCTTTAATTGGTGACAACTGTCGAATTGGGAATAGAGTGCATATCGAAGCCGGAACCGTTATTGGAGATAACGTTACTATTGGTGCCGATGCCAATTTGAAGCGCCCAATTATATGGAATGGGGCAATAGTTGGTGACGAAGCTCAATTAAGTGCCTGCGTAATTTCTCGTGGTACTCGTGTAGACCGTCGCGCTCACGTACTGGAAGCAGCGGTAGTCGGTTCGTTGTCCACGGTGGGAGAAGAAGCCCAAATTAGCCCTGGTGTAAGGGTATGGCCCAGCAAGAAGATAGAATCTGGCGCAATTTTAAATATAAACTTGATTTGGGGTAACATCGCCCAACGTAATTTATTTGGACAACGGGGCGTTCAAGGATTAGCAAATATTGATGTTACTCCAGAATTTGCCGTTAAGTTGGGTGCTGCTTATGGTTCTACCTTAAAACCCGGTTGTCAAGTTACGGTTTCTCGCGATCAGCGGACTATCTCCCGCATGGTAACCCGGTCATTGATTGCTGGTTTAATGTCTGTAGGCATCGAAATCCAAAATTTAGATGCAACGGCTTTACCAATTGCCCGTACCATCATACCGAATATGGGTGTAGCAGGCGGGATTCATGTCCGCATCCATCCCAACCGTCCCGATTATATCCTGATTGAATTTCTTGATGGTAAAGGAATCAATATTCCTAAAGCTAAAGAAAAGAAAATCGAAGGGGCATATTTTAAAGAAGATATGCGACGGGTACAAATTCATGAAATTGGTAATGTTGCCTATCCTACCCAATTAGTTGATCGTTACTGCAATGCTTTTGAAAATCTCCTCAATATCGATACCATCCGTCACAGCAGAGCAAAAGTGGTGATTGATTACGTTTATGGAGTATCTGGGGCTGTATTACCTCAAATGTTAGATAAATTTGGTGCTGATGCGGTGGTACTTAATGCTAGTTTAAATAAAATCGCCACTTCCGAAACTGACCTAGAAGCTTTGCTCACCCAGTTAGGTCATGTAGTAGAAGCACTCAAAGCCAACTTTGGGGTACAAGTCACAGCAAACGGTGAACAACTGGTATTAGTCGATGAATCCGGTATTCCCATTCGAGGAGAAATGCTCACCGCTCTGATGGTGGACATGATTTTGACTTCCAACCCCAGAGGAACTGTAGTAATACCAGTTCATTCTTCTTCGGCTGTGGAACAAATCGCTCGTCGTCATGACGGTAAAGTGATTCGCACCAAAGCAAATCCGACAGCGTTAATGGAAGCTTGCCAAAATAATCCTAATGTTGTTTTGGGTGGTAGTGGCGACACTGGCTTTATTGTTCCAGAATTGCATCCCGGATTTGATGCGATGTTCTGTATTGCCAAGATCATTGAAATGTTGACAATTCAAGAACGTTCCCTAACGACAGTACGTTCCGAATTGCCCCGTGTAATTCACAAAACTTATACAACCCGCTGTCCTTGGACAGTGAAAGGTGCGTTAATGCGCCATTTGGTAGAAACTCATCCCCAAGAACAACTGGAATTAATTGATGGGGTGAAAATTTGTCAACCTTACGATGATAGTTGGGTACTAGTTCTACCAGATGCCAGCGAACCATTAGTGCATCTATACATTAACAGTAACGATCGCGAATGGGCAGACGAATCCTTAAGAACATATCGCGCTCGTGTTCAAGAGTTTGTCGAAACCGAGCAAGAGCAGATGGTCGAGGTTTGAAGACGGAGGGTGATGGGGGGACAAGGGGATGGGGTGATGGGGGGACAAGGTTAGAAATTATAATCTTTAACCTTTAACCTTTAACCTTTAACCTTTAACCTTTGATCTTATTCAAACGGTAAAGACAAGGAAGTGCTTTTAGGAAATATGGCTAATTCGGTTTCTGGATCGAAAAAGTGAATTTTCTCTGGGTTTAAGGATAACCATACTTTCTCTGCCGTAGTTACTAATTTTTCTGGAGATACTCTTACTTGTAGGTGATCTTTTGTTAAATATTCTTTTTGAAAGCTTGTTTCAATCAGTTTAACTGCTAGATAACTATCATTACCAAGATTTTCCCTCCATTCTACTTGTGCGGGAAAATTCTTAGTCGCAGGTAAACTTAAATTCCAGTGTTCCGGACGAACTCCTAATATCAGGGTTCGTCCGTTGTATTTTCGTAAGGCGCTACCCCAGTTTTCTGGTAAAGTTAAGCGAAAATCGCCTTTAGTGATCAAGCAAGGTGACTGAAATTTGACTGTAATAAAATTCATTGGTGGTGAGCCGATAAATTCTGCGACAAAACGATTTGCAGGACGATTATAAATTTCGATCGGGGGAGCAACCTGAATTATTTGACCACGATCAAGAATTGCTACGCGATCGCTCATTGTCATTGCTTCTGTTTGGTCGTGGGTCACGTAAATTGTAGTTATACCTAGTTGACGTTGCAACTTGACTATCTGGGCGCGGGTTTGAATTCTTAATTTTGCATCTAAATTAGAAAGCGGCTCATCCATTAAAAAGACTTGGGGATTGCGAGCAATAGCACGTCCTAACGCTACTCGCTGTTTTTCTCCCCCCGATAATTCTTTGGGATACCGATTTAATAACTCTTCAATTTGCAGTAATTGCGCTACATGAGTGAGTTTCTCGTTGACTGAGTTTTCGTGGTCTGAAATGTATCGCAAACCTTTGGGTAACTTTCTTGTCACTGCTACTAGTAAATTTACTGCTATTGATAATAATTTCCCTTGCTCTTTTTCTGCACTATTTGCTTGCAATCTTAATCCAAAAGCGATGTTGTCATACACCGTCATGTGGGGATAAAGAGCATAATTTTGAAACACCATTGCAATGTTTCTTTGAGAAGGAGGAAGGTAATTGACAAGACGATTTCCGACTGAGATATTACCCCCCGTAACATCCTCTAACCCTGCAATTAACCGCAGCAAAGTACTTTTTCCGCAGCCAGACGGTCCCACTATTACCATGAATTCACCATCTTTGACGGTGAGATTAATTCGTCGCAGTACATTTACACGGGAGCTGCGATGAGCGCCCTTAGAACCAGCATTTTCACCTTTTCGGACCGGAAAACTCTTGTAAACGTTTTCTAAAACAACTTGCGCCACGAGTCCTGACCATAGCGATAATTTTTGATTTTTGACACTGAGCTTTCGCCGAGTACAACGGTTTGGGCTAATAATACAACTTAGATTTGCGAAAAGAAAGTAAATAGACTTATATCAAGTATTCTTGCTATAATTAATTTTTATTTAATACTCAGTAATATCACTGTTGTCAGACAAATGTTTACAAGTACTATTTAAAGCAAATTTTATCGAATTGTACTTTCTGAAGCTTTCTTTATCAATCTCTTACACCGAAAATATATATGTAAAGTTCAACTGTTGTTCGTCAGTGATTTAACTCTAATTCGAGTGTGATATTGGTCAATGATAATTTAAGGGTGTCCGCGCACACAAGTGATTTTATAGAGACACTATTATGTATGACACTAAAGAAATCACAAAGTATAAAGGCTATGTAATACAGCCCTATTATCATTCTCATCAAGCATTAGATAAACGCTGGGGATATCGAGTATGGAAAGGTTATGAATTGATGTGCGTTGATGAAATTGGGTGTAAATCCTTTCAAGAAGCTATCAAGATTGCAATCCAAGAAATTGAAAAAGGTTGCCTGTGTCGATTTTGTTCATCATAATGGTACAATAGTACTTGAATGCAGAATCAGCAGTCAAGGAAAGTTGGCGGACAGTTGATTATAGATGTTCGTAACTTTCCCTTGGCTTTTATCATGGAAATAGGTTTTAGGTTAGAAACTAATTTTTGATTTTATTCAGGAAATTTGAAAAGCGGGCAAAATAAAAATTTAACATAACATAAATGGAATTCATGACAGCAAGTATAATTAATTTTTTGATTTTTTATTTGTTGTTGGCAACTTACCAATATTTAATTATTGTAGATATTTAGGAGGATTAAATGAACAGTTGCGTATTGATAGCAGAAATTATTCAAGAACCCGAACTACGTTATACAGCAGACAATCAATTAGAAATTACACAAATGCTGGTACAGTTTGGGGGATTGCGAGAAAACGACCCACCAGCTAATTTAAAAGTAGTAGGTTGGGGTAACTTAGCCAAAGAGATTCAACAAAACTATCATATTGGCGATCGCGTGATTTTGATTGGACGTTTGAGCATGAATACTATTGAACGTCCAGAAGGTTTCAAAGAAAAGCGTGCTGAAATGACGGTTCAGCAAATTCAGCATCTGGGAACAGGTTTTGAGATGAACTTTAGCGGAGATAATTCTGCGTCGAGTGAGTTCCCCATCAATGGGATGCAAACACAACCAACTCCAGCAATTCCGATTACCACTCCCCAGCCATCTCCCGTAGCTACAACCACTATACCGAAAAATAAAGTTAATACTCCACCTCCCCAGAGTATTCAGCAACCCGCACCCCAAACTACCAATTACGAACCTAGTAGCTATTCCGCAAAGGTACAAGAAGAGATTCCCGAAGATGAGATACCGTTTTAGGTATTGTTAGATGTAGAGACGTTGCATTGCAACGTCTTTAACCGTATTGCAAATAATTTTGCATTTTATAGTTTACGTAAATTTGAGAAAACAAACACAAAACACACACAAAGCAAACATTCGTTACATTTGTTACCGTATTCATTGAAACATTTGTTATAACCTATCTACTATCTATAATTCTTAGAGCCTGATGCACGACTATATTTTGCTAAGACATATAATTTTAATACATCTAACGCACCAAAAGTTGTTGGTGCGTTAAGGCAAATTTTCACCTACTCTTTTTCCTATCGAATCCCAGAAAGCTTTAACACACCCGGCTCTTTAAATTTATTTTATAAACACCCTCTTAGTCGGAACAAAATCTTCACATAACGATTTAACTTTTCAGTCACTTTTGATGCAAAAATCAAAAAAATCACTTAACATTACTGACAAATCCCAAGCTCCTGTTAAAATCCAGTTAAATTAAAGTTAAGAATCTACCCCCGACTTCCATGAGAGAAACAGTCCTAGATGTTCGCAACCTGCAAGTTGAATTTTCCGACGATGGTAATGTTGTCAAAGCAGTAAATGGAATCTCCTTTGAATTGCATAGAGGAGAGACTTTAGGAATAGTGGGAGAGTCTGGGAGTGGAAAATCTGTGACATCCTTAGCTGTGATGGGTTTGTTGCAGAATCCAGGTAGAATTAGTGACGGTGAAATTTGGTTTCGTCCGCTTGTCAACGGTGAAGCACTGAACTTGGTAAATTTACCAGCAAAAGAGCTACAGCTTTACCGGGGTGGTGATATCGCCATGATATTCCAAGAACCGATGACTTCCCTCAACCCGGTTTATAACATCGGATTTCAGCTAACAGAAGCAATTTTACGACATCAGAATATTTCTCAAACAGAAGCACGTCAAAAAGCAATTGATAGTTTACAGGAAGTAAAGTTGCTTCCTAGTGACGAGCAAATTCGTGAGAATTTAGTTAAAACATCGCCGAGATTATTAGAAGAACAACAGCTTCCGCAGCTTGTCAAACAACATAAAGAAGCAATTTTAGAACGTTTTCCCCATCAACTTTCTGGGGGACAGTTACAACGGGTAATGATTGCCATGGCAATTTCGTGTAACCCATTACTGCTAATCGCTGACGAACCTACCACGGCTTTAGATGTAACCGTACAAGCGACGATTTTAGATTTGCTCGCAGAGTTACAGCGACAGCGCGATATGGCGATGATTTTTATTACCCACGATTTGGGATTAATTGCGGAAATTGCGGATAAAGTCGCCGTGATGTACAAAGGTAAAATCGTCGAACAAGGTGACGCAGCACAAATATTTACAAATCCCCAACATCCTTATACCAAAGGTTTACTCGCTTGTCGTCCGACCTTAGACCGTCATCCTCAAAAATTGCTGACAGTTTCGGATTACATGAATGTAGAAGAAACATCGACAGGGGATGTGATAATTCAAGCGAAACAACCAGCAGAACCCCCGGAAGTAACTTCCGCAGAAATTGCTCAAAGATTAGCAATATTAGATAAACAACAACCACTTTTGCAAATCCGTAACTTGAAAGTAGGTTATCCCATCAAGGGAATGTTTGGTGGTACTAAACGCCATTTTATGGCAGTGGATAACGTTTCCTTTGAGGTTAAACAAGGTGAAACCTTGGGATTAGTGGGAGAATCGGGTTGCGGTAAAACCACCCTTGGTAGAAGTTTACTGCGATTGGTTGAACCTTTGAACGGTGAAATACTTTTTGAAGGAAGAGACATTACTAAACTCCAAGGAAAAGCATTACAAAAACTGCGTCGAGAAATGCAAATCGTCTTCCAGAATCCTTTTAGTGCATTGGATTCCCGGATGAAAGTAGGAGAAGCGGTAATGGAACCGTTGGTAATTCATTCTATTGGTAAGAATAAAAAAGAAAGACAGCAGCGGGCAGTATATTTATTAGAAAGAGTTGGATTGAGTGCTGATGCAATGAACCGTTATCCGCACCAATTTTCTGGAGGTCAACGTCAACGAATTTGTATTGCACGTTCTCTAGCTTTAAATCCCAAGTTTATCATTTGTGATGAATCAGTTTCCGCTTTAGATGTATCAGTACAAGCGCAAGTATTAAATCTGCTTAAAGAATTACAGGATGAGTTTGGTTTAACCTATATTTTTATTTCCCATGATTTGAGCGTTGTCAAATTTATCAGCGATAGAATTTTAGTGATGAATCGCGGTGAAATAGTCGAAAGTGGTAACACACAACAAATTTACCGAGAACCAAAAGAAGAATATACTCAAAAATTGATTGCATCTATTCCCATAGGTACTCCTGAAAGAATGCGAAATCAGCAATCTGTTAATAGTTAAATAAGGTGTTGAAAATTGTAATTTAGGATAAGGGAGTAGGGTTGGGGGGAGTAGGGATAAGACTTAAGCAACAAAGATTTGTGGTGTTGCCTAAAAGAAGTATGAATCAAATTTTATGGATAACCGAAACCTGTGTAGAGACGTTACAGTGTAACGTCTCAAAATCTAAATTCATACCCGGAGAAGCAACACCACATTTTTGATTGTTTATGAAAAGAACCTGTGGGGAAAGAAGCCAGGTTTTTATGATGTTTTTTCTGATATTACCGATAGAATATTCTCAAAACCCGACTTCTATGATGATAGCTGGGAAAAAAAAGAAGTCGGGTTTTTATGCCCTTTGTTGTGCTGTTACCGATAGCATATTCTAAAAACCCGACTTCTATGATGATAGCTGGGGAAAATTTGTGCCTACTTAGTTACGAATTAGGAAATAAACCGCAAATTCGGGCTTAAAATCGTTAGGATTAAAGAATAATCTAAATTAATAAGTTGAGTTGGTTATGTCACGTTCTCGCTTTACTTCTCCTCGCTTACGTTACCTTAAAGCTAGATTATCGGTTTTAGCTCGTCCGAGTTTTCTTCTCGGAGCAGTTTTTTTAGCTGCTATGGGATTTGTAATTAAAGAATATTGGACGAATCCAGACTTTTTAAAATTTGCTCAGAATCAAACAGCATCTTCACCGGCATCATCAAATCAATCCTCATTGTCGGAAGAAGATAGAGCTATTGCTGCTGATATCGATAATTTATCAATACTTGATTATGACCAAAAAAAAGCCGAGATACCGACAATTACAAATTTGCCAGATAGTAATAAATTAAAAACACAAAATGAAGAGCAATTAACAAAAATATTAGAGTTAGCGAAAAAGAATGAAACAGCAAACGAAATCAAATCAAATACAACATCAGAATCCAATATTAATAATAGTAATAATTCATCAACATCATCGCAAAACCCTTTCCTAACTCAAGCTGAAAATTTATTGAAATTTAATTTTGGCAACAAAGAAACGAGCGCGAATCCTAATACGAATACTAATAATTTATCTCCGTTTGCTTCTGGTTTACAAACTCCTCAAAGTTCATTAAGTCTGGGTATCAACAGTACTAATTCAACAAATCAAAATGGAATTTCGGAAAGTGCTTTACAAACAGCAATCAATCAGTCAAATAACCAAAATCAAGAAAATTCAACAGTTACAACTTCAACTAATACAAATACTTTTGGTCAATCATCAATAAATAATAGATCAACTGTACCAACTTCATCGGGAAATCAACAATTGCGGCAAAGCGGAACTACTCCCCTTGTTGATACTACTATTTTTAATCAACCTTTGAATAATCAACAACCGAATCCTTATCCCAACTTTAATCAATCTGGTTTAAATAACCAAATACAAAATCCTAATAACAACTTTTATAATAATCAGCAAAGTCCAAATTTGAATAACCAATTACCTGTAACAAATTATAATCAACCAAATCCAAATTTGAATAACCAATTACCTGTAACAAATTATAATCAACCAAATTTAAATCATCAAATTTTGAATAATCAAAATTTAAATAATCAACCACAAAATCCTTATAGCAACTTTAATAATAATCAACTACCTATAAATAACTACAATCAACCAAATTTTAATAATCAAGTACAAAATCCCTATAACAACTTTAATAACACTCCAATAACAGGTAATAGATACAGTCCAGAAATACAGCAAAGGGTTAATAATATCTATAATAGATTGACTAATAGAGATAATCCAACAGTTAATCCTAATACTTATAATTTACCAATTAACAGCGGCAATAATAATTTTCAACAACCCAACACTCAACAGTTTAATTCTCCTTATTCAACCCAAACTCCCGTACAGTATCCGAATAGTGGGTATGGTTACTAGTACAGATCGGCGTAAATAAAGCAACCATTTCATATTTATAAAAAGCTTATAAAGTAAGCCTTTGCGCCTTATGATTTCTAAGTCGGGCAGCTTTGCTGTCGGCAGTGGGAAGAAATATTAAGACTTAGACAATTGGTGGTGTAAATTGTTTTTTATTGGGAATGCCTTCATGTACTCGCAGACGGTTTAAATATTTCGCGCAGCATCAACTAGCAGATTACGCTTCTAAAACTTTCTCCACTGAACCTTGAAAAATCACTTCTCATCACGCAGACAAATTCCTCGTCGTACAAATTCTCGTGCATATGCCAGCCTTTAAGCGGTAAATTGGCACCAACAACCAAATCAATCTGGTTATTATCCAAACCATCCATCGCTTTTTCCTTATTCAAATTACAAATACGAATACGGATATTTGGTGCTTGACTGGTTAGCTGTTGCACCAAGTTAATTCCCAGAGTGGCTTCAATGTAATCGCTTGTGGCAATTCTAAAATCTTCGCGAGCGATAGCTGGGTTGAAAGTTTCCTTCTCTAATAGAGTTGACTGAATTTCTGCCAAAATTTGACGCACGCGATCGCGAATTTCCTCAGCTAGAGGTGTTAGCTCCATATCTCGCGAAGTACGTATCAAAATTTCATCATCTAAAACAGTCCGTAATCGTTTTAACGCATGACTCATAGAAGACTGACTGATACTGAGTTTTTCGGCTGCTTTAGTGACACTGACTTCCTCGATCAAAACATCAAGGGCAATCAATAGATTGAGGTCGAGTTTTCGCAGGTTTGTATAATCAATATTCACTGATAAAAATGGTGGAATCGATGTCATCGATATCTATTATCTATGATATTTGTTTGACTAATATATTTCGTTTCATTAGTCTACAGATATGTCTTTAAAGTCGCAAATTTAGAAAATAAGCCTAGTTTTACTCGATTTTAAGACTGATTGATTTTTAGGTTCAAATACACCAAGCAGGATATAATTATGAGTCGCTTTGTCGATAAAGTTGTTTTAGTTACAGGTGGTGGTTCTGGTATTGGTCGAGCTACTGCAATTAAATTCGCTTCTGAAGGAGCATCTGTTGTTATCGGCAACCCTAATGACACAGAACATTAGAAGGTGCGAAAATTCTGCGAGAAAACCAGCATCAAATTTGATAACTTGTGAGACACTCAGATGATACTTGGTCAGGGGTCAATCTAAAAGACAAAATCCTTACTTACAAAACCCGGTACAAAGGATATTACAAACAATTACGATTAATGTAATAATATTAATTCTTGATTAATAGTGCATTATTCTCAGCTTTTATCTCATGTCGCAAATCATCTGGATAGCCAGACACGCTAATCGTCTCGACTTTGTAAACCCCGATTGGTTTTTAACAGCCGAAAGACGTTATGACCCACCGCTATCAGATGATGGTATCGTACAGGCGCAGCAATTAGCAAACCGTCTCAAGAAAGAAAACATTAGTCATATTTTCGCTTCCCCATTTTTACGCACCGTACAAACAGCAGCTATAATTGCCTCGGTTTTGGATTTACCGATCAAGTTGGAAACCGGATTGAGTGAATGGTTAAATCCCGATTGGATGAGTGAAGAACCAAAAAAACTTTCAACTCGAAAATTAGCTCAATTTTATCCTCAAATCGACGTTAGCTATACACCACAAATCGCAGCCAATTATCCCGAAACTCGCGAAAAAATGCGTCAACGTTCGGCACAAACTGCTAGATGTTTAGCAAGGGAATATTCTCCCCAAGATATTTTATTAGTCGGACATGGTGCATCAGTACTAGGTGCAGCCATGGGCTTAGTCGGAGATATTGCGATCGCAGAAGTCAAAGCTTCTTTATGTAGCTTGGTAAAAGTTGTCCGTGAAGAGCCAAAATGGTTATTGGAGTTAAAAGGAGATACTTCTCATTTGACAGAAGTTGAACAAGTGGTGAGGTTTAATTAAATAAGGTTAAAGGTTAAAGGTCAAAGGTCAAAGGTGAATTTTTAGTAATAACTATGAACCAACAACCGACAACCATCAACTAACAATCATCAACTAACAATCATCAACCAACAACCAACAACTAACAACCATCAACCAACAACCATCAACTATCAACTATCAACCATCAACTAACATCTAAATTATGACATTATTATTAGCAGGAGATATCGGCGGTACAAAGACTATTCTGCGCTTAGTTGAAGCCTCAGATAAGCCTGTATTACGTACTTTGCACGAAGAACGCTATTCTAGTAAAGATTTTCCCGATTTAGTGCCGATAGTAAAGCAATTTTTAGCCTTCTCTGATACACCGACACCACAAAAAGCTTGTTTTGCGATCGCAGGTCCTGTTGTCAATAATACGGCTAAATTGACAAATCTGGCTTGGTTTCTGGATACTTCACGTTTACAAGAACAATTAGGTATTGCTCAGGTTAGTTTAATCAACGATTTCGCTGCTGTTGGTTATGGTATTTTGGGTTTAGAAGCAGAAGATGTATTAACCTTGCAAGAAGGTAAGCCGAATCCCGAAGCACCTATTGGTATTATTGGTGCAGGTACTGGTTTGGGGCAAGGATTTTTAATTAAAACTGGAAGTGCTTATCAAGTGTTTCCTTCAGAAGGGGGACATTCAGATTTTGCTCCTCGTACCGAATTGGAATTTCAACTGTTGAAATATTTGCTTGATAAACACGATATTCAACGGGTTTCGGTAGAAAGAGTAGTTTCCGGGATGGGAATAGTATCAATTTATCAATTTTTACGAGATCGAAAAATTGCTCCAGAATCACCAGAAGTTGCTCAAGCTGTGAGAACCTGGGAACAAGAAGCAGGACAAGAAAAAAGTGTAGATCCTGGTGCCGCAATCGGTACTGCTGCTGTGGAAAAGCGCGATCGCCTTTCTGAACAAACTATGCAGTTATTTGTGGAAGCATATGGTGCGGAAGCGGGAAATCTTGCGTTGAAACTCTTACCCTATGGTGGTTTGTATATTGCTGGTGGAATCGGACCTAAAATCCTTCCCTTGATCAAAAACGGCAATTTTTTATTGAATTTCAGTAGCAAAGGCAGAATGCGAAGCATTTTGCAAGACATTCCTGTACATATAATTCTTAACTTACAAGTTGGTTTAATAGGTGCTGCAATTAGTGCTTCTAGGTTATAACGGGAGCGAACAAGTTAAGTAATATCAGCATCTTCTTAAGCAACAACTATGACAAAAAAATCTTTTTTACCTTTAATTGCGGCTGCTTTAGTACTCAGTAGTTTGACAGCAGTAGAAGTACAAATCCAGCAAACAGCCGTAGCTCAAGCTACCCAGTCACAATGGAGAGTATTTAATTCCCCAGATGGTAGCTTTAAAGTATTAATGCCGGGAATGCCAAAAGTAATGAGCGAAACCAAAAAAACCTTTATGGGAGAGATTAATTTAAACATTTTTCTGGCTCAACCTGCTAAACAACAAGTAGCTTATGTCGTCGCATACAATGACTTTCCCCATAGTTATGGTGATATGGCAAATCCTGAAGTAGTATTAAACAATGCGCGGGATATGGCTTTGAAAACTACCCAATCAAAATTAATCAGTCAGCAAGATATCCGTAGTTCCAACAATCAACCTGGTAAAGAAATTGAATACGTAAATTCTGGCGGGAAAATCACTAGAAACCGGATGTTTTTTGCTGAGGGACGTTTATATCAAGCGATGGTGATTACTACCAAGCAGCAGGAAAAGTATCTGAGTAAAAGTATTCGAGGTTATTTGAATTCTTTTCAAGTAGTGTTGAGGAAATAAGTTAGTGGATGGTGGATAGTGGTTAGTGGATAGTGGATAGTGGATAGGGGATAGGGGATAGGGGATAGGGGATAGGGGATAGGGGATAGTGGATAGTGGATAGGGGATAGTGGATAGTGGATAGTGGATAGTGGTTATTAGAAAAACCATCAACCAACAACCAACAACTATCAACCAACAACCATCAACTATCAACTATCAACCAACAACCAACAACCATCAACCAACAACCAACAACCAACAAACAACAACCATCAACTATCAACTATCAACCAACAACCATCAACGATCAACTATCAATCAACAACTATCAAAGTACACAAAGTTGTATCTGCACAATTACTGATGAATCCGCCCATTTTTTGTATACTTTGCAGGTATTCTAAAGCTGCGGGGGTAATGATTTCTCCCGGCATTAATATGGGAATTCCCGGAGGATAGGGACAGACAATTTCGGCACAAGTACGGTTGATTGTTTCTTCGATGGGTACAGTTTCTGTAGGAGCAAAGAATGCTTGACGTGGTGATAAGGATGTGCGGGTATTCAAGTTGGATATTACATTTTTCAACCCTTTGTCGATCGCAACAAGGGGTTTACTCTGTTTACTGTATTTGTTTGCGAGAATAGTAAAGGCTTTGACTAATTGTTCTATATCCGTTGCGGTATTCCCTAAGCTGATAATAAATGTGAGATGTTGTAGTGAAGCGAATTCAGGGGTGACGTTGAGTTGTTCGTCTAAAATTTCTTCTGCTTCAAATCCGGTTATTCCTAAGTTAGAAACGGTTACGGTTAAACGGGTTTTGTCTAAGTTAAAATTTTGTACTGAAAGCATCTTACTCGGTTGAGAAATTTCCTGGGAGCAAGATGCTCCCACTAATTGAGGAAAATCAAAAACTGATAATCCGGGTATTTGACTGATTTTATTTCTAGCTTGATCTGCAAGTTGTAAAGTATGGGTAAGTAATTCTGTGCCGTGGAGTGCTATTTGTTGCCTTGCTGCATCTAAGGAAGCGAGTAGTAAATAACTGGGACTACTAGATTGCAAGATTTGTAAGGCTTTATTGAGGCGGTTAATATTTATTCGATTGCCTTGTACGTGTAACATCGATGCTTGAGTCATGGCACCGAGGGTTTTATGGATAGATTGTACGGTTAAATCGGCACCTGCGGCTAAGGCTGAAATGGGTAATTCAGGATGAAATGCGAAATGTGCGCCGTGGGCTTCGTCTACTAATAAAGGGATATTATATTGATGGGTGATTTTGGCAATTTCTTGAATATCTCCACATACCCCGAAATATGTGGGATAAACCATGATTACAGCTTTGGTATCGGGATGTTTTGCTAATGCTGCTTTTAAGCTGCGGGGGGTGATACTGTGGGCAATATCTAAAGTTGAATCATATTCGGGATTGATAAAAATGGGGATTGCACCGGAAAGAATTAAACCTGATATTGCTGAAAGATGAACGTTACGGGGAAGGATGATTTTATCACCGTCATTGCAAGTTGCGAGAATTGCTGCTTCTATTCCGCAGGTGGAACCATTGACAAGAAACCAAGTTTGTGATGCACCGAAGGCTTGGGCTGCGAGTTGTTGTGCTTGTTGAATAACACCGTTGGGTGTAAACAAGTTATCTAATTCGGTTAATTCGGTTAAATCGGCGCGAAATACCGCATTACCGAAAGTTTCAGCGAGTTTTGGCGAAATTCCTTGACCTTGCTTATGTCCGGGGGTATAAAAGGGTGTGTGGAGACGTTTAGCATTGGTTGTAATTGCGTCGAGCAAAGGTGTTTGATTTTGATTGAGCATCTATTTAAGGTTAGAGGTTAAAGGTTAGAGGTCAAAGGTAGAATAACTCTTAACTCCTAACTGATTTCTCATGCTCAACATCTTTCCTTACCACTAACTTTTCTCTTCTTTTTGAAGATTTACTACCAATGAAAAGCCGAGTGTATTTAATAGCGCTACCAATTGATAAATTTCTGCACCACCGCTCAAAACCAACATTTGCTTAAGTTTTTCCCAATTCAGTTTTGCAGTTTCGGAAAGATTGTTCATCCTTAATCGAGCATCAATTACATCCCAACCGTGCTGATGATAGCAGTTGAGGCTCAGGATTTTCTACTTCTAATATTGCTTCAATATAAGCAGCAGCTTCTTCAGTATCCTTGAGAGATTCTACCAAATAATTCTGATAACTATCACTCGTTGCCATTTTTACTTTCTTCATAGTCTACCCAATACTCCCTTGCTCTAAGAATATCTTTGTCTTGAGTACTTTTATCTCCACCCAAAAGTAAAAGCACAATTGTCGAACCGCTCATACCAAAGTAAACTCAAGGAGCCTGCTCCGTAATCAATATAAAGTAATCAGCTATATCTTGAACCTTAAGCATACATTTCACCTCCTTAACAATACAATTGTACCAAAAACTTCTTGCACGCTTATTTACTCTTCAAAACTGCCTAAATAGCAAACAGAGTTAAATCGTGGCTGAGAGTCCCGTAACAGTTACCAATTCTCCAACCTGTTTGAAACAAATTGCTGTTGGATTTAAGATAACCTGTGAGTTATAAATCCAAAATCTAAAATCTAAAATCCAAAATGCTAAGAGCCGGGATTGTCGGACTTCCGAATGTGGGAAAATCTACTTTATTCAATGCTGTGGTGGCTAATGCTAAGGCTGAAGCTGCTAATTTCCCTTTTTGTACGATTGAACCGAATGTTGGTATTGTATCGGTACCAGATGAACGATTAGAAGTTTTAGCGAAGATTTCTTCTGCAAAGCAAATTGTTCCAGCACGGGTAGAATTTGTAGATATTGCTGGTTTGGTTAAGGGTGCTAGTAAGGGGGAAGGATTGGGCAACCAGTTTTTATCCAATATCAGGGAAACTGATGCGATCGTTCATGTGGTACGCTGTTTTGATAATGATGATGTCATTCATGTTTCTGGTTCTGTTGGACCTGCCAGGGATATTGAAGTAATCAATTTGGAGTTGGTTTTAGCGGATTTAGCTCAAGTTGAGCGTCGCATGGATCGGACTCGCAAACAAGCAAGAGCGAATAAAGATGCTCAGTATGAAATGTCGGTATTAGAAAAGGTAGCAGCTGAGTTAAATGAAGGTAAATCGGTTCGTCAAATCAAGTTAACTGAAGAAGAAGTTGAAATAATTAAGCCTTTGACATTATTGAGTGCGAAATCGATTATTTACGCTGCGAATGTTTCTGAGGATGATTTGGCAACGGGTAATAAATATGTGGAAGAAGTCAGAGGAATTGCATCTCAAGAGAATGCTCAAGTTGTGATAGTTTCTGCACAGGTAGAATCGGAATTAGTGGAATTATCGGATGAAGAAAGACTTGATTTTCTTGAATCTTTGGGTGTAAAAGAAGGTGGTTTAAAATCCTTAATTCGCGCTACTTACGATTTATTAGGTTTGCGGACTTATTTTACATCAGGTGAAAAAGAAACTCGTGCTTGGACAATTAAAGCGGGAATGTCAGCACCGCAAGCAGCAGGTGTAATTCACAGCGATTTTGAAAAAGGATTTATTCGTGCCGAAACCGTTAGTTATGAGGATTTGGTTGCTTCTGGCTCCCTAAGCTCTGCGAAGGAAAAAGGCTTAGTCCGCGCTGAAGGAAAAAATTATATTGTTAAAGAAGGTGACGTAATGTTGTTTCTAACTAATTAATTTGTGTGATGTTATTCCGATTTAATGTTTAATTTAGCTTGAGTAAGAAGTCGGGTTTTGATGACTATTTTCTAGTGTTACCGATAGAATATCTTAAAAACCCGACTTCTATGATGATTGTCGTGGGGTGAGAAGTCGGGTTTTGATGACTATTTTCTAGTGTTACCGATAGAATATCTTAAAAACCCGACTTCTTATGATTATTGTTGTGGGGTGAGAAGTCGGGTTTTTATGACTATTTTCTGGTGTATAGAATATCCTAAAAACCCGACTTCTATGATTAAAAATTAATTAACTACTCCCCACTCCCTGCTCCCTACTCCCTATTTTTCTATGAAAACCTACGATATGATTATTATCGGTGCTGGAATTGCCGGTGCTGCACTTAGCTACGAATTAGTGACGAAAGGCTTTTCGGTACTCTTATTAGAACAAGATATTACACCGCAAAATGCGACTCGTTATAGTTACGGTGGCTTGGCTTTTTGGAGTGGTACAAATTCTTTAACTAGTCAATTATGTAATGAGTCAAAAATACTTTATCAAACATTATCTCAAGAATTAAATACTGATATTCAACTTCGGGAATTAGATTTATTATTAACCATTTATAGAGATAATAATCCAGAGGAAATTGCTGTATTTTACCAAAATTTTGCAACACCTCCACAATTACTCAATATTAATCAAGCTTGTGAATTGGAACCTTTATTAAATAGGGAAGTAATATCTGGTGCTTTAACTGTTAAACACGGACATATTCATCCAGAAAAAACAACACAAGCTTATATTAAAGCCTTTTTACTTGCTGGGGGTAAAATGCAAATTAGCCAAGTTTTAGAAATACAGCAAAATAATTTATCAGTTAAAACAAATAACGATATATTTCATTGTCAAAATATTGTAGTTTGCGCGGGTGGATTTAGCCGACAGTTACTTCAAATATCAGGTATTCCCATTCAAATATATTTTACCCATGCGGAAATCATTGAAACTCCACCAGTAGATTTACAGTTACATACATTGATCATGCCAGCAAAGCTTCAACGTTCTCAATTAGAAGCTGAATCTACTAAAGATGATGAATTATGGCATGAAAGTAATCATCAACTTGGTTGGATTTTAGATGTAGGTGCAGTTCAATTTCAAGATGGTAGTTTACGCTTAGGACAAATTAGCTATATCAATCCAAATCCTAATACCGATATAGATTCGGCAAAAAGTGAAGCTCTATTACGAGAAAATATCGGTAACGTATTACCTAGATTAGAAAATATATCGGGAAAATGGAATCATTGTTTAGTAACTTTTAGTAAAGATAACTTACCTTTGATTGGTACCGTTTCCCAAAATAGTCATATCCATATTTTTTCTGGTTTTAGTAATCCTTTAGTAATTATTCCACCATTAGCGCGGCGTTTTGCAAATTATTTAGCTGGAAATGAAGATAATATGATTTCTAGATTTTCTCCGACACGATTTGATAATTAAATCCCTAATACTTCCCTTGACTTTTCTAAAATAGCTTTGGGACGAAAAGGTTTAGTTATATATAAATCAGCACCAACTTCTAAGCCTTTTTCTTTATCATTTTCTTGCCCTTTAGCTGTCAAAATAATAATGTAAATATTTGGAATTTTTAACTCTTTTTTTACAGTTCGACATACATCTAAACCGTTCATTTTCGGCATCATCATATCTAGAAAAACTAAATCTGGTTTCTCATTTTGTATGATTTCTAAAGCTTCTTGTCCATTTTCTGCAATAAGTAATTCAACACCTTCATCTTCCAATTTTTCTAAAACTTGTTCCATTAGGATACGAATATTTGCTTCGTCATCTACAATTAAAATTTTCTTTTCCATAAATACCTGCTCATTTACTTATTTAAAGTATGCATTCAAATCAGTATAAATTTTATTATTCAGTATCACCTAATAAAATAAAGAATAAATTTTCTAACCCTTTCTCAAACCGTAATGTTTTCACTAAATCGTGTTCTTGAGATAAAACGGAATCAACAATAATCATATCAGGTTTGACGGATAAGGCTTTTTCTATACATTCTTCACCATTAGATGCTTCCACAACGTTATAACCTTGAGTTTTAAGAATTTGAGATAAAGTGAATAAAGTTGAAGCAGTCGTATCTACTACTAAAACTTTTTTAGCTGATGTACCTTGAGATAGTAATAAGCCAATTTCTTTCATTAATTTATTGTTATCAATAGGTTTCGTCATATATCTATCAATACCCAATCGATATCCTCTTTCTTTGTCTTCAAAGATAGATAACATAATAATGGGAATATCCATTTTAGTTGGGTCATTTTTAATAATTGCGGCTGTATCAAACCCATTAATTTGAGGCATCATGACATCAAGTATAATTAAATCTGGTTTATCGGCTTTAATTTGATAAATAGCATCTAAACCATCTGTAGCTTCTCTGACTGCATAACCTTGATTTTGTAAAGATTGTCTGAGTAATTCACGAATATTAGCATCATCATCAACTACTAAAATAGTCTTTTGACGGTCGGGATTAGAAGTATTATTATTAGAATGTTCCTGTAATTGTTGAACAATAGTATTTAAATTGACAATTTGTTCAAATTGGTTGATTGCATTAATTTGAATTGGGATAGAAAAGGAAAAATTACTACCTTTACCTAATTCACTTTCTACCCAAATATTGCCACCATGATGTTCAATAATTTGTTTACAAATTGGTAATCCTAAACCAGTACCTTGGGGTTTATCGGTGAGTGTTTCTCCTACTTGTCTGAATTTATCAAATACTTTTGCTTGGTCTTCTAATGCGATACCATTACCTGTATCAATTATACTGACAACAATATTGTGATTAATTAGTTTAGCACTACAAGTAATAGAACCTTCACGAGTAAATTTAATAGCATTTGATATGAGATTAATTAAGACTTGCATCAGACGATTTTCATCTCCGATAATTTGCGGTAATTCTGGTTGAATATCTGTAATTAACTCTAAATCTTTAGTGGTAAACAAAGCGGATATAGCAGCTAAAGAACGCTCAATTAATTTTTCAATACTGATTGCTTCTTGCTTCCAATCAAGCTTTCCTGCTTCCATTTTGGCAATATCTAGTACATCGTTGATTAAAGCTGTAAGACGCTCAGCTTCGGAAATAATAATATTAATATTATCCTTTACTCTTCTAATTGTTTTTTTAGTTTTCTGTTGTTCATGAGGTAGAAAGGGAAAAACATCTTCTTCTAATTTTTCTTGAATAATAGATGCAAATCCTAATACAGAAGTTAAAGGAGTTCGTAATTCATGGGAAACGGTAGAAATAAAATCTGTTTTCATTGCATCAATTTCTTTTTCTTGAGTAATATCTCTGATGAGAATAACTGAACCAAAATATTTACAATAGGAATCTTGACAATTAGTTTCTAAAATTGCAGTGACAGATGCTTTGGCAATTTGCTTTTCATTTAGTTGTAATTCTTTTATAAAAACAGCTGTAGGGTTTTGCTGAGTCTTGTTGATTAACTCTACAACTTCAGGAATAAATTCTTCACAATAAATTCCTTTAATATCTACATCCCTCAAACCAAACATTTTAATAATAGCGGGATTGTAGTTGATTATCTTACCGTTAATATCGCTGACTAACAAACCATCTACAAGATTATCAATAATTGCGTTTAAATGTGCTGTATTTGCTGCTTGTTCTTTTAACAGTTCCTTTACTCGATCAATCAAATGGTTAAAAGAAAATGCTAAAATACCAATTTCATCTTCTGTGGTAATAGGAACTTCTAAGTCAAAGTTTTCTGATTGTGTTACTTTTTTCGCAATCTGAGTTAGTTCAATAATAGGAGATGATATTGCCCAACTAATTTGTCTAGCTAATAAAATTTCCAGAATAATAGAGATAAAAATACTACTAAAAATAATCCAGTTACGCAAGATAATTGCTTGGGTTAAATTTCGTTGTGCTTGTGCAATTTGTTTATAGAAAATTTGGATTATTTCAGTTAAGTTATCGGAGATTTTATCGAATTCAATTGCTAAATCACTATTAGTAAATTCTAAAAGTTTATTTTGAGCAGTTGTAATGTTTTGAGTTGAATCTAAATTAATAATTTGAATTTCTTGTACCAATTGATTCAATGATTGTAAATACTTTTCTGATACTCCTTCATGAGATTGGATAAATTTGTTTAATTTTGATATTTCTTCTTGTGAATAATAATTATTTTGTGCTTTAATCAATTTAATTTCTCCCCAACCTTTTTGAATAGTTTCTAAATTTTTAATAATATGACCATACTCTTCCTGAAACTTTTCTGGCTGCTTACTTAAGGGAATAAGCTGTTGTTGATGGGTTCTTACTTGTAAAATTCCCGTTTGTAAACGATGAAGAGTAGTAGTATTAATTAAAGCGTATTCTTCTTGTTCCAAAGCTTGTTTTTCCAATTGATTTCCAATTATTACTCCTAAGACAGTTCCGAATACAGAAATCCCAAAAGCGAGAGCATATCCTAAAGTAATTTTTAGATTTATTTTCAAATTTTTGAACAATTTATAATTTAAACTGTGGATAGATTTGGGGTCTAATAAACTATTTAATTTCATATTTGGATACTAAAAAAATAGCGCTGAACAACTAACTTATTAATAGTTTTCCCATTAATTATACAAAAATAACAATCAAACGCAAAAAATATTACTATATTTCTGAATGCTTAGATAAAGTATTTTGATTTGGTTCAATTGGTATTTGAATACAAAATTCTGTTCCCTTCCCTAATTCTGATAAACATTTAAGAATTCCACCATGTTTTTCTACTATAATTTGATAGCTAATTGCCATACCCAAACCTGTACCTTTTCCAACTTCTTTTGTGGTAAAAAATGGGTCATAGAGCTTTTTCTGAATATCTTCGGCAATTCCTGGTCCATTATCTATAATCGAAATATTTACCCAGTTATTCTGCATCATTTGAGTGCGAATTAAAATAAAACTACCCTTTTCTTGTAAAGCATCAATAGCATTGCTAATGATATTCATAAATACTTGATTTAACTGTCCGGCATAACAATTTATTAACGGTATTTCACCATATTCTTTAATTATTTCGATGGGTTTTCGTTTTTCATTTCCATCGAAACGATGACGTAAAATTAATAAAGTTCCATCAATACCTTCATGGATATCAACGGGTTTTATTTCTGCTTTATCAAGGTGAGAAAAAATTCCTAAAGAACGGACAATATCTTTAATCCGATTAACTCCTACTTTCATTGAATTAAATAATTGTATAAAATCTTTCTTCACAAAATTCAAATTAATATCCTCCATTTTCTCTTCAATTTCTGGTATCGTTTGTGGATAATTTTTTTGATATAAACTTATCAAATCAATTAAATCTTGAGCATAATTAAAACCATAACCAATATTACCTTTAATAAAATTGACTGGATTATTGATTTCGTGAGCAATTCCAGCTACCATTTGTCCCAAACTAGACATTTTTTCACTGTGTACTAATTGAGCTTGGGTTTGCTGTAATTTATCCAAGGTTTGTTGTAACTCTTTAGCTTGTGCTTGAGCGGATTTCGCAGCATTTACACTTTGTTCATATAGTAGCGCTTTCTCAATGGCGATCGCGGCTTGAACAGCAAAGATATTCAGTACTTTCAAATCTTCTGTGGTATAGTTAATTCTTGCTTGACTACCAACAGCAATCGCTGCAATTACTTCCTCTTTATTCTTCAAAGGAACGCAAATTAAGGAATTAATTGGTGTATCATTTGTAGGGCAGAGTAAACTGTCAAAAAGATTGTTGATTATCTCTCCTTTACCTCTTTTAATTATCTCACCGATAATACCTTCACCGAATGTTATAGGAAATTGAAAACAGCTAACATTACCAAATTGATAAAGAGATTGAAGTCGATCACTTTGAGGTTCTAATAACAAAAACACACCAATATTGCATTCAATTATTGTGCTAATTCTTTCTAAGACTAATTGAGCAATTTGATTTAAGTTTAAACTATTTGTAATCTGTGTAGATAGTTCATCAAATAAATCAATTTCTTCATACCTTTCTAATAACTCTTTCGCTAATGACTTTTTTTCCAATTCTTGTTTAATCAAAAAAGAAAGCAGTTGAGAAACTACTAAAGCTCTGGAATCACCAACTACCCAAGCAAATATTTTATCGAATAATTCAACCGGATATTTTTCGATTAATTCCTTTTGATATTCACCATGGATAACTTTGCCATCGCTATTCATGATATAACAAGGTGTTTTTTCGGTTGTAAAAATATTTTGTATCAGGTAAGTAATATCTTTTTGAGTTAAAAATTTATCAATATTAATGCTACTCATCAGCTAACCACCTCAAATCTGGGAACACTAAAAACAATTAATCATTTGTTTTACCTCCAACTCAGTTATCGTCTCTAATATCATTCAAACTTTCTAAGTTTAGAAAGCTGGAAAAAGAGATGAAAATAAAAATCAAAGGGTTTAACTTTTATTTCTTAACCTTGTTTTAGACAAAACAAAGATTTACTAAATAAAAAGCTCTAATATTTAGGTTTCCCAAAATCTTCATACAATCACCATAATTACAAAAAAATCATCCCTGAACTCAAAAAAGAAGTATTTACTTATACCAGTCCTAAATCATACATGAGAATTTATATCTCCTACTTCTTGAAGAAGTAGGGGATGTGAACACTGTGATTTCGATACATACAAATAGGATTGCTATAGCAATCCGAATTGAGATGTGAGAAAATACTTAGATTCAAAGTTGGGAATAGAAGTCAAATTTGACTCATACCTGGCGACTGGAAGTCGCAGCTACACTTGCAATTTCGGTATTCCCCCCAACAATGTACGATTGTCATGAATCCCAATAAATATTTACATTTTGTTAAATTAGTTAATAAAAACCCCAGATTGAGGGTAAAAAGATGATGAGTAGAGGTTATACCAGTAAGGAACTAGAGCAACTTAATAATTTTGCGATTGAACCAAAAGTTTATGTTGACTGATTTTTTAGATTTGATATTGCCTAATAATTTGAAATGGAGTTTTTATCACAATAGTTTATAAAGCGAATTATTGATTTTTTCCGAATCTAAAATATCTGCTGCTTCTTGTAAAAGTTGTTGTTGTTCTTTCTGAATTTCTTCTAATTTTCGTGAAATCTCGTTTAATCTTTGTTGCTTGTGATGAGAAGAAACTATATGATAAGCAGTAGCATCTTGCAATTTATATTCTAAAGTATTATCTAATGTTTTTACATCTGTAAATTGGTTAGTTGCAAAATGATTAAATAATTGACTTAACCATAACCAACTATATTTAATTAAAACTTGAAATAATTGTAAAGGTATTTGCAGTATTGATAAGCTAATCGATTCAATTAAACGACCGATTGCTTTGATTAAACTCCAAAAAATAGCTAAGCCAAATAAAATAATAATTAAACTGATGATAGGATGATTTACTATCCAAGTAAATAATTCTATAATTTTTAAAAATGCTGGATGTTGTTTAAACCAATCTGCTACTGAAGAAGTAACAACAGTTTGTACCGATAAAGTCTGTAAGTTTTCTTGTAAAGAACTCTTAGCTTGTTTTACCGTATTACTAACTGTATCGATAGCATTATGGCTACCTTGAATTGCTGTTTGCTTCCAATCAGATGTAACATTATTAAAGCTTACTTCTACACCAGTTTTAGTTTGCTGTAAACGTGGAAGGATAATTTCTGAAATCTTAGTATCGAAACTATTTTTTATAGTCATAATTTTATTTGTAATCATTCATTAATAATATTTTGAGAGGGTGTTTATAAAATAAATTTAAAGAGCCGGGTGTATTACAGCTTTCTGGGATTCGACAGGAAAAAGAGTAGGTGAAAATTTGCCGTAACGCACGCCTGGCGTTGTTGGTGCGTTAGATGTATTAAAATTATATGTTTTCGCAAAACATAGTCGTGCATCTAACACACCCTACAAGAATTTTATT
>JAYKJL010000237.1:0-27495 GCA_035285725.1 Nostocales cyanobacterium 94392 | reverse complement strand
CGTGTCCGAAGGACTCAGTTTGGGGGAAGATTTTCTTCCCCCAACTTCTCCCAATTCTTGGTTTTCCCACAAAATGAAATATAGATCGATTGATCAATCAAATGGCAACCTTAACTGAACCGTATTGTATTTAAACCAGTCTCTAGATGTTGGGTTTCATGGAGATGAACCGTAACTTACGGGTGAATGGTAATTTTAGACTGGATAGGAATAAACTTTTTGTACCTTGAGCATTGTAGTATTACTCTGTTTCTATTTTATTTGAATACTGCGGAAATTAGGGACATGACCATAATAGGTGCTGTAACTGCACGGAGGATGCGATTACCCAAAGAAACTGGTTGAAAGCCATTTTCTAATGCAATTTCAACTTCTTTTTGAGTCCATCCACCTTCTGCACCAGTCGCAACAACTACATTTTGTTCGGGTTGATTTTCTAGGTAATGGAATAAATGGGGGGAATCTCCACGAGCAACACAAATATATTTTTCAGTGTTGACAAATGATGAAACACTTTGATTAAAAGCAACTGGTTCTAAAATTTCGGGTATCTTGGTTCGCTCCGATTGTTCGGCGGCTTCTTGGGCTATTCTGTACCAACGTTCCAGCTTTTGGGAACTGGGTTTTAATAAAGTGCGATCGCTAATTACTGGAGCAATACAAGCTACACCTAATTCCGTACAACAACGGACTACTTCATCAAAGCCGTTGCCTTTAGGTAAAGCTATCATCAAAGTTACGGCGATTGGTAATTCTGTCTCGACAATTATTTCATGTAATATTTGTGCATTTGTATCACTTAACTGCGATAACCACCATTGACCCATACCATCCATAGCGATAAATTTATCACCTTTTTGCAATCGCAATACTCGATATAAATAATGTTGTTGTTTTGAGGTGAGGGTGATTTGTTGGTTTTGAATTTGGTGAGGCGCGATCGCGATTCGTTGCATATTTCAACTAGCTGTATATTCCTGAGTGGGAATCACTTTGACGTTTAAAGTTAGGGGTTTTTTCATATTATCTTGTAAAAACTAGTAACAAAGACTCGATCAAAAGAATTTTGATGACCTATTTTTTCCTATTAGCTATCAGCCAACCTACACCAGTAAAGAATAAGGTTGCTGCAATGCTGATAAATAAAGATGCGTAAAACGGATGTGGTGGATTATTTGGAGATATAGCTGCTAAAGGTTGGTTAATTTTATCAATGTGTTGCGTAACCACACCTGAAACGTTTCATAACTAGCAACAGCAATTTCCATATTGCTAGCTTTACTACCCAAAGGAAACTGCTGAATCCGATTACCAAAATTAATAATAACTGCTGCAATAGATTCTGCTGCATCCGCTTCAGCTTCCTCAAACTTCTTTGTTGCCCAACGTCGTAATATATCAGCAAAAATACCATCAAGCTTATCTGTATTGGCAGCGAATAACGGATAAACAACCTCCGCATCACCGTTGCTTTCTGAAGTTGCTCGCAAAATTTCACCCAAAAACTGCAAATAAACTTGTAAATCTGACTCGCTTAAATCTTCTAATTGCGCTGGCGGGGAAGATTCAACATTAATATTTAAAGCTTTAACTAATCTAGTTCCTAATCTTCTCAACCAATTCCCAATTCGCCACATTTTTAGTTTCCCCTTTAACTCAAGCTACTTCCACCATCAACTAAATCCCTATTCGCTGCTAATATTTCCCCTTCTTCCCCATTCGGACAATCTAGCAATTGTTGAATCAAATTAAGGTAAACTTGCTGAGGCTGTTCGTCCATAAAACCAAATTTTAAACCTGTCTTTATGATATATCAGTAGAATTGTTGATGATTTCGCAAAATATGGAGTTTTGTAGAGATTTGAAATATTGATGGTGCATCACTCACCCTACAACGTAAGTAGGTAGGCACTAAAAAACCTTCATTATGTAACGAAACGTAAAGTTGCCCAAAAACCTCTTCCCTTCTGCCTCCTGCCCTCTGCCTTCTGCTTTGTCTCAACGATAAATATTTATGCCCACCTACTTATCCTTCTTATTCTTATCTTTAACCTTCGCTAAACTTTGTTTAATAGCATTTAGTAAAGTATTTTTATCAATATCCGAATTAACTTGAGAATTCAAAGAATGATTCAAAACTACTAGTTGAGCGTCAAGAATTTTAGAATGATTTTCATACCAATTGGCAATAGCATTTGATAATTGTTCTATATCGTCGGGAGTGTTATTAATTAACTTCTCTAAATTTGCAATCTTATCTTGAGAAAATAAACCGGGTTTAGTTTTGAGTAAATCAATAAAAGCGTTTAAATTTTGCTCTGCGAATGACATAAATTAACTCCTAATTATCCATACTGATTGAGGAATATTGTCAACTATTTAAAATAATGGTGCGTGACGGTAATTTCAAATTATTTGGTAACAGATGATAAATTATCTTATAGTAAGTACCTTACAACTTAATAAAACTGAAAACCCTTTTAAACTCTACCTCTGCGCCCTCCGCGTCTAGAAGGGTTAATCATTCTTATTTACCAAACGCAATAAAAACCTCAACAATAAAATAAACCACTAAAAAAACAACTATGACATTCCGCGAAGAGTTTAAACTACTATTACGCGCTCGCTACTCTTTAATTTACATTCCCACCCAAGAAGAAGAGCGTCTCGAAGCCGTAATTCGCGAAGAAGCTGCAAACCAAAGCAACCGTCAGGTATACACTTGGGATTTTGTAGACGGTTATCAAGGTAATCCTAACGATGCAGGTTTCGGAAGACGTAACCCCTTACAAGCTTTGGAATTTGTGGAAAAGTTACACGCAGGAACACCTACTATCTTGATTCTCCGGGATTTTTATCGATTTTTAGATGATGTCGCAATTTCCCGCAAACTCCGTAATCTAGCTCGTTTATTGAAATCCCAACCCAAAAATATCATTTTACTTTCCCCCCGTGTTGCCATCCCCGATGATTTAACCGAAGTCTTAACGGTAGTAGAATTCCCTTTACCCAGTGCCGCAGAAATCCAAACCGAAATTGAAAGACTCTTAAGCGCTACTAATAATTCTTTGTCAAATCAAATTTTAAATGAATTAGTTCGTTCCGCTCAAGGCTTGAGTATGGAACGTATTCGTCGCGTTTTGTCAAGGGCGATCGCACAAAATGGAGAATTACAAGCGTCAGATGTAGAATTAGTTTTACAAGAAAAACGCCAAACTATCCGTCAAACTCAAATTCTTGACTTCATACCCGCTACAGAACAAATTTCTGATATCGGGGGATTAGACAACCTCAAAGATTGGTTATTGCGTCGGGGTGGTGCTTTCAGTGAAAAAGCCAGACAATACGGTTTACCTCATCCTCGCGGTTTATTATTAGTAGGAATTCAAGGTACTGGTAAATCGTTAACTGCAAAGGCGATCGCTCATCATTGGCATTTACCTTTATTACGCTTGGATGTAGGCAGATTATTCGGCGGTTTGGTTGGTGAATCGGAATCGCGCACGCGCCAAATGATACAGCTATCCGAAGCCCTCGCACCTTGTATTCTGTGGATAGACGAGATAGATAAAGCCTTCTCCGGACTTGGTAGCAAAGGCGACGGTGGAACCACTAGCAGAGTACTTGGTACTTTTATTACTTGGATGGCAGAAAAAACCTCACCCGTATTTGTCGTCGCAACTGCCAACGAAATTCAAGAATTACCGCCGGAATTATTACGTAAAGGTAGATTTGATGAAATATTCTTTGTCGGTTTACCCATCCAAGAAGAAAGAAAAGCGATTTTCAACGTGCATTTATCGCGATTACGTCCCCACAACATCAATGAATACAACTTGGAAAGATTAGCCTACGAAACACCCGATTTTTCCGGTGCAGAAATCGAGCAAACATTAATTGAAGCCATGCACATCGGCTTCAGTCAAAACCGCGATTTTACTACAGATGATATTTTAGAAGCTGCTAGTCAAATTATACCTTTAGCCAGAACTGCCCAAGAAAAAATTGAGCAACTGCGTCAATGGGCTGCTTCCGGAAGAGCGCGTCTAGCATCAAAGCATAACCCTTTGAGTGATAGAATTCAACAGCGGTTGCAGTAAAAGAGTTAAGAGTTGTGATTGTAGAGACGTAGCAGTGCTACGTCTGTTATTGAGGAAGGGAGTTAGTTGACAGTCGTTTATTACCAATCTATAATACTTAGACCTTTGACCTTTATAAACAAAATGCGATAGTTAATAGAAAGTATTAACTATCACATCCTACTTGCTATATAGTTGTTATCATATTAGTAGAATTACGTAAGAAATTACGTATAAATACTGTACTCATGCATTGAAAAGTCGGTTTTTTAGAACAGTTGTGTTGTGTTATGGATATTTCAGGGAAAAACCCGACGAATACTGGTCAAAAAGACTATCAATAACTGTACTTTTGAAATAAATAGAAACTTATAGGGGCAAATACAAATATACATCAGGGATGATTACTTAACTTCGGTACGCTACGATTCCGCGCTTTCTAAGTAACTAATCAACCCTCAAAACTTCATCCAATTATGGAAAATATTGGTTATACTTACGCTGCTTCAGCTTATGAGGCACCGGAAAGTCTCAAGATTGTCCCTTTCAGATTTTACAACAAAAAGCAGTCTACTTTTTTTGTCATGCGTCTTTTGTCTGTGGCGCTAACTTTATTCTTTTTGAGTAACCTTGGACAAGCTTTAGCATTGGAGAAACGGGGAAGTAGAGGTGCATCAGTTACATCGATTCAACAGTGCTTAAAGAAATTAGGTTATTTCAACGCTTCAGTAACTGGTTTTTATGGTGAGATAACTGAAAATGCTGTGATTCGGTTTCAGAAAGATAATAGAATAACTGCTGATGGCGTTGTAGGTAGCAATACACAAAGGATTCTTCAATCTAAATGTGCGACTCTAAAGACTGTAACTAAACCCGGTTCTTGTAGTAACGGTAAATGTCCTAATCTAAAACCTGGGGACAAAAATCGTTATGTGACATACTTACAAACTAGATTGCGCGATTGGGGTTATGTTAAATTCAATCCTAACGGTAATTATGGTCCCCAGACTACAGAAGCCGTAAAACGATTCCAGCGAGATAATGGATTGTTTGTCGATGGAGTTGTGGGACAGCAAACTTGGCAGAGAATTGATTCACTCAAACCGCCACCACCCCCGATCAAATGCGATAAACCCACTCTACAAAGAGGTGATCAAGATAAGTGTGTTACTCAATTACAAGAAACGTTACGGGAATTAGGTTATTTTAAAGGTTATCCCGCAGGTTACTATGGAATTGACACTTGGGAAGCGGTGAAACAATTTCAGCGTAATCATGAATTGCCCCCCAATGGAATTGTAGATTCGCGTACCTGGAAAAAGTTAGAAGAAGCAGTTCAAAATCGCTACAGTGTAATTATTCCAGTCACGAGTCCCTATACTTTAGATGAGGTTCGTCGTTTTGTCCCGAATGCATCTATTAGCTTTCATTCAGAAATAGGTGAATACATCCAGGTGGGAGATTTTAAAGAGCGTAATACAGCACAACAATCTGCTCAATCTTTTCGTAACAATGGTTTTAATGCGGAAGTCATAAATCAAGATAAATTGTAGTAATTATGACATTTTTTCCGAATATTTGACCCGCTTGAATCATCAAGCGGGTTTTTTAAATCATTTAATGTATTTCTTAAACTAACTATACTCAACTTCAAATGTGATAATGATTGAGGATTTGATGGTTAAGAGTTATAATTTGTCACTCATAGGTTTGAAAACAAACTTCTTGGTAAAAGGTAGTTACTATGTTGTCTAACATCCTCAAGTTAATACTTGGTGTTTTACTGGCGATCGCAATATTGGCTGGTGGTGGTGTAGCAGTTGCGATTTATTTGATGAATCGAGGTTCTATCAACCCTCCAAAACCAGTTTTTTCTAATGACAAAGCTGCTGTAAAAGCGGAAGCTGCAAAAACTCCCACACCAGGAGCAACTGCTGTCAACGTTGAAGAAAAAACGGCGCAGCAACCTACTCCAGCAAAACCAGCAGAAGAAGTTGAAAAATCACTACCAGCAGGTGCTTATCCTGCTACAGTGAGTTGGGCTGAAGGCTTAATTTTAAGAGCGGAACCAAATGCCGATGCAGAACGTCTTGGTGGTGTTGGATTTAATGAAAAAGTCATAGTTTTAGAAGTAAGTGCTGATAAAACTTGGGAAAAAATTCGCATTGAAAGTAGCGAACAAGAAGCTTGGGTTAAAGCTGGTAACACGAAAAAAGTAGAAGAATAAATTTTCTTTGTACGGCAAAAAGTTCAGTTTTAAGTTTGTGATTTTGATTGTATTCCAGGCTGCAAATCTCCCGTTTATATGTTAATGCTTTAGTGTTCATATTGACGATAAAGTTCTCAAAATCAATTTCAAATAATAGTTTGATGATTTGATATGTTTTTAACCTGCACTTAATTGAAATTTAATCAGCTAAAAAGGGTTTAATTTATATATTCAAATTTTATTCAAGTCTTGTAGTGCAGGGCGGACAGCCCGCTAGAAAAATATAAATAGACATCTCCGAAAAAGAATGTAGAAACGCAAGGGTTCGCGGCTCTACAAGGTTTCTGGATAACGCATATCTAATTTCCACCAGATGTCTATAGGACTTACGCAATTCTCACAAGATACAGGTGGTGCGTGACGCTACAAATCTTGTTACTACGTTCAAATTTTCTCTAAACTACACACCCTACGGAAAAAATGTGCCGGTTGCGTAAGTCCTGGTCTAATTAAATGCGCGATAGCTTACTTAGTATTTATAAGTTAAAAAAATATGATCTAACTGAACATTTAAACAGAATTTAAGGTACAATTTATACGCCTGTTACTGAGGCAAGGCAATTACAGAGGTGAAGCTGAACGCAATATCTGATATATTCTGTACGGGTGCATAAAATACAAATTATATCAATTTCTAACTAATGTTTAACTAGATATGTATTCAAGGATTCTAAGATAGGTCAATTGTGGATTTTAATTGCAGTTTCAGTTGATAAAAGGTGTAACCTCTGAGAAAGTCATGATTAGTAATGATAGTGAGAAATATTGCATTCATTCAGGTATTGTTTTAACGGAACTATCTTGTTAATAATCGGTTTGCTGCGTGTAGTTTGTCAAAAATTACTCCTATAAACGGCACAAAATCGCAACTGTAAAGTCAATACCATAACAGGAAATTTATGCAATTTCCCTAGTTTAAAAATTATGAACGTAATTGGTTGCGATCGCCAAAATTTATTAGAAGAAACAATCTCCAACAATCAGGCTGTTTCGGTAAAAGTTGATTTCAAATTGTTAGTGAATATTTCTGGAAAAATGTTTAATAATAGCAGGTTTACTCTACCTTTAATATCTTTTGTCACAGTTCTTACCATCGGAAGCTCAAAGCAAGCTTTGGGTTTAGAGAGAGGAGATAATAATGCTCAAGTCAGAGAAGTTCAAAGTTGTTTACAAAGATTGGGTTATTTCAACGGTCCAGTAAACGGCAACTTTGGTTCGATGACTGAAGCTGCGGTTGAAAAATTTCAGCAAGCTAGCGGAATATCTGCGATTGGAAAAGTTGGACCCCAAACCCAAGCTGCATTACAACGTAGGTGTGGTGGAGGTAGAAATGATAGAATTTCTAATTCTAATAATTGTCAAAACGGACTGAGAAACGGTTGTACTGGTGCAGCAGTGAGCAAATTACAACAGGATTTAAGAAGTTTAGGCTTTTACAACGGTCCAATAACGGGTAGATTTCTGCAAATGACCACAGATGCAGTGATTCGATTTCAGCGAGAAAAAGGGATAAACCCCATTGGTGTTGTTGGACCTCAGACTAGTGAAGCAATACGTTTAGCGCTGAATAATTCACGCCAAAATCCAACTACTTCCGGTCGTTTTTGCGATCATAATAAAGAAATTATTAGCATCGGTTGTAGAAGCGACTGGGTAAGACAGTTGCAGCAGACATTAAAGGATTTAAATTATTTTACTGGAAATCCTACCGGCTATTTTGGCGAAACCACCAGAGACGCTGTAATTAGATTTCAACAAGACAATCGTCTCCCAGTGACCGGAAGCGTAGATTCAGTTACTTGGGGTGCAATAAGTCGAGCTTCTAGACCTAATTTACCTCCAAGCATAATGGGATTAGGTTCGAGTGGTTCTCAAGTAACAACTTTACAACAAAACTTGAAGCAGTTAAATTATTTTTACGGTAATACCACAGGCTTTTTTGATAAATCTACACAAGATGCAGTCATCCGATTTCAACAAGATTATCGTCTTCCGGTAACTGGAACTGTAGATCAATCAACTTCTCAAGCAATATCTACAGTATTGAAGAGTCGAGGAGGAGGTTCGGATTTTGAACCGATTTATCCCGGAGATAATAATCAAAGAGTCACACAATTGCAACAACGTTTGCTGGAATTAGGTTTATTAAGAGTTAATCCCACAGGTTACTTCGGTACTCAGACAAGAGAAGGTTTACTTGCATTTCAGCGATATCAAGGTTTATCCGAAACTGGTTTTGTAGACGAACAAACGTGGGAAAGACTTGGATTTAAAAACAAGAATGAAAAACGTTATGTAGTAGTTATACCTTTACGAAATCCAGATATTTACAATCAAGTACTCCAGTACATACCCTCTGCTCAAATTGGTAAATCCAGACTGGGAGATTTCGTCAATGCTGGAGAGTACGATCAACGAATGGAAGCACAAAGACAATCTGATCTGCTGCGCGATCGCGGTTTTGATGCAAGAGTAGAATATTTCTAGGAAGCACACAGATGGGTTTCGCAAGGGGAAATAGTTGACAGTGGACAGTTGATAGTTGTTGGTTGATAATTGACAAACACTAACCACCATCCACTAACTTTCCCGTTATTAAGCAACTAAAACAGAAGTATTCATTAATCGGGAATGAGATTTTAATAATAATTCTGTAGCTTGTTGAGCGCAAACAGCAGGGCTAAAAAGATTTCCTTGAATTAATTCACATTCTAAAATTCTTAACAAATTGCGTTGTTCCTCAGTTTCTACACCTTCAGCAACAACAGAAAGGTTTAATCCATGTGCTAAAGCAATCATTGCCGTAATAATAGCTGCATCATTAGTATCATTAGTTAAATCTCGCACAAAAGACCGATCAATTTTTAAACAGTGGATGGGGAACTGTTTGAGATAATTAAACGAGCAATATCCGGTTCCAAAATCATCTATAGATATGGAAACACCCATATCATGTAACTGAGTTAAAATTTCTTGACTAAACTCAACATTTTGCATTGCAGCGCTTTCAGTAATTTCTAACTCTAAATATTGAGGAGATAGTTTTGTTTCTGTTAATATACGTCGGACTGTGTTGACTAAATTCAATTGCTGAAATTGTCTTGCAGATAAATTAACAGCAACTCCCACAGATGGTAATCCCAAAATATTTTGCCAAATTTTATTTTGAGTGCAAGCAGTTCTTAAAACCCATTCGCTAATAGGTATAATTAATCCAGTTTCTTCAGCAATGGGAATAAATTTACTCGGAGAAATTAATCCATATTGAGGATGTTCCCAGCGTAATAAAGCTTCAAATTTACAAATTTCTCCTGTAGTGACATCAACTTGAGGTTGGTAATACAATCTCAATTCATTTCGCTCTAAAGCATAATGTAAACTATTTTCTAAACTAAGTAATTCGGAAGCTTGAGAATTAATAGCCGAGTTATAAATTTGATAATGGTTTCTTCCTTGTAATTTAGCTCGATTTAATGCGGCATCGGCATTTTTAATTAAAGTTTCTCCATCTTTTCCATGATTGGGATAAACAGCAATTCCAATGCTAGCACTGATATGTAAAAGATGATTGTCGATCAAAAATCCTGGTTTCAAAGCAGTTAATATTTCTTCTGTAATACGAGCAGCATCGCGGACACCATTGATGTCAGACAGTAGTAAAGTGAACTCATCACCTCCCCAACGAGCAACGATGTCACGGGAGCGTAAACATTTATTTAAACGATGAGCAACACTTTTTAATAACTTATCACCAATCCCATGACCTAATGTCTCGTTAATAGTTTTGAATCGATCTAAATCCAAAAAACATACAGCTAATTTACTATTATTTTGATTAGCTTTAATTAAAGATTCCAACAGTCGGAGATTAAACTGCATCCGATTGGGTAAATTGGTTAAAAGGTCATGTGAAGCTTGATGATTGATTGTCGCGGCTGCTTCAAAACGTTCGCTGATATCTCGAAAACTCCATACTCTACCAACAATTTCACCACCAATATATTGCGGTTGAGAATAACGCTCAAATACTCTACCATCCTTCAACTCAATCAAATCATCTATTTCAGCACCGGGATAAGCCAATAGCTGATTTACTGAAATTATATATTCTTGGGGGTCTTTTAGATGATTAGCCGCAAATTCCAGCACCTGTGCATAATTACCAGATTTGATCACCGATTGCGGAATATTCCACATTTCCAAAAGCTGATGATTGTAACCAGCAATAAAACCTTGACTATCTACTAATAAAATACCGTCGGTAGTAGTTTCTAAAGTGGTTTTTTGCAAAGAAACCGCTTCTTCTAACTTCTTTTCTATACGCTGGCGTTTTCCAATTTCTTTTTGTATTTCAAGAGTATATAGGTGAATTTTCTCTTCTAATTGTAAGTTGAACTTTTGATATTCTTTAATAGTATTAGACAGATTATTTTCGTTTAATAAATGTTGAAAAGCTAGAGAAATAACACCTACTTTAGCTTGTAAAAATGCAATTTCTGTTGGTTGCCAAACTCTATTTACCACGCAGTCATCCAACCCTATAAAACCAAAAAATTCTCCTTTAATGATAATAGGTAAAAACACAACAGAAACAACTCCTCTTGCTTCTAAAAACTTATTTTCTTCAAACCCAAATTCTCCTATTGTACCCCAAACAGCATTACCCAGTCTTAATATCTTTTGCAAACCAGGAAAAAACTCTGTAATTGGTTTGTTTTGGTAATTTTTTGGCTCGAATTCAGATGCAATCGTGGTGTTAAACCATTCAGCTTTCTGACTAATTAATAAATCACCATTTTTAGAATAATGATTTTCAAATATGTAAACTCGACTAGCTTGATAAGCTAATCCTAAAATAGACAAAATTTCCTTATAGGATTCGTCACTATCATCAAAAGTCTGCAAAGTATTTTCTAAACTAACAAGTGCTTCCAGGTACTTTCGATGATTTCCCAGAATAACTTCTCCATCATATTGATTATTGATTTGATGCTGCTCTTTTTTATTAGATTCTGGCTGGCTTTCAAAATCAATTAGTTTGAGCTTACCAAAAGTGCCAATCATCTCACCTTGATTATCAATTAAAAGTTTAGTATGAATTTTTACAACACAAACATCGCCACTCTTCGTTTTATAACGAGTTTTGTATGCACTTTCTTCTATTTGTTGTGCTTTCAGAATTTGAAATAATTCTAAGTTGCGTTGATACTCGCAGGGATGAACGTAATTTAAAAAGCTATTACCAATACTTTCGGGTACCGTGAATCCAGTCAATTCACTCCAAATTGAATTTAAAAATGTCCATCTTCCCAAATTATCTGTTTTAAACAATATCTCTTCACGAACATCAGAAATTCCGTCAAATCTATCTTTGCAAAGCTGTAATTCTTTTGGGCAAATTCGACAGGAAATATGTCGATTTACCGTTTGTTGCTTGAGTAGTGTTTGCAATTTATATTTTGTCATACACGAACACACCTTCTCTAGCTCCCAAGCAGAAAAGTAAACTAACCATTAGTAGAATTATGGGACTTTAGTAATGGCAGAAAATACTTGATATTTATACTTATAGGAACAATCAAATAAAACTTTTAGTCAATTAAATTTAATTGTGTTTTACTGTCAACTCCTGAAATTTTATAGAATCCAAATATCTGGGACTTATATGCCAGCTTATGCCATATTATGAAGTATTTGTAGTTTCCATTGCTAAGATTGTATTAAATTTGTTTAGAGATAAAAAAATATCGTAAAGACAATTATGGATATGATTTTAACTCCGCAAAAAAGAAAGAGAAATGATAACAAATATCATCCTCAATCTACCTGAACTCTTTTATTTCGCTATATTCGCAAACTCCTGGTTATTCAATTTTATTTTTCACAACAATTAAGGAGATTCCATCTTAATCAATATTTAGCTTTTTTGAAAAAAATTACTCTACCATCAATTCAAATCACTCTCAAGTGGACATTTTCTAATAACTTAGATAAGATACCTAATTTCACTAAATTTCCCGCAAAACTGATTTTAATAGAATGCTACTTGATCGGTTACAAATTAATTGTCTAGGTCAAATGAGCAACTATACTAACTTCCGATTCAAATAAATAAGCATAATTTAACATTTAAACGAGATAAACTTCTGCTTAAGGATTATGCTTTTGCTAAGGCTAAAATTAGCCTGAAAGAAGTTAATTACAACCATTAACAAAAAGTATAGCAAATAACTTATACTGGTGTATACAGAGAAAATACTGAACTAAATAAATTGAAATAAATGATTACTTGTCTGAAAAAATGTTTTAAGGTAACACTTTTACAGCACTAATTCGGATAAAGCTTTGAATATATAATTATAGCTGTTGAAAATAGTCAGTAATATTTAGTACGCTTGAGTTTCAGTTGTGCTGTTTGCTCACTTAGCGCGAATTCAAGAAATACTGCACGACTTAAACAATGCAACTATAGCTTGAAGTCATAAAAATTGACTCGTCATACATTGCATAACCATATTAACGCCCATCTGTGGTGGGACTATTTATTTTTTTTATTTTATTTGGATTATCTGTAATTGACAAACAAAGCATTGTATTTCTTGGAATAGATTCTTACCAAGGAGTGATTCGTTTGTCACGAAATCATCAAGATGCAGTTACAAAAGCAATAATTTGATTGCAAAAAAATATAACTATGTTTTCATCGAGCGATTAAAGATTAAAAAAATACTTGTAGCCATTGTATTTTAGAAGACTTATCCTGGTAAAATCTTGCAGCAGTTAAAGTTAACTAGAGGTTAATATGAGACACGAAAAACTTTCTCCTGGAATATTATTAGCTTACGAAGACTATCACAGAGAAGGAGACGAAGCATTAACAATTCACAGACGCTCCCTGGGTATAATTTCGCCGAGAAGTGCCTTAAAGCCAATTCGTACTGTAGTTTTTGTTTACTGTGACGAACAAGCAGACTTAAGCCATCTATCAGAATATGGCATTCAAATCAATCAAAATAGAGGTCGAGTTAGAACCGCTTTCTTACCTATGGAAAGTTTAGACCGTTTATCCGAAGAACCAGCAATTGAGCGTATCAAACCATCCCGAAGATTGCATCGACGGATGGATGTTGCACCGGGGAAAGTGACATTACCCCAGTTTCAGCAAAAAAACTCCCAAATCAGCGGTAAGGGTGTAGTCATCGGTATCATAGACAGTGGTATTGATTCAGAGCATCCTGCCTTCGACGGACGTATTTTACGTATCTGGGACCAAACATTATCGGGAAAAGGAGTTATAGAAGGTAAATATGGTGCCGAACTCAGTGGTGACCAACTTGTCATGTCTCTAGATACCGACGGACACGGTACTCATGTTGCGGGTATTGCTGGCGGTTCTGATGAGAATTTTTGCGGTGTTGCACCATTCGCGGAATTTATAATTGTCAAAACCGATTTACAGGATGCTCATATAGCCGATGCAGTTCGTTATGTATTCCGTGTTGCTGGTGAAATCGGACTTCCGGCTGTAGTCAATCTGAGCTTGGGTGGACACGCAGACGGTCATGATGGTAGCGATTCTCTCTCTAAAATCATCAACGCTGAAACTGGTCCAGGAAGGATTGTTTGCGCTGCTGCGGGTAACGAAGGTAACGACAATATTCACGGTCAAACCAATGTTGGTCAAGGCAAAACGAGTACCATGCGTTTTTCTGCACCGCTAAACCAAGTAGGTATACTATGGTTAAACGGATGGTACTCCAGAGATTCTGAACTAGAAATTTCAGTACGGAGTCCTAATGGTTTTGTTACTCCTTTCCAACCAGTAATTACTGATGATAATCCGGCAAAAGAATACAACCTTTCGGATGCACGAGTAGAAATAGTCACACCGGGTAAAGACCCAATCAACGGCGATTATAATTTTTTCGTGCAAATTCGCGGTACTGGTCAAGGACAATTTAATCAGCCTGTACCTGGTGGTGTGTGGCAACTGCGCTTACGCAACCCAGCTTCAGAAGAAACTCGCGTAGACGTTTGGACTTTAGATGATACAAATTCAGTGTTTTTTACGGGTGAAAGTATTGCTGATTCAGTAAAAATTGGTTCCCCCGGATGTGCCAGTAGTGTCATCACAGTTGCTTCTTATACATCAAAAAACAAGTATATTGATATTGATGGTCAAGAGCGAGAGATGGGCTTAGAGTTAGATACAATTTCAGAATTTAGTAGTGAAGGTCCTTTAAGAAATGGCGCTCCCAAACCAGATATTGCAGCACCGGGAGCAATGATTGTTTCAGCTCTTTCTAGTGATGCCAATTTGGATCGGTCAATGATTATTAATTCTAAGTTCGTGGCATTCGCAGGTACAAGCATGGCAACACCCTTCGTTACTGGCTTAGTAGCGCTACTATTACAACGTAACCCCAAACTGGACCCCGAAGCAATCAAAGAAATGCTACGGAAAAATTCTTCTATTCCGGGCAAAGAACAAGGAACCTTTGATCACAAATGGGGATTTGGATTGATTAATACCGAAAACTTATAAATTTAAGTTGATTTGTAGCCTTCGGAGAATGTATCGCAATCACGGTGTTCAGATCCCCAACTTCTTCAAGAAGTCGGGGATCTAAATTCTTAATATATAATTTACGATTGCTATAGGTTCAAACAATTTGTTTAAATTCCCAGCTTTTAATTACGAAAAATTACTGTTCAATTTCGATTAAATTATACGAGTTATTAAGCAGTATTAATAAAATTTTACATTGAGCAATTGAGCAATCAAAAATTGTCCTGACTCAAAAACACCTAAAAACCTTGATAATATTAAGTTAAATAAATCAAATAAATAATTAGCTTGTCTATAACCTCAAATGAAAACGATTATCACTGTGAAGCTTTGTCGTTAATCCTTATACTCCACTGATTTAGTGAGATAATATGAGTGTGAGGAAATGAACGGAAGATATTTGATTGCAAAAGGGGAAAATTTTATGATTAACAAACTTGTGGCTACTTTAACTATAACTATAGTGGCTCCCCTGTTTTTCGCTAGCTCTGTTAAAGCTGAAAATCCGCAGCACGTACAAAAGCTGCTTAAAACTGGGGAATGCGTTGCTTGTGACTTGTCAGGAGCAAATCTTCGCGGCTCCCATTTAATCGGTGCCGATTTGAGAGGTGCAAATCTTCAGGGAGCAAACCTCGAACACGCGAATCTTGAGGGTGCTGACTTGACTCGTGCAAACCTACAAGACGCTAAACTAAATTCAGCTTTCTTGACAAATGTTAATTTCAAGCAAGCGAATTTGAATGATGCTAACTTAACTAGCGCTCAAATTTACGACTCTAACGTGTATCAAGCATCGATGGAAGATATTAATATCACCAATGCTGAAATATTCCATACAGGAATTGGTGTTGGTGGAGAAGATTTAGATATTCCGGATTGGGACTAGATTCCCCCCTTGGGAATCAATTTCTCAGCATTGGCTAAGTAACAAGCTTGTGAAGCGTAATTAGCAAAGATAACTAATTTTGCTTGTAGACTTAGCGATAAAACCACCGAATACAAAACAAAAGAATAATTCACAATTCTCCGATTTCTAGTGCAATTCTTTTAGAAGTCGGAGTTTTTGATCAATCAGGAATTACTGGTTTAATTAATAGACCATAACAAATTATATTTTTTTGATTCACAATACGTTTATACTAAGATTTGATAAAAATTAAAAATTCAGCAAATTTTTGCATAATCTGTAGTTAAATGGCTATGATTATTAGCAACTTGCACGTGCAGGATACAATTTGGTATTGGGAATTCTAGTTGCTCTAACTGAGAACTCCTTGATTACCAGAAATAATTAATCCTGCTCGCTTCTAGCTGATAACTGCTTTGAGTAACTGTCAACCTCGGAGTTGATCGACTAGCGGTTAAAAGATCAGGGTGGAATTAGGAAACTAAACTTTTGCGGGTACTGCTTTTCTAACTTTGCCCAAAAAAAGCGGAAACCCCTAGCCATCCAAACAACATTTTTAAGTTGTAACAATCCCTAGAAGAATCAAAAACAAGTCCTACCATCATGGAAGCCACAATGCAAGAACCGGAAATCGTGGAAACTCAAACTTCAGAGGCAAAAGTCCCAGAAATGAACAATCCGACTGGAACTATAACTAAAATACAGCCTTCCACGCAGTCTCAAGAGCAATGGCTAAAATACGGAGAGCAACTTTCTGGATTTTTAGCCACATTGCCGGATTATGCGGGAACCTTCTTTAATAAATATAAGCAGCCATTGATTTACTTTGGTATAGCTTTAGGTGCATTAATCGCAGTTAGAGTGGTGCTAGCTGTCTTGGATGCATTGAACGATATTCCCTTAATAGCTCCAACCTTTGAATTAATTGGTATTGGCTATTCTGCTTGGTTTATTTACCGTTACCTACTCAAAGCCTCCACTCGTAATGAGTTGACTAGTGAAATAACAACCCTCAAATCACAAGTAGTAGGCAAAAATGCTTAAAAATGGCTAATCATCAAGGGATATTTTCACCTACGTAATACACTTAGGTTTATAGTGCGTTGGCGCAGCCTGCCCGCAGGGCTTACATTTGGCCTCTACATTCCCAATAATTTGATTATGCCCTAAGCGGACAAGTATTATTAATTATACTTCTCCGCTTTTAGTCTAAGTATTATTACTGCTGACCTACGACATATTTTGATTTGATCGATGGCAGTTTGCCTGTTTTCACTAAGGCTTGGTGAATCATTGTTGCCACTTCTGCACGATTAGCTTCTTTATTCGGGTTGAACAAAGCAGGATCTGGATGATTGACAACAAGATTATTCGCTGTAGCAATTGCCACTTTTTCCCTTGCCCACTGAGGAATTTGGTCGGCATCTTTGTAGGCGCTCAAAACTTGGTCTGGGGAAGCGGGAGTTTTTAAGTTAAGTCCAGTAACAAGAGATACTATGACCTGCACTCTGGGAATCTTCTGCTCGGGGTTAAAAGAATTATCGGGATAACCAGTCATGAATTTGGTGCCGACAGCTTGTTTAATCGCTGGCTCTGCCCAAAATTTTTCCGGTATATCTTTAAATACTTTTTGGTTGCTACTAACATCAGTTTGAAATGCTTTTCCAATTATGGAAGCAAACTCAGCACGGTTGACGGGCTGTTGCGGTCTATAGGTAAAATCTGGATAACCTTCGATTATTTTTCGCGATGAAAGTTCGTTTATAAAACGATTTGCCCAAAAATCAGCAGGTACATCTTTAAAAGCTATCGGTGGGGGAATTGTTGGTGGTAATTTTGTCGCTTTGTCTTCAACGCTAGGTGTTGGTGTTGCTGTTGGTGTTGCTGTTGGTTTATTAACTGCTACTGGTGTATTAGTCGCTTTGGGCTGTACAACAACTTTACTAGATGTATCGGGAGAAGGTTGAATTCCAGATACTACTTGGTCTAAATCGGGAGGTAAGTTTGTCATTGGTGGTACTAGCAACAGTGGTGGTACTACCGTGTCAACTGTTTCCCTTTCCAATAAAACTGGATTTTTGCTAGTTGGTGTAGTCTCAGTCACAGGTTGACGAGACCTAGGAATGTTGTTGGGTTCTGGGGAAGGTACCAACAACTTACTCAAATTATCGTTTGTACTAGATTGTACATTGTCAGCAACAGGAGATTTTGACAACAAATTATCAAAGTTCCAATTAGAATCTTTTCGGGAAAACGACCAAAAAAGAATTGTACCGATAGTTAAAAAGGCAACTAGTATACCTATAAAATCGTCAAATCCCAAGTCATTGTTTGAAGATGACTGAGGATCAAAAGGTGACTTGTTAGTCATCGTGATAATTACCCTGTTGGTATTGGAATTTGTATCTAAGAAGATTAAGCCATAGACTATACCTATTAACTAGTTTTTTCAAGACAAATATTTATTTTTTAGTATTGGGAATAGGGAATAGGTAATAATAACTAATCATCCGGACTTGATATAACTCCTACCTCCTAATTCCTAACTCCTAATTCCTAACTCCTCACTCTTAACTCCGGTGGTCCTTTTAAAGCACTCGCAACAAACTAGGAATACTATCAACTGCTTCAAGGTTGCGAATTTCATCTAGGGCTTTGTGAAAATTACCTTCAGTGACATCATGCGTCACGACTACAATTTCCGCTAGCTCTTCTTGAAAACCAGTTTGCACAACTGATTCTAAGCTGACTTCACATTTACCGAAGCAAGTACCTAATTTACCGATTACTCCTGGTTGGTCTTTTGTCAGGAAACGCGCATAAAATCGAGTAATAAGTTCTTCACTAGGAGCTAACTGGCAATATTGTTGATGAAAACTAGCTAATAATGGGTCTAAATTAGAAATTTGATATTTTGAATTTTCAATTTTTGATTCAGGTAAACTTATCAGTTGAGAAACAAGATTTAAAATATCTGATGATACGGCGGAGGCTGTTGCACCTGCACCTGCACCTGGTCCGAAAAACATCACTTGTCCTATGGGTTCTCCTTCTACAAGAATTGCATTATTAACGCCATTGATGCTTGCTAAAGGATGTTCTAAGGGTACTAAAGTCGGATGAACTCTCACTGATACGGATAATCCATCAACTTTTTTGGCGATCGCCAATAATTTGATCACAAATCCCAGTTTTTGAGCATAGCTAATATCAGTTTTGCTGACCTGTCGAATACCTTCACAATAAACATCTTCTCTTTTAATGCCCCCATCAAAAGCGATAGATGCCAATATTGCTATTTTATCGGCAGCATCTAACCCTTCTACATCAGCGGTGGGGTCTGCTTCTGCATAACCCAAGTTCTGTGCATCAGCTAATACGGAGTCGAAACTACTACCTTCCCTCTGCATCCGCGTCAATATGTAGTTAGTTGTACCATTAATAATACCAGTAACCGCTTGAATGCGGTTGACACTCAAAGATTGCTTTAACGGTTGAATTACTGGAATTCCCCCACCTACGGATGCTTCGAGCATTACATACACTCCGGCTTGATTGGCGGCTGTATATAATTCTTCACCAAAGCGGGAAATTACGGCTTTATTGGCAGTGACTATGTGCTTGCCGTTGCGGATGGCTTTGAGCATCAGTTCTTTGGCTGGCTCTAATCCACCCATCACTTCTACAACAATATCTACCTCTGGGTCGTTTACAATCGCTTCCAAATTTGTAGTGATAACTCCTGGTGGCAATTTTACCTCACGAGGTTTGTCTGGCGATCGCACTCCGACGCGATATATTTCTATTTCTTCTAATAAAGGATGACGACCATCAGTATCTAATAACAATTGCACTGTACCACATCCGACAGTGCCTAATCCCAAGATTCCCAGTTTAAAAGCCACCTTATTTGCACCCAACTCCACTAAATAATATAGGTAGGGTATATCGCCCTACCTAAAGTTTGCTTTGTCAAAAGTCAATACTCAGCAGTACACCGCTCACCGGCGTTCACCTGTGAATGTGACATTTAGTAAGTTTCGACGTTCCAACGATGTGCTTTTTTGAGTTGCTTTTGATAATCGCTCCACTCTACACCTTCTTTAGCAGCAGCAGCCGAAAGAGCAGCATCAATACCGTCTTCCATACCCTTCAAACCGCAAATGTAGGTATAAGTTTTTTCGTCCTTAACCATTTTCCATAATTCTTCAGCGTACTCCTCGCAACGGTGCTGGATGTACATTCTGCCGCCTTCTTTATTTTTTTGTTCACGGCTGATAGCGTAAGTTAAACGGAAGTTATCGGGATACTTAGACTGTATTTCTTCTAACTCTTCCTTATAAAGAATGTTGGGAGTTGTAGGAATACCAAATATCAACCAAGCAAAACCCTTGAACTGATAGTCTGTATTTATTTTCCTTTCTTCATCCTTGAACATCCGCCACAAATAAGCACGGAAAGGAGCAATACCTGTTCCGGTTCCCATCATAATGATGTTAGCTTCGGGGTCATCGGGTAACAACATCTCTTTACCCACAGGACCAGTGATTTGAACATCTGCTCCAGGCTCAAGACCAGTTAAGTAAGTTGAGCAAACACCGTAAACTGTTTCACCTGTTTCCGGATGCTTATACTCTAATCGGCGAACGCACAATGATACAGTTTTATCATCTAAATCATCACCATGTTGAGTTGAAGCGATGGAGTAAAGTCTGAGTTTCTCCGGCTTACCATTCTTGTCTACTCCCGGTGGAATAATACCGATACTTTGACCTTCTAAATAACGTAAATCTCCGCCGGAAAGGTCAAATTTGAGGTGACGAACGGTACCAATTCCGCCTTCACCGACCAATTCTTCATTAGATAGACATTTACCGACAAAAGGATCTTTGGGTCGATAAATATTTACGGGAACGTCACCGTGTTTCTTGCTTTTCGCTTCAGTCATGGTGTTGCCTTTTTTATCCTTCTTTCTAGACTCTTTATCCGTTGCATTACTTGCAATAGATGTGGCTTCAACATCCCCTTTGCTAACACCGTTGACACCATTTGAAGCAAGATTGCCGTTAAGCTGCTCCAAAGTAGCCATTGATTGAATGCTCACAATTTTGCCGCCTAGACGAGAGATACGCCGCATTTCTTGATTCATGCGGTTGTAAGGCACTCTGATGAATACACTGCCACTTTGACGAATTTGGTAGTTTGTTTTATCAGTTTCTTCGCTCTGACGTAAACCTACTACTTCATATAAAAAAACGCGGCTACCTGATTCACTGTTAGCAGTACTTTCAACAGCACCTTGATAATACATTTTTTCTACCACTCCGATTGATTACTTAACCCTTTCAAAAAAAAATTTCCCAAAATCACCATGAGTTAGTAAAGCCGAATTTCGGTATACCAAAAACCATGATGCGAGAAAGTGGAATAAACGTATCCACCAGCCTTACTGCTCAAACTCACCTTAGTTAGCACGGGGTTAGTTAAAGACACACCTGTTCACCTTCTAAGGTAAATGATAAGTTCTTCGCAGAATGTTAATAATGAATCAATTTAATGTTTTTTTTGTCAAATTTGACCTCCTTGCACGGAAGATAGCTTGCATTTCCCAGGGTTAGGCAAACCATCACCGCCGAGGTCTATGAATAATATTGATAATAATTCACAGAAGAAAAATATTTTCCTTCTTCGCAAGACTTCTTCCACTTGTTTAAATAATGCTATTCACGCTTCTGGCTACTTGCCGATCACAAAAATGTTCTTAGCTAAATTGCTCACAACACTTATAACTACAATTTTGATTCGCAGAAGGTATTAGCGATTGCGATACATTCATGCAGTGATGTTTTATCGGCAATAGAAGGTGATATAAGCAACTATAATCAGTTTTACGTGATGTGAAACATCTGTCAACCTTAATCAAGGGGTTTTGAAAACTGCTATATAAAAACCATAAGGGAAATTTTTTGACTATCTAATATACAAGAAGCTTAATTATGTAGTTTAGTATACATTGTTTGTGATTGTACGATTGATTTGATAACATTGAGCTAATAGGGGTTGTAGAATTTGGGATAAAAAAATTGATCCAGTTATCTCTTAATTAGGAACCAAAGGAATCACCGTTAAACAAATGTGTAAATCATCACATTTTTTTGCAATCAACAACATGGAATAAAATAATTTTTTAATCAGTAATTAGATATTTGTAATTCTAAATAGCCCGAAGAAGAGTATTTTCCAGGGGTAAAACTTGTATATGATACCTCCCTTCTGTTACAATCCCAAGTATTGCTAGGACTAAATACTTACAGCACTAATCTCGACTAACAAGACGGGGATCAAGTAATAACATTTATTATTTACCCGTTTGTGCTCGTGAATTGTTTCTGTGTAGCAACAACCCAGGGCTACTGATAGGAAACTGCTGACCTGGAATAAATCTGTGTAAAAAAAATATTGATTCAGTCATCTTTAGAAACTAATTAGAGGGAATTTATGACAAGTAAGCCGGATCGCATTGTAATGATTGGAGTTGCTGGAGACTCCGGATGCGGTAAATCGACATTTTTACGTCGCTTAATCGATTTGTTTGGTGAAGAATTTATGACAGTTATCTGTTTAGATGACTATCACAGCTTAGACCGTAAGCAGCGTAAGCAGACAGGGATAACAGCGCTAGATCCAAGAGCAAATAATTTTGACTTAATGTATGAGCAAATGAAAGCTCTTAAAGATGGTCAAGCGATTGATAAACCGATATACAACCATGAAACCGGCGAAATAGACCCCCCTGAAAGAATAGAACCAAATCATATTATTGTAATAGAAGGATTGCATCCTCTATATGATGAGCGGGTGCGTTCTTTACTAGACTTCAGTGTCTATTTAGATATCGGCGATGAAGTGAAAATTGCTTGGAAAATCCAACGGGATATGGCAGAAAGGGGTCACAATTACGAAGATGTGTTGGCTGCAATTAATTCTCGTAAGCCTGATTTCCAAAACTATATTGAACCGCAAAGAGAATTTGCTGATGTGGTACTTCAGGTGTTACCAACCAATTTAATTAAAGAGGATAAAGAGCGTAAAGTTCTTAGAGTGCGGATGCTACAACGGGAAGACAAGGAAGGTTTTGAACCAGCTTATCTGTTTGATCAAGGTTCGACAATTCAATGGACTCCTTGCGGACGTAAGCTGACTTGTTCTTACCCCGGTATGCAAATGTACTATGGCTCGGATGTATATTACGGTCGCTATGTCTCCGTATTAGAGGTTGATGGTCAATTTGATAACCTTGATGAAGTTATTTATATTGAGACGCATCTGAGCAACACATCTACTAAATATCAAGGAGAGATGACTCATTTGCTACTTCAGCACCGGGAATATCCTGGTTCTAATAACGGAACGGGTTTATTCCAAGTATTGACTGGTTTAAAAATGCGTGCTGCTTATGAACGTTTAACTCAAAAAGAAGCAAAAATGGCTGTTGAAGTTTAGTAATCGCGTTTTAAAAAGTTTTGCCCATTTTTGAAAACAATAATTATTTGTACCGGGACATCTATGTGGTGTCCCTTTTTTTTGATAAAAATAAATTAGAGTAAATTAAGTCAACTAGCAAAAACAACAGATATTTTCAAGTTAGTTAGGATAACTATCAACATTTAAAAAAAGAATATAATACTGATTATTAGCTGCAAAAATATTGTTGTTCTAAACTTAAGAAAACATACATAAGTAATTATCACCATTTATCGCGGATAATTGACAGCTAAGCGCTCAGAGTAGGATAATATCTGGCAGATTACTTGACAGCGAACCCAAAGGGGACACTTGTAATCTGGCAGCAAAAGGTAGTTCCCTTTGGACTTTTCCGAGGGAATAGAGGAGTTTGTAGTTACCCCATCTCGGAAAAATCCGAGTAAATAAGTTTTTTAGACAATATTATATTTGTCTATAAAATTTATAACTATGATTGAAGGTTAAGTGACTTAATAAAATGCCAGCATGAATTAAGTCTAAATACTCTAAAAGGGAGGAATTTAATTTGACTCGTCGCTATCTATTTACTTCCGAGTCAGTGACAGAAGGTCATCCAGATAAAATCTGCGACCAGATTTCTGATGCCATTTTGGATGCTTTGCTCGAACAAGACTCCACAAGCCGCGTGGCTGCGGAGGTAGTTGTTAATACAGGATTGGTGCTGATTACTGGAGAAATTACCAGTAAAGCGAACGTCAATTACATGAATCTGGCTAGAAAAAAAATAGCTGAGATTGGTTATACCGATTCTGTAAATGGTTTCTCTGCCAATAGCTGCTCGATTCTAATCGCTTTGGACGAACAATCAGCAGATATTGCTCAAGGGGTTAATGCTGCTCATGAAAGCCGTCAAAAGGATAGCGAAGAACTATTCGATAAAATAGGCGCTGGCGACCAAGGTATCATGTTTGGTTTCGCTTGTAACGAAACACCCGAATTGATGCCCTTGCCCATCAGTCTTGCTCACCGGATTGCTCGTAGATTATCAGTAGTTCGCAAAACTGGTCTATTACCTTATCTACGTCCTGATGGCAAAACTCAGGTGAGTATCGTCTACGAAGACGGAAAACCTGTAGGTATTGATACTATCTTGATTTCTACTCAGCACACGCCTACTATTGGTGATATTACCGATGAAGCAGCAGTGCAAGCAAAAATCAAACAAGATTTGTGGGATTGCGTAGTTGAAGCTGTATTCGGTGACATTGAGATTAAGCCCTCAGAGCAAACCCGCTTTTTAGTTAACCCCACCGGCAAATTTGTGATTGGTGGACCTCAAGGAGACTCAGGTCTTACGGGACGCAAAATTATTGTCGATACCTACGGTGGTTATTCTAGACATGGTGGCGGAGCTTTTTCCGGAAAAGACCCCACGAAGGTAGACCGCAGCGCTGCTTATGCTTGTCGCTATGTGGCGAAAAATATTGTTGCTGCTGGCTTAGCAGAAAAATGTGAAGTGCAATTGAGTTATGCCATTGGTGTCGCAAGACCTGTGAGCATAATGATAGAAACTTTCGGTACGGGTAAAGTTGATGAGCAAACCTTGCTCGAATTAGTTCAAAAGCATTTTGAACTGCGCCCTGCGGGTATTATTCATGCCTTCAATTTGCGTAAATTGTCAAATGAACGAGGCGGACGTTTTTACCAGGACATCGCGGCTTACGGTCATTTTGGACGTACTGATTTAGACTTACCTTGGGAAAATACTGATAAAGCTCAGATTTTAAAGCAAGAAATAGCCGACTTGAATTCTCTTGCAATACCAAATTCAACTAAAGCTTTGAGTCTTTCCTAAATCAAGATTGCCCCGTTTTTCATGAACGGGTAGCTGTCTTCTGAGCAGAAAGACCGAATCAAACATTTTTAGCTTACGCAGTAAGTGAGGAGCAAGCTTGGGGTTTGTGATTCCTCACTTTTTTTTGCTATCGTATCTGGTATGATTCGTGATTAATAATGGGCTGGTTTACAGTTTCCCCAGGGAATACTACAACGAAAGCAAAACCAATCAAACACACCCTTAGTGGCGATCAAATATGTTAAGCTTTAACACTTAATTTAGTTGAATACTGTAAAGCTCGTGCAAAGTATCTAGCGATTAGACTTTTATAACTGTTATAAAAGAAGATGATCATAAATTTTGATTAATATATTGATTTAAGTTCACCGTCTTGACCAATGTATAATTTATGGCGGGAGGGTAAGGAGATTTGAGGAATGCGAACTCAAAAGCCAACCGCAGGTAACAGCAGTTCAAAAAATAAAGAAGTGTCAGAAGATGTACCCTCAAATGATGAACTGCCTACCTTAGAATTTCCTTCCAGCGGGAAACTTAAGGCTAGTTCTAGACGCATTCATCAAAAAATTGGTTGTGGATATTTTGTCGCGATCGCGATTGGTTTCTTTGGTTCGGTTATTGGCTTAGCAATTGCCAATTACTATCGTGCAAGAGAAATCAGTCAGTTTAATCATGCCCAATATCAAACGCAAATGCTCGCAGATTATAAAGATGCTTTAGTCCAAGTACAATTGCATAGTTATCGTTTCGCAGCGCTGGTGGAAGAACCACTTATTCTTTCTCGTAAACAAGGGGAATTTTCCAAAAGCCTTGACAAAGTTAACGATGTTGAAGTGAAAATTTCGGAATTTATTAATAGCAAACCTCGAAGATTAGCCGCTACTGAAGCGACTCTTCAGACATTATTGCGCGACTATGATATGAATTTGGAGTCTTACACGCAACAATTAGACTCAATAATCAGCCAAGTGGAAGAGCAGTCGGAATCTCCAGAACTATTTGCTGTTCAACAACAATTGCTTCAACTGACACGCTCTCAAACAGCTATGCGCTTAGAACAATTGAATCATACATTAAATAATATTCTTCAAAGCGCCCAGACACAAGAGGCTCAAAGAGCAAAGAACTTAGAAGTTTCCAAGGGGATTGAAAGAACAATCACAATCGCGAGTATGCTACTTTCAGTGGCGATCGCCGTTGTGGTGGCTTGGAGAACTTCCCGTGCTATAGCTGAACCAGTTGTTGTGGTAACTCAAGTAGCCGAACAAGTAGCTCTCAAATCGAATTTTAACTTACGCGCTCCAGTTACAACCGAAGATGAAATTGGTCTACTAGCAAAATCACTGAATAGACTAATTGAAAGAGTATCACAAAGAACTAAAGAATTAGAAAAAGCGAAAGAATTAGCAGAAGCTGCTAGTAAAGCAAAAAGTCAATTCTTAGCAAACGTTAGTCATGAATTACGCACGCCTTTGAATGCGATAATTGGTTTAAGTCAACTTTTGCAAGAAGATGCTACTGATTTGGGTGTAACGGGAGACTTTGTTGTTGACTTAGAAACAATTAATACAGCCGGAAAACATTTACTAGAACTAATCAACGACATCCTCGACTTATCTAAAATTGAAGCCGGGAAAATGACTCTTTATCCGGAGACATTTGAGGTGTTGTCACTGATCAACAATCTAATTCTTACCATCAAACCAAGCGTAGAAAAAAATGGCAGCATATTAGAAATTGATTGCGATGGAGAACTCGGTACAATGTATGCTGACCAAACAAGAGTACGACAGGTGTTATTAAATTTATTAAGCAATGCCGCAAAATTTACTACTAATGGTAAAGTAATGCTGAAAATTAGACGGCAAAAAGATGTGATTGCAGGTGTTCCCAATGAAATCATTACTTTTATCGTGAAAGATAGCGGTATCGGAATGTCCGAACCTCAATTAAAACAACTATTTAAACCATTTACACAAGGTGATGCTTCTACTACCAAAAAATATGGTGGAACTGGCTTAGGATTAGCGATTACTCGGCATTTTTGTCAGATGATGGGTGGTCAAATTCACGTACAAAGTGAGTGGGGAGTCGGTTCTACTTTTACCATTGAGTTACCAGTAATTGGGAAATATTAGTATTAGCACAGGGATTAGTTCATCAATTTGCTCGCTCTACTTTATAAATATTTACTTGCCTATAAGCCAATACAGTTCAGTTAAGAAAATTAATTAATATTGCGATCGAACAGACTGACTTTTCTGGAGGGGGCTTGGGGGACGCAGCCGTCCCCCAATCGGGGGTTTGGGGGAGAATCCCACCGTTCGCGCA
>JAYKJL010000236.1:0-24711 GCA_035285725.1 Nostocales cyanobacterium 94392 | reverse complement strand
AATAATGTATTCAGTAACAGTCAATCCTTCGCGGAAATTAGTTTTAATTGGTAAATCGATGATTTCCCCTTGGGGGTCAGCCATCAGTCCCCGCATTCCCACCAACTGACGTACCTGGGAAATATTACCCCGTGCGCCGGAAAATGCCATCATGTATACCGAGTTGAGCGGGTCTTTGCTTTTAAAATGACTTACCACCTCATCCTTGAGAGCTTCCGAAGTTCCATTCCAAGTATCAATTACTTTTTGGAAACGCTCTACTTCAGTAATTTCCCCCCGCTGATAGCGTTTCTCAGTTGACCGAATTTCTTCTTCAGCTGCTTCGAGCAGCGAGCGTTTGGAGGGAGGAACCATTAAATCATCAATACTGATGGAAACCCCGGCTCTGGTAGCGTAGCGGAAACCCAACTCCTTGAGTTTATCTGCCATTACCGCCGTTCGTGCTGTCCCGTAATTGGTAAAGCCCCAGGAGATTAGTTTTCTTAGTTGTTTCTTGTCAACCACACGGTTGCGAAAAATCATATTCATAATTAATAGTTAATGGGTAATGGGTAATGGGTAATGGGTAATCGGGGATGGGTAATGGGTAAATAGTCATTAATAACTCAATTATTTTTAACTATCTATTTCAATTACCAATTACCAATTACCAATTACCAATTACCAATTCCCTAACTTGCTAAAGCTTCCTGAATCGCCATATTGTAAATAACACGACCCGGCGTAGTGTATATATACTGAGAAAGTAAATTTCCGGTGGCATCTTGTCTGACGCGACGGAATTTGTAATGTAGGGTACGAGTACCATCTTCGTTTTCTTGGATTTCTACTGGGTTTGTATCATCTACATCCTGGTCTACTTCCCCGTCATAGCGGACGTAAACGTAGGCGTGTAAGTCTACTTGTTGTTGCTCGTAAGCCATTACTACGTCATCGAAAGAAGCGTAAAAGCCCCCAATACCTTTACTTGCTTTAGGATTTTCTGCGGTTAAATAATATGCTCCCAATACCATGTCTTGGCTGGGGGTAATAATCGGTTGACCTGTTGCAGGGGAAAGGATGTTGTTGGAAGCGAGCATTAACAATCTGGCTTCAGCTTGAGATTCTAAAGATAAAGGTACGTGTACCGCCATTTGATCGCCGTCAAAGTCGGCGTTGAATGCGGGACATACTAAAGGATGTAGTTGAATTGCTCTTCCTTCTACTAATATTGGTTCAAAAGCTTGAATACCCAAACGGTGCAAAGTCGGCGCACGGTTAAGCATCACTGGGTGTCCTTCGATGACTTCTTCTAAAACATCCCAAACTTGGGGGTCAGCTCGAGATATTAACTTCTTCGCGGCTTTGATATTATTCACCATACCGCTTCTAATCAACCGATTAATTACAAAAGGTTGAAACAGTTCGATCGCCATTTCTCTGGGCAAACCGCACTGGTGAATATTCAGTTTCGGCCCAACTACAATTACGCTTCTTCCGGAATAGTCAACCCGTTTACCCAACAAGTTTTGTCGGAAACGTCCTTGTTTACCTTCAATAATGTCAGACAAGGATTTTAAGGGACGGTTGTTAGCACCGACTACAGTACGTCCGCGACGACCGTTATCAATTAAAGCGTCTACGGCTTCTTGTAACATCCGTTTTTCGTTACGGACGATAATTTCCGGGGCAAGAATTTCTTGTAATCTCGCCAACCGATTGTTACGGTTAATTACACGGCGATAAAGGTCGTTCAAGTCACTGGTAGCAAATCGACCACCATCAAGCTGCACCATCGGGCGTAAATCCGGAGGAATCACGGGAATCACCGTCATTACCATCCATTCGGGTTTGGAGCCGGTAGCGATAAAGTTATCTATTACCCGCAATCTTTTGATTAATTTGGCTCGCTTTTGACCTTTAGCAACAATAATCTCTTCTCTAAGGTTTTCTGCTTCTGGTTCTAGATTGATATCCGCAAGCAGTCGCAACAAAGCTTCTGCACCAATTCCAACTTCTACACCTTCTAACTGGGAATCTTCGCTGTAAATTTGGTCTTCAATTTCCAGCCATTGGTCTTCTGTGAGCAATTGCTTGTAAGTTAATGAATCAGCATTACCAGGACTCAGAACTACATAGGAGTTGAAATAAACTATTTGTTCCACATCCCGCAACGGCATATCTAGCAGGATGGAAATATAGCTGGGAATCCCTTTGAGATACCATACGTGAGCTACCGGGGCTGCCAGTTTAATATAACCCATACGGTGGCGGCGTACCCTCGATTCGGTAACTTCTACACCACAGCGCTCGCAAACGATGCCTCTGTGACGGACTCTTTTATATTTACCACAATGACATTCCCAGTCTTTCGCTGGGCCAAAAATACGTTCGCAGAAAAGTCCGTCCATCTCTGGCTTGAGAGTACGATAGTTAATCGTTTCGGGCTTTGTGACTTCACCAACCACTTGAGAATTAGGTAAAGTCCTTTCTCCCCATTGACGAATACGTTCGGGTGAAGCTAAGCCAATTTTTACGTAATCAAACTGATTATTTTGAGAATTTCTCATAACAAAAGGAAAAAGGGCAAAGGTCAAAGGGCAAAGGTCAAAGGGCAAAGGGCAAAGGTCAAAGGTCAAAGGGCAAAGGTCAAAGGGCAAAGGGCAAAGGTCAAAGGGCAAAGGGCAAAGGTCAAAGGGCAAAGATCAAAGGTCAAAGGTCAAAGGTCAAAGGGCAAACAAAGGTACTGTTCTCCAGCCGCTACTATTTCTTACTCCTAATCTTTAACCTTTAACCTTTAACCTTTAACCTCTAACCTCTAACTTCTAACCTTTAACCTTTATTGCTCTTCTTGTATCGTTTCGCGGGTAAGAGATTCGTAAGTAGGACGAGGTGGTGTACGACGAGTGTTTTGGTCTGTCATCAGGTCTACTTCAACATCCAAGGAACTACCATCATTTTGAGTTTCTACTTTGTGGACGGCAATATCTAATCCCAAAGATTGCAATTCTCGCATCAATACTTTAAATGATTCTGGGGTTCCCGGACGAGGGATTGCTTTACCTTTAACAATGGCGTTAAGAGCTTCGTTACGCCCTTGCATATCGTCGGATTTGACGGTAAGTAATTCCTGCAAGGTGTAAGCCGCACCAAATGCTTCTAATGCCCATACTTCCATTTCTCCGAAACGCTGTCCTCCTTGCTGTGCTTTACCACCCAATGGTTGCTGAGTAACTAAAGAGTAAGGTCCAGTGGAACGAGCGTGGATTTTATCATCTACCAAGTGGACTAATTTGAGCATATAAGCTACACCTATAGTCACTGGTCGGTCAAAAGGTTCGCCGGTACGACCGTCATAAACTTGAATTTTTCCAGGATTTTCGGGATTAAATACCCAATCTTTACCCGTTTCGTCTCTGGCTTCTTGTAATTTGCCGTGAACAATTTGCCTGGATGACTCTTCACCATACATTTCATCGAAAGGTGTAATCTTAAACCTAACTCCTAAGGTATGACCAGCCCAACCGAGCAAGCACTCGAATACTTGTCCTACGTTCATACGGCTGGGTACGCCCAAGGGGTTGAGTGCAATATCGATGGGAGAACCATCTGGTAAGTAAGGCATATCTTCTAAAGGCAATATTCTGGAAATAATTCCTTTATTGCCATGCCGTCCTGCCATTTTGTCGCCAACTTGAATTTTCCGCTTTTGGGCTACGTAAACTCGTACCACCATATTCGCTCCTGGTGGTAGTTCGTCACCTTGTTCACGGGTAAATAGACGTACATCTACAACTCTTCCTTTTTCACCATTCGGTACCCGCAAAGAGTTATCTCTTACATCTCTGGCTTTCTCGCCAAAAATTGCTCGCAGTAATTTCTCTTCTGGTGGCTGGTCGGATTCACCTTTGGGAGTGACTTTTCCTACCAAAATGTCTCCGGCTTCTACCCAAGCACCAATGCGGATAATTCCCTGTTCGTCTAAGTTTCGCAGTGCGTCTTCACCAACGTTAGGAATTTCTCTGGTAATTTCTTCCGGACCAAGTTTAGTTTGTCTTGCCTCAATTTCATATTTTTCAATGTGAATTGAGGTATAAATATCTTCTTGCACCAAGCGTTCGCTGATTAGAATCGCATCTTCGTAGTTATAACCTTCCCAAGGCATATAAGCTAGTATGATGTTTTGTCCTAATGCTAATTCTCCACCTTCGGTAGAAGAACCATCTGCAAGTACCTGTCCAGAAACTACTCTTTCTCCTATTCTCACTAACGGTTTTTGACTCAAGCAGGTGTCTTGGTTGGAACGCTGGTATTTGGAAATTTTGTATATTTCTTCCGGTGCATCAGGTGCGGGACGAACACGAATTTCTGTGGCATCTACATAAGTAACGTCACCGTCGGTACGAGATACTATTACCATCCCGGAGTCTCTTGCAGCTTGCGCTTCTAAACCAGTTCCCACCAAAGGACGTTCTGGTCTGAGCAATGGTACCGCTTGCCGTTGCATATTAGACCCCATTAATGCCCGGTTCGCATCGTCGTGTTCCAAAAATGGAATCAAACTTGTTGCCACTGAGACTATTTGTACCGGAGAAACTGCGACATAATCCACTTGTTCGGGAGTCGTAGTTGCCCAGTCCTGACGATAACGTACTGGTACTTGAGTTCCAATAATATAGCCATTCTCATCGAGGGGAGTGTCTCCCGGAGCTACTCGTAAGTCATCTTCTTCATCAGCAGTCATGTAGATTGCTGGCTTATCAAACATGACTTTTCCGTTTTCTACCGGACGAAAAGGTGTTTCTAAAAATCCATAGGGATTCACCTTCGCGTGAGTCGCTAAAGAACCAATTAGTCCCGCATTCGGACCTTCTGGTGTTTCAATCGGACATATGCGTCCATAGTGAGAAGGGTGAATGTCTCGCACCGCAAAACCGGCACGTTCGCGAGTTAAGCCTCCAGGACCAAGTGCTGATAATCTACGTTTATGGGTCAATTCCGCTAACGGATTGGTTTGATCCATGAACTGAGACAACTGCGATGAACCAAAGAATTCTTTGATTGCTGCTACTAATGGTTTGGGGTTAACTAAAGAAGCAGGAGTCAGTGATTCGGCATCGGATACGGTCATACGTTCGCGGATTATCCGCTCTAAACGGTTTAGACCAACTCTCACCTGGTTTTGCAGTAATTCTCCGACACTTCTCACTCGGCGATTTCCCAGGTGGTCTATGTCATCAATGTTACCAATATCAAATTCTAAGTTGATTAAGTAATCTACCGCTGCCAAAATATCCGCAGCCGTCAAAACCCTGACTGTATCCGGGGCTTGCAGTCGTAATTTTTTATTCAGCTTGTAGCGCCCCACTTTACCTAAATCGTAGCGTTTAGCGTCAAAGAATCGCGAATCTAGAAGCTGTTGCCCGCCCAATACTGTCGGTGGCTCACCAGGACGCAATTTACGATACAATTCCATCAGGGCTTCTTCTTCGGAAAATTGCCCTTCTTTTTCGATGGTTTTTTGGAAGTATTCCGGGTGACGTAAAGCATCGAAAATTTCGTTGTCGGTAAGTCCCAAGGCTTTCAACAGCACTTGAGCCGACAGTTTACGAGTTTTGTCAATTCTCACCCAAACCAAATCGTTACGGTCTGTTTCAAATTTCAGCCATGCTCCCCGGTTGGGAATTAAACTAGCAGAATAAGTCCGACGACCATTTTTATCGATTTCGGATTTGTAATAAACTCCTGGGGATCTAACTATCTGGTTGACAATTACCCGCTCTGCACCGTTAATAATAAATGTGCCGCGTTCGGTCATTAAAGGCAAGTCACCAATAAATACTTCTTGCTCTTTTATTTCCCCTGTCTCTTTATTTATCAAGCGTGTAGGTACGTACATTTGCACCGCATAAGTACTGTCACGCCGTTTTGATTCTTCTACACTGTATTTAGGCTCTTTGAGTTTGTAGTTCTGTCCTAAAAAATGCAGTTCTAGTTTGCCGGTGTAATCTGTAATTGGACTAAAGGAATTAAGCTCTTCTACTAACCCTTCTTCTAAAAACCAGCGAAAACTAGAACGTTGAATTTCAATCAAGTCGGGCAACATGAAGCCCGGTTCTGTCATTGAGTCGTAATTCATGCCTTAATTCAAATCTATAAAGGGTTAAATTTGTATGGACTTGTAGGAAATTCCAATCGCACTGACTGCTATCGTCGTCAATTGAGTATGGATAAATTGATTTATTAAACCTGATGCATAGCATCTCTATAAATAATTAATCCTCTCAAATCAGCAGCTAAAATCTGCCAAAACTTAATTATTTGTTTGAGTTTGCTCGGTGATAACCTCGCTTTTCGCTTCAGAAGAAACTGTCTTGCTTTTTTCATTTCCCCTCCAAGATTGCGCTTTAATTCAAACAAGTAGCTTATAAACTTCAAGATTGCCATAGCAACGAACTTGCACTACGCGATCGCCTTTATGTCAACAGTGCTTCTACTGTCATGTGATGATATCCCATTACTAAAGAAATTAATTCCTAGATTCTATGGTTTTTCTCGAACGGCTTCGCTTTCCTGGCAAATTATAGTTTCAAGTTCCGAACCTTAAATAATTTTCTATAAATTAAATAATTTAGCTGCGATGGCTAAGCTAAGGGTGACTCTAACTCATTTTCACTGTGGCAGTTATCAATTATAAATATCCGCCATATCCGAAAATGCACTAAAAAATAGTCAATCACTATTTCAATCATTTTCCCCGCGCCAGCTACTTTTAGGAGTAACTTCACGCCCGTAAATTTTCTGGTCTGTTAGCTTATGGTTCCCGTCAGGTCATAGCCCCGGATTTATCCGTGGATGTCCGGATTCTAGGCAATGTTCGGTCTCCCTAAATTTTATTTATGGAGAACAATAATTACGTTCGCGTAGCGTCTCCCGGAGGGAGATATTACGAATTATCTTCACCATTATCATCCAAACAAACGCTGTTGGAGGGATTAATTTTATCATATTTATCCTCCTCCTAAAGGCAGATTTTTGATGATATCTACAGATATTGACACCCAAGTGATTTTTTTTATAACTTCAAGCCAAATAAATCGCAGGCATTTTTCGTGGTAGTTGCAGCAATTTCACACAGAGTTTCTCCCCGCAAATTCGCAACTTGTTCGGCTACGTAACGAACGTAGGATGGTTCGTTTCTTTTTTCACCTCGTTTGGGAACCGGAGCTAAAAAAGGACAGTCAGTTTCAATTAAAAGGCGATCGCTTCTGACCATAGTGGCTGACTCCTTGATAGCATGAGCATTCTTAAAGGTCACAGTTCCGCTAAAGCTGACATAAAAACCTAAGTCCAAAAACCATTGGGTTTCAACTGGCTTTCCACCCCAGCAATGCATAACTCCCCTCACCTTTTCTCCATAACGTTCAATACACTCTTGCAGCACTTGCTTTAACTCTAATGCTGCATCTCTACAGTGGATAATAACTGGCAAGTTAAGTCTTGCTGCTATTTCTAACTGCTTTAAAAGCACCATACGTTGCTGTTCGTAATTATTGGCTTTATAAAAATCCAGCCCCATTTCCCCAATTGCTACTACTTTTTCTGAGGAACTAGCTCTCGATTCTATCTCATTCGCTGTTTCCGATGTCCATTTATGGGCATCTAAAGGATGCAATCCTATTGCAAAGCTAATTTCGGGAAATCGATTAGCTAAGGCTTGGATGCCCGAAAATTCCGATGGCTCAACGCATGAATGCACCAAATGCACTACACCCGCTTCTTGCCATCGAGAGCGAATTTCTTCCAAATCGGGCTGGAATTGGTCAAAATTTAGATGAACATGGGTGTCAATCAACTGCATTGATTTATTTGTCCTTGTTTTAAAGCCAGCAATTTACAAACGATTGATGCTGACTTTGTGGGAAAATATTAACTAATTGCGACTCAGCCTTCTGCTGCTGTTTGCGTGAGAACGTTGAGCCTTTTAGCTAACCGAGCTTTTTTCCTCGCTCCATTGTTTTCATGAAGAACACCTCGTTTTACAGCTTTATCAATTTTGCTGTAAGCAGCAGACATCTTCAGCAGTACTTCTTGCTTTAATTCAGGTGTTGGTTCGGCTACATAGGTATCCAACGCGGTGAAGTATTTCTTCATCAACGTTCTCAAAGCCGATTTGTAGGTTTTATTACGGAGTCGATTGCGTTCTGCAACTAGAACGCGCTTGAGAGCAGATCTTGAATTCGCCACAGGTTTTAAGAAAACTATCTATATGTACGCACAATAATAGCCTTACTAATATAGCATCTGATTTGTCAATATGATGATGCTACAAAAGAAATTTTGCAAAAATTTTCCGAATGATTTTGTGGTACGCTACTGCGGATTTAATTTTTTGGGCGTTGCAGAATTCGGGCATGAATTTAGATTTTGAGACGTTACACTGTAACCTCTCTACAAAGGTTTCGGTTATCTATAAATAAATTTCATTTATCCGACAATTTTACTAAGTCCTAATTATCGGCGATCGCCAAACATCAAACCAGAAAAAACCACCAAACCTGACTTCAAACAAAAGCTTGACTGGGAAAAAACAGGTAAAATATATTACTAATTATTTTTTAACATCACACTTATTGTTCAAATGCTGCTTAACAAGCGCTATCGAGTGATTCGGAGTTTAGGAAGCGGTGGATTTGGAGAAACTTTTTTAGCAGAAGATACTCAAATACCGTCTCAGCGTCTGTGTGTAATTAAACAACTAAAGCTAATTCAACATAATCCTCAAACTTACGAATTGGTAAAGCAAAGATTTGCACGAGAAGCGGCGATTTTAGAAGCTCTCGGTGATAGCAGTTCTCAGATTCCTAGTTTATACGCATATTTTCACGAAGGGCAGCAGTTTTATTTAGCTCAAGAATATATTCAAGGACAAACTTTAAGCGAAATGGTAACAACTTATGGAACTTTAAGTGAATCGAGAGTCCGAGAAATATTAGTCAGCTTACTCAAGCTCCTAGAATACGTCCACAGTCAAGGAATCGTCCACCGAGATATCAAACCAGAAAATATTATTATTCGCTCGTCAGATAATCAACCCGTTTTAATTGATTTTGGTGCGGTGCGTGAAACAATGACTGCACAAGTTAATTCTCAGGGAAATGTCACCAGTTCGATTGTAATCGGAACACCTGGATTTATGCCGATGGAACAAGCCGCAGGTAGGGCTGTGTTTGCCAGTGATTTGTATAGTTTAGGATTGGTGGGAATTTATTTATTGACAGCGAAATTACCGCAACAATTACCAACAGATGTTCATACCGGAGAAATTATCTGGTATAATATTTTGCCTGAAAATCCTGTAAGTTCTAATTTTGCAGCAGTTTTGGAAAAAGTAACTCGCTCTCACCTCAGAGAACGTTTTTCTACTGCCACAGAAATGCTGAACGCGCTACAACCCCAGGCAACAGTACAAATGATACCGCCACCGCAAAAAATAGTCAAACCCACTACACAGGGAAACTGGTTCAAATCGGTATTAATGGGTAGTGCGATCGGTGGGTGTGTGTTATTGGCTTTTGTGTTCATTCAAGAAACACGTCAATCACAACAACTAGTTACACCTATACAACCTGAACCAACAGCAACAATAGAACCTATAAATATTCCTAATAGTCAGGCAACTTCAAATCCAATTATTACAAATTCGTTTTATTTTTTAGCAGATTCAGCTTTTCGAGAAATTAATAATGCTGATAATCAAATTACAGATTTGAAAAATTCTGGTTATCAGGAAGCTGGAAAATTTTGGTTGCAGGATTATCCCAATTTATCAGATAATCCATTCCATCAAGTTTATGCGGCAACATTTAATAATCGTGCAGATTGTATTGAATCGTTAAAAAATTATGTTCAACGGAATGAAAATGCTTATTGTGCTTTGGCAAGTCAAGATGCAAATGCATCACCAAATTATTTTTATGGTTCTCAAATAAAAAGACCTGAAACAGACGCAAAACCATCATCAACCCAAGCAATTATCGATTACTATACAATAATTAATAATCGAAATTATTCTAGTAGTTGGAATCAACTTTCTCCTAAATTTCAACAACATAAATCTAATAATAGTTATTCGGAATATGTAGATTGGTGGAATAAAGTTGAACGAGTAGCAGTTGAGCAAGCAAATACTTTATCCACAACTGCTAATACAGCAACAGTAGAAGTAAGAATGAAATATTATCTGAAATCAGGGAGAGTAGTTTCGGACGCTCAAAAATTTGAGCTTGTGTGGAATCAAACGCAACAAAATTGGAATTTTGATGATTCTACTAAATTAAATTAACCTGGGGTAATAAATCAGGTTTTTGTCAAAGATTTTGTGTTGTTATCGATAGAATATCCTAAAAAGCCGACTTTTGTGATTTTCGCTAAAAAAGCTTTGCAAAATACAGTAACTCCGTTTCCACCTACCATAAATCTAAAATTAAAAGATATCTTTACGCTTTTGTAACCAAAAGGTAATAGTTAAATATGTAAGTGCGTGCAAACCTAATATACCCCAATTTAATATCAAATTTCTCCAAGTTGCATCATATACTGGTGTAATTTCAAAAGGTTGAGCAACTGTAGTACCATCGGGTAATTTGAGAGCTTCAGGAACCATTGCATTAATATTAACTAAAGCACCATAAGCTCCAATCGACCAACGACTTAACATTAACCAAGAAATTATTTTAGCAACTCCTTTAATTTGGAATAAAACCCCAGAAAAAATAATTTGAGGTATCAACAATAAAGGTAAAGTACTATTAGCTTGAGAACCATTTTTGACAACTGCTGATACTAATAATCCCAAACTCATACTAGTGAAAAGTGTTAGAAAAGTTGTCGTAGATAATCCTAAAACCCAAGAAATAAATTCGGGTTTTGGCGATTTGAATAATACGAGAATTACTAAAGATATTAATATAGTTTGTAATAAAGCTAAACCACCAAGAACAATTAATTTAGAACCGAGATAAGCAAATAAACCCAAATTTACTAATCGTTCTCGCAGATAAATCGCAGTTTCCTTGACGATTTCTTGTAACGAACTCGAAAGCCCTACCCACAAAGCCGCACAGGTAAATACAAATAATACACGTAATGCTAGAGGTGCTAAATTAGCATCAGGTTGTTCTGGTAATACTAAAGGATGTTTATTCCCCAGCGCTACCGTAATTAAAGCAATCCCTATCGGTGCAGTCAACAACGCTAAAATTAGGTTAACGCGATCGCGCTTTTGAATCTGAAAATATCGTTGTGTAATAATACGTAATTGATTGAAGAAAGTAACACTAGAATTGCGATTGTTCGCTTTTTTGGGTTGTGCTGTTTGATTCCCTGGACTGAGGTGATTAGCGACATAACGACGATAATCATCAGAGTTACGAAATTTTTCTGCTTGATCGACGACATTTTCTGGTTTTTCTAACTGGTTATAAATATCGGCAAAATCTTCGGTAACTCCAAAAAATCGCAAACATTGATCGGGGGGACCAAAATAACACAAACGTCCTCCTTGCCCAAGAAATACAACCCTGTCACATAATTTGATATTTCCTGTAGCGTGAGTAACTAAAATTACCGTCCGTCCTTGATTTGCTAATTTTCGCAACAACTGCATCATCTTTTTATCCAAACCTGGATCTAAGCCGGAAGTCGGTTCATCCAAGAAAAATAATTTCGGATCTGCAAGTAACTCTACCCCAATACTGATCCGTTTGCGTTGTCCTCCACTGAGTTCACTAATCAAAGCATCACGACGGTGGGACATTTCCACATCTGATAAAGTTTTTTCTACGACTTTTTGTACATTAATATCTGCTGGTAGTCGCAATAAAGCGGCATAGGTAAGCACTTCTACAATTGCTAATCAACACTAAATTGCAGGCATCCAAGCGAATTTGATCACCGCGATCGAGTATTTGTAAATCAGAACCCCACAGTACTAAAATGTAAGGTCCGATACGAATTGTTGAACCTTCATTTAGAACTTTACTTCCACTGATTCTTTCTGAGTCAACAAACACACCATTAGTACTAAAATCCCGAATAATGTAGCTTCCTCCGGCATCTTGATCGATTGTCGCATGACGACGGGATACAGTTGGAGCATCCAAAGTTAAAGTTGCGCTATCATCCCTTCCTAGTAAAACAGAACCATTTTTCAACGAAACCGAATTAACTTTTACTTCAGGAATTACAACGGGTTGTTTTGGGTTTTTGTATTTCAAGGAAACTTGATTTTCAGGGTTTTGCCCGATTTGAATTTCGGTTCCATTGGTAAGTAAAAAACCAGTATTAGGTTAAAGGTTAAAGGTTAAAGGTTATAGGTTATAGGTTAAAGGTTAAAGGCTAACTCTCAACTGTCAACTGTGGTTATAAATCCCGACTTAACTCGCTGTTTATACAAGAAAGTGAGTAAAATATATGACTGTGTTCCTTTTGACTCACTAGCGCCCTTATTTATACAAATGCTGCTTAATAACCGCTATCGGATTATTCGGACTTTAGGAAGCGGTGGATTTGGAAAAACTTTCCTGGCAGAGGATACCCAAATGCCTTCGATTCGTCCTTGTGTAATTAAACAACTACGACCGATTCAAGATAATCCCCAGGTTTATCAGTTGGTACAGCAGCGTTTTGGACGCGAAGCAGCGATTTTAGAAGAACTGGGTGATGGTAGCCCTCAGATTCCGCGATTATACGCTTATTTTAGCGAGCATGGGCAATTTTACTTAGTACAAGAGTATATTGAAGGAAAAACTTTAACGCAAATTTTGCAAGAAGTTGGTTTAATGAATGAAAATTCTGTCAAAGAAATTTTAATCGGTATTTTACCAGTTCTTGAATATGTCCACTCTAAAGGTATTGTTCATCGAGACATCAAGCCAGAGAATATTATTATTAATGTTGAGAATAAGCCTGTACTTATAGATTTCGGTGCGGTTAAAGAAAGTTTATCGACGGTATTAACTTCTTCAGGAAATGCCACAAAGTCAATTGTGATTGGGACACCGGGATTTATGTCAACCGAGCAATCGGTTGGAAGACCAATGTTTGCTAGTGATTTATATAGTTTGGGGTTAACTGCTATTTATTTGCTTACAGGTAAAATGCCGCAAGAATTAGCTACTGATCCCGCGACTGGTAAAATATTATGGCGGCATTATGCACCGAATGTTAAAGATGATTTTGCAAGTATTTTAGATAAAACAATCGGGTTTCATGCTAGGGAGAGATTCAATACTGCCAGCATTATGCTACAAGCTTTGCAAAGTGGTGTTTTAACCGTACCTTCGAGAGTCTCCCATCTTGCTGCTAATTCGGATACTCTCCCTCCCGGAATAACCTTACCACCCCAAAGTTATTTGAGTACAATTTCCATTGCACCACCATCTTCAATTGTCTCTAGTAATCAAGGTAACGGTAAAGGAATTCTTTTTGGTAGTTTGATTGCGGGTAGTTTAATCGGTGCATCAATCATTGTCGGTTTTGCTATATACAAACAACCCCAAATAATCACGAAAGAACAAGCATCACAATCGACTACTTTACCTGAAAAACCTTCAGAAAACTTAAATATAAATCAGCCAGAAAATACACCAACACCTACAGTAATTCCAACATCACAACCAAGTTTAACCCAGCCACTTACTGTACAACCGAGTGTAAGTTCAGAAATAGAACCACCTCTAACAGTAGAAACTCCTCAAATAACTAATCCTAATCCTGAACCTCTAATTCCCCAAGAAATTCCATTATCTCCTCCGATTGATTTTACATCGCCAACAGTTCAACAACCATCACCAGCACAAGCGGTAGAGAATTATTATTTAATCATTAATCAAGGTCAGTATAAAACAGCTTGGAATCAGTTATCTCCCGAATTTAAAAGTAACAAGCGTCTTCATCCTAAAGGTTATTTTTCTTATTTAAGTTGGTGGAAAGGAAAAGTTGAAACTGTAAATATTGACCAAGTAACTATTTTAGAAGCAAATCAAAATACAGCCATTGTCGATGCTTCGTTGAGTTATTTAATGAAAAATGGTCGTATTGCTCCTAGTACGGTACGTTTCTTTTTAGTATGGGATGCTCAAAATAGTAAATGGGTAGTGAAAGATGCGAATTAAAAAAACATACTCCGATAAAGAAGTCGGGTTTCTCTAAGAAACCCGACTTCTCACCCTAGGACAGTTTCTGTTTTTGGTTTACATTTCATCTTCGACCAATTTTTCAATGAACTTTTGTACAAGAGGAACCTGAAAACTAATACGGATTGTTTCCGAACCATTAACCACAACCGTTTCTCTTTGTAAAATCTCTTTACGAATTAACGAACGCACTATCATTTTATCTGCTTTATTTTTCAATTGAAGTTGTTCCCCTTCAACTAAACGATAAAGTAAATTTAGTTCATCATGAGTAAAACTTTTCCGTAATTCTCGAAAATACTGATCGGCTCTTCTAAGCACTATGGGAATCACTCGTTCAATATCTGCTAGGGAAATTTTTGATTTGTCTATATTTCTGTGATTTTCCCTAATATCACGATTCATAATTTCTACTAATTCGTAGCACATTAGCTGTACAAAAAAAGGCTGACAATGAGTGAGATAAATAATCTGTTCTACAGCCGCATCTTCATAAATATCATCAGCAAAATCATCCACTGGGTGTAATATCAATTCGCGGGCTTCTGCTTTGCTTAAATATGTAATTAAAAAAGCATGAGTATTGATTAAATAATCGCTCCAGTAATCGGGAAGTTCTTCTAAATGATGGGAACCGCTAAACAATAAAATCCAATTTGAGCGATGTTGTAGAATGTGACGGAAAAAATTTAGCGGAGCTCGACTATTTGTTATTTCGATAAATTCCTTTAGCCGCTCATATTCATCTAGACATAAAAGAAATTTCTTTTGAGGAAAAATTATTTCGATATCTACCAGCCATTGCTGTAATGCAATAAATGGGTCTTTTTCTAGCTTTTCTTGATTGGGAACAGGTAAGTTTAAAGGTAGGGGTAATCGTCTTGCGGCTTCAGTCAATTGCCATACAAAATTTTCGGCAAAACCTGTGAAAGTTATTGCCGATGCTGCTCCTTGTATATCAACTAATAAAGGTACTAAATCCGCTCCGATTCTATAAGGTAAGTATTTTAAAGCCGAAGTTTTACCACTACGTCGCCCACCATATAGTAATAATACTGGAGGATCGACTTCTAGTGCGGAAGTTTGAATTTCGCGGAATAAATCGATCCGTCCTTTGAAGCGCTGTTTTGCTGTGTGTGGTTCTAAAGCATTTCCGGCTATATAAACTTGTCGGACTTCTTCAGATTCGAGCGCACGCTCTTTCAATGTCTTTTGGGCTGTTAACAAAATTGTTTTCCAATTTTGAGCAATACATCCCACATTAGTAGCCATCTGAGGATTTTTAATCGAAGAAATGCTATTTAACAGTGATTCTAATCCAGCAATTGGTTTATCTAAAAATTTGTACTGAAGATAAGGAGAAGTTTCTTTATATGATTTACGGACATCTTGACTAATATCGAGCAAGCGGCGAATTACCCAATCAATTTCTTTGGAAAAATCAGAGGGAATCCAATTTAATTGATTTATTACTTCTGCAATATCGCGTAAAGTTTTACATTTATTCAGATAATCTAAAGCAATTCGTATAATTGCCTGATTTGCTGTTTTTTGTTGGTTTGTAGAAGTAATTAAATATTTAATAATATCATTAGTCATTAGTGGTTCTTCTTTGTGAGCTTTGACAATTATTCGTACCATAAAAGGTAGAGGAAAAAGAATTCGTTCATTGTTGCAAGGTGGAAGCAATCTAAGTGAAGATGCTGCTTTTCCTAATCCTAATTTATACCTAATATATATACCAGTTACCCATCCCAATTCTATTAACCACCAAATTACTGGGATGAAAAGAAAAAGTATGGCGATCGCGATCACCCAGTTATGATTATTATCATTAAACAAACCAGGTACTACACCCAAAGCGACACCAGCTGTAACCCCAACAGCTACACCTGAAGCCACACCAGACGCTAAAAGCCAAGCTAATCGCCAAAATAAAGTTCCAGCAAGAACCACAGCTTTCTGTGGTGAGCCTACAAATAAAAACCCTAAAAGTATAATCCATGCAATAATCCAGGCAACACCCCAACGGATTCCCAAAGAAACACCCCAAGCCACTCCCAACCAAATTCCTAATGCTAAATATCCAGTTGATGTCAGCAACAATCCTAAATATTCAAATTGTCTCAAATAATCAATTATAAGATTTAAGAAATTAACTTCTCTTGGGAGCAAAATACTAATAATAACGACAAAAAAACAAATCCAAAAAGACCACTGAAACAACTTTTCTAAGTTTTTATTTCTACCGCGAGCCAACCACAAACCTATCCACCAACCAGGTATAAACAGGAAACTTTCTGGCAATATATATATGTTGACTCTTGTGTAAATTAACCCTGCCAGTAATACGATTAAAGTCGGTACAATGGCAGTTATCCACCAAACTTGTTGTGCGTAACGATGCAAACGAGGATTGCTGTGAAATTCAGCTTTCATTACAAATGGATTATCTATGGCTTCTAATTGCGGATGAATATCTTTCAACCATTTTGCAAAAGTGTAAGGTTTAAAATAAGCCCAATACAGAATACGAACACATTCACCAACATATCTCCACAACTGAGGAAAGGAAATGGGTTTGGTCATGGTTATTATTTTATACCTAGAACTGTTTTTAAAATGTCGATAAAATCATTCAATCCGATGACTTGGAATACAACAAGAATTACCGCTAGAATTATCACCAAACCAATCACACTTTTAGCGGAATTTTCGACAAAGTTTGCACATATGCCAATAAAATGAATCAGTTTCAATAGCCATTTTGGTAGTCCATGAAATCTATATACTTTTAATTCTGATTGATACTTAGAAACCTGATTTTTAAACTGTTTTTTCGCCCATTTAATATCTTTTCCTCCTTGACGTGCTTCATATAAATAATAGCCAGCAAGTTGGAGAAAATAAGGATGACGGTTGCCCCATTGTTGTGCTAAATTTTGTTCTTGTTCTGTTAATGCAGGTTTTTTTGATTGAGAATTGATTGGTAAACGTGTCAACTTAATTGCTTCATCTGTAGTTAATTCTTCTAACTTAATTACGTGTCCAACATTAAAAAAACTTGACACTAATCGCTGTTCTTTAGCATGAACGTCAAGTTCTTTGCATGAAGCTATAACTAGCATCAAAGCGCTATCATCCATCAAAGAGCGCAAATTATCATAAAAACCGTTATCAAATTCTCTTCTATTGGCAAAAAGACTTTCAAAATCATCTAAACACAAAACTGGTAGCAACCCTTGTCTCTTAAACTCTTTAATCGCTTGGGAAAATGCTACACGGTCAAGGGGTGTTTTTTGCAATAATGCCACTAATTTAGGCTGTATCTGCACACTAGGACAACTCAACAACTCCTGTGCTATTGCTTGATAAAAATTCTTTTCTTGCTGACAATTGGCATTTTTGAGTGATAGATAAATAACCACATAACTTTCTGGCTGTGAAATTCGCTGTTCCCAAGTTAGAAATAAATAATAGAGTAGAGAAGATTTTCCAATTTGATGTGAGCCAACAATGTTCAGACTTGTTGGTTGCAAACCACCCATTCTGCTTATAATAGCCCGCAATTCGTGTTCACGACCCACAAACAAGTCAGGGTTTTGCAGTGTCGGACCAGCAACAAAGGGATTGGAATGATTCATCCTGAGTTGTGTTAGTAACTTTTGAGACTCACTATAATTTTTCTACCGAGAAAAGCTTGCCAATAAAATCACAAATATTCAATTCTTTATTAGAAAAAGTCTTAGATCAAACAAAAGTAAACTAAATTGCTCCACAGCCGACTAAAAAAGTTTTTCAAGAGCCACAAGCAAAAGTAAAAATACTCTAAAATATTGCTTTATAATTGCAATAATTGAATATGATGTAAAATTTATCGATAATAATAACAATAATTAATTATGTTGTAATGTGATACAAAATTCTGCATTGCTGGTTCAATGTTGTATAGCATTGGTTGGCTACATAACGATTCATGCTCTGCAAAATCTCAATATTCTGCAAATTTTATATTATTGGTCAAATTGTTGTAATCCGAGCTAAAAACTTACATGAGTTCTCAGGAAACTGATGCAAAAAACGTTGCGTCATCAAAATTATGGCGTAGCTTACGAGAAAATCTGATTCTAATAACCATCGCTTTGGTATTAGCATTCTTGATTCGGACTTTTATCGCCGAACCCCGCTACATCCCTTCAGATTCGATGCTACCAACTTTACATACAGGAGATAGATTAGTTGTTGAAAAAGTTTCTTATCGGTTTAGTCTGCCTAAATTTGGCGATATCGTAGTTTTTCAACCACCACCAGAATTACAGCGTCGCGGATATCCCGAAGACCAAGCTTTTATTAAGCGTGTGATTGGTACTCCCGGAGATACCCTACAAATTGATAACGGTAAGGTTTATCTTAATGGCAAACCTTTGCAGGAAGATTATATCAAAGAACCACCTTTCCAACCTTTTCGGCTGACACAAGTTCCTCCGAATCAATATTTTATGATGGGTGATAATCGTAACGATAGTAACGACTCTCGCTATTGGGGCTTTTTACCCAAACAAAATATGATTGGTAAGGCAACTTTTCGCTTTTGGCCTCCCAATCGCGTTGGGTTTATCTAAAAACTCAAATTGTTAGTGGCTCTACAAAATCATTTCCTTGACCATTTCCGCTGTCGCCGGTGCGAGTAAAACACCGTTACGATAATGAGCGCTAGCAATTATTACGTTGTCATATCCCGGTAGTTTCTCGATTACTGGTGCGGGACGGTTTTCCGGACGAGGGCGTAACCCTGACCAAGTGCGGATGATACTCGCATTCCCTAACTCCGGACAAGTTGCGATCGCGCTATGCAATATCTGTTCTAAAAGTTGTTTATCGGCGGCAATTTCACAGTTATCTTGGGGAAATTCCACTGTTGCACCTATCCAGTAATCTGTATTATTAGACACTGCCGGATTACGAGGAACAATGTAAACATCATTACAGGTTATTGCTGGTTGAAATTGGGAATTTCCTAAAGGATGACCCAAGCGTAAATGAATTGCTTGTCCTAATACCGGACGAATATCAATTTTTTGATTTAATTGCGCTGTTAAAGCAGATGAACCGAGTCCCGCAGCGATAATGAATTTGTCTGCTGTAATTACACCATCTGTTGTTTGGAGTTGATCAGCAAATAAATATTCTTGAGTGGTTGTTGACTTTATTCCCAAAACGTTTACACCAAACTTGAAGCTGACACCATTGTGCTTTGCTGCTTCGACTAAAGCTAATGTTAGTGCTGTCGGATCGAGTTGTCGGTCTTGGGGAGAATGAATTGCTCCTACATATTTTTGTGTAGTAACATCTATCTGAGGGCATATTTTTGCAAGTTGAGCAACATCTAAAATGTCTAATTGCCAACCTTGATTGTGACGAGTTTGTTTGAGTTGATTCCATGGGATTAAATCATCAGTTGTGACTTGAGGAGATGGTAACAACATCAAAATTCCTTGACGATTAAAAGGGATTTGTTGCTTTGTAATTGCTTCTAATTCTGGAATCAAAGTTTCATAACGTTGGATGCTTGTTTGTCGCATCCGCCAAGCTTTACCCTTGACTTTGTGACTGATAATGCCCATCATCACCCCTAAAGCGGCACCTGTAGCGGCTTGAGCTGGAGGTTGTTTATCAAAAACTGTAATTTTTAAACCTTCAATTAAACTCAGTTCGTAAGCTAAAGTTGCTCCGATAATACCGCAACCGATGATAACTAGATGATTCATGAATTATAAAAAATTAGCATATTTAGCATATAAATAATAATAGAGACGTTGCAATGCAACGTCTCCAAATATCAACATTAATTAATTTTGACGATATCCTCGTTAAAGTTGCAACGTCAGATTTTAATTCCTAACATATTTCCTTTAAAGCGTTTAAGCTTAATCAGATACAGTATTTGCTGGAATGAAATCTAAAAATCGTTTAATATCAGCAAAAGCCGCATCATAAGCATTTAGAGCTTTGACGGAATTACCTTCACCAGCAGCTTGGTCAATTTTCAACAGATTATTAAACATCTCTCGCATTATTCTACGGGCTTCTTTTTGTTGTTCTGGCAACAGATTAGAAACAATATAGTTCATATTTAATTTTACTTCTGTCATTGGACCATGTATAAAATTGCCGACATTTATCCAATCTTGATTTTGAATTAGCTTTTGCAATTCAGCACTACGTTCTTGTACGGTGACAATTTCAGGAACGTACTCCTGGATTTTCTGTATTTGTGATGGAGTATAAATAGGAGGTGTTGCAGCGACATTCGGACCGCCACAACTGATGAGTAATGTTGCTAAAGATACTAGAATTAGGGAAAAAACTGGGCGTAGACGCGACATAAACTAAACGTATTTATCTGCTTAACACAGTAATTTTAGCTTGTTGGGGGGCAAACAATTTTAGATTTTGGATTGATTCCCCAAATAAATCTAAACAGCATTCTGCTATCGGAGTAATACAAAGGAATTAATCGTGATTTATCCGTTGCGATCGCGATAGATTTTCCCCCAATGCTCCAAGTATAATTACTACCGACCTCCGGTGGTCACCGATAAAGGTAGTGCGAGCTAGAAATCAGCTCGTTAGAAGTATGCCCCTCCGGGGCAGGCTACGCCAACGCACTAGAAATAATAAAAAGTTCAATTTTATCGTTGCTTTAATCAAAAAAGACTTGATAAGCTGAAACACTAATACGGTCAATCTTTTGGCATTAAAAATAAATCGTAACCTGGTTGACATTAGCCGCTTTATTTACAAAGGGGAGTATTTTTGTGAACGCATCTGAAATGGCAACAAATCTGGAATTTGCGAGTAAAATTGCTGCGGTAGTTAATTTATTTAAATTTGAATTTCCTGATGCTAGATCAGACCTTAAACCTTGGAGAAGTGATGAACAAACCATGGAATTGGTAGATCCAGATTCAATCGATATCGGTTTTCACTTTCCTGGTGTCAGTAAATCTTGGCAAAGTCGCAGTATCTTGACTCAGATTCGTTTTTATCAAGATCCCGTTAGTGGGTTACGTCGTGCTATTGGTGTGGAAGTCTGTGGATTTGACCATCGTGGGGAACAATGGAGAGTTTCGACCATAGAAAACTGGAATTTTGTTGGTAAACTTAAACCTGCTGAAGAAAAACGAGAAAGATTAAAACATTTCTGTCGTCAAGTGTTGGAAGTGTTTAACAGCAATTCGGAAGAAAATAATTAGCGATCGCCATTAACTAGTTTTACAATTACCATCAGCACAGTAAGTAGATTTATAAGTACTATCACGCTTACCAAAAATTGTATAACGGTTATCGCGTATTTGTTCGTAAAATCTATCACCAGCCCATTTTAATCCTGGTAGACTGCGGTAAGCATCAACAAATACACTTGCACCTGGTAATAAACGTCCAATTTCTTCTGCTGCTGCACTACCTTGAAACCGTGTTTCTGGAGCATCTGTATCAATCAAAATCATCCCTAATTCGCAATCAGTAGATGTAATATTCCACTTCTGAAGTGCTTGCTCATCTTGCATGGGGATGTAGTTAAACATTTTACCACGATCTAAATTTTCTAAAATTTGTACTAAACTAACACAAAGATTACAGTTGCCATCGTAGATAACTTGGTAGTTCATAAGTTTCAATAAACAAGTGAATAAATATTATAAGATGTTTCTATTTTAACGTGAGTACTCTTGCGGGGTGCAGAGTGCTACGAAGCTGAAAAAAATACCTTTCATCAGGTTAAAAGTCGGATTTTGATAAAGCTTACACATAACCTTTATAAACTTTAGTTCCCTCTATCAGTAGAAAGTTTTGCTTGTTAGATAAATCAGTCGATAGAGAGTTTTAAAAGTAAATATATAACTGTAAACTAAATTATGCCTATCCGAAGAGAGATGTATTAATTATGAGCGATATTAACGAAAAACTCGAATCACGTCTTTACCCGTCTCACATTGATATTCCTGCTGATGTACGAAGAGAGGTTGTTACACTTCTTAACCAAACCTTGGCTGCAACCGCAGATTTGAAAAGTCAGGTAAAGCAAGCACATTGGAATGTGAAGGGAACTGACTTTTACCAGCTTCATGAGATGTTTGATGAAATTGCTGGTGAAATTGAAGAATTCATTGATATGTTTGCTGAACGTATTACCGCTTTGGCAGGTTATGCTTGTGGTACAGTTCGCATGGCTGCGGCTAATTCTATATTGCCAGAATACCCCACCGATATTTTGGATGGAATGCAGCACGTAACGGCTTTAGTCGAGCGTTTTGCAGCATATGCTAAGCATTTGAGAGAAGCTATTGATAAAACCGACGAGCTAAATGAACAAGACACTAATGACCTTTATGTCGAAGTTTCTCGTACCATTGATAAGCGACTTTGGTTCTTAGAAGCTCACATCCAGGTTTCTGAAGTTAAATAAGTTTGGTTAATTATGAGTTGTAGGTTAGTTAAAAGAATGCACTGCAAGTTAATTTAATTTAACCTACCTTTATTGAGCAATTTAATTACTGCGAGCAAATTATTTGTTATAGTAACCTTTTAGTAAGTACGCCACTTTCGAGTGCGTACTTTTCATTTTATAGATACATATTTTAATATGAAATAGTAGAAAATTAGAAAAATAAAAGCGTTATTCTTTTTGTCAGGTCAGAAGTCGAGTTTTTAGAAATATTGTCTGATATTACCGAAGAAAGGCAGAGGGCAGAGGGCAGCTTTGCTGAAGGGGAAAGAAAACAACCTCTGCCATGAGGGATCTTGCCCCTAAATTTATTTATGAAAAGTAAGAAAATATGTATTTCGAGACGCAAAGCGCAAGAAATACTACGTCCTTGCTAAATCCCTTAAATTTATTTATAGGGATTCCTTCTGCCCTCTGCTGCACGTACTTCTGCCTTCTTAAAAATATTTACGGCAAAAAACCCGACTTCTTAATCCAAAATCTCAAATCTCAAATCCAAAATCGAAATGACTCAAAATACCAAGACTCATCTGATTCACGATCGCAATTCTCGTGGTAGAACTAAAATCGGTTGGCTCGATAGTTATCATACTTTTTCTTTCGGTGGTTTCTACGACTCACAACGTTTAGGTTTTCGCAGTTTACGGGTAATAAATGACGATAGAGTTGCTCCGGGTGCTGGATTTCCGACTCATGGTCATCGAGATATGGAAATTCTGACTTATGTTTTAGAAGGAGCATTAGAACACAAAGATAGTTTAGGTACTGGTTCGATAATTCGTCCCGGTGAAGCACAAATTATGAGTGCTGGAACGGGAATTATGCATAGTGAATTTAATCATTCTCCATCGGAAGCCGTTCACCTTCTGCAAATTTGGATTCTTCCAGAAACACAAGGTTTAAAACCGAGATATGAACAGAAAAGTTTTTCGATTGAAGAAAGAACCGGACAATTACGCTTGATTGCTGCACATGATGCACGAGATGGTGCTGTAAAAGTATATCAAGATGTGGATTTGTATACTTCAATTTTGCAACCTGGAAACAAAATTAATTATCATGCCCAACCCAATCGTTACACTTGGTTACAAGTTGCTGTCGGCATTGTAAACCTCAACGGGGAAGAATTAAGAGCAGGTGATGGAGTGCAAATTGATGGTGAAATAGATTTAGAAATTACTACTAATATAGGTGGAGAAATTTTGCTTTTTGATTTAGGTTAATCTTAGTTGGAAACTTTCATCGAAAATCAGGATTATTGCAAATTTATGGGTATCAAAACCTTGATTTTTACTTTAGCAACCTGGTTTTTCTAATATTCGACCACGTTAATTATGAATGGTTAGTTTTTTCCAAAATTTTCTAGAGACGTTATGTATAACGTCTCTACAGCACGTCGGTAGATGAACAAACCCCCGCAGGACTTATGTGGGGGAATACTAGGTTGGTGTTACAAAAATGAATTTAATAACTATCATGTAAAAAGTCATTACCACACTTCCACAATTGTTACAACCACCCTTGGATTTAATTAAGTAATAATGATTTTTTTATGCAAGTATTTTTTTTTAAGCAATCAAAAGAATCACATTTTCTGCAACAATTGAAGAGATATGTAAAAAACTGTATAGTAAGATGTTAATATTATTCACCTTTAGACAGAGTAAAAATTTGGCGTTAAGGGTGTATACTAAGTCTAAACTATATCAAAATAGAAATAAATACTGAAGCCGCATTGTAATATATGTGATTTATACTATTTATTTGCATTGCATAGCTAAAAGACGAATCAATTTAATTTATCAAGTTGATTTTAATCAATTTAGTCATTAGGGGAATATAAAACAATCTGTGAAACAATAAATATTCTTTGATTTTCAAAATACTAGTAAAGAATGTGACTATCAACCGGGTGATTAGTGCTTCATCCACAGATGTTTCTTTTGCGTAATTCCCTAGTTAATCATGACCTCTGTACCTCCAGAAACTACAATCGTAGATAACGAGAATCAACCAGAAAAATCT
>JAYKJL010000235.1:0-25758 GCA_035285725.1 Nostocales cyanobacterium 94392 | reverse complement strand
CACCGTTCGCGCAGCGTGTCCGAAGGACTCAGTTTGGGGGAAGAAAATCTTCCCCCCAACTTCTCCCAATTCTTGGTTTTCCCACAAAATGAAATATAGATCGATTGATCAATCAAATGGCAACCTTAACTGAACCGTATTGCGTTATAAACAGGCGCGGACTATCTTTAGTCGGCAATCACCTCAAAGCGAATATAAACTTATTTGCCACAAGTACATTAAATGTGATACTATATAAATATTGTCAGTTGCTTAAACTTAAGCGTTGATTTTTACGGGATGTAGCGCAGCTTGGTAGCGCGCCTGCTTTGGGAGCAGGATGTCGCAGGTTCGAATCCTGTCATCCCGATTAAAAAAAGTATGGATTGCAAAAACTTTAGGACTAATGATTTGCTCTAGAGTTATTTTATGGTAACTATCATAAAATATTCACAGTGTGAAAAATCAACAAAATCTAAATGATTGAAAATTTACCCAAAATTAATTTTTGAGGTTTTAAGTATTTTAAAAGTAAAAAACATGGCACAAAAAATAGTATAAAAACGGATGCAAGTAACTGATTTTAATCATGAAAACCTTTATTTAGATGCTTGTTGAAAATTAAGTATCTAAAGGAAGGTTGGGAAAAGCACTGGTTTTTCAAAGGCTGATATGGAACGATATTTTTTTCCAAAGCGTCAATATTTTTGAAGAAAAGCAATAAAATGGCATCTAATGTGTTTTTCAGAGAAGATATTTTTTTGCTTTTGCGTTTTTCAAAATAGTAGGTGAATATAGGCATCTCGCCCTATATTCATTAAAATATTGAAAAACTTGGGTTAAATGTAAATAACGCAGTTAAAAACAACTCTCGAAGAGACTATAACTGTAAAAAGTCGGTTCTGTGCTGATTAAAATTGCCTCGACTTTCGACTTGATTAAAATACTGATGCTAGGAGAAATTATGAAATCATTAGTTCGCTGGGGAACAAGATTCGGTTTAGTGGGGAGTACTCTGCTAGCAACTGCGATCGCCGGAATTGCCCCAGTCATCGCATTGTCAGAACAACAAATCAAAAGTAAGCTTGATAACATACCAGTATGGTTGATTACCAACCCTCAAGGGTTACCGTTAAGTCGTCCTCTATCGGAAGAAAATGGTAAACAAGCTGCTGGTTCCGTAACTGGTGTTTACATGAGTCAACAAGAAGCTCAAGCCTTTATCGCCGAATTACGAAATGTAAAAGATAAAGATCCGAAAACTACTCAGATGGTAAAAAGCTTACAAGCTACTCCCGTACCTTTAGGAGTGATTTTTGAGCAAGTTCAAAAAACTAAAAACGAACCGAATCGCTTGTTATTCGCTTTTAAACCCGTTGACAAGGAAGTTAAAGGAGCGATGGAATTATTGAAAAAAAATGGTGAACAGGTAAAACAATTTAGAAGCGTACCAGTTTTTATCGTTAGATTTGCACCTGATAAAAGCTACGTACCAATCAAACTCGGAGATCAAAAAGCAGAACAAGAAGTAGTTCCTTTGTTCTTTAGTATGCAAGATGCTCAAAATCTACTCAAGCAAGTACAGCCAAAATTTCCCAAAGCTGACATTCAGGTAGTAGATGTAGACGGAATACTCAATACTTTACAAGAAAAAAACGACCCTTGGCTTGATAAAGTCGTGTTTTTCCCGAATCCAGAAGCTAGGCAATATATTCAGAAACTTCCCCAGGAAAACCCACCTAAATCAACCACCGCACCCGCAAATAAAAAATAGTACATTTACACTCTTCAATTGAGACATGGCGGATAAGCAGCTACAAATATCTGGTTTAGAACTTTCACAATGGCGAGATGCTGCGATATCGGCTGCTGTATCCGCTAATGTCTCCAAAACCGAGGTAGATTGGCTGCTACAGGAAATAGCTGGATTAGATCGTTTGTCGCTACGTTTAGGTTCTTTTAAAGATAGGTCTCAAATTCAGCTAAAGTTACCTTTACAAGAATTATCAATACTGTGGCAACAAAGACTCAGCGAAAGCCTTCCCGTACAGTACATTACAAAAGTTACTTGTTGGCGACATTTTAAGATTACAGTTTCTCAGAGCGTTTTAATTCCCAGACCCGAAACCGAATCCTTAATTGACTTGGCGATCGCCGCTACTACTGACAACCCCAGCATACGTGAAGGACATTGGGCAGATTTGGGTACTGGTAGTGGAATAATTGCTTTAGGATTGTGTGATGCTTTTAGTAATGGGAAAATCCATGCTGTCGATTTTTCATCCGAAGCGCTTGCCGTGGCTCGTTTAAACGCCGATAATTATGGTTTGACTAATCGCATTCAATTCTATCAAGGTTCTTGGTGGGAACCCTTAGTTTTTTTGAAAGGTAAATTTAGTGGTATGATATCCAACCCACCTTATATACCTACAAGTACCTTACCCGAATTGCAGCCGGAAGTATTTAAACACGAACCTCATCTTGCTTTAGATGGTGGTAATGATGGTTTAGAATGTATTCGTCATTTGGTCGAAACTTCATCCGACTATTTAAAACCTGGTGGAGTATGGTTGATTGAAATGATGATGGGGCAAGCTCCCCTAATCACGCAAATGCTGCGCGATTGCGGTAGCTATAGCAAAATTGCAATTCATTCCGATTTAGCTGGAATCGAACGTTTTGCATTGGCTTATAGAAGTTAGTACCACCGGAGTTATGAGTTATGAGTTAGTTGACACTCAACAGTTAACAGTTGTTGATTACCAACCTTCAACCTTTAACCTTGAATCTCTAATCTTTAATCTTTAAACTAACTGATAATTGAGAAATGACAAAAGTTTCTATTGCTGAGTTGGTAGCAGGAGTAAGAACTGGTAAAGCAATCTGTTTTCCAACAGATACTGTTCCGGCGTTAGCGACTTTACCTGAAAATGCAGGATTAATTTTTACATTAAAACAGCGTGATGTGAATAAGCCACTAATACTTATGGGGGCTGATGCAGAGCATTTATGGAATTTTGTGGAAGGTAGTCAAAAAGAGTATGAAATTTGGCAAAGAGTTGCGGATAAATACTGGGGTGGTGCCTTGACTTTAGTGTTACCTGCATCGAAGAAAGTACCGAAAGCCATGAATCCGAATGATCCTACTACTATTGGAATCAGAGTTCCTCAAAATGATATTGCTCGCAGCATTTTAGCGCAAACTGGACCTCTGGCGACTACCAGCGCTAATTTATCGGGACAACCTCCTTTAGAAACTATGGATGAAATTGATTTGGAGTTTCCCGATGTACTAACTTTGGCGACAACAGCATATGATAGTAAAATACCTGCCATGGGTATTCCTTCTACTGTTGCCAAGTGGAATGGGGGAAAATGGCAAATTTTGCGTGAAGGTGCGGTTAATTTAGATATTTAATTAGATATTTAAACTTTTATCGAATATTCAATGGTTAAATCAGTGAACAGTCAACAGTTATCAGTTATAACGGTTTCAGTCGGGGTTAAATCAGTGAACAGTCAACAGTTATCAGTGATCACGGTTTTTAACTGATAACTGATAGCTGATAATGCTTAACGTGAATTTGATGTTTATTGCTTCGATTCGGCGATTATGATTATGATACTGTAAAACCTCGATTATTCCTGGGGTGAGAAGTCGGGTTTTTATGATGATTATCTGTTACAACCCAGATTTATCTAAAAAACCCGAATTTTGTAGTTTAGTAACCGAAGGCATGATTCGGATTAGTTCCATCTAACTAATACCAAGTATTAAATATGATTGCGGCAGATGGAATCTTTGCAAGCTTGTAGTGAGCAAAGCGAATGTATCCAATTTGGGGTATAACGTTAAATAAAAATTAACAATTTGTATTGACGCTGTAACGAACTCCGTTAAGAAATAGTTTTGGTGGGGTGAAATGTTTTAATAGGAAAAAATCTCAAAAACTTCGTGAATCTATCTAATGATGAGAGGAACTGAGTAACGTGTTTTTCTAATTAATTAAGAAGTTAAAATTTACTAAAAAATCATGAATTTGAATAACTGGGTATATTTTGGAACTGGATTAGCATTAGGAATAGGTATTTGTAAATTATTCCTAAGCTCTAAAGCTTCAAATAATACATCTTTTGGCGTATCAAAACAAGAAAATAAACAGGATATTTCAGCTTTATCTCAACGAATGAGAGAAGTTGAACTAGCTTACCATATGGCAAGAGAAATGAGTCAGTTTAAAGCCGGATTTTTAGCCCGTACTACTCATGTATTGCGATCGCCACTTAATGGTTTAATTGGCTTACATCAATTAATTTTATCGGATCTATGTGAAAATCCAGAAGAAGAACGAGAATTTATCGGTCAAGCTCATGAACGAGCTTTAAAATTATTAAATCTAATTGATGAAATTTTACATATTGCTAGAGCCGAACATGGCGATCGCAAATTAGATATTCAGTGTTGCTCGTTAAGTAAAATATTAAAGGAAGTTCATGAATTAACTTATATGCTTGCTGAAAATCGTAACTATCCGTTTGAGGTGTTACAACCAAGGGAAGATATTTATGTTTTAAGCGATCAAGGTTGGTTAAAACAAATATTAACAAGCTTGGTAGATAGTGCTATTTCTCAAATGGAAGAAGGTACGATAAACATTTCTGCTAAAGCTGATCGTGAAAATAATCTGGCTTATATTTGGTTAGATGCACCAGAAGACGCGATTCCTTCAAGTGAACCGATAGATTTAATTGAGTCGGAAGAACCTAAAAAACTAGAGGAGCAACAAAGTAAAATGCTTCAAGCAGGAATGAAGCTATTACTCAATCAAACTTTACTTGAAGTAATGGGAGGAAAAATAGAAGCAGTTTCCTACCCCAAAACCGAAGAGAATCTGTCTCGGTTGCAAATTTCTATCCCTTTAAGGATTCTTGAAGCTGATTCGCACCATTAATACTATCAATATTGGTCAGATTTGAGCGGTTGTATATCAACATTGTCGTGGAGTGATTCTGCTGAAAACCGATTTTTTCATAAAATTGTTGCTGGTGAGTAGTCATTAAATAGACTCGCTCAACCCGACTCATCCGGGGATGACTCAAAACTGTCTCTACTAATTTACTACCTAGTCCGGTTCCCCGGAAATCTGGGTGAATGACAACATCCCAAATCGTAGCACGATAAATACCATCACTTGTGGCTCTCGCAAAACCGATTAATTGCTGTTTATTCCACACAGTAATTACTGGTTCGCTATTTTTAATCGCTTCTGCTAAATCTTCTAGATTACGCTCATTAGCCCAAAAAGCTCCTAAAGAAAATAATTCTTGCAATTGCTTGATGTCTATTTCTGATTTTGCAGCGCTAAATAAAATCTGAGAATTATTCATGTACCGTACCCAGATAAAAATCGTGTTTTTGTAGTTATACCAATCTTGCTGGAATTACGCAAAAAGCCCCAACTCATCGGGGGGGGCTAAGGGAATATAAAAATTTCTAAGATCATATTTTCCATTCTTTGCTGCGTAAGTTTTAATTGTTTATCACAATACTTGTATTTTATCTAAAAAAAACATAAAAAATTAACATATTCCCAAAAATTAGTAAAAAGCTTAGTTATGGCAAACCCATTTCCATAAAGGATGAGAAGAACCCTGCTGACGGATGCGATACACTTGTTTTTCCAAGCGCTGCTTTTCGGAATCAGGCATACCTACTAAGATATTACGGCTTTGCCAAATTAAAACACTAAGAGTCATACCAATACATAAAGTGAGTCCGACAGCAGCAAAAGGGTGGGATAGCAAAGCATATCGTACCGCAACCCAAGTAAAGTATTCCTGTAAAAACTCAATTTCTTGACGTAAATTCCACAAGGACAAAGGTGCTAAAGTCAGCCATAAAAATACGACTAGCAACCACCGAAGGTAAACCGTCAGCCGATGCAGTCGTTGTACTTGTCGAGCAAAAGATGAGTCAGATGGTTCTTGTTCTACTTGAGCCATAAGCAAGGGGGATTGGGGGAGTTAGTTGATAGTTGATGGTTGATAGTTGATATTGAACTCATATTTGATTTTTGAAAAAAACTCAGTATACGTAACATTGTTTATTCTCTGTTGCCTATTACCTCTTGCCTCTTGCCTGCCCTGACGAGTTGTTCATAAATCAAATCGGATTCCTATAGTTAATTGAGTAATTGGTAATGGTCGTGTTCCCTTTGACCTTTAACCTTTAACCTTTAACCTTTAACCTTTAACCTTCTTAAGCTTCTTGACGTTCGCGCCACCAAGCTAGAAGCGTGCTGGCAATAAAAATACTAGAATAGGCTCCAGCGATAAAACCAATAATTAGAGCTAAAGCAAAGTTTTTTAAGGTTTCTCCACCGAATAGAAAGATTGCAAATAATGATAGTAAAGTTGTGAAAGTGGTGTTTAATGACCGTCCTAAAGTTTGATTGACTGCATCGTCTACAACTTCGGTTATGGAACGTTCGGGATTTGCTTCGAGAGTTTCGCGGATGCGATCGTAAATTACTACGGTATCGTTAACTGAGAACCCAGTGATCGTCAGTAAAGCCACAATAAATAAGCTATCTACTTCCGTACCAAATAGCAACCCGAATATAGAGAAAAGCCCAGCAGTAACCAAGAGGTCGTGAAAAGTAGCCACAATGGCAAACACTGCGTAATCCAACTTAAATCGAAAAGAAAGGTAAATTACAATACCGGCAAAAGACACGATTAAAGCAGTGATTGCAGTATTAAATAATTGTCTTCCTAAAGTTGGTCCTACAGTATCAATTTGAGTCTTTTGCGGATCAAAAGTACCAATTCGTTTGCTCAAAGCAGTTTGCAACTGAGTACGCTGTTCTACATCCAAACTTTTTGCCCGAATTAATAGACCATTTCTTTCACCAGTTTGGTTGTCAGCGATAATTTGGATGCTGCTGTCGGCTAATCCTTGGGATACTACAACTTCTCGGACTTCATTGATATCAACTGGTTGCTCACAGTTATTGGGCAAGCTACAATCTCGTTCAAATTGTAACCGCGTACCTCCGACAAAATCCAAACTAGGACGTAAAGGAGCGCCAATCTGCTGCCAAGAAATCACCATGGAGATGATGCCAGCTAAAATGATCGCACCAGAAATACTCCACCACAGAGTTCGCGATTTATTAATACTAAGTTTCATTTCGCTACCTCTGCTTTATTAGAAGTTGGGAGGTTAGGACAAAAAAGTTCGGGTTTACGTCGGATTGAATCATTTCTGATTGCTAAAAACATGAACGTGCGGCTACAAGTTACTGCTGTAAACATACTAACTGTTACCCCGACAGCCAAAGTTACGGCAAAGCCTTTGACTAAGCCAAATCCCAGCCAAAATAGCGCTGCACAGGCAATCAATGTAGTAATATTGCTATCTAAAATACTAGAAAATGCTCGATAAAATCCAGATTCGACCGAACGATAGAGCGATTTACCCGCTCGCAATTCTTCACGAGTCCGCTCAAAGATGAGTACGTTAGCATCAACAGCCATACCAATACTCAGGATGAAACCGGCGATACCGGGTAAAGTTAAAGTCACCCCCAGCAAAGCGAAACAAGCCCAAGTCAGAAGGGCATAAATTACCAGGGACAAATCGGCAATTACTCCTGGTAGTCTGTAGTAAACCACCATAAATATTAATACTAAAACCAAACCACCAACACCGGCGTAAATACTGCGCTGGATGCTATCTCTACCTAATGTGGCACCAACTGTACGATTTTCAACAATTTCTATTGGTACTGGTAAGGAACCACCGCGCAATTGTACTGCTAAATCTTGAGCTTCCTGGGCTGTAAAGTTACCTTCGATTACAGCATTTCCACCAGCAATTCCCGTATTTGCAAATTCCGCTCCCACAGAAGCAGCACTAATTAATTCATTATCAAGAAAAATACCAATTACGCGCCCCGTACCTGCAAGATTTTTGGTTAAATCAGCAAATAATCTACCACCTTCTTGATTAAACTGAAGTGCAGTACTCCAGCCTCTACCACCTTGTTGGGGGTCAAAAGGGTTAGCATTAGTTAGATATTTACCTGTTAGGGGTGGATCTAAACTTTCAAATAATTCAGCGATCGCATTTTGATTTGTTTTTAGTTCTTGTTGATTTTTTTCAATTGCAGCCTTATCGTTACCGGAACGTAACTCTTTTTGTTTGGCTTTGAGTTGTTGATTATTAGCTCGTAAAGCAAGAAGTTGAGTTTCTGTATCTGGCTTTTGAGTCATAAACTCTAATTGTGCGGTACCACCCAATACCCGTTCGGCTTGTTCTGGATTATCAACTCCAGGTAACTGAACCAAAATTTTATCCGTTCCTGCGGTTTGAATTAGAGGTTCGGAAACTCCCAATCCATTGACTCGATTTTCCAAAACTGTTTGTACGTCTTCGAGTTGCCGTTGACCTATTTGCTTGATTTCTGGAGTAGTCTTAACCTGAATAGTCAGTTGCGAACCTCCCCGTAAATCTAGCCCTAAAGGCACAGGAATTGTAGTAATTACCGTGATTGCGGCAATTACCAAAAATATAATCAAGGCTAATAGCGATCGCTGTTTTTGCATACCATCCCCGCTTCATCGCGACAAACGCTATAATAGCGCTTCTTTATCATTTATGAGTAAACAGTTATAAATTTTACTAAAGGTTAAAGGTTAGGAGTTAGGAGTTAGTACCACCGGAGTTGATTATTTATTTTGGTGTTTAATAACTGTCAACTGTCCATTGTCAACTGTCCACTAACTCCTAACCCCTAATCCAAAATCCAAAATCTAAAATCCAAAATTCCTCAGACTCTTGCTGTTACCATTTTTTCGACTGCTTCGACGATTTGCTCTGGTTGAACAATTGTCAATTTTTCCAAGTTCCCGTTATAAGGTGTGGGAATATCTTGGGAAGAAAGTCGCAGTACAGGCGCATCTAATTCATCAAATAAGCGTTCATTAATTGAAGCAATAATTTCTGCTGCTACTCCCCCGGTTCTCATGCATTCTTCTACAATAATTACTCGATGGGTTTTGCGTATAGATTCACTAATGGTATCAAAATCTAAAGGTTTTAAAGATATTAAATCAATCACGTCTGGGTCAAAACCCGATTTTTCTAAAGTTTTCACGGCTTGCATTACATGATGGCGCATCCGCGAGTAAGTTAGAATTGTGACATCTTTACCGCTGCGGACGACTTCTGCTTTATTCAATGGCAGTAAATATTCTTCTCGTGGTAAATCTTCTTTTAAGTTATAAAGTAGTACGTGTTCAAAGAACAATACCGGATTATTATCGCGAATCGCTGATTTTAATAGACCTTTGGCATTGTAAGGAGTGGAACAAGCCACAATTTTCAATCCCGGTACAGCTTGAAAATAAGCTTCTAAACGCTGGGAATGTTCTGCTCCTAGCTGTCTTCCGACACCACCAGGACCGCGAATTACTAAAGGAATTTTAAAGTTACCTCCGCTCGTATAGCGCAACATCCCGGCATTATTCGATATTTGATTGAAGGCTAATAGTAAAAATCCCATATTCATGCCTTCGATTATCGGTCTTAACCCTGTCATTGCGGCACCGATCGCCATTCCTGTAAAACTATTTTCGGCTATCGGTGTATCTAATACTCTCAATTCGCCATATTTTTGGTATAAGTCTTTGGTAACTTTGTAGGAACCACCATAATGTCCCACATCTTCACCAAGTATCATCACGGTTTTATCTCGTGCCATTTCTTCATCAATGGCTTGTTGTAAAGCATTAAAAAATAGTGTTTCTGCCATTAGACCAAAAAAGATAGGAATATTGCTTTAGAATATTATCGCGTCTCCGTGAAAAATACGGTAAAAATAGCACGAGTTATGCAAAAATGTTAAATTACTTTCGGCTTCTACGGGTCGTAGGCGAGGTCACAGATTGGCAGGGACACTCCCTCGAAGCGCTCAAGACCATGAAGGACAACATTGAGCGACTTAGGTGACTTGGTGTTGAGGCAATCGACGACTGACTAAAATGAACACAAGCATTATTAGGAGATAGTTTATATGTCCTTGCAAGAACTTAAAGAGCAAGCTTTCAAATTGTCTGTGAGTGATCGCCTTTCTCTTATTAGTGATTTGGTTCAATCTTTGCAAACCTCTAACTATGTAGAGAACTGGCAATATTTAGTAACACGTCCTCACCCTTGGCGACGGCAACTTTACATTAAAGGGCGTAAATTACTTGCCTCAACTATTTGGCAAGATATGATTTCTAATGATATGTCAGCCGAACAAGCAGCAGAGAATTGGAATTTACCCTTGGCAGCGATTTACGAGACCATCAACTACTGTGAAAATAATCGAGAATTGCTGAAGTTGGAGGCGGACGAGGAACGGTATCGCCTAGAATCAAAAGGAGTTTCACTTGAGCCTACACCTGCTGCTTGATGAGGACTCGCAAGCAAAGTACTTGGTCAATTTGCTTCGCACAGTTGGACATGATGTAATCACAGTTAATGAAGCAGGTTTAGGAGGTCGCCCTGATGCAACCGTACTTGATTACGCTAGGCAGCAAATGAGAGTGTTTCTCACCCGTAACTGTGATGATTTTGAGGAACTTCATCAAACTAAACCAACCCATCCAGGTATTTTAGCAGTCTATCAAAATTCGGATTCATTGAAAAACATGAGTTATCAATCAATCGTCAGAGCAATCTCCAATCTTGAAGCAGTGGGATATGCGATTGAGAACCAGTTCGTTGTTCTTAATCAGTGGAATTATTAAACAATATTAATTATAAAATTCGATTGAACAGTAACCTTGAACAAAAATAATACATCCAAAATGAAAAGCGTTGTGATTCTAATAGAAAATCACAAGGCTCTCCGATAATTGGTTGTCAAAGCCCTAACTATAAGATTTAACGATTAAAAGAAACTGTCGAATCTTCTACAGAATTTAGGTGAGTTAGGTTTGTACTGGATTCATTTGCTCCAGAAGCTCCCGGAAACTGATTTTCTGGAAATCTTCTTGGTCTTCCTGGTTTACGCTTATGCCTTTGATTTATTGATTTTTCGCTTGCTTGTGCCAGTTCTTCTGGCGTACACTTTAACAAGCGCAACGCATCCCAGTATTTTTTCGGTGTCATAGTTGGCTCTGTTCGTCCCGCTTCCCAGTTGCGAACGCTTGTCTCACTGATTGCAAGCCTGAAGGCGACTTCTGCACGGCTGAGTCCAGCACGTTCTCTCAGGACTTGCATATCCATATCTCAATGCTCCCTTTTTAAAACTCATTAATTAGATTTATTAAATCAATCGACGTAAAATGCCAACTGAAAATTGTTTGTTAACTATAATTATTTTATAAGATATTGCATACCCGTATGACAATCTAACCACACTGCAATCTTCTAGTATCCTTTAGCCATTTTTTTCGATTTTTTTTGATTGAATCTATATCTAAAGATAGGTGCTTCTACTTTACTTTTATGTAAATAAGCATTTTTTTCTGGTTAGTACTGATTAATCTTGCGAGGGCGATCGCGTCTACTGACCGATTTAGTACATTTTTATTACTATGATTGATAATTTACTTATTATTTATTAAAGTCTCGACGCAAAATTTTACATCGAGACAGACTTTTTGATTGTTCTAAGATCGGTGTTTTTGTTTTTGTCGATTTATTTCAACCATCGGGCTGCATCTTTAGCATGGTAAGTTAAAATCAAATCGGCACCAGCGCGTTTAAAGCTGGTTAAAGTTTCAAGTACTACCCGCTCTTCGTCAATCCAGCCATTGAGGGCTGCGGCTTTAATCATTGAGTATTCGCCGGAAACATTGTAAGCGGCGACTGGTAGATTACAAGCTTGTTTGACCTGCCAAATTATATCCATATAGGACAAAGCGGGCTTAACCATTAACATATCAGCCCCTTCGGCAATATCCAATTGTATTTCTTTGATGGCTTCGCGGGAGTTTCCGGGGTCCATTTGATAAGTTCGGCGATCGCCAAATTGGGGTGATGAATCAGCTGCATCGCGAAATGGTCCGTAGTAGGAAGAAGCATATTTGGCAGCGTAGGACAAAATGGGTGTATCTTGGAAGCCTGCTTCATCCAAGCCTACCCGAATAGCCTGGACGAAACCGTCCATCATTCCGGAAGGAGCAATGATATCCGCACCGGCTTTAGCTTGGGATACAGCTGTTTTTTTGAGCAATTCTAAAGTCGGGTCGTTCAAAACTCTACCGCTTAAATCGCCTACTTGTAAATAACCGCAATGACCGTGACTGGTATACTCGCACAAACAAGTGTCAGCAATCACGATCAAATCTGGAACCGCTTCTTTAATAGCAGTAGCAGCTTTTTGAACGATACCGCAATCATGCCAAGCACCAGTAGCTTCTACATCTTTATCTTCAGGAATCCCAAATAAAATCACAGATGGAATTCCTAACCCGTAAACTTCCTTGGCTTCTTCGACAATTTTATCAGGAGAAAGTTGAAAAACTCCCGGCATTGATTTGACTTCTTTTGCTATACCTTCACCCGGTACAGCAAACAACGGATAAATTAAATCGCTTGTAGTTAATACAGTTTCGCGTACCATGCGGCGCAATTGAGGATGAGTACGCAGACGACGAGGACGATGAGTAGGAAACATAAATTTTATAAGCACTAAGGAAAACTTTTATGGACACAATTGAAAGCGTCACAAACTGAGAACAAAATTATACTTAGAAAGGACAAACTATAAACAGCGCTTAACTGTCCAATGCCCTACTGTCTGAGAAGATGTGGGGCAATTTTGTATTTTACAGCTAGATGTATATATATATCAAAAAAGCTTAGAAAAGCTATTTTAGAAATATTATTTAAATAACTATACAAATAATAGATAGAGAGTACTTTGTTCGGCAGTATTTATATAACAGAGTATAGTCGCTTGAGAGCTGTTCACTGATTTAAATTAATCGTTAATAATAATTAATTTTTTTGTACTTGCTAGCAGTTCGCTTTTATGCATGAGGTGAATGCAACCTTAAAAATGGATTGAAAAAGTAGATTTTGAAGAAATGCTCAAGAATTTGGCTAGCAAGTAAAGTTACTTAATTAGAAAAGAAAGTGTGAGGGACGCAAGTGACCAGCTTGTATTATAACTTTTGACCCAATTGAAAAATTTAAGTTGATTTGTGTGTGTTAATACTCAGAGAGTATGATTAAAAGACTCTAAAGATGAAAGGATAACGAAAAGGTTGATCCGAGTCTCCTAAAACGTGAAACAGCGCCCAAATTGTGAGTCCCCAATGAATGAGAAACCATATACCGAATAGAAATCCTAGCAAACCGAAAGTAACCGTAACGAGTATTCCGATAATCACTCCATACAGCCAAACATTAAAGTGGAAATTGATCGCTTCTTTGGCATTGCTTTTCACAACTGGATCTTCAGTAGTAAAAAGTATAAAAATTGGAATGGCAATAGAGATGAATGTAGAACTAAAAAAAATCGCTCCGTGACATAGTGCAGATAAAAACTTTCGCCTATCGGTATCGTACATTTTATTCTCCCTGACATTAAGCTTTTGAATTATATAACGAACCAATCACCTTGATAGTTGTCTTAAGATTAAAAGAATCGCGCTTAACTACAAAAACCTAACTTTTAGATAGAATACAATCAAACGAATAGCTTATGTCAACTGAACTTGAGACAGAAATTTACGAAGAAGTTGAACGTCGTCGTAATTTTGCCATTATTTCTCACCCTGATGCCGGTAAAACCACGCTGACTGAAAAATTACTATTGTACGGAGGTGCGATTCATGAAGCTGGTTCGGTAAAAGCTCGTCGAGCGCAGCGTAAAGCGACTTCTGACTGGATGGCAATGGAACAGCAGCGGGGTATTTCGATTACCTCAACCGTCTTGCAATTCGAGTATAAAAATTGCCAAATAAACTTATTAGATACTCCTGGACACCAAGATTTTAGTGAAGATACTTATCGGACTCTGAGTGCTGCTGATAATGCAGTCATGTTAATTGATGTGGCAAAAGGTTTGGAACCCCAGACGCGGAAATTATTTGAAGTTTGTAAAATGCGGGGTATTCCAATTTTCACTTTTGTGAATAAACTTGATCGTCCCGGAAGAGAACCATTAGAGCTTTTAGACGAAATTGAACAAGAATTAAACTTACAGACTTATGCGGTAAACTGGCCGATTGGGATGGGAGACCGATTTAAAGGTGTACTTGATCGTCAACAGCAAAAAATCCACTTATTTGAAAGAAGCGCTCACGGTAGTAAAGAAGCTGCAAATACGATAATTGCTTTAGGGGATGCCAAAATAGAAGAACTTTTAGAACAAGACCTTTACTATCAGCTCAAAAGCGATTTGGAACTCTTGGATGGAGTTGGACCTGAGTTGGATATAGATTTAGTACATCAAGGCAAAATGACCCCGGTATTTTTCGGGTCGGCTATGACTAATTTTGGTGTAGAATTATTTCTCAAGAATTTTCTGCAATACGCTCTCAAACCAGGTTCTCATGAAAGCAGTTTGGGTGAAGTTCCTCCTACTTACCCAGATTTTTCCGGTTTTGTGTTCAAGCTGCAAGCAAACATGGACCCCAAACATCGCGATCGCGTAGCATTTATCCGTGTATGTACTGGTCGGTTTGAAAAAGATATGACAGTTAGTCACGCTCGTACTGGCAAAACTGTACGTTTATCGCGTCCGCAAAAATTGTTTGCTCAAGAACGAGAATCTATTGATGAAGCTTATCCAGGGGATGTGATTGGTTTAAACAATCCCGGTGTTTTTGCAATTGGCGATACAATTTACACTGGTAAAAAAATCGAATATGAAGGTATTCCCTATTTTTCACCTGAGTTGTTTGCCATTCTCAGAAATCCTAATCCTTCAAAATTCAAGCAATTTCAAAAAGGTATTACAGAATTGCGCGAAGAAGGAGCAGTACAAATTATGTACTCTGTGGATGAATCGAAGCGCGATCCAGTTTTAGCAGCAGTCGGTCAGCTACAGTTTGAAGTGGTACAGTACCGTTTGGAAAACGAATATGGTGTAGAAACCCTTTTAGAACCTTTGCCTTACAGCGTTGCTCGTTGGGTACAAGGAGGTTGGGAAGCTTTGGAAAAAGTGGGACGTTTATTCAACACCACCACGATGAAAGATAGTATGGGAAGACCAGTATTATTATTCCGTAATGAATGGAACACCACTCAATTACAACAAGATCATCCAGAATTGGAATTAACTGCTATAGCACCCGTATCCGGACAAAAATCAACGTCTTAATTGTCAAATTGACTTATCTACTAATTTACTAATCTGCGCTTAGTGAGAGAATAGAATATTTATGTCTTCACATTCCAAATCATCTTTAGAGGCTGGCTTAGCTGCCCTCAAACAAGAAGATTACCGTACAGCAAAAATCATCTTAGAAGACGTTGCCGCTAGAGATAGTGATATTCATCGCAGCTTACAAGCCCAAGTTGCTTTAGTTGTAGCTTATTCTAAAGGCGGCGAAATTCAAATGGCGATCGCGGTATGTGAATCTCTCACTCAAAGCAATGATTCCCAAATTAAACAATGGGCAGAAAAGTCTTTAAAACAACTGAGAAAAAAATATCCGCAAGAGCAACTGTACTCAACAGGATTTGTTGATTTTGAATGTTCAGCAGAGGAATTGAGATCATCTTCTCCACTTCCACCTCCACCTCCACCTCCATCATTTTCAAATTCGCAAGCAATCAAAGAACTTCCCGCAGAAATCCAAACAAAAGCTGAGAGTGATCAAAAAATAGCGGTTGAGCAAGTAGCACACAAGCAACTAAATATACATTGGCGTTTGGGAAGAAGAGCCAAAGTATGGCAACCACTACCAAAACGAAATTTTTTTCCCTTGCGATTGTTGGGGGTTGGAACTTTCATTGCTTTGTTTTGGGTGATACGAGGGCTGATACAGCTAGCGATGAAGTTAATCAACGATATTTTAGTTACGCTGCCATTTTTAGAACCCCTACAGTTTCTATATAAAAATCCGACCTGGTTTTTGTTGGGTATATTCACAATATTGATGGCTGTTTCGCCGTGGTTACTTGACTGGCTGCTATGTAGATTTTACGGAAAAAAAACTTTGCCAAGAGAAACTTTAAATACATATTCTCGGGAATCAGTGCGAGTACTGCAACGCTACTGTCAACCAAGAGGCTGGAAGTTACCAGAATTGGGAATTTTACCGATAGTTGCACCAATCGCATTTACTTTTGGACATTTACCTCGTACCGCTCGCATTATAGTCAGTCAAGGATTTTTAGAACAATTAGCAGATGATGAAATAGCGACAATAATAGCTTGTCAATTGGGGCAAATTGCTCGTATAGATTGCGCTGTGATGTCTGTGATGTTATTAGTGACAATTCCGGTTCATCAACTATATCAATGGATTTGTCAACAAGCCGATAATATATCCAACCGCATCGGGCATACAGTTTTAGGAATTATTGGTAATGGTGTTTATGGAATTTGGCTGTTACTTACAGGAACTGGTTTGTGGTTATCTCAAAAAAGAATTTACCAAAACGATAGAATTGGCGCGGAAGTGACTGGAAACCCCAACGGATTGATTCGGGCTTTGCTCAAAAGTGCGATTGGGATTGCTAACAATATTGCCAACTCAGAACAAACACCTTGGCAATTAGAAACTTTAAACCTGTTAATACCAGTTGGCTACAAACAAAGTTTATCGTTGGCTAGTATCGCTCCAAGCACTACCTTTGAGTCGTTGTTAATGTGGGATTGTTTTAATCCCTACCGTCAATGGTTTTTAATCAATAACAGCCATCCGTTGATGGGGGAACGGTTGCGAGAACTATGTAAAATCGCAGAGTACTGGCACGTTGAACCTGAACTCTATCTGGAAAGTCAGCAGTCTTTAAAATTGAAGAGTGAATCATTTCTGTTGCAAATTTCTCCTTTTTTAGGCATGGCTGTTGGTACAGCATCGGCTTTACTTTTTCGGTTGGCTTGGTACGCAGCATTTGCACTGCATTTAATTAACCTCAAGTGGATATACGACGATTGGAAATTCGTTACAGGTTTTATGCTAATCGGTTTTAGTCTGGGCAGTTTAATTAGAATAAATTCCTTGTTCGTTGATATAAAACCTGAAAATGTGCAAACCTCAGAGTCTTTACCGGAGTTATTTACAAACCCAGCTACCTTACCCATAGACAGTACCGCCGTCGAGTTTTCCGGAAAATTATTAGGTCGTCGCGGTAGCCACAACTATTTAGGACAGGATTTAATCCTCCAAGTGGGTTTGAGTTTGGTGAAATTACATCATGTTTCCTGGCTGGGACAATCTCTCAACGTCCAAGACTTTATCGGGAGAAGAGTTTCAGTCACTGGTTGGTTACGACGAGGTGCAACACCTTGGTTGGATGTTCAAACTCTAAAAACCCAAAGTGGCAAAATGGTCAATAGTTCTCATCCCATTTGGTCTACTATTTTGACAGTAGCTACTTTCGCTTGGGGTGCTTACATTATTTTAACCAGCTAATTTATTAGTCCTTCTGACTCAGTGGAAATCTTTTTGTAAATAAAAGTTGCGAAACATCAAATAAAATGTTACATTTATTAACAATAACCAATGCAACCCAGAATCATTACAATGCTTTAAGCTTAGTTGATGTGTAAGGCTGCTTGCGCTATTATTTTCCCCCTTTTGTCGTTCCAACACAGCAGGAAATAAACCAGCCGCTGGCTGGTTTTTGTTTCTTAAAAGGGGTTTGCTTCACGAAAAAATGTATTGTATGCTACTATGCATTAAATACTAGACTAATTTGTGTGTGTTGAACTAGCTGCGTTTAGAATACCGTGATATTGTAGGAAATGGTGTTTAAATCTTCATACTAAAAGAACATTGAATAAGTTTTGTTTTGCGAGAAGTAGAATGCAGAATTTATAATTTTTGGGATTAAAGTGTTTGCGCTTTTGAGCGTCCGCTTTGATATAGAAAAATTAGCTTGGGAAAAACTGTATTGTAAAGATTGACAGTTTGCAGTAAAAAGATAGTCTGCGGCAATGTTATTCAATAACATATGTCTGTAATCTTTAACCAAGTTTTTTAGCCGGTTCATCTTCATCTAAATACATTGGAGGTTATTTCATGTCCATCCGTTTATATATAGGCAACTTGCCAAAAGAAGAAATCGACAAATCAGAATTGCAAGAAGTTTTTGCTGAAGAAGGCAGCAGTATTACTACTAAATTAATCAAAGACCGCAAGACTGGCAAGTGTCGTGGCTTCGGTTTCATGACTGTGAATAACGACGAGCAAGCCGACCAAATTATTGAAAAATATAATGGTCTAATGTTCAAAGATTCTCCGATTAAGTTGGAGAAAGCGTTACCTCGCAGCAAGAGTAGTGAGGAAGGCGAAGAACAGCCACAAATTTCCAAAGCACCTACACCAACTCCTGTTACTAGCGGCTCTAATAACCCTGGAACTGGTGGTAGTAGCAAAAAAGCTAAAAAATCTCGTCGCGGCGGTGGTGGCTCCAGGGATACCAGTAGTGCGGGTGTTTCTTCTTCGGATGGTGGAGTCAATCCAGATCCTCGTTGGGCTGCGGAACTAGAAAAGCTAAAACAAATGCTTGCTGCTCAGGCTACTAACTAAGTGATTTACAGGTTAAAAATTAAAAATCTTTTTTTTTTGGTTTTCAATTTTTAACTGATTAACTTGATGCTAACTCTTGGTAAGTTTTTGAAGTGTATTCGTAGCTCTTGTACCATATACATGAATATTCAAAGATATTATTCATTGTAAATGGCTAACAAGAGCTTATATTATCGATTTTACATATAAAAAAGTTATAAGTTTTATTTGTTTTTAAAATTAGTCTTTTATCGTTATATAGTTTTAAAGTGTTAATTTAAAGATATATTGTTTCACAGTAAAACAAATTTAATCTATAATGCAATGCGGTTGAGTTATAACAATTGGCATTGCTCAATCATCTAGATGACGCAAAATTAAATATATTTTGCGATGAATTGCACTGAGGGGACACAGTGTGGTAATCTTGCTCGCTTTCGGCGGGTATAAATGTTTTTTGCAGTAGCACCTAATTCATGGCTTAATTGAGCAACTTCAAACAATTACTTTCTTCCCAGCAGAAAATTACCGATTGAATTCGTTTTGAAATAGGACAAGAAAAATTATATAGCTAATCTGTTTAAAATCTTAAGAGTAATCGGTAGAAACCTTAAAAATCAATCACCACACCAAAAAACAGATTGTTCACAATTGAGAAGACGCGATTATTTCAGGTTTTAGATTCACTCCAAAGATAAATCTGAAAACGACTATGTTGAATAACTATTAGAAAATCCTATACCATGCATATTTTTAGATGGGTAGTGAAGTTCTTATTGATACGATTAGCCTACTTAAATTGCCGTATAGGAATTTTTAGCAAAAAGTAGCGTAAGGTACAGCTTACTTGATAATTTCATACTATGTATTTTAGTATACATACTCAATGTTTAAAGAATTATTGCTTTTGTTTTTCTACGCTCTGAAAATAAAACATTAATTTAGTTTTTTTATTGACTTTTATTAAGTATTAATACAATAAATAAAAGTATTATTTTATTCAAAATATTAAAATTTACAACTAGTAAAATTATAATTAGCTAGTTAAAAATAATACATACTATGATAATTTATAGCGATAATTTTTGCCAAAAGATGAGTACAAATTAGGTGAAAAATGATGAATTTATGAAATTTATTACATTGCTTTTGTAAATATTATTACTGAAATAACAAAGGTAAAAGTGATAGCAAAAACGTAAAAATATGTCACATATTAAATTAAAATAAAACTTACATAAACATTTACAAAGATTTTGGTCTTAAGAGTTGATGCTAATCAGTGCAGCGACCTGTAGACCAATCACATTTCTTAACCAACAAATTATGAACCTTGCAACAGAACAACGCATCGCCTTGATTTCCGTCCACGGCGATCCAGCGATTGAAATAGGTAAGGAAGAAGCTGGAGGGCAAAACGTTTACGTTCGTCATGTAGGGGAAGCATTAGCTGAACTGGGATGGCAAGTTGATATGTTTACCCGTAAAGTGAATGTAGACCAAGAAGATATTGTTTGGCATTCTCCTAATTGTCGGACAATTCGTTTGAGGGCTGGTAATGTTGATTTTGTGCCGCGAGACAATCTTTTTGGGCATTTACCAGAATTTGTCGATAATTTTCTGAAGTTTCAAGAACAGAACGGAACTATATATAATTTAATTCATACCAATTACTGGCTTTCTAGTTGGGTTGGTATGCAGTTAAAGCAAAAACAAAGAAGTGAACTTGTACATACATACCACTCCTTGGGAGCAGTTAAGTACAATACAGTAAAAACAATTCCTTTAATTGCTAGTACCCGTTTAGGAGTAGAAAAACAGATATTAGAAACAGCACAAAGAATTGTTGCAACTTCGCCCCAAGAACAAGAACATATGCGTACCCTTGTTTCAGGGAAAGGGAATATTGATGTAATTCCTTGCGGTACGGATATTGAACGCTTTGGTCGTGTTGATCAAGAATCAGCGAGAGCCGAGTTAGGGATTAATCCTCAAACCAAACTTGTAATGTACGTTGGACGTTTTGATCCACGTAAAGGTATTGAAACCTTAGTCCGTGCAGTGCGAGAATCTGAGTTATTTGGTTCGGAAGACTTAAAATTAATGATTTGTGGTGGTAGTCGTCCTGGTCAAAGTGATGGTGATGAATGTAAGCGAATTAAGGAAATCGTTGCAGAATTGGGAATGAGTCATATGACTGAATTTCCGGGTCGTATTAGTCAAGAAGATTTACCATCTTATTATGCTGCCGCTGACGTTTGTGTTGTTCCGAGTCATTACGAACCTTTTGGTCTAGTTGCGATTGAAGCAATGGCAAGCTTTACACCAGTAGTTGCGAGTGATGTTGGTGGACTTCAATTTACTGTTGTCAATGAAGAAACAGGTTTGTTAGCACCACCCCAAGATGTTCAGGCTTTTGCGAATGCGATTGACCGAATTTTATTCGATGCGAATTGGAGTGAACAATTAGGTCAAGCTGCAAGAAAGCGTGTTGAGACTAAATTTAGTTGGGATGGAGTTGCTATGCAATTAAGCGAACTGTATACACATTTATTGCAGCAATCTGTAGAGCAGCCAGCCTTAGCAAGCAGTTAATAGTCATAGCTCATAAATAATGGGGAATCGGCAATTGCTTAGCAGAATGAAGCCGCAGGTAAATTTACTTTTTGTTATTCTGCTGAATGCCTTTGAATTCAGGAATAACCGCAATTGTCACAATAGGCTGCTTGGTGCCGTACTCTCACTTTCATCTGATTGCGTTAAGAATCTGTCAGTGTACAAGCAACGGCAATAAAAGGGGGATATTATCTACACCCCTTTTTGCCTCCCCAACGAGCGAAATATGCAAGTTGCGGCTATTCCTAGAATTATTTGTGATTGCCGATTGCCCATTATGATTTTTGATGGCGATCGCCACCATCCCTAGCATGGCGATCGTCATTAATCTGAGGATGATAAAGAATATCATCATTGCAGCGAATAATCCGCTAAGTGTTCCGCGACAACTACAGGCGGAAATAAAAGATATTTATACTTAGTAATACAACTATTTTTAACATTAAATATTTTTTTTTACGTATTTATATTGATATAAAACTGATAATTCTTAAATTTATGATTAGATACAAGTATTCATTTAAAGCTGAATCTCAGTATTTATTCGGAATCAGGGAAAATACTTAATCCGAAGTCAAAGTTTCAGTAAAATACAGAGTTTTTTCTGGACATTAGATTGAATAGAGTTTTAACTAGATACATAAGCGACTGAAATTTTATACAGGCAATTTTAAATTAATCTGATCTACTTTTACAGAAGGAAAATATACTAATCCGGAAGTACAAGTAAATAAGTTGGATTAACTTAAATGTCTCTAAAGCCTTTGGCAAGATTTTTTAATTCAGTTGGAATCGTGGCTTCATCTAGGATTATGAGCGCGAATAATTCGTTTGGCAATTTTTAAAACAAGATTTACCAAGGAATAAAATGTTTAATTATAATCAAAAAAATAACGTACAAAATTCACTTTGTGCTTTAGGTTTGACTGCTCTTGGTTTATTTATAGTACCGGAATCTGCTCAAGCTTTCACTTTAGTTAATAAAGCTGATTTTACCGATACAGATTTTAATCAACAAATAGCAGATGGAAAATTTTCGGAATTATTTGTTGCTGAAGGAAGAATTGGTGATAGAGGAGGTGCTGCAACTTATGAATTAAGTATTAATGATGATGTAGTCAAAGGTGCTAAACCTGTCACAGAAACACAATTTGACTGGCAAAATGGTCAAGAATATGATTTTAGTTTAGAATATGACGGAAGCATGGTTAATTATATTCTTGGTGATAAAACACTTAGTACCAGTAATTTCAGCGGTCCGATCAACAGTATTTTCTTCCGTACCAGTGCTGGTAAAAATACTGTAACTTCTTTGACTAACCTGATGTTTAATGGTAATGCAATTGGTAGTTTATCTTCTAGCTTAAATGACAAGCGAGATATTGATTATCTCCAACTCAAAGATATATCTTCCTCATTCACAATTACAGGTAAAGCATCAATGAGTTGGCAGGGAACAGCACCTAAAAATTCTCTGAATGCATTTCAAATTAAAGTAGGGAATTATCCTAAAGCTAAGGTACCCGAACCCGGTACAATCGGCGCAATATTCGTAACTGGAATGGTTGGTTTAGGTTTGAGTAAAAACAAGAAAAAAATGAAGATTAAAGCTTGATATTTACTTTTATTTGTGTTTCATTCAATTACATGAAAAACTGAATAAGCAACTTTGTTATTGTCTAAAAACCGGGTTTACTAGAAATTTCTGGGTCTTAAAACCTTGATTTTTCCTTGAGAAACCCGGTTTTTTTGGTATTGTTGAGAATAATCTAAGAGGTTGTTTGAAAAGTCTCCTTCTATGTCATGTTGAATGCAGCCTAGCGGAATGAAACATCTCAGTATACGCTCGAAACCTAGATTCTTCGCTCCATTTCATTGCGCTCAGAATGACAATTTATACTCCCTAAAACTTTTAAAACATCCTCTAAGATATAACTTCAGGAATAGCCGCAATTGTCACAAAACCCTGGTTGGTGCGTGACACTACAACCTCATTATTGCGTTAATAATCAAGCGAAGTGTCACACCACCCTACAAGAAAAATGTGCCGGTTGCGTAAGTCCTAAACTTAAAAAAGTTAAGCAGTTGAACAAATGCACGGTTTAAAGATATCCACATCTTTGATGGATGCATCTGTTGTTTCAATCGAGCTATACTTACCGGAATAAACGCTTTAATCAAAAACAATCGCTGTGCAAACATTTGACTTTACTACTTTGAGTGCAGTTTGCAGCGATATTCGTGCTAACTGGCTGCCATCGCGTTTAGAGCAAGTTTATCAGCGCGATCGCTATACGATTGCAATTGCACTCCGTACTCTCAAACAACGGTGTTGGCTGGAAGTGTCTTGGCATCCCCAAGCTGCTCGCATTCATATGGGTTCTCCACCACCGCGATCGCCAGATACATTTACGTTTTCTCAACAATTAGTTCATCAATTGGGTGGCTTAGCTCTGGTGGCAATTGAGATAATCGCTCCCTGGGAACGTGCTGTGGATTTACAATTCGCTCGTCGTCCGGGAGAACAAGCTTTATATCACTTGTATGTCGAAATCATGGGCAAATACAGCAACGTGATTCTTACTGATGCCAAGAATATAATTATTACCGCCGGTCGTCAAGTCAGCGAGCAAAAATCCAGCGTTCGTCCCATCTTAACCGGAGATGTTTACCAAAAACCACCCAAACTTACTACTGCAATTCCCAGTTTGGATGAATCCCCAGAAAATTGGCAAGAAAGAGTCAGCTTGATACCAGGAACAATTAAACGTCAGTTGCCTAAAATTTATCGTGGTGTTTCTCCTGCTTTGGTAGAATCGATGCTTTTAGAAGCAAACATTAGTACGGAAAGTACAACCGATAATCTGACATCAGAAGAATGGCAATTATTATTTAAGCAATGGCAAGAATGGCTGAAAGCGTTGCAATTAGAGCAGTTTCAACCGGGTTGGACTTCTACAGGTTACACCGTACTTGGCTGGGGTACAGTTGAAAAAGCGCAAAATATTCAAGAATTACTCAACCGCTACTACACTGATTGGCTTAATCAACAGATATTTTCTCAACTACGACACCAACTGATTCAGAAGCTGAGCAATATTTTGGAAAAGTTACGTTCCAAAGCTCAAACCTTTAAAAAACGCTTGCAGCAGTCAGAAAAAGCAGATGAATATCGTAACAAAGCCGATTTATTGATGGCTTATCTCCAAGAGTGGAAACCGGGGATGGAAGAAATTAATTTAGCTGACTTCGAGACGAATGAACTAGTAAAAATTCAATTACAACCAGATAAAAACGCAGTACAAAACGCTCAAAATCTTTATAAACAACATCAAAAGCTGAAACGCGCTCGTATTGCAGTAGAACCTTTACTTGCAGAAGTAAATGCCGAAATCGAATATTTAGAACAAGTAGACGCAGCAATTGCTCAAATTGACAACTACCAAATGGATGAAGATTTACAAGCTTTGGAAGAAATCCGCGAGGAATTGATTACACAAAAATATTTAGAAGATTCAGAATATCGTAGACGTAGTTCCAATGAAGCAACGACAAACTTTTATCGTCATCAAACGCCAAGCGGTTTTGAAGTGTTGATTGGACGTAACAACCGTCAAAATGACCAATTAACCTTTCGTGTTGCTGGAGATTATGACTTATGGTTTCATGCTCAAGAAATTCCCGGAAGTCATGTATTACTTAGGTTGGAACCTGGTGCAATACCCGAAGATAATGATTTACAGTTTACCGCGAATCTTGCAGCCCACTATAGCCGCGCTCGTCATAGTGAACAAGTACCAGTGATTTACACTCCTACCAAACACGTTTACAAACCCAAAGGAGCTAAACCAGGAATCGCTATTTACAAGCAAGAAACCATACTTTGGGGAAAACCACAATCTGTTACAAATTAAGAGTTAACAGTATTGAGTTAGGAATTGAAACTTTTATCTTCTCATCTCCTGATCATCCGTTAGGTATATTGAGTTCTTCTTAAAGATAGAGGCAGAAAATCGACATAAACATCTTTTTTTGGTAAATTTTTCCAAAAATTCTGTACTACCTGTTACAATATTGTGAAGAAAGATTACTCAAGACGTTTTGGGAACGCGAAAACTTGGGTTTGAAGTTTATTGAGAAGACAACACAAATAAAAACACCTAGATCAGCTGTGGGAAGCTGGTCTTTTTTGTATTTATACTTTTGAGAAAACCGTCTATTGATATTTACCCCAAAGACCTGCCTGCACTACCTCCTGCCCTGTTTTAGTTCCGTCTAACTCACGTTGTTTTAGTAAGACTGTTAATTAAGCTCTGAAAAATTTATTTTTGCTAAAGTTCTTGCCAAAATAATATAAGTTTGCTATAGTTCTTAATCGTGGGTCAAAAACCCTGCCGGGATAGCTCAGTTGGTAGAGCAGAGGACTGAAAATCCTCGTGTCACGAGTTCAAGTCTCGTTCCTGGCAT
>JAYKJL010000234.1:0-31673 GCA_035285725.1 Nostocales cyanobacterium 94392 | reverse complement strand
GGACTAAGGCTGCGTGTCACAAGACTCGGATGGTGCGTGACACAGAAGAAGCCTATCCTACCCGTTCAAAATTATTCTAAACTACACACCCGTTGCAACAAAAATGTGCCAGTTGCGTAAGTCCTATGTATGTATCGAAATCACGGACAGATAATCAATTCTGACCTGGCTTTTTCTGTATTCAGCGCGATCGCCCTTGAAGGGCGCGTGCCGATCGCAAGTTGTAGATTTTTATTCAAAAATTCCCCAAGGTAAGGACTCCCTCTCCTCTATTCCTCCATCTCTTCAACCGCTTCCTTCCTATCCGTCAACGGCTTGACAACTTTCGCTATAGCTTCGGAAATAAAAGCCTTGACGAATTCATCTCGACGATTTAGCTGAAACTGTCTTTGCACAACTTCTGTCATTCCCCCATCACCCCAATCTTGATCGTGACGGAAATATTCGATAAAACTCTTACCGGCAATTCTGGTTAAATAAGCTGCTGTTACCCCTTGGATTGCTCTACCAATTACAAAGGTAGCGACATTTAACTGTAGCGCTGTAGAAACTAATTGTAAAGCACCTTTAACTATACCCAAACTTGCCAGAGTTTTCGCAAGGGAAAGCGCTAATTCTCGTCCCCTTTCCATATTCAATTCACAACCGTAAATCCGCCCAATTTCTACTACCATTTGAGCATTCACCGCAGCAGTTGCCAGCAAATCTACCATTGGTAAAGGTGTTACCGAAACTACTCCCGCACCAATCCACTGAAAACGGTCTACAATCTTGTTAGCTTGACGACGACGTTGAGCATCGATCAATTTTCTGGCTTCTTCTCCCAAACGAATCGATTGTAAAAGAATATTATCCGCGACTAAATCTTCACCTTCTGCTCGTAAAATTGCTGCCATCCGTCGTAATAATGGTACAATTTCTGGTTCTGGACGGAAAATATCCCCATTCTCCAACTCTACCTCTTGTGGATTAGCGGCGATCGCCACGACATCACTTGTAGGAATAAAACCCCGCACTCGCTGACGCAGTTTTGCTAAAATCGCTTGGGTGTCAACTTCTGCATATAAATCAGTTTTATTTAAAACTAATAGGGAACGTTTCCCAATTTCTGCTAATGCTTTTAAAGGTTCGTATTCGGAGCGTCGTAAATCGTTATCGACTACAAACAATAATAAATCAGCAGATGTAGCTAACTCCCTAGCTAACTGTTCCCTTTCGGTACCCGCAACTCCCGCTTCCAAAATACCCGGTGTATCAGTAATCAAAATTCTGCGCTCCATCCCCTTGAGACGCAAACAATAAGTTTCTCCTGCGGTAGTAGTTCCCATCGGAGCATTTACTTTACCTACCATCCTTCCCATCACCGCATTCACTAAAGAAGTTTTACCAGCACTTCCTGTACCAAATACCACTACCTGAATTTCTCCGCGTGACAAATTTGCTTCAATCTCGCGGGATTTACTGAGCAAAGCTTGGCGCGAAACTTCATCTTGAATTTGCGAAACCTGTTGACGCACAGCGGATAAAGTCGTAGAAGCAGTCTCGGTTTTCTTTTCCGGGAGCTTAATAACAGGACGGTTGCGATTGCTACGTCGTTGTTCACCAGATTGGATTTTTAAAACATAATAAACAAAAGCTGCAATCAAGGCTGCAACTAGAATAACCAGCAAAAACAGCAGCAAATTACCCAATAACGGAGAATAGGACAATTGCCAGTAAAGCCGAGATAGTGAGTCTATCAGCCACAGACTAAGACCCAGGATAACAATTAAACCAACAATTAATGTAACTAAGCGTGATAAAGGCATGATACAAGGGATGGGGGAATGGGGAGACAAGGAGATGGGGAGACAAGGAGATGGGGGGATAATTTTTAATTAATAACTCCGGTAGTATTAACTCCTAACTCCTAACTCATAACTCCGGTGGTATTAACTCCTAACCTCCATTTTTATCTAATATAAACGTGAAGACACCTATTAAACGTAAGATATTTAAGACTATGGGATTATTTGACGACGTACTCAATGCAATTAACAGTCCTGAACGTCAGGGCAGTATGGATCAAATTGGTAGTATTCTCAATACTGTACAGCAGTTGAGTGGTAATACTGGTGCGAATTCTTCCACCATCGAATCCGCTATGGGAATTGTGGGAAATTTTGTCCGTTCCTCTTTACAAGAAACACAAATCAAGCAAGGTGAGCCGCAAGCACAATCGATAGTAAATCAATTTAGCGGTACTTCTCCTAATTCTCAAGCCGTTAATGCTCTTTTTTCTAGTGGTATGCAGCAGCAGGTAGCTCAAGCCATTGCTCAGCGTACTGGTTTGGATGCGAATATGGCTTTACAAATGCTACCAATGTTGGTTCCTTTAGTTCTGCAATTTTTACAGTCGGGTGCTAGTTCTCAAAATCCCCAAAGTGAAAATTCCGTTCTTCACAGCTTCCTTGATGCTAATGGCGATAGTAATGTAGATATTTCCGATGCTATCCAATTAGCTAGCCGTTTTATGAGACTATAGATTTAATTTTCAATTATCAGTTATCAAAATCTATTGATAATTGGTAATTGATGATTAATCAAGTTAATAATGATACATAAAAAACATCATTATCTGTTTGATCATTACCATGCTATTGATGTATAAATTATCAAATCATTCTTATAGAAGATTGACTAAAAGTACATTTAATTGTACTGAAATCAATCTTCTGAATAAAAATGTTTTTGTCAATTATTTTTCTCAATCATTTATCAAAAGTTTGTAGTATAATTTGAAGAAATAATTAATTTTTAAATAAAATTTTTCCCAAAAAATATTTCATGATTTTTTATTTATAGGGAAATATCGGGAGAATTAATGTTAAATAATGAAAATATCTCAATTTAATATTAATCTGTGTAGACATCTGTTATCTAGTGACGGGAATAAAGCAAATGGGTGCGGAATTTTTTCTCCAAAAAGGTTTTTTCAAATATTTAGCTAAGAAGTTCGGAAAAGCGTCTTATAACCTGTTTGAGATAATTAATAATTGCCGTGTTATTTTGACAAAATCCGTACCATTTTTAGCGGCTTGTGCAGTTTTTGTTACCGTCTTAAGTTTGCACAGTCCGATATTATTGTTTTGTTTGGTGTTAGTTAGTTTAATTGTAGTAATAATGCAGCAAGTTTCCTATAGGTTTAATTTACCAAAGCGTCAATTGATCGGATTACAAATAATCGCGATCGCAATTATTCTAAGTGCATTTTGGTTAGATTATTTTGCAACACCAGCACAAGCACAATTTTTCGGTAAAGCTGAAGATTTTTTTCAGAACACTTTAACTCAAGGTTCTACGGATTCAGGTACTAGAGCCGCTGTCAGTTTAGTATTTAACGTTTTACGAGCGCTTTATTTACTTTACATTGCCGTCGCTTTAATAGGTGTAGTAAATGCAGTTCGTAAAGATGAAGATTGGCAAAATGTTGCTAGAACTCCTTTATTAGTAGTTGTCGCTGTGACAATTGCCGATGTGTTAACTGGGTTTATTATTGGTAACTAATCAATGGATAAAGAATTTAGAACAGTAAATCAAATTTTAGGAACTCAACCTTCATTAGGTCCAATTCCAGCAGACCAAATATTACCTTGGATGGTAATTATTTTAGCAGCTTATTTTATTGTAAATGGAATTTTTGGAGGTATTTTTGAAGATGATTTTCAAAAATGGCTGTGGACAATTTTAATTGCTGGTTGGGGAATGGCTACTTGGTGGATATTAACGGGTGGTAGAAGTTGGCGTTTTTTAAGCAAGTTTATTGGTGTTCCTAGTTGGACTAGGGGAATTGCACGTTATCAAAGTTTTTTGTCAGTAAACTATGAAGTCAAAAATCGGCAAAAAAAGCGTCACAAGCGTCGCAGGTAGTACAGTTAGATTAACACCTTTTGAGGATGCTTTACATCTGGCAACGATGTTAAAAATATCTCTCGATGGTCGAGATATTGGTGCTTATATTTTAAATAAGGCTAATAAAAAAGATAGCTTTTGTTTTATTTTTGGTTTCGATTGTCGAGGAATTCACACTACTTTAAGACCAGAACAAATTGATACTATTTGTAATAACATTGAAGCAGGATTAAAAGATATTCCTGTTGGTGAAAAATTAACTTTTCATTTGGGTTCTTTTACTAACGAAAATGCCCGACAGCAGGAATTAACAAGTTTAATTAAACAAGCTGCTTCACCGAATATAAAATATTTATTGATGGCGGAACGTGCTAGGGTTAAAGAATTAACTCAAAGCGGTATTCGTAAGCCAAAATTTTTACGAATTTACGTTACTTATACTGTTGAACCTGATAATATAAATACTGATGATTGGATAGAAAGCTTGTTAGCTAAAGGTGAAAAGTGGTGGTTAAAATTCAAAGGAGATTTAACAGCTTCACAGCATCAACGTATCGAGACTGTAGTTCAAAGCGCTTATAAACAAGGTTTTCGTCGCTGGGAACAGCTTTTAGCTAACAAAATGGGTTTAGATATTAAGCCGATGAATGTAAACCAACTTTGGAGTGAAATTTGGAGACGCTTTAACGATACTCAACCGATCGATATTCCTCAGTTAGTAACTTTGGATGACACCGGATTGCACGAACAGGTTTATTCCGATTTAGCTAGTACCAAGTTATTAATTGACAATCTCCACAGTACAACTTTATTAATGGAAAAAGGAATACCCTGTGCCGATCGCAGTTGGGTGAATGTTAACAATCGATACGTTGGTGTGTTAACTTTTCTGGAAAAACCCGGAGGTTGGCAAAATAAATCATCACAGTTACGCTACCTTTGGGAATTAGTTGCCAGAGAAACTGTTGTCGATACGGAGATATTTTGTCAGTTAAGTGCTGCAAATCCAGCCATAGTCAAAACGACTCTACAACGGGTTTTGAAGCAATCTAATATGACTGCGAGGTTAGCTGAAGAGAAAAGTAAAACTATCGATGTTAACGCTCAGTTGAAGTTAAGAAAATCCGTAGCAGCACAAGAACAGATTTATGAGGGTGCGGTTCCTATTTATACGAGTGTTGTGATTTTAGTACATCGCGATAGTGTAGAAAAATTGGATGAAGCTACAAGATATATTGAAAACTGTTTTCAACGTCCAGCGCAAGTAATTCGAGAAACCGAATATGCTTGGAAAATTTGGCTGCAAACTTTACCGATTGTGTGGGAAGGTTTATTAGTGAAACCTTTTAACCGTCGTCATCTTTATTTAACTAATGAGGTACCGGGTTTAATTCCTTTGGTGAAGACTAGGGAAGGTGATGGGAAAGGTTTTGAGTTAATAGCTGAAGAAGGAGGAACACCCATCCAGTTGGATTTATTCAACCAACATAAAAATTTAGCTTTATTTGCCACAACTCGTGCTGGTAAATCTGTATTGGTTTCTGGAATTTTGACTCAAGCATTAGCTCACAATATTCCGGTAGTAGCGTTGGATTTCCCCAAACCAGATGGTACTTCTACCTTTACCGACTACACGCAATTCATGGAAGAATCGGGAGCATACTTCGATATTTCCAAACAATCGAACAATTTATTTGAACAGCCAGATTTACGAACTTTGAGTTACGAGGAGCAAAAAGATCGATTTAGTGATTACGTTGCTTTCTTAGAATCAGCTTTGATGACGATGATTTTGGGTTCTTCGGGTGAAAATCAACTTTTAACTCAGACAGTGCGATCGGTAATTAACTTAGCGCTGAATGCATTTTTTAACGACGAAGGAATAAGGAAGAGATATGAAGATGCAATAAACCAAGGGTTTGGTTCTACAGCTTGGCACAAAACACCTACCTTAAAAGATTTTCTCACGTTTTGTTCACCAGAGCATTTAAATTTAGAAACTCAGGGTAGAAGAATAGAAGATGCCTTGAGTCAGATTGATTTGCGGTTGCGGTTTTGGTTATCGAGTCGTGTGGGACAAGCAATTTCCGCACCATCGAGTTTTCCTACCGATGCTCAACTGTTAGTATTTGCCTTGAGGAACTTATCAGATAGTGAAGATGCTGCGGTATTATCTTTAAGTGCCTATTCAGCAGCATTAAGAAGAGCATTGAGTAGTCCAGCATCGATATTTTTCATTGATGAAGCTCCAATTTTATTTGAATTCGACCAAATTGCCGACTTAGTAGGCAGAATTTGCGCGAATGGAGCTAAAGCAGGTATAAGAGTTATTTTATCAGCCCAAGACCCCGATACCATTGCCAAATCGAAAGCAGCATCAAAGATTTTGCAAAATCTAACAACCAGATTAATCGGTAGAATTCAACCAGTTGCAGTTGATAGTTTTGAAAGTATTTTAAAATATCCCCGCGATATAATTAGTCGCAATGCATCAGAAAGTTTTTTCCCTCGGAAAGAAGGAATTTACAGTCAATGGTTGTTAGACGATAACGGGATTTATAGTTTTTGTCGTTACTATCCAGGTTATGAACAATTAGCAGTAGTAGCGAATAATCCTAACGAACAAACAGCGAGAAATCAATTTATGAAAACACATCAAGATAAATATGAAGCAATTTCCGCATTTGCTCGTCAATTAGTAGCTTCTTTAAGGAGTCAGTGAGCAGTTATCAGTTATCAGTTATCAGTTATTAAACAACTATGAACAAAACATTTTTTTTATCCGTTTTACTTACATTAATAAGCTTGCCAGCAATCGCTCAATTAGGCAATGTATGGACAGATTTTCAAAATTACGCTATCGATTTACAAAATTATTTAAAAGATAATATCTCAAATACTTTGCAACCAGTGGAATCGGAAACTCAAACGGCAATTAGCAGCTTTAATGGAGAGTTGAATATACCCAATCCCGTTGCTGTGAGAAAAAGCTTAAATGATGATATTACAGTTTACTCGCTATCAGATAATTTTGAGAATAATCCAGCGGTTAACGCTAAATTAGTGGGTAATGAAATAGATCGCACTCTTACTCGTGGTGTTACGGTAGGAGTTTTAGGGGAAGAAGGGCAGATACGTTGGAGAAGTAAGCTGGAAAATATTGATAAATCCATCGATCGCACTTCGCAAATAGCTCAAGAAGCACGAGAAAGTTCAAGCAGTCTATTGAGTGACATTACAGAATTGGGTAGTAATCTCAATCCAGCGTCATCTTTACTCAATCAAAGTCAATCAGAATTAATTAAATTGCAATCACAAAGTATTCAAATAGAAAGCGAACAGTCAAAGATGATTGGAGAAAATCTAGCTCAAACAATGCAGCTACACCAAACTTTGCAATATTCTAATTTGAATTTAGCTAACATATCTCAAGAAATCGAAGCATCAAATCGTGCGACAAGAGTTAATGTATCCGCAGAAGCAGCACGACTTTTAAGAACAACTTCTCAAGTTGATTTAATGGGTAGGAATAATAGGAATAAATAATTAGAAATTAAGGTTTGAAAATACTAACTTTGCAAACATCCTCTTAAATCTTCTTTAGTGTCTTGACAAACTTTATCGAGTTCTTTTTGAGCTTCTTTGGATTTTTCCTTTTCCCCTTTTTTGTTATACAAGTGTACAGCGCTTTGATAATCTCCACTTGCTTTATCCCTATCTCCTAATTTCTTGTAAATTTCAGCACGTTTTTCAAAGAAACAACCACATTCTCCAATTTTAATCGCTTCGTCATAATCATTTAAGGCTTCTTTATAATCTCTAGAAGAAGTGCGAGCAAATCCACGACTAGAGTAATAATAAGGATCTCGATCATTTAATTCAATAGCTTTGTTGAAATACTGAATTGCTTCCTCATATTCTTTTTTACTTGATTTGTCTTTTCCTAATCTATAATAATCTTCAGATGTCAAACTAAACTCTGAATTAGGTTCTAGGGTCGGAGTAATCTTAGTAGGAATAGGATTAGAGAATGTATTTTCTACTAATTGTGGTTTTTGATTAAAAAATAAAGCTGTTGAAAAAATAGTTCCTGTAGAAATAGCACCTACTATTACAGCTAATCTTCTAGAAAAAACTGTTTTTAGCGGATGAATTGATTTTGAATTTATGTAAGTCCTGTCATCCCTTTTTAGTATGTCCGGATATTGCGTTAGTGAAGGGTTTGCTAACAGTTCTTGGGAAACATTTTTCAATAATATATTACCCGGATTATCTTCACAAGCACTACGAATTAAATCTTCAATCTATCCTTGAGAATTTGCTTGTTTAATTAAATCAAAAACAACGTTTTCCAGATTGTTTCCTCCTGCGACTTCATGAATATTTCTATCGAGTTTAAACAATAACATCCGTTCTAATGATGACTTACTAGGAAAAGCATCAATCAAAGCATCTTGCAATTTTTCAATCTGTCTACCAGATAATTTTATGTGTCTAATCATTTCTCTAATAGGAATTGTTTGGGTATAGAATATAGAATTAGCGTACAATTTATAACATTAACTCAGAAAAATTAAAAAAATTTAATCTTTGTTTAATTTTTAATGCTGTCAGTTTTATCTTTTTTCAAAACTGGTATCGTAGCTTGTGAGGAACTTTCCATTTCAATTGCGACAACACCTTCATCAAAAGCTCGTTGAAAAACATCTTGATTATCTGAATTGTGATAACCTAATCCATCATAAAAACCTTGAGAAAATATAATTGCGACTTTATCTTGAATAGTATTGTTCATACCAATTACATAATCAATATATTGGCTAATAGCAATTGCTGGTTTTTCTGAATGACAAGCATTAAGTACTACGCATTTAACATAGTCAGCATGGAGTTTAAATAAAGATGCTAAACCTTCGGGTCTAACTGATTTATTATTTCCCCCATCATCTTCTAATAATAAACTGCCATCCTTATCACCATGTCCGCAAAAATGAACAATCTGAGGTCTTTCTTCTGCAATAGCTCTACGAATATCTTGAGGACATACAGCGGTTTTCAACTGAATCTCAAATAATTCCCGATTGGTAGCTCGTCGAATAGCTTCCTCAATTTCTCGCATTTCTTTATCTAAACGCAAACCATTAGGAATTGCTGCTAAAATTAATATTTTTTGCTGTTTATAACTTGAATCTAAATCAAATAGATTCTGATTAATTGGCGGTGTTGGAGGATTGTTTATAGATAAGTTTTGAGTAATAGATCGAAGTCTTGCATTGCCAGAATTTGAATTTGTCGCAGCACTAAGTAAATCTTTAATCCATCCCTGAGAATTGGCTGCTTGTATTAATTTAAAAACAATTTCTTTTAGACTTCCTTCTCCAGCAATTGCTCTAAGATTTTTATCTAATCCAAATGTTAACATCTGTTCTAAAGATGACGTATTAGGAAAAGCATCAATCAGAGCATCTTGTAATTCTTTACGTTGTTGACCGGATAAATACATACTTATTAATTCCTCCTAAATAAGTAATTTACAAATTTTTGCGAGTGGTTAAACCAATTACTTTCATTCACCTACTACTTAGGTTGATTAAATTTGGTCAGTCTGCGATCAAATTTAATCTTAGATACATTATTTTCATTATTTTTCAACCATTGCTCTATTAATTGTGATACAACTTGACTCATCTTTAAACCTCTTAAAGCACAAGCTGCATGGAATTGTTTTTTTAGGTCATCTGCGATACTGATATGCATAACGGTACAAGTGTTAACTACTATAGAGATAATTTGTACAAAAGAACAAATGTACAATGTTGTATATTTATAGGTATAAGCAGAACTAACTTATGCACTTTACCTTCGACTAGCTTTGGTCATATCAAATCTGTTCACATCAGAATGATAAGTTGAAACAGGGTTTTTACGTTTGTTTTTTAGCGGTCGCTGGCAGGGGAGCAACGCCCATTAAAAAATAATTTTGGATTTAGAACGGTTATAGACGTTAGCGCAATTTTTGTTTCGTCTTTCTAAAAGAGCCGCACCCAAATAATTTTGCATACCCACTTATCTATGTCCCTTTCAAGACACAATCCGATTTTGGAAAAAAATCAAAAAAATATATAATTATTTTCAAAGATAAATAATCAACGCGAACTGACTAAATTTTTCTCATCCAAAACCCAAAATCCAAAAATGCAATTAGCACAAATTGGTATCAATGAAATTTTAAATGATGGTGCGAAAACTGCCCAAAGTATTGCTGAGGGTTGGGATAAACAATGGCTAGATTTGTTGCAAAATAACACTGATAATAATTTATATGGAGCGCTAACTAATCTCGGTGTATTTTTTGCCGTTGGTACCTTATTGATATTTATGACCCAATGGTTAAAAGATACTATAAGTAATGATTACTCTCGTCCGATATCAGGATTAATTTGGCCTTTTATAATAGTATTGTTTTTAACCAATACTGGCAATGGTACTGTATTATCAAATTTAACTTTGGGGGTACGAAATTTTGTTAATGGCATTAATCAACAAGTAGTAGAATCAGCCGATATTGACCAAACTTACCAGCAAGCAATTAATATGAGCGTGGCTGAAGATGTAGTCGGTGCCTTTTTACGTCCCTGTCAATCTTTAAATGGGGAACAACAAAGAGAATGTTTTATTAAAGCTACAGAAAAAATTGATAGCTTATGGCAAGAATATAGAAACTTATACGGTAATAAGCCTTGGATAAATCGATTAGAAAATCAGGTAAATCAGATCGCTTTAGGAACTGGTGTTTTATCAGAGCAAGCATTTAATTCCTTAATTGGTTCTAGCCTCCAAGTTACGATCAAAAACTTTTTAATTTCCCTACAAGCAGCATTTCAAAACTTGATAGAAGCTACAATGTTACTCATCGCAGCTTTGGGACCTTTAGCGATGGGTGGTTCATTATTACCAGTTGCAGGTAAACCCATTTTTGCATGGTTGACGGGGTTTTTCTCATTGGGAATTGCCAAAATTTCCTTCAACATTATTGCCATATTAACAGCAGCAGTAATTGTCAACGGTCCTGGGCAAACTACCAATACAAATCCCGATTTAATGTGGTTTATAATTTTTCTAGGAATACTAGCCCCAATTTTATCATTAGTAACAGCAGGAGCAGGAGGATTTGCCGTGTTTAGCGCTATTAGTAATACGGCTTCCTGGGTAAAAGAAAGAGTTTGAACAAGAGTGAGAAGTGAAGAGTGAGGAGTTATGAATTTTAACCTTTAACCTCTAACCTTTAACCTTTAACCTCTAACCTTTAACCTCTAACCTTTAACCTTTAACCTCTAACCTTTAACCTGCTCATGGTACGTTTACTAGAAAAACGAAAACAAAAAGGAAATCTATTAGTAACTCTCGCTGTTGCGACTTTTGGTTTACATTTATTAACATTACTTTTATTAATCATTCAAGGATTGACTATTCGTCAATTAAGTGTTCAGGAAACTCCAGCCTTTGTGCAGTTGATTGAGGGGAAACCTGTAAAGAACAATTCGGAATTGCAGCGAAAACCGGAAGCAATTAACGAATTTGTGAGTAAAACGATGATATCAATGTTTAATTGGTCTGGGACATTACCAGCACAAAATATAAATCAAGCTACTAACCCAAAACAAGATTTAGGAATACCAATTAAAACACCCCAAGGTGGAAGTAAAAAAGTTACTACAAGTAGTTGGGTATCTAGCTTTGCTTTTTCAGAAGATTTTCGCAAAGGTTTTTTAGCGACGGTAGCAGAATTGACTCCACCAGAAGTTTTTTCAAGTAATTTTGAGCAAGTAATATCAGCAGAATTAAATATTACTAGAATCTATCCTCCGCAACAAATTGAACCGGGTAAATGGAGGGTAGGAATGGTAGCAAATCTGCTTCAAAAACGTGGTAATGAGAAAGAAATTATTACCCCATTTAATAAAGATATTTTCGTACAAGCAGTAGATACTTTTGATTACCCAATGACAGAAAATCTTACTGACTTACAACAAGCAATTTACGCAACTCGTAGCGATAAATTAGAAATTTACGAAATTCGAGATTTATGTTTAACCGATCAATATGACAATCTAGCTACAGATGGATTTAATCGCTGTCAAAATCAGCGATAATCCAATAGTTTTATAAATTCATTTGCAATAAAGTTAGCATCCACTGTTAAGAGTTCTCTAAAATGTAAGCAACCCCGCTCTTTCATAGACGGGGCTTCAGCAAATAAGTTGAAGCCGTGCTTACCAGTCTCAGTCTTAACTGACTACGTTTTTTGAATGAAATGCAAACTCTAAATACAGATAAAAATCAAGCAAATATTGTCCCCTTGTTCGCAATCGGAACATTTGGCTTGCATTTATTGACTTTAATTTTACTGATGTTTCATGGGGGAATGTTACAGCAAGTTAAACGTAAATCTGTACCCCAAATTTTGGTACAGTTAGCAGATGGACGGGTTATAACTGCGAATGGTAAAAGTAATTTAGAACGTGAACAAGAAACAATTCGTCGGTTTGTAGGTGAAACTATGACTGTAATGTTTACTTGGTCGGAAAAACAATCATCAACGGTAGTTTGGAATATTAGTTCTGAATTATTGAGAAATGATTTTCGACGAGAATTTGCTCAAATATTTAATAATTTTGAGTTAGAAAGTCCTGAAGAAAATGTTTTAGTCATTCAAAAAATTTCTCAACCACAAGTCATTTCCGAAGGTAAATGGAAAGTGGAAATTTTTGCTAATCGTTTAATTTTCAGTCGGGGTGATAATTTAGGTAAATCAATTCCTTTTCACAAACAAATTTTAGTTGAAGCTATAGATGAAGTCAATTCTCTACCTAACATCCCAACTCGTTTAAATTTAGCAGTTTACCGACTAGGAGAAGCCAGAATGCAAATTTATAATATTTGTGACATTGAAGATAAAAGCTGTTCTGAAAATAAAAATATTTAATTACTTGAATTTATTTCTTATTCACTATTCTTTACTCCCTACTCCCTCTTTCAATAAATAGTTTTATTAATCAAACCGGATTTTTATATTATGACTAACCAAAATATCGAAACTGGACTTACTGAATGGGAAATGCGGATGGCAAAATTGGTTGGTTTAGATGAACCTACACCCGCAGAAATGGAGATGGAAGATGCGTCAATTACAGATGCAAATCCTCTAGATCAACCCAACAACAACGTCACTTCACAACCGTTTTCTGCAAATCCCTTCGCTAAAGTAGGTTTAGTGGGTGCTGGAACCTTGGCTGTTGTCATGTTCACTGGTGGATTTTTATCTCAATTAATGAGTAACGATACAAAACCGACACAAAACACCATCGCTACTCCAATCTTACCCCAACCTGAAACCAAACCCCGTCAACAACAATTAGAAGAACAAATCGAAGGGTTGAAAACCAAACTCGCACTCTCTAAACAACTCGAAGCGGTAAAAACTGCACAGGAAAAGTTGAGAATGGTTAAATCTACACCATCAACACCCCGCATCCCAGCTAAAGCAATCCCCGAAATCCAACCGCAAACCATTCCCCGCGATTTATCAATGTCCATGATTCGTTCCAAACCTCAAACACCACCAATACCCATTGTTGAGGTACCTAAAATAGTCAGAATACCCCAAAGTGCAAATCATCATGATGCTCTAAACCTATCGCGATCGCAAAAAGCTCCAATAATATCAGAACCACAACAATCATTCCCAATAGTACCACCCGCACCAACCCCACAACCCCTAGTAGAAATCGCACCACCACCAGAACCTAATCCGATGCAAGAATGGACAAGGTTAGCAAAATTAGGTAGTTACGGACAGGTATCTGTTAACGAAAATCAAACTGTTAACAATCGAACATCTTCCCAAAAAGCTGAAGTTGCGAGAAATACCGAGGAGCAAAAAATCCAAAGTCAGCCGGTTACAGAAACACGAACCCCTAGAGTTACAAAATCAGTCAGAAGAAATCCTCAAACAATTCAAATAGGGAGTAGTGCTAGAGCCGTATTAGCTACAGCAATCTACGGTGAAACTACTAAATCAGACAGCGAAAACAAGAATATTTATGTAGTGAATTTGAAGCAACCGTTAAAAGCCGCAGATGGTAGGGTAGCACTACCGATAGGAAGCCAAATATTAACCAAAATTGATTCTATCTCTGAAAACGGTTTAATGCAGTTAGAAATAGTCAAAATTATGATGCGGGAGAATGGTAGACTTGCAGAAAAAAACGTACCCCAAAACGCGCTGATGATTCGCGGTAAAAATGGTAAACCATTAATAGCTAATCAATATTCTCACAACGGTTCATCTATGGCTCTGATGGATGCAGAATTATTCGCTTTAGGGGGATTAGGTAAAGCCGCAGAAATAATTAACCGTACCGAATCTCAAGTAGTCACCGGAGAAAATGGAACAGTAGCCGTTACTAATGTCAACCGTAATCCCAGTACATCTGCTGCTATATTAGAAGGCGGAATGAAAACCCTAATTCCACAAATTACCCGCCGCAATCAACGTACCCTGTCTGAAATGTCCCGTAAAACAAACATTTGGTTTCTACCTCCGGGCAAAGAAGTTGAAATATTTGTCAATCAAGAGACGCAGTTTTAATTAAGTTAGGAGTTAACAGTTAGTTGTAGAGACGTAGCACTACTACGTCTGTACAAGAGTGAGGAGTGAGGAGTTCCCGTGAAAATGCTAAATCTCTCTGTAGGTTCCCTAGTTTTCTCTACAACAAGTATATTCATGGCAAGTATTGTATCAGCAAACAACGCTGTTTTACGTTCAATATTTTCCTGTCAAGCTCAGGGTTTAGGAGGTGCGATTCCGAGTATTAAAGTTTGGTACCAACAAGGTACAAATTTAAGCTTTATTCCCGCAGAAGAAACAGTCAAAAAAGTTTGGTTAGATGACCCATCTCAAGTTACTCTAGATTTTGACGGTCCGATGTGTGTACAATTTGGAGAAGAAAACGCTAACACCGCAGATTGTGAAAATTCCGCAGCAAGTGTAATTCACCTCAGAAGAATTGAAAAACTTGATATCCCCGGACTTCCCCATACTGATAATACACTTTTAACAGTAATTACAGAAGGAAACGGCAAAAAAAGACTCTACACCTTCCGAGTACTTTATCAAGAAGGTAGTCCCGAATATAATACTTTAGCAGTGTTCGCAGACCCTCCGAATTTCGGACAAACACCTTGTGTAAGAGTTGAAAATTGAAGAGGTAGGGAGCTCATTCCCATTGCTGAAGTTCCTCTTCTGGCAGTGGTTCAAAGAAAGCATCACCAAGTTGTGTTTGGGCATGATTTTAAGTTTAACTAACGTACTTTTACCTGAACCTGTTGCTCCCACAATACCGATTGTCGCTCCGGCGGGAACCTGGAGAGATAAATTTTTGAGTATATCGTTGCGTTCGTTGTAGGTAAAGGTAATGCGATCAAATTACACTTGACGGGCTATAGATAATTTACTTGTTTGTTGATTATCTATCAAAACGCCGAAGATATTTTAATTTTGTGGGAAAAATGCATTCACGGAGTTTTATTCTAGCTTGACCCTGAATGCGAACTTTAATTAATAGTTAATCTTAATAAAGAAAAATCGTCTTCTAACACTGTTTTGTTATTTAATGACTGAATATATTTTAATATATTTTCTAGAGGTAAATTGTAAGATTGATGATATTTTAGTAATTCTATCAAAGCTTCTAATCCCCAAATTTTACCATTATGTTGAGTTATTTCATATACTCCATCACTAAATATATAGAGTTGACTATCTTTAGGTAAAATACAACTATCTTGTTCAAAATTTATATCTGGAAATAAACCTATTGCAATATTTCTATTGAATAGTTTTTGGATGGAAATGTCAGTGGAACATGGAGTAAACAAAATCGCAGGAGGATGACCTGCACTAGCATAAACTAGTTTTTGTGTCGATTTGTTATAAACACCATACCAAAGAGTAAAATAACTATCATCATAATCGTAATTCATTTGAAAAACTCTATTCAGTTCTTTAAGAACACTAGTTGGCCGATAAAAATTAGTATTCAAAAGAGATTGAGTGCGTAATATATTTAGTACAGAAACTGATAATAAAGCAGACCTGACACCATGTCCAGCTACATCTAGTAGATACAAAACCAAGTGATTCTCATCAAGCCAGTAATAATCAAAAATATCACCACCCAACTGAGAAGAAGGAACAAATTGTTGCTCTATATTTAATGCAACAGAAGTAGGATTAGGCAAAAGAGAACCTACATATTTTGCTGCTTGTTCTAATTCTGATTGCAGCATCCGAGTCCAGTGTTGTGATTCTTCTTCTGCTTGTTTACGCTTGATAAATTGAGCTATTTGACTACCTATGTTGACCATAAAATGCAGTAATTCTGTATCGTTATGTTTGGTGTTACGACTAAAGAAAGTCATTACACCTAATTTCTCTTTACCACTATTAATCGGTATAGAAAAACTAGATTTTAATCCGATTTTTTCTACAATTAATATCCTCTGACAACGCGATTCTGTAGTTAGATTGCTGACCCATAATGATTGATGATTTTCCCAAACAATACCAGGTAGCCCAACTCCTGGTTTCAATGTCATGGTTTGAGTTAGTTCGACAAATTCTGTAAATTCATTTATAGATAAAGACCAATTTGCTATTAGCTCTAAAATATTTTTTTGATAATTTATACTCCATAATTCACCTATTCCCCAATCAAAATTTTCACAAATGTTTTGGATAATTTTAGGTATAGCTTCTTGAATAGTTTGCGATTCTGCTAAAATTTTAGTAATTTTATATTCAGTTTTTTGATATGCTTCTTGGCGTTTAACTTCTGTAATATCATTCAGTGTTCCAGAAATACCAGTTATGTTATTACCTGTTGTCACCATTAAACAAGTATATATTTCAACCCATCCTATAGTACCGTTACAATGTAAATAACGTAATTGATAACGAAACTCAGAAGTAGATTGTTGGTTTTTATTCTGATTAAGAAGAATGTCATTATGTGCTAAATAAGATTGGTGATCGCCAGGATGAATAAAATCTAAGAAATTTTTTCCCAAGCTATCTGGAATTGAAAATCCGGTGATTTCTTGCCAAGCAGGGTTAAGAAAAGTTAAATTCCCTTCGAGGTCAACTTGAAATATAACTTCTTTGAGATTATTAACAACAGAACGGTATTTATGTTCGCTTGCTCGCAGCGCTTTTTCTGCCGAGTGAGCTTGTAAAAGTCGGCGCAAGCGTTGACGTAAAACTGGTGGATGAATGGGCTTAGTAATATAATCGGTAGCACCAACGTTAAAAGCTTTGTCTACAGATTCCTGCGAATCTAATCCAGTAATCATTAATACTGGTACTTGAAGATCGTTGTTTGATATGCTTTGCAGTTTTTCGCAACAAGTAAATCCGTCCATTATAGGCATAATTGCATCTAAAAGAACCATATCTGGTTGCTTGTCTTTGTAAACATTTAAACATTCTTCGCCATTATCTACTTCCATGACTTGATAACCATCTTGTTGCAGAATAAGTTTTAGAACTATTCTTGTGGATCTATCATCATCCGCTATTAGTATTAAAGGTGAATTATTTTCCATATAAAAATTTAGGCTAATTAGATTGGGATAAAATGTGAGCCGCGACAACTGTAAATTAAAAACATCAGAGTTTTGAAATTGATTTAAAATCATGGATTGAAAATTATTTACTCAATTAAGAGGGTTTTAAGGCTCAATTTACATTTTGTCGTAACTTATTATAAGTACTCCTATTTATAGTTCCCAAAATAGTATGCATTTTTTACATCTATCTAGTAAATTGCGTGTATACACTTAGGCTGGACTTTATGGTATAAGCTATTATGTTGCCAATAGATACTCTTCTCAAATATGAAGATACTGAATAAATTAGGTTTAGGGACAAAATTTAACGTCTTATTAGTAACACTTTTTTTAGCGGGAATAATTTTCAGTGGAATTGCTCTATCTGCGGCTATGCAGAGTATGGCAAAAATTGAAATAGAAGAGAGAGCGAATATGCTCACCCAAACCCTGAATTCAGCAAGAAATTATACTAGCAATAATATACAACCACTTTTAGAAAAAACTTTAAATACGAGTGAAACATTTATTCCAGAAACCGTTCCTGCATATTCAGCGAGAGAAATATTCGAGCATTTTCGCAAACAGAAACTGTATGAAGATTTTTTATATAAAGAAGCAACTTTAAATCCTACTAATCCACGAGACCAAGCTGATAATTTTGAATCCCAGTTAGTGGAAACATTTCGTCAGCGACCAGCATTAAAGGAATTAACAGGGTATCGCAATCTTAACGGTAAGGAATTATTTTATGTTTCTCGACCGTTAGCAGTGAATCAAGTAAGCTGTTTAGAATGTCACAGTAGTGCCCAACGCGCACCTAAAAGTTTAATTAAAACCTATGGTTATGAAAATGGTTTTGGCTGGAACCTCAATGAAATAGTTGCAGCACAAACTATTTATGTTCCAGCAAATAATGTGCTAGCTCGAGGTCGCCAATATTTAGCATTGGTAATGACTATTTTTATAAGTATTTTTGCAATTGTTTTATTATTAGTAAATTTACTATTAAAAGGTGGTGTTATTAAACCGATTAAAAAAATTACTCGATTTACAGAAAGAATTATTAATAATCCTATAGATGTTACTTCTAAAAATAATCTTCAATCCACTGCAATTATCACGATTGCCACACAAGGAGATGAACTAGGAAAGTTATCAAAGGCATTCCAGCATATGATTTTGGAAGTCATGGCTAGAGAAAAAAGGTTGAATCTCGCAAAGGAAGATATTAGACGTAGGGAAGAATATTATCGTTCTTTAATAGATCAACTTTCTGATGTAATTGCCATTCTCGACCGCCAGCAATTAATTCGTGATATCAGTTATTCCATAACGCAAATTTTAGGATATGCAATAGAAGATTTTAAAGAGAAAAAATTATCAGATTTCGTATCCCCCGAAGATAAACCAAAATTAACGAGATATTTCGATAAATTAGCTAAAACTCCTGGTTTGTCGCCACCATTAGAATTACGTTTTCGCCATCAGGATGATTCTTGGCGAGTATTGGAGGCTATTAGTAATAATTTACTCAACGATGCCATTGTTACAGGTGTAATTATTAGCTTACGTGACATCACTGAGCGCAAACAGGCAGAAGAGAGATTACGTTTATTAGAGTCTGTGGTGGTGAATGCCAATGATGCTATAGTTATAACCGAAGCTGAACCCCATCAGACACCTTATGGACCAAAGATTGTTTATGTAAATGAAGCTTTTACCCGGATGACTGGTTATGAAAGTCAAGAAGTTATTGGTAAAACACCCCGGATGTTACAGGGGTTGAAAACGGATGTTAACGAATTAGCAAAAATTCGTCAAGCTCTCGATACATGGCAATCAGTTAATAATGTAGAAGTAATTAATTACCGCAAGGATAGAACTGAGTATTGGGTAGAGATGAATATTGTTCCAATTGCGGATAAAAATGGTTGGTTTACCCATTGGATGTCAATAGAAAGAGATATAAGCGATCGTAAGCTTTCCGAACAAGAATTATTAGAAAGTGAAGCATCGATCCGGGGTTTACACGAAATTGCAGCCAACCAGGAATTAAATTTTAGACAAAGAGTTACCCAAATGTTGCAAATGGGGTGTCAGAGATTTGACTTGAAGATTGGCATTCTCAGTAAAATTACTGCTAACAACTATGAAGTAGTGGCAGTAGAAACAACTGAGGAGGCAACCGTCAAAATTTCCCCTGGTGATGTATTTGATTTAACCCAAACCTATTGTCATGAAACTATACAGGTAAATAGACCCATTTGTATTCTCCAAGCTGGGAGTAATAATCAATGGCAAAATCATCCTTGTTATATTAATACTCAGTTAGAGAGCTATTTGGGAACTACGGTAATTGTAGGTGGTGCAATTTACGGAACCCTTAATTTTTCTAGTCACTATCCCCAATTATTAAGTTGTACCTCCGTCAAAATAGAGCTATTAAGGCTGATGGCACAATGGTTGGGTAGTGAAATTGAACGCCAACAGTTTCAGTATGCCTTAGAAAAACAGTTACAACGCTCGGTATTGTTAGAAAAAATTACTCAAGAAATTCGTCAAAGTTTAAATACAACACAAATTTTTCAAACTACCGTCGATCAAGTTGGTCAATTATTTGGAGTTAATCGTTGTATTCTTCATTCTTATGTTGAATCTCCTCAACCACAACTTCCCTGTGTTGCAGAATATTTAACTGCGGGGACAAAATCAATGTTGCAAATAGAAATTCCGGTGATAGGTAATCCCCATGCAGAAGCAGTATTAAGTCGGGATGCAGCGATTGTTTCCCATAATGTATTTGAGGAGCCTTACTTCGCAGGGCTTACTGATTTGTGTCGTCAAATAGATATCAAGTCAATGGTAGCAATCAGTACTTCCTATCAAGGAAAAGCGAATGGAGTATTGGCTTTACAACAATGTGATAGTATCCGATATTGGCAGAATGAAGAAGTGGAATTGCTCGAAACAGTTGCAATTCAGGTAGGTATTGCCATTGCTCAAGCACAGTTATTAGAAAGAGAAACTTCTCAAAGAGAACAATTAGCAGCACAAAACGAAGAACTAAATTTAGCAACAAAAGCTGCGGAAACTGCGAATAGAGCTAAAAGTGAATTTCTCGCTACCATGAGTCATGAAATTCGCACTCCCATGAATGCGGTGATTGGGATGACGGGGTTACTTTTAGATACTCCATTAAATGAACAACAACAAGATTTTGTCCAAACTATTCGCAGTAGCGGTGACGCTTTATTAACTCTAATTAATGACATTTTAGATTTCTCCAAAATTGAAGCAGGTAAGCTGGATTTGGAAGAACAACCTTTTAATTTGCATATCTGTATTGAAGAAGCTTTAAATTTAGTCGCAGCCAAAGCCGCAGAGAAAAAATTAGAATTAGCATATTTAATCGATCCACAAACCCCCTCCGGGATAGTGGGTGATGTCACCCGTCTGAGACAAGTCTTAGTAAATTTGCTGAGTAATGCGGTGAAATTCACCGAATTAGGGGAAGTAGTTGTCTATGTTAATGCAACCCAATTAGATGAGGATTCTCGCTATGAAATTAAATTTGCAGTCCAAGATACAGGTATTGGCATTCCTTCAGAAAAAATGCAACTGTTGTTCAAATCTTTTAGTCAAGTAGATGCTTCCACTACCCGTAAGTATGGCGGTACCGGGCTGGGCTTGGCGATTAGCAAGCTTTTGAGTGAGATGATGGGTGGTAAAATGTGGGTGGAAAGTCAGGTAGGATTTGGTTCCACTTTTTATTTCACAATTTCTGCGATCGCAGTCTCTAATTACCAATTAGAAGAAGAAATTTCAAATGAAGAATTTGTGGGTAAACGACTATTGATTGTAGATGATAATGCTACCAACAGAAAAATTCTCACTTTACAAGCTCAATCATGGGGAATGTTTAGCTGCGCTCTCCCTTCAGGAATTAAAGCTTTACAATTGATAAATAGAGGGGTTAAGTTTGATTTGGCGATTTTAGATATGCAAATGCCAGCAATGGATGGTATTTCCCTAGCTAGACAAATACGGGAACATTCTCACGGTCAAAATTTACCTCTAGTAATGTTAAGCTCTCTATGCGGACAAGAAATTGCTCGACAATCTTGTGATATTAATTTTGCTGCTATTCTCAATAAGCCATTACAGCGATCGCAACTTTACCAAGTTATAAATCGCGTGCTGACTAAAAAATTGATAAAAGTAAACTCATCTGTCATAGATGTAAGAAACAGGCAACAAAACCCTATTACCAATACGAGCATACGTATTTTATTGGCAGAGGATAACGTAGTAAATCAGAAGGTTGCTTTGTTAACTTTGGAGAAGTTGGGTTATCGTGCTGATGTTGCTGGTAACGGCATAGAAGTACTTGAAGCTTTACATCGTCAGCCTTATGATGTAGTGTTGATGGACGTACAAATGCCAGAAATGGATGGCTTAACGGCGACGGAAGAAATTCGCAAGCACTGGACTAAATCTCGTCTCCGGATTATTGCCATGACTGCGAATGCAATGCAGGGAGATCGAGAAATGTGTTTTTCTGTAGGTATGGATGACTACATCAGCAAACCAATTCGAGTTGACGAGCTACAACAAGCATTGAGCCAGTGTCAATCTGTAAATTTTATCTCTAATAAGATTAATATGCAAGAATTCGATACTCACCAACCAACAATTGATATTACTGTGTTGCAAGCCCTAAATCAAATGGCTGGAGATAACGCGAAAGAGTTCATTGCTGAGTTGGTTGATAGTTATTTGGAGGATGCAAATTTACGAATGGAAACTATAGGAATGGCTATTACCCAAGATAATGCTGCATTACTCTTCCAAGCTGCTCATACTCTCAAATCAGCCAGTGCTAATGTAGGTGCGAACAAACTAGCAGATTTATGTCAAAAATTAGAAGAAATCAGTCGCAAGGGCAGTACTGATGGGACAGCAGAAATTTTGACTCTATTAAAGACGGAATATGAAAATGTTAAAAATGCTTTATCTGTAGAGAATCGATATCGTTTGTTAGTAAATTAGATTTTGATAATTTTTTGTAATGTTTGTTAGATAAATATCTTTTTTGGGAAACATATAAATATAGTACATACTAGGTGATAAAAATTAGCCAATAAATCAGGATTACTGATAATAATTCTTGATTAGCCAAAAATCAATCCTTCTATATTTAAATATTAAATAAACTTGTAGAGGTTAAAAATATGCACAAAGCTGATGAAAAAGAATTAAGTATTGCAGAGCTACAACAAAATAGTTCTTTACCGTTAATTATTGCTAACAATCAAGGACTGATAATCAGTATTAATTCTCATTTTGAAACAGTCTTTGGCTGGAAGCCAGAGGATTTAATTGGTCAAATGTTAACAATTATTTTGCCACCCTACATACGTGATTCCCATAATTTAGGTTTTTCCCGATTTACAGCTACAGGGGTAGCTACAGTTCTTAACCATCCCCTTAAATTAAAAGCATTGACTAAAGATAATCGAGAAATTGATTCCGAACATTATATTATTGCCGAAAAACAAGCAGGTGAATGGATTTTTGCCGCAACCTTGCGTCCTCTGGAATAGAGATAAAAATGCCAGATTTAAGCAATCAAGTTAGAGAATTACGCGCTACCTTAGGCAAAATGGAAATTGCTTTAGGTAATGTTGATGCTGCTATTGTATGGACAGATGAAACAGGTAGAGTGCAATGGTGTAATAAAACATTCGATTACTTGGTAGGTAAACCACATATTTTAGTTCTGGGACAACAACTTACCGATTTATTATCCTTATTAATTGACGGGGAAATAGTACCCCAACGTTTACATCCTGTGGCGATCGCAATAGAAAGCCAATCTAAAAATAAACAAATATACCAGTTTAAATCTGGCGAACAAGAGTTAATTTTAGAAATTTCTTGGTCTTACGTTCATTTTGAGAATAATGTCCAGGAACAACGATCACAAAATAGTGCAGTACTTGTCATTCATGATATTACTGAGCGCAAAAAATCAGAATTGCTTTTACAAAAAGCTAAAGAGGAATTAGAGGAGCGAGTTAGAGAAAGAACTCAGGAATATATGAAGGCAAATGCGGAACTAGCTCAACGCAATCTTGCCTTAACAGAAGCAAAAAAATTAGCAGAAGCAGCTAACCAAGCTAAAAGCGATTTTTTGGCTACGATGAGTCACGAAATCCGTACTCCGATGAATGCAGTTATAGGTATGACGGGATTGCTTTTAGATACTAAATTAAATGAGCAACAACAAGATTTTATTCAAACAATCCGTACTAGTGGAGAGGCATTACTAACGTTAATTAATGATATTCTTGATTTTTCTAAAATTGAGGCAGGTAAATTAGATTTAGAGGAACAAGCTTTTGATTTAAGTTTTTGTATTGAAGAATCTTTAAACATTATTGCTACTAAAGCGGCGGAAAAAAATATTGAATTAGCATATTTAATTGAAGCTACGGTTCCCAAAGAAATTGTTGGGGATGTAACTCGTTTGCGGCAAATTCTTGTTAACTTACTCAACAATGCAGTTAAATTTACTGAAATCGGGGAGGTAATCGTCTATGTCAAAGCTACTGAGTTAAAAATTTCAGAAAGATATGAAATTCAGTTTGCCATTAAGGATACAGGTATTGGCATTCCTGCTGATAAACTACAGCGTTTGTTCAAATCTTTTAGTCAAGTAGATTCCTCCACAACTCGTAAATATGGGGGAAGTGGATTGGGTTTAGCAATTTGCAAACGATTAACTGAAATGATGGGTGGAAAAATTTGGGTTGAGAGTCAAGTAGGTGTCGGTTCTACCTTTTACTTTACTGTAGTTAACTCTAAATCTGTGGGAGCCTCTTCTATAGAACATCAAGGAAGTGATGAATTTTTGCTGGGTAAGCAGGTTCTCATCGTCGATGATAATGCCACTAATAGAGAAATTCTTACGCTACAAACTCAGTCTTTGGGAATGTTTAGCTGCGCTCTTGCTTCTGCTGAAAAAGCTCTAGAATTTATTGCAAAACCGATAAAATTTGATTTGGCAATCTTGGATATGCAAATGCCTGGAATGGATGGTTTAACTTTAGCTAGAGAAATACGAAAACATCCCCACACTCAGGATTTACCTTTAGTAATGTTAAGCTCGCTGTGTAAACAGGAAATTACTCAACAAGCTGTTGAGGTTAATTTTGCAGCTATTCTCAACAAACCAATTCAGCAATCCCAACTTCATCAAGTTTTGAATCGCATTTTAAGTCCAAAATTAATCAAAATAAGCACATTTTCTGAATCATCAAAAACTCAGTCAAAAACTCCAAACTTAAATCACAAACTACGTATATTGTTAGCAGAAGATAACGTAGTAAATCAGAAGGTTGCTTTGTTGACTTTGAAAAAGTTAGGTTATCGTGCTGATGTCGCTAGTAATGGTATAGAAGTCCTCGAAGCCTTAGATCGTCAACCTTATGATGTGGTATTGATGGACGTACAAATGCCGGAAATGGACGGATTGACGGCTGCAAAAGAAATTTGTAAACGATGGGCTATATCCCGTTCCCGAATTATTGCCATGACAGCTAATGCTGTGCTGGGGAGTAAAGAACAATGCTTAGAAGCAGGGATGGATGATTATATTACTAAACCAATTCGCTTAGAAGAGTTGCAAAAAGTATTGAGTAAGTGTCAGCCTATAGAGTTGATTTATGAAAATACCGATACACCACAAATTAATACATCAACAAATTCAGCAGCTATTGATTTTAGTGTCTTGAAATCCCTAAGTAACATGGCTGGTGAACAGGCTCCTGTCATTATAGCCGAGTTGATCGATAGCTATTTGAAAGATGCAAATTCGCGAATGGCAACTATATCAACAGCTATTAAGCAAAAAGATGCTAAATCGATGTATCAAACTGCTCATACCCTAAAATCAGCAAGTGCCAATGTCGGTGCTAACACGGTAGCTGATTTGTGTAAGCAATTAGAAGCAATTGGTTATACTGGTAATATTACGACTAAGGCTGTATCTGAGTTACACTCGCATTTACAAAAAGAATACGAACTTGCTGGTGAGACATTACAATCATATTTACAAAGCTTATCTTAATTTACTACCAGAGCTAGTGCTTGCATTAATGTAAGTAAGAGTTAAACTGATATACTAGCAATCTCAAATATTGCTATTACTGTTTTAATGTAAAGTACTACAATTTTGATGAAATGTTTACAAGGTAAACATCGCGATGCAGTTTTAGTCAGATTTAATTACAATTGGTTCGCCTGGAATAGGCTGCTATATCTACCGTTTTTCATTTTTAATATCAGTATTTGTATTTTGTCGCAATCTCCAGTGAAAGCGGCAGAAAATAATACATTTGAATCATATAAACAAAATAGGGATATAGAAGAATTTACTTATAATAGCCAAGTAAAAGAATTATCTCTTATTACCGATAATTTTGATTCGCAAGCATATATATTTGAATCTTCGCTAACTTCTCCCTCTATAAAGCCGAGTGTTTTAATTGCTGCTCCAGAAAACTTTAATCCAGGTTTGAAATTACCACCACAACCGCAACCCAAACCCAAACCCCAGCCAAAACCCAAACCAGAACAACCTGTAGAAAATCAAGAAAAGAAAACTCCTGCATTAGTTTTGGAAAGTTTAACTCCTGATGTTAATTTATCTCAAGATAATTTTGGTCAAAAGAATTTATTTTTTGAAGAAACTGCTGTATTTCGTCTGCGTAATGGCAATAAGCTTAAATTTACAACTGGCTTCAATTATTTCGAGCAGAGTACTGTAGAGATGATTACAAATATCCCCTTACAGTTGGGATGGCAAGGCAAGATAGATAAAGTAAGCTTATCAGTAAATGGAGGATTTGATTTATTTAATCGTTTACCAGCAGCTGCAAATTTGAGTATAAATGCTGAGTCTCCAATTTTTATTAAAGTCTCGGATGGTCAGTTACAATCTTTACTAGTTGGAATTATCACTATGGAGTATAAGCCTTATAAATTTAATGCTCAAACCTTAGAAAATAAAATTACTTTTTGGAGAATTAGACCAAGCTTTTATTGGCAAATAGATCCTAATACTAGTTTATTTTCTTTGGGACAATTTGGTTTTTCTAATGATGGGAATCAAGAATTTCAGTCTTTTAGTAGATTAGAACGTAAAATCGGTCAATTGTCTATTGCTGCAAATCTTTTTACTTGGAGTTTTCAGCAAGATTTAGCAGAGGATAGCGGTTATTTTTCTCCTCCTGACTTTATCGTTTACAATGCTGAAATTGCTTGGAAAGGAGATATTTCTAAATTTTTAAGTTGTCAATTATCTGCAACTCTGGGGAGACAGAGATTAAAAGGAACATGGGATAATGCTAAAACTTATACAGCTTTGTGTACTGCGAAATTTTCTCCGGATTTAGAGTTAGATATAGGATATGCTTTCTCGAATGTTCGCGAACGAAATACAGGAGATGAGTTGTATAAAAATGAGTCTTTATCAGGAAAATTGCGAATTAAATTTTGAGAGTTTTGTTTTATATTTATAATCAAAAATAAAAAGTATATAATAAATACTTATGTTAGGTTTGGTTAAACACTTCTAATAAAAAAATAGATAGAAAGAGTTTTTTTACTTTTTTGCCCAAAAATCCCGAATAATCATTAATTATTCGGAGTTGATATTACATAATTGGTGGTGACAATTTTTCTAAATCCCGTCAAGTAACAAACGGGATTTTTTATTGGTAACGAATTTTTGTGATCAAATATTTTTTCAGTTAGTTTTGCTTAAATTTTGGGAATACTGATTCTAACAAAGTGCAAACAAGCCAATCACAAGTTTTGAAAATCAAATTTTGATTATGACTTCTAATTTTGATCCACCACCTAAATCTATATCTATTTTTACCGTTGTTGCTGGTCTAGTTACAGCAGTAGTAGCGATTGTGTTTCTAAATCAGTTATCAGGTCGTCTAGAGCCAAAAAAATCTGCTGCAACAGTAGAGAATTCCAATTCTCAAGTAGCTAATCCTGAGATCAAAAATAAACCAAAAGCTAAATACGCGAAACTAGACGCGCAATCAATGCAGTTACCAGGCTCAAGGGTTACAGCCAAAGAACTTAGCGCAAGTAAAAGTCCTTATATTCCACCTAAAGTTAAAAGTTTAACTTCTGAGGAAATGGAAGTTGCTCGTCAAGCTTGGAAATATTTTGAGCGTAACTGGAACGAAGATACAGGTTTAGTTAACTCGGTGGATGATTTCACTTCGGTTACTTTATGGGATCAAAGTGCTGCGATGGCAGCTTTAGTCAGTGCGAAAGAATTAAAACTTATCCCAGAGAAAGAATTTGAGAAAAAAATGAGCCAGATGTTAAAAACCCTGGCAAAATTACCTTTATATAATGATGAATTGCCAAATAAAGTTTATAATTCTAAAACTTTATTACCTGTCAATTATGGGCAGCTAAATAAAAAAGAAGAAATCGGATGGTCAGCTATTGATTTAGGTAGGATGGCACTATGGTTAAAAATAGTTGGTAGTCGTTATCCTCGGTTTCAAAAACAAACACAAGCAGTTTGGAAATCTTGGCAGGTAGAACGCTTGACTAAAGATGGAGAAATGTACGGTACCAGCGTTATTGATGGTAAAGAACAATATAACCAAGAAGGGCGGTTAGGCTATGAAAACTATGCTGCTTTCGGTTTAAAACTATGGGGATTAGATGTTAAAAAATCTCTAGATTATCAAGATAAGGCTGCCTTCGTAAATCTATATGGTAAAGGTATACCCTATGATATTCGAGATGCTCAAACCTATGGTGCAAATAATTATGTCCTGAGCGAACCTTACTTTTTAGATGGTATTGAAACTGGTTTTCAGGCTTTACCAAAAGCTTATGCAGACCGAATGTTAGATGCACAAGAAGCACGCTATAAAGCTACAAATCAACTAACTGCAATTACAGAAGATAACTTAGATAGAGAGCCTTATTTTGTTTACAATACTTTATTTGTAAATGGTAAACCTTGGGGAACCATTACAGATAAAAACGAAAACTACAATCATTTACGTTTTTTAAGTACAAAAGCCGCAATTGGTTGGCATATGATTTATAGAACTGACTATACTCAAAAAATGTTTGAATTTGTTCATAAAAACTTACAAGCCAAGGATGGTATTTATAATGGTTACTATGAAACTTTACAAGAACCAAACAAAGCTTTGACTGCTAATAATAATGGTATAGTTTTACAATCTCTACTTTATAAAAATGTAGGACAACCGCTAATAGAATGGGCAAAAGTAAAGCCTACTCAATAAATATTTGCAAGCTATTGATTGTGAATTGTAATTCAATAGTTACTAAAAAAATATTATAAGTCTGTTGATTTTGTGTACAGATTTGTTAGAAAACATCACTTGATTTTAATAGGCAATCTAGATGAAAATTAAAAAGTACACATCTAATTTTTTGAGAATATGCTCTATTTTTTTAGTAGGTACAATATCTAGTACTTCTATCTCAAATATCGTTTACTCTCGCCCTGTACTGGCTCAAGAGGGTGCTAATTCCTGTAGCCAAATAACACAACCTTTAACACCAGAAGAAGAGAAATACGCTCGTACAGCTTGGCAATACTTCCTTAATAATTATCAAGAACAAACTGGATTTACTAATTCGACTGGTGGTTATCCATCTGGTACTCTTTGGGATATGGGTAACTACCTCATGGCTCTAAATGCAGCAAGATGGATGAATTTAATCGATCAAGCAAATTTTGATGTACGAATTAATAAGTTTTTAACAAGTTTGGGAAACCTAAGATTATTTGAAGAGACCTTACCCAATAAAGTCTACAATGCGTCAAATGGAGAATTAGTTGATTATGGAAATAATCCCATTGAGCGTGGTATTGGCTGGTCGGCTTTAGATATTGGTAGAATGTTGGCAGCTTTTCATGTAATTCGTACTTGCCATCCCCAATATGCAGATTGGTTAAAATCAATCGTTGATAAATGGGCAGTTCAAAAATCTATTAAAGATGGATATATGTATGGCGCAGCGGTTTTACCAGATGGTCAAACTTTGCCAGTACAGGAAGGTCGTCTCGGTTATGAAGAATATGCAGCTAGAGGCTATGAACTTTGGGGATTTAAGGTTCCCAAAGCAGCTTCTTTTGAACCGTTTAAAATTGTAGAAATTTATGGAGTAAAAATTCCTGTCGATACTAGGAATTATCAAGATACAAATGCTAATAATTATGTTGTAAGTGAATCTTATATTTTGGATGCTATTGAATTTGGTTTTCTTGGCGACCAAATGAAACAATATGCAGCTAATATTTTAGAGGTACAAAAACGCCGCTATGAAGCAACAGGTCAATTAACGGCAGTAACTGAAGATAATATCGATGTACCGCCATACTTTCTTTACAATACTATCTTTTCTAATGGTAAAGCATGGGCAACTATTACTGAAAAGAATGAGTTATATCCTCAATTACGCAGTATTAGTACTAAAGCAGCTTTTGGTTGGCGTTATATATTCCCCGAAAGTGAATATGGTCAAAAACTCTTTGAAGTTGCTAAGGGAGCAATGAGTCCGGATGGAGGGGGATTTTATGCTGGATTGTATGAAGAAACTCAACAACCTAATAAAGCTTTAACAGGCAATACAAATGGACTAATTATGGAAATTTTGTATTACAAAGCTAGGGGATATCGTCCTTTAATTGGTGGTGAAGGTGTAACTGCTTCTACTGGTGAACCAAAAGAATTAGTTGTAGTAAAAGATTATCCAGCACCAGCAAATTCACAAGCTAATCAAACACCACCACCTAAAAAAGAAACAGAACCATCAAATCCACCACCACCAAAAGAGCAACAAGCATCCAATCCACCACCACCTAAGAAAGAAACAGAACCATCAAATCCACCAGCAGCAGAACAAAAACCTTCAATAGTTGCAATAGCTCCTACTCCTTCAGTAGGAACAATAGAAGCACCATTAAATTCCGATCTGCAACGTCCGCTCAATCTTATAGAAAAACGTTATGCAAAAGCAGCTTGGGCATATTTTAAAGCTAATTACCAACCAGAAACAGGTTTAGTTAGCGATCGCAGCGATATTAAGGGAGCAACTCTGTGGGGAATGGGGGACTATCTGTCAGCTTTGCAAGCAGCTGTTATATTAGATATCATATCTCTCAAAGAATTTGATGAACGTACCCGGAAACTCTTAGGTACTTTACAACAGTTACCCTTATTTGCAGGAGAATTACCTCATCGTGGTTATGATATTCGTTCTTTAAAGCCTGTAGATTATGGTAATAACCCAGTTCCAGAAGGTCAAGGCTGGTCTGGTTTAGATTTAGGAAGAATGCTAATCGCGCTTCATAACCTCAAGGCTTATTTTCCCCAATATAGCGATACTGTAGACAAAATCTTATTAGATTGGTCATATTTGAGGGTGATTAGAAAGGGACGTATCAATAGTGCAGTTGTAACTAAAAATGAAAATGGTAGAAATTTAACCAGATTTGATCCTGTCAATCATCTCGGTTATGAAGAATATGCTGCTCGTGGATTTCAACTATGGGGATTTGAAGTAGAAAAATCTGCTGTTGGTGGTGAATATGAAACCGTCGAGGTAGAAGGGGAAAAAATTCCAGTTCAAAGACTCCGACCTCGGGAAAAACCAAAAAGCAATCAATATACAGTTAGTAATCCCTTTCTACATTATGGTTTGGAATTAGGTTTCGACCCACAGATGCGATCGCTAGTGTATGGAATGCTAGAAGCCCATGCTAAACGCTACCATCGTCAAGGTGTAGTTAGTGCTTCTGGAACTACTCTAATTCACCAAGAACCTTATGTTATTCACAGTACTATTGTAGGTAAAAAAGAACCATGGGCTAGTCTTACCGATGGAGGAGAAACAGCAAATTCTCGTGTTGTTAGTACTGCTGCTGCCTTTGGATTTTATGCTTTATTCCCCGAACATAAATATTCTTTTCAACTATATCAAACTACTTTGGATTTATATAATCCACTCCTAGGTTTTTATGAAGG
>JAYKJL010000233.1:0-7785 GCA_035285725.1 Nostocales cyanobacterium 94392 | reverse complement strand
GTCATGCTGAACGAAGCTTCTTCGTAGTGAAGCATCTCTCGACTACGCCGCAAAACCTAGATTCTAGCCTTCGGCAACCTTCGGTACGTTCCTCAGAATGACATAATTTTATTTATAAACACGCTCTAAGAGGATGTTTTAAAAGTATCTGGCGGTTTAAACCGCACGCCAGTTGCGGCAAACTGAGTCCTGCGGACACGCTACGCGAACAGGGGGAACCCAGGCATCTTCCGCAGGTGGCGTGCGACTTATAGTCGCCCGGTAAAGTATTAAATTAGACTTTCAAAACATCCTCTAAGCTAAAATCATATTTTCAAAGTTTTTCTGCTTATAAGATATTAACATTTAAGATTAATCAGATAAGTTAGGATTATAATTGGGGCTAATCCTGGATAAACTTTTGATGTGGTAGTTTACGCATCTTAAAAACCCAGTTTCTTGAAGAAACCGGGTTGATAGAATTATCGCAAACAACGGATGAATAAGAAATTTTTACAGAAGCTTTAGCCGAATTTATTTGAAAGATTCTGTCGTCTTATTACCCGTAATTTCTCTCTTAAATGATGCGATTTCATCGGCTAATTCTTTTCGAGTTGGAGCTTTGAGTAGATAGCGGAAAACAAACCAACCAGTGTATCCAATACCAATTAACTCAAAAATCGGAGATACTAAAGGAATACCATTCACCGCAGCCAGCATTGCTAAAACTACTCTTAATGTCACGAAAGACGCTAAGAATACAGCAAGGGCAATAATTGGTGTTTTGTATGCACTATAGAACTTATTTAAGTCTTGAGGAATCTCGGCTAAAAATAGAGATATTTTTGCACCAATCATTTGCAATTGATCGGGTTCTTCAGCAGGTGGTAGCTTGGCTAAAGTCTGGGAATTAGTGCCATCTAATGCTGGCATCTCATTTTGTAGAGCAGTATTAACGTTTTGTGGCTCTTTGTATTCTGTTTCCATTTTTTCTCCTTACTTTGATAAATTTAATAACGTTTGTACAATTTCTCTGGCTGCTTAAAATTTTTGAATTTTTTGAATTTGGGGTATCAGTCTTTTTCTACCTATCACCATATTTACTTTATCCTCCGAGAAAAAACACTTACTTGTTAATTTATTGTTACTTTCCTTCGTTGCCAGATAAAAATGTTTGTTATGGCTTGTAAGGTATAAAGCGTGGAAATGAGGCATTGAACAAGCAAAGAAAATAATTATCTACATTGTTTCTCTAGATTTTTTAGATCCATTTACATAATTTATTATTTTAATTGATGTTCACTTACTTTATTTCTACATTTACCAACGAATTATTCATCAACCTCTTGGAACATTCTCTTTATCTATCAACAGATACAGTTAGTTGAAAATTCTATCCCGAAAGTCCCCTTGTCTCCCCATCTCCCCATCTCCCCATCTCCCCATCCCCCCATCCCCTTGTCTCCCCATCTCCTTCCTTCATGGCATAACTGTACCAGTAAGATTGGCACCATCAAGCTTTGCACCGTTGAGATTAGCTTTTTGCAGGTTTGCATTACCGAGATTTGTACCTCTCAAATCAGCGTTATTTAAATTAGCATTTCTCAGATTTGCACCACTAAGATTTGCACCACTAAGATTTGCACCGCTTAAATCAACACCATTCAAATCAGTGTTTTTTAAATTAGCGCCCCCTAAATTTACCTGACTAAGGTTCATTCCCTGTAAATTTTTTCCTTCCCAATTCACACCACCAAGATTTTGAGCAGGTTTATTTTTAGAGTCGGGTACTGGTGTTATTTCTGCTGTATTCGATGGAGAAGCAGAGCTTTTTATCGGGTATGGTGCGGTTGTTTCTACTGGAACTTGTGAATCTAGCGCTGAGATTGATGTATCAGATGTATCCGACGACGAAAGCGGTTTTTCAACACTTTTTAATGCTATGTAAATACCCAAACCAATAAAAATAGTCGCCCCGGTGAGTATAGCCGCGAGAGTTAAAAGCAAACTTTGACGGTGTTTTTGCGGATGCATTGCTAATAGAATTAGGAGTTATACAATTTTAGATTTTAGATTTTGGATTGATTGGGAGTTAGGAGTTAGGAGTTGAGAAATAGTGTCTCGGTAAAAAAAATTCACCACTAGCAGTTCATTTCATTAATTATGCGGGGGTTTGTTCGTCTACCGACGTGCTGTAGAGACGTTATATACGTCTCTAGACAATTTTGACAAAAACTAACTATTCATAATTATAGGACTTACGCAACCGGCAGATTTTTCTTGTAGGGTGCTGTGACACTTCGCTTGATTATTAAGGCAATAATGAGGTTGTAGTGTCACGCACCAACCAGGGTTTTGTGACAATTGCGGCTATTCCTGAATTAATGTGGAGTACTACTCCATATTCGTTCAATCATTTTCGTGATAAGAGTCACTCTATTTTAAGACCTAGATCGCAATATATTGATTCGGTTCTCACTTAGTTTATAAAAAAGATGAGTTATAACTGAAGCAAAAATACGGATACGCCTATAGTTTGCTCAGGGTAATCATATGTGGGAGAAGCTTTTCGTGTCGATTGGGTTAACGTTTACGCTGCATTTATGTATGCAAGTGGGTTTATTCTCTCTTAGTCACAATATTCAAGAAAATATCTCAACCGAAACTTTTTGGGTTTTGGCACAAAAACGCGATCGCTGAATATCAGTTTTGCGTTATTGATTGATAATTACAATAGTTAATAAATATAGCAATTATCGGTTGAAGGAAGTACATCCTACAGCCGAATAACTAAACCTCTCCCCATATCGGGAGAGGCTTAAAATATTAGAGTTTTTACTGAGTATTTGTATCATGATGGTATTGGTTTTTCTAGGTTAAGCTGGGTAGTCAAGAAAATATACTACTATCTAGTTACTCAAAATGAAAAACCAATTGGCGATCGCAATAGTTTTACTTGTTTCGACTTTCAGCTTTAATACCACAGTTCAAGCAGCAAAATCCGAAGACGTTAGACAGTTGTTAGCAACTAAAAATTGCCAGAATTGCGATTTGAGCGGTGCTGGTTTGGTAATGTCGGATTTATCTGGAGCGGATTTACGCGGTGCAAATCTCAGTGGTGCAAATCTCAGTCGTGCAAACTTGAGCGGAGCAGATTTACGTGATGCTGACTTGAGCGGTGCTGGGTTATTTGGCGCTAATTTGAGCGGTGCGAAACTTAGTGGTGTAAATTTATTAGGTGCTGATTTAAGAAATACTTATCTTGTAAATGCACAGTTAACAGATGTCGATGTCAATACAGCTAATTTACAAGGAGCAACTGGAATAAGCTCGCAAATTGCCAATCCAGAACAATTCTATGCTTGGGGTGTAGCTTCAGCAGAAAAAGGAAATTTACAACAAGCAACAGAATATTTTAATCAAGCGATCGCGATTAAACCTGATTATGCAGGAGCTTATTTAGCCCGTGGTATTGCTCGCTATCATATGTTAGACAGCAAAGGTGCTTTTCAAGATGCTCAAGTTGCCGAAAAATTGTTTACATCCCAGAAAGATACTACTGGATTACAAACAGCACAGGCATTTATTATAGAAATACAAACACCCGCAGAAGGAAAAGTACGTCCAGCTAAACCCACTTTAATGGACTTTGTGGGAAGTCTTGGTTCCGTCTTGCTTCAGTTTCTACCGTTTTAAGTCGGAGGGATGGGGAGAAGGGGAGATGGGGAGAAATAAATAACAACCAACCACTAACAACCATCAACCATCAACCAACCACTAACAACCATCAACCATCAACTAACCACTGTCAACTGTCAACTGTCAACTGTAAAATCTCTTTTCCAAGCAGCGTGGGAGGAAAGTGAATATAATTCGTAATTCGTAATTAGTGAAGAGAAGGGGAGTTGTTAGAGATGCTGAACTTTAACCTTTCTTTCTGGGCTGTAGTTAAACCTGTTATATTGGTGATATTTTCCGAAATCTAATCACCCAAAATAGTCTGTAAAAGATGATGTAACAATTGAATGTCAACTTCCTGAAGTTCTCCTAGTTTTTTAATTACTAGCTTCTTGTCGATGGTAGTTAACACTGGTTTGATAATAGAAGGTTTTAATAAACCTGCTATTTTCCACTCAGTAATTGTCATTTCACCAAAAGAAGTTGATGGATTAGCTTGGCTTGTGACAGCAATTAATATCAAATCGGAACGCTGAATTTGATAATCACTAGAACTAACAATAATAGATGGACGTTTTTTAGAAGTCGTTTGATCGGTGAAAGGAAATGGTACTAAAATAACATCTCCAAATTTATAATTGGTCATATTCAGCGTCGTCTGGATTATCCCAAATTTTTTGAAAAACTGGTTCGGAAAGTTTTGTTGCAACTAAGGTTAGATTGCATTCGTCATTTTGTTGAGATAAAGAATCAATAAATTGTTCAACTAGTACTACCTGCTCCGGAACTAGCTGACGAATTTTATGGATTAATCTTTGTTGTGAAATTTTATCAGTTTGCATTGATTACACCACCTTTGCTTATTTATTTACATAATATAGTTCCTAATCCCCTTTGATCTCCACTCACCTTAATTAAACCTCCTTATCCCTCTGCGTAAACCTCAGCGCTCCTCTGCGTTTAAAAAAACTTTCTCAACTGGATAACACATCTTGGATTGCTTCTTAAGCTTCGATTTCCAAGAAACTAATAAGTTTTTCAGTTTATTTATATATCCAGTTTATAGTTTCTGATATTTTGAAATAATAAAGTGGATTATTCAGCGCTAGCGATGATAGATGCTGGCGTAGAGGGGAATCAAAATGTCAGATAATTTTAGAAGCCGAGCTATCACCCAAGGGGTACAGCGATCGCCAAATCGAGCGATGTTGCGAGCGGTTGGTTTTGGAGATCAAGATTTTACCAAACCGATTGTAGGTATTGCCAATAGTTTTAGTACCATCACACCCTGCAATATGGGCATAAATACGCTAGCGCAAAGAGCTGAGAAGGGTGTTCGCGATGCTGATGCAATGCCGCAGATGTTCGGTACAATTACCATTAGCGACGGTATTTCCATGGGAACTGAGGGGATGAAATATTCCCTGGTATCGCGAGAAGTAATTGCCGATTCCATTGAAACCGTTTGTAATGGACAAAGTATGGATGGAGTACTTGCCATCGGTGGTTGTGATAAAAATATGCCCGGAGCGATGATTGCCATTGCTCGCATGAATATCCCGGCAATTTTTGTTTATGGTGGTACGATTAAACCCGGACATCACAATGGTCAAGATTTAACTGTTGTCAGCGCTTTTGAAGCGGTAGGAGAATACAGTTCCGGTAATCTTAAAGAAGAAGAACTTTTAGCAGTTGAACGGAATGCTTGTCCTGGTGCGGGTTCCTGCGGGGGAATGTATACTGCGAATACCATGTCTTCTGCTTTTGAAGCTTTGGGTATGAGCTTGCCTTACTCCTCGACAATGGCAGCAGAAGATGAGGAAAAAGCTGATAGCACGGAAAAATCCGCTCAAGTTTTGGTGGAAGCAATACATCACAAACTTTTACCCCGTCAAATAATTACTCGTAAATCTATAGAAAACGCTATTTCCGTAGTGATGGCGATTGGTGGTTCTACAAATGCAGTATTGCACTTTTTGGCGATCGCCAATGCTGCGGGTGTGGAATTAACCATTGATGACTTTGAAACTATCCGCGCTCGCGTTCCTGTATTGTGCGATTTAAAACCAAGTGGTAGATATGTAGCCGTAGATTTACATAAAGTTGGCGGTATTCCTCAAGTGATGAAAATGCTGCTTGCTCATAATTTACTCCACGGTGACTGTATGACTATTAGCGGCAAAATCATCGCCGAAGTCTTAGCAGATATTCCGGAAGAGCCACCCACAGACCAAGATGTTATCCGTCCCTGGTCAAACCCAATGTATAAACAGGGACATTTAGCTATTCTTAAAGGTAACTTAGCTAGTGAGGGAGCAGTTGCCAAAATTAGCGGTGTGAAAATGCCCAAAATAACAGGTCCAGCGCGGGTGTTTGAATCCGAAGAATCCTGCTTAGATGCCATACTTTCTGGGAAAATCAAAGCCGGTGATGTGATTGTGGTTCGCTACGAAGGACCAAAAGGAGGTCCGGGGATGCGAGAAATGTTAGCACCCACAGCTGCAATAATTGGAGCGCGTTTAGGAGATTCAGTCGGTTTAATTACTGATGGGCGTTTTTCCGGAGGAAGTTACGGAACAGTAGTCGGACACGTAGCTCCAGAAGCCGCAGTCGGTGGAACTATCGCCTTGGTGCAAGAAGGGGATAATATAACAATTGATGCCAGTGCGCGGTTATTGCAACTAGAAGTATCTGACGCAGAAATAGAAAAGCGTCGCGCTAAATGGAAACCACCAGAACCCCGTTACACAAAAGGTGTTTTGGCAAAATACGCCAAATTGGTATCTTCGAGTAGTTTGGGTGCGGTGACGGATTAGAACAATTTTGGATTTTAGATTTTGGATTTTGGATTGGGAATGAGGAGTTAGGAGTTAGGAGTGAGGAGTTAGGAGTTAGGAGTTAGGAGTTAGGAGTTAGGAGTTAGGAGTTAGGAGTTAGGAGTGAGGAGTTAAAAATTATTTCTCCCCATCTCCCCATCTCCTTGTCTCCCCGTCTCCCTATCTCTTCTTAAGCACGGGAGTCAAATGTTCTGCAATTCCATCTAGTTGAATAACGTTACACCCCAGTTTATAAGCAAATTCTATGTTTTCTCCAGCCCCAAGAGCATTGTAAAAGCCTGTTGCAAATTTAATTGCGGCTTTATCACCAATGGCTTGATTCATGCCAATTACGTAGGGAATATATTTTGCGATCGCACTTGCTTGAACCTCTGAATAACAAGCATTTAGTACTACACATTCAATTGTGGTAGAGAATAACTCGAACAGTTTAGCTATTGCTTCTGTATCTACTAATTTCAAATTTCCGTGTTCATCTTCCAGGGCTAAACCATCATCACCGGAACCGTGTCCGCTAAAATGAACGATTTGGGGTTTGAAGTCTAAAAATGCTTGGTAAACTTCCTGGCAACGCACAGCCCAGCGTTGTTTAAAGTCGAATAGTTCTCGTTTTTTAGCTCGTTGTAATCCTGCATCAATTTCTCGTACTTCTTCACCCAATCGTAATTGTGAAGTGTTTTTAGGATTGGATGCCAGAATTAAAATTGTTTTGACTTCTGAATTGTTAGTATCTTTCTGATTTTTTTCTTGAGCATTCTTTGTGATGTTACCACCGATATGTTGAACAGTTACTGTATCTGCTTGAATATTAGGACGACCTAATGCAGTATTTATCATATTTTCATAACTAATAATCTGATTTTGTTGGGAATTTATTTCGGTATCTTTAACTTTTAATTCAGTTAATAAATATTGAACTTGTTCTGATGGATTTAAACTTTTTAAATAATTATAAGTTTCAAAATATTCTGCACTTAATTCCGATTTATTAACTTCTGGTGCAGCTTTAGCGCGGAGTAAAAATTTATCATCTCCCCTTTTCTCCATCGCGACAATTTCTAATCCCGCATCCGGATTGTTTTCAGCTAATTCTTTAAACGATATGGCTATAGCGCGGGGGTCAACACCTTGGTTATGATAAAGGTCGAGGGTGTCAAATATTGGCTGGATAAAATCGCCGAATTCTCCATCTGCAAACGCTTCTGCGTTGTTATCTGGTTTGCGTAAGGGATTGGGATTTTCTTTGGTAGGAAATCGCATATAAACGTATTCGCACTTTACGCCACGAAAG
>JAYKJL010000232.1:0-26572 GCA_035285725.1 Nostocales cyanobacterium 94392 | reverse complement strand
AAGGCTGCGTGTCACAAGACTCGGATGGTGCGTGACACAGAAGAAGCTTATCCTACCCGTTCAAAATTCTTCAAAGTGTCACACACCCGTTGCAACAAAAATGTGCCAGTTGCGTAAGTCCTATTTATATCAAATCCGTTGGCATCACAATTATATATTTGTACAGCATCGGGACACAAAGGTATGACAATAGACAAATATATATTTAATTTTGCGTAACCACTTACACCACTCGTTAGAGCAACCAAGTGAATCTAAAATCTAAAATCTAAAATCTAAAATCCAAAAGAGGTATTTATGCAACTATCAAAACAAGATTTACAACAACACGCAGACAAAGTTTACGATACTATTATTGTTGGCGGTGGTGTAGGTGGTTTATCTTCTGGAATCTACTTACAAAGATATCTCTTAAACAGTTTAATTATAGACAAAGGTAAAGCCCGCTCCTTCTGGATGCAAGAACTCCACAATTATCTTGGTTTACCACCAGATACCCAAGGTCGCAGTTTATTAAAACATGGTAAAGACCATTACTTATCTTTAGGAGGAGATTTACTTAACGGTTATGTAGAAGAGGTGATTGATAAAGGAGATATCTTTGAGGTTAAAGTCAAAATAGGTCGTCAAAATAGTAGTTATTCTGTATTTCGTGCTAAATATTTGATTGCAGCTAGTGGTATTATTGATAACTTACCTTTTGTAGACGATATGGAAAATGTCTACGAATATGCAGGATACAATTTGCACGTGTGTTTAATATGTGATGGTTATGAAATGGCTGATAAAAGAGTTGGGGTATTTGGTAAAAATGAACGCAGTTTGGAAGTAGCTTTTAGTCTCGGTTGGTTTACACCATATATCACTCTTTTTACCCAAGATATGTTTGAAGTTAGTTCCCAATTCCGCGATCGATTATGGGAACATGAATATGAATTAATAGAAAAACCGATCTCAAAATTTATCGGCGCAAATCATCAAATGACTGGTGTCCAATTGATGGATGGTTCAGTTATTGAATTGGACGCTGGATTAATTTCCATGGGTTCACAATTCCACTCAGGTTATCTTTCTGGATTAAACCTCCAAACTCAAGGTGAGAATTTGGTAACAGATTTTAGCTGTCGTACATCTCACCCCCGAATTTTTGCAGTTGGTGATTTAAAATTAGGACTTAATCAAGTAGTAGTCGCAGCTGCTGATGGTGCTGTCGCAGCTACTGGTATTTGGCGAGACATTCGCCGTGAGCGCGGTGTTAAACGTCGATTGGATGTTGATTCTTCTGTTTTAGCAGAATAAGTAGACTCTTGTATCTACTAATTCCCACTAATTAGAATCTGTATTCATGAAAACAGCTAAAGTATCACGAGCATATTCAGCACCTGTAGAAGTATTTTCAATACTTGCCATCAAAATGGAACCACCAAGTAAAAGTAAGTATTGTTGAGAAAAAACTTCAGGCTTAGGAATCCCAGCTTCGAGAGCGAGTTTGAAAATGTAAGTCCGAACTGATTGTCTCACCATTACGACAACTTGGTTTACAGAATGGGAAACATCACTGATTTCAAAAGCTGCTTTAATAAAAGGACATCCGTGATAATCAGGACTATCGTACCATTCCCGTAACACATCAAAGCTGACTAATATCTTTTCTTTAGGGCTAGTAGCTCTTTGATTAACAGCTTCTTCAAACCACTTGAGCCATCGCTTTGCTTGGAAGCGCATCACTTCCACAATTAGCTCATCTTTAGATGGGAAGTATCGATAAAATGTTCGTCTAGCAACATTTGAATTTACAATTACCTCATTTATGTTAACCCGATTAAAACCTTTATCATAAAACAATTGGGCTGCTGCAATCAAAATTTGATCGCGTAGCTGATATCTTCTAGACTTATCCCGTAACTTGGAACAATTCTGTCGGCGTTGCTGATTAGTTTCGCCTGTCATAAAATAATTATGTAGACAATTGAGTCTACTTAGTAGTATCTTAAAATGCAGTATTGTAGAACATTCTTCGGCTTCTAATCAAACAAGCCATATTTAGAGTGTTTCATTTTTGCTTGTGTTTGACAACTGTCTACAGAATTGATAACCAGGGAGCTAGGCGATGACAAACGAAAAACGGCTCGAAATCGGATTATTTGTCATGCGTTTGAGCATCGGAATATTTTTTCTAGCTTTAATCATAGAAAAACTATTAGCAATTCAAGCAAAACCAGAGATTTTTGAAGGATTTTATGCGTTTCAAATTCCGCTCGTAGTTTCTTATCCATTATTATTTATTGGAGCAGTTTTAGTAGTAGTTTTTCTAACTGGTTTATATAAAACATTTTCTTATGGTGCTTTGTTAGGGATGCATTTAGTCTTATTAATTTCCATGTATAAGGAAATGTTTGACCCTTTTAAGCCAACTTATATTTTATTTTGGGCGAGTATTCCATTAATAGGAGCCTTAATTGCGTTATTTTTGTTGCGAGATAATGATATTTTTTGGACTTTTAATCAGAAAGTAAATCAAAACTTAGAGTTATTAAATAATCCCTACTGGCAGCACAAACAAAGAACCTTAGAAATTTTATCATCTCTTAGTCATCGCACGGGTGAGTTTAGCGTATATATAAAAGAAATTGTTAATGGTGTTGGTGAATTAATTAATGTTGATTCTTCTGTAATCACTGTTTTTCAAGAAGGTTTGATTCAAATATTAGCGAGTAATATAAAAATAGGTGAAGACAATGGCAATCATTCATTACACGGTCAATTAACTGGTACTGTTATAGAGACTGGTCAATCTCTTGTTGTTGAAGACACAAAAACTTGTACAGAATATGGTCAAGCACCAGCAGGATGTCGCGCATACTTAGGAATACCTTTACGCACTTCTCAAGGAAAAATTATAGGTACAATTTGTTGTTTTCATCAGCAACCGCGTAAATTTTCTACTCAAGAAATAGAAATTGCTGAGTTGTTTGCAGAAAGAGCAGCAACAGCGATTGATAATCACCATCTTTATCAACAACAAAAACAGTTTAACCAAATTTTAGAAACAGAGGTAAATACTAAAACACAAGAGTTACGAGCAGCGCAAGTTAAACTTGTTGAACAAGAACGTTTGGCAGCGATTGGTGAATTCGCGGCTTCTATTATTCACGAAATTCGTAATCCTTTTTCTACAATCAAATTAGTTTTAGAGTACTTGAATAAACTTGATTTATCCGCCGAGATTAAAAAGCGATTAATTTTAGCAGTCGATGAAGCAAAGCGGTTAGAAAAATTATTAGCAGAAATATTACTTTATGCGAAACCACAAATTTTAGAGGTTTCAGCAATTGATATTAATCAATGTATTCAAAAAGTGCTAGATTTACAGCGGAATTTTCCAGAGATAATTAATAAAAATATTGAATTTTATCCTGCAACAACACAACCGAAAATACAGGGTGATGAAGATAAAATTAAACAAGTTTTAATTAATATTATCCAAAATGCTTGCGAAGCTGTTGGTTTTGGAGAAGGAATTAAATTACAGGTAGATACTAATCTGAATAAAAAAGAAGTTTACATTAAAGTTAATAACCGTGGCGAACCTATACCACCAGAAATTTTACCATTATTGACTCAGCCCTTCTTTTCTACAAAATCTTCTGGAACCGGATTGGGACTAGCAATTACTAAACGGATTATAGAAGCCCATAACGGGGAATTTTTTATTGAATCTAATACTGAAGAAGGTACTTCAGTAACAATTAAGTTCCCTATGATTGTGGTTTGAAAATGTTAATAAGGAATAGCGGTAATAAATCTATTATTAATCTATTTATTTTGATGATAAGGATTAGATAATGAGCGAACATATCATTTTGGTGGAAGATGAAGTCAAATTAGCTCAATTTTTAGAAATGGAGTTAAGTAGGGAAGGTTATAGTGTTAGCATCGCTCATGATGGAATCACAGGATTAATGTTGACGCGAGAATCAACTCCAGATTTAGCAATACTAGATTGGATGCTTCCTGGTTTAAACGGAATAGAACTCTGTCGTCGTTTGCGAGCGACGGGAAGTAAAATTCCGATAATTTTGCTCACCGCTAAAGATGAAGTCACTTCACGGGTTACAGGTTTGGATGCTGGGGCTGATGATTATGTAATCAAACCCTTCAGTATTGAGGAAATTTTGGCTAGAATTCGCGCTCATTTACGTCGTCGTATCAAAGAAAATAACCGTCATTTATTGATATTTGAGGATGTGAGTTTAAATCGTCAAACCCGTCAAGTTTTTCGTGGTGATAGAGCAATAGAATTGACGGTAAAAGAATTTAATTTACTGGAATATTTGATGAGCAATCCCCGTCAAGTATTTACAAGAGACCAAATTTTAGAAAAAGTTTGGGGTTATGATTTTGTTGGTGATTCTAATGTAATTGAAGTTTATATACGTTATGTACGCCTTAAACTTGAAGAAAATAATGAAAAACGCTTAATTTACACAGTGCGCGGTGTCGGTTATGTATTGCGAGACAATTAGTTAATTGAGCAATTTTAGCTTGAGTAATAATATATCAAAAATAAAACTCTTCTGAAAATTTGCAGTTTGAGAAAAGATTATTTGCGCTTATCCTTTGTAGGGATTAATTTATCCTCTCACAATACATCTATCTGAAGTTATAAAAAAATAAAATCGATTGGAAGTAGTGTTTTTATCATTAACTATTTAAAATAAACTCTAATAAGGAGAGAGAAGTCAGGTTTTATAAACCCAACTTCTGGGTCTAAACTATGAATTACAAATTACCAGCATGGGTTATCAACCAATCGAAAATTACGGCATCATCGGCAATATGTATACCACCGCTTTGGTGGGAATGAATGGTTCCATCGATTGGTTTTGCTATCCCAGACATGATTCCCCAAGCGTTTTCGCAGCTATACTCGACGAAAAAAAAGGTGGACATTTCAGTATTTCACCTACACTTGGCGATCGCACTCACAAACAATTTTATTGGCCCGAAACTAACGTTTTAGTTACCCGCTTTCTTGCTGATTGCGGTGTCGGACAAGTTATCGATTTTATGCCTGTGGGCTTATCTGAGGGCGAAGACGGTTATCATTGGTTGGTCAGACAGGTAAGCAGCATACGCAGCAGTATGAAGTTTAGTATGGAGTGTTATCCTGCTTTTAATTATGCTCGCGATCGCCATTCTATGGAGATTAGTGAAGGTGGTATAATTTTCAAGTCATCCGATTTAAGTTTAGGGTTGATAACTGATATCCCTCTCAAGCAGGATGACAAAGGTGTTTTTACCGAGTTTACTTTGGCTGCGGGAGAATCGGCAGTATTCATATTACGTGAAATTGATTGTGAACAAGGTTGTGGTTTACCCCTGAATCCAGAAGAAACTAGACAGATATTTGAACATACTGTAGATTACTGGCACCGTTGGATTTCTAAGTGTACTTATAAAGGTCGATGGCGCGAAACTGTAGAGCGTTCGGCGTTAATGTTAAAATTACTCACATACGAACCTACAGGAGCAATTATCGCAGCGCCAACTTGCGGTTTACCCGAAACTTTGGGTGGTGAACGTAATTGGGATTACCGTTACACTTGGATTCGTGATGCTGCTTTTACTCTTTATGGATTGATCAGAATTGGATTTACAGAAGAAGCAGGTCATTTTATCGATTGGATTATATCCCTTTGTCCCTCCGATTCAGAAGCAGATTCGCAATTGCAGATAGTATATGGTATTGATGGTAGAACAGACCTTAAAGAAGAAGTTTTAGACCATTTAGAAGGATATAAGGGTTCTTATCCCGTTCGCATCGGTAATGCTGCTTACGATCAAACCCAACTTGATATTTACGGCGAATTAATGGATGCTGTTTATCTTTATGATAAGTATGGAAGTCCGATATCTTACGAAACTTGGATTAATTTACATAAATATATTGATTGGGTTTGCGACAATTGGCATATAAAAGACCACGGTATTTGGGAAACCAGAGATGCAAAACAAGACTTTGTTTATTCTAAATTAATGTGTTGGGTGGCAATTGATCGAGGTTTACGTTTAGCTCAAAAACGTTCCCTTCCCGCAAATCGCGAAAAATGGCTGAAAGTTCGCGATCAAATATACATGGATATCATGGAAAAAGGATGGTGCAAAGAAAAGCAAGCTTTCGTGCAATATTACGGTAGTCATACCTTAGATGCGAGCAATCTCATCATGCCTCTGGTACTTTTTATATCACCAACCGACCCCCGAATGCTCAAAACACTCAATGCAATTATGCGATCGCCACAATCTGGAGGGCTATTATCCAACAGTTTAGTATTCCGTTACAACACCGAAGACTACAGCGACGGATTGGATGGTGAAGAAGGAAGCTTTAACTTGTGTACATTTTGGTTAGTAGAAGCCTTAACTCGTGCAGGCAAAGAAAGAGATTCCCAACGTCTTGACAAAGCAAGATTAATTTTTGAAGAAATGTTAAGTTATGCTAATCATCTGGGATTGTATGCAGAAGAAACAGGTACAAGCGGTGAAGCATTAGGGAACTTTCCCCAAGCATTTACCCATTTATCATTAATTAGCGCCGCTTATAATTTAAATCGTTCGATTTGAGCTTTACCATCTAGATTGTCAAAGATTTAAAGAGAACCTTCAACTCACCTCAACAATTGCATCAAAATCATACTGTAATGTCAACTTTCTCAATTTTTCAGCCAAAGTTTGATGCTTTTGTGGAATCTGCTCAATCAATTGTAAAATCAAATCTGCATCAACCTCTAATGCTGCTTGATGTAATAAAGCCACCCATTCTCCAGGCATGATACTGAGGTTTTGCCGAGTTAAAATTATTTGAGAATTACTGGGTAATATATTATCAGATTTGAAATTATCTTCCTCGTAAATATACTCAACTCCCAAATATTGTTTCATCTTCTCAAAAATAACTTCTTCCTGAAACGGTTTACGAACTAAATCATCACAACCTGCGGCAAAAATCGCTTGTTGCTGTTCTTCAAAAGCGCTTGCAGTCAAGGCGATGATTACAGTATATTGATTTTGTGATTTGGCTTTAATCACCCTTGTGGCTTGATAACCATCCATAATAGCCATTCGCATATCCATCCAAATTAAGTGGGGTTGCCATGTTTCCCATAAAGCGATCGCCTCTTTTCCATTAGTTGCACTACAAGTATTAAATCCGACAGTGACTAATAATTTGGTTAATAAATCGCGATTTTCTAAACGGTCATCTACTACAAGAATACGATAATTAGGTTGAGATGGGGCAATTTTCAACACTCGTTTTTTAGCTGAGTATATTTCTCCTGTTGTTTCTGGTAAGCTAATGTGAATATCAAAACCGAAACTAGAACCTTGTTCTAAAATGCTGTTGACATAAATATCACCACCCATTAACAGCACGAATTGACGACTAATAGCAAGTCCCAAACCAGTACCACCTGCTTGAATACCGCTAGTAGTTTGCACAAATGGATCAAAAATTTGCTCTATTTCTTCAGATGCGATACCTTTTCCTGTATCTTTCACCTCGAAGTAAAGAGATGAGGAAGTTGCTGTTAATTTAGAAGTGACTTTTAAAATTACTCCTCCTGTTTCGGTAAACTTAATTGCATTACCTAATAAATTAATTAAAACTTGGCGCAGTTTATTTTGATCACTGATAATAAAACTGGGTAAATTGGCATCAAAATTAAAATTTAAAAATAATCCTTTTGCAGTTGCTCGGAGTTGAAACATTTCCTCAAGAGTCTGCAATAAAATATGTAAATTAAAAGCTTCCGAATGTAACACAGTACGTCCCGCTTCAATTTTTGACATATCTAATACATCATCAATTAAACATAGTAAATGTTCTCCACTACGATTAATAATTGCTAAAGATTCTTGTTGCTCTAAAGAAAGCATTTTATCACGTTTCATCAACTGTGCAAAACCTAAAATTGCATTTAAAGGAGTGCGTAGTTCATGGCTCATATTTGCCAGAAATTCACTTTTTGCACGGTTAGCAGTTTCTGCTTCTTGTGCTTTCCCTTCCAACTGATAACTGTAGCTTTCGGAACGTCTACGATAAATACTTAATTGTAAAGATAAGTAATAAACACCTAATAATAAAACACCTGCTGATGCCAAACCGATTAACATAATTGTATTTGCTAGTTGACGCGCTGGAGCAAATGCCTCTTGCTCGCTGATCTCAACCAATAATGCTAAGTCTTGGTCATTGAGCCACTGATATTCCCCTAATACTGGTATTCCTGCATAATTATTATATTCTTTGGCACCGCTAACACCACCCATTGCTAAATCAATACCTTCAGAATTGATATTTTGATAAACTTCATGATTATGAGCATCTGCTTTAGAAATAAATGTTTTTTTACTTCTTCCTAAAGAACCAACTAAATAAGTTTCACCACTGTTACCTAAGCCTCCACGTTCTCTAACAATTTCATCGATTCTTTCTAAGTTGAGATTTGCTAAAATAATTCCTAGATGTTGCCCTGCATCATTGCGTAAAGTTTTTGCTAAAGTAACTGCGGGTTTACCTGTTTCTGGCGAAACATAGAAAATCGGAGCAAAATTATCTCCACCCCAGTTTTTCTCAACATAGCTAACATTGGCTAGTAATTCATATTTACCTTCACGATTTTTATTACTAGATATAATTATTTTATTACTAGGATTGAGAATAGAAATTTCCTGTAATCCAGGCTTAATCGGATTGATTTTTTGTAAGTAATCATCGAGAACATTATAGGCTACTTGATATTCCGCTTCAGAAACATTTGGATTGAGAATTATGTTTATTTTTGCCTTAACATCAGCAAATTCAATTATAAAAAGAAAATCTTCTCGTTGCAAATCAAACCAACGATGAATTTCTTTTCTCTTAAGTGTTGCTGTAACGTTAAGACGTTCAAAAGCAGCTTTTTTAAGAGCATTTCGTGCATTCACAAATGTTACTCCTCCTACTACACCAACAGTTAGAAGAGATAATAATAAAAAAGAACTCGCAATTTTAGTTGTTAAATGTTGTTGCCAAAATTTCATTTTTAATAGTTATAACCATCCGACTTAGAACCTTCAACCTTTAACCTCTTTCCCACTCTTGATAAATTTGATTAATTTCTTGAATTGCTTCATCTGCCGCTTGTGCTGGTGAAATTTTATTAACAATAACTCTGTTAATTGCTTTACCCCAGACATTTCTATCTAAAACTTGGCTATAAACAGGATTTTGAGATGTATAGAAATAACGAATTCTACCTTTGTTAAAAGTCTTAGTAGCATAAGAAATGTGTGGATCATTGGGATTTGTCCAAAAATTATCTTTCCAAACAGTTTCCAAAACAGGTGAATTGCGTCCTCCTGCATTTGTCAGATAATCTTTCATCACTTCTGTTTGTACTACATACTTCAAGAAATCCTTAGCCAATTTCTGATTTTTTGATTCAGCTAAAATTACAGCTTGTTCAGCCATTGTTAAATGTCGCATTGGCTCACCGTTCGGTTTGTTAGGAAATTCCAAAATACCTAACTTATGATTATAAATATCAGCATCTTGACGCATTGCTACAGCAATTGAAAGAGTAGCATTGGGAGTCATTGCTATCTCCCGATTTAATATGCTACGATTGTTATCTGGATTTAACCACTTTAAAGCTGCGGGTGGAATATAACCTTGCTCATAAAAATTTTCATACCACTGTAATACTTTGATGATACCTTGACGTACTTTTGCATCATCAATTAATAATTTTCCTTGAGGGTTTACAACTTCAATATCATAAGCTTCTAAAATTTGCTCAAATAAATAATAAGTATCACCAGCTTCTGGTGACAAAGTAAAACCCAAACTATATATTTGAGATTGATTCGTTGATTTATTATTCGCTCTTAAGTCATCTTGAACTTGTTTCCAAAAATCCCAAAAAGCATCCCATTCTTTTGGTATATCTTGTTCACTACGACCTACTTGTGCTAACAAATCTTTCCAGTAATAAATGTGCATCGTTCCTTGATGTATCGGAACTGCATAATAGCTACGTTTTTTTTTAACATTGTTATATAAATTAACTGTTTGCAAAACAGCTTTCGAGTAAAGGTTTTCAGCCGGATTCACTATATCAGAAACATCCACCAACTTATTATCCCAAGCTAAACGGGAATTTGGCGATCGCTCTGCTTTAAAACTCATCACAATATCGGGGGGATTCCCAGCTTTCAATGATCTACGAATTTTGTCTCCTAATGAATCAGTAGTATAAAAAAGCAAATCTATTTTTTTACCACTAACATTTTCCCAATTATGCACAAGCTGACGCAATGCTTCATCTTCTTCTGGATTAAAGCCTTTATCCCACCAAATATTTAAAGGATTTTCCTTAGTTGATGAGTTGGCAATCAATTGAAGTTTATCAGTACTATTACAACTCATGACTGTCAATAAAACGACAATAACTAATGAAGTAAATTGAATGATTTTTTTTTGATAACGTTGAAACTTAAAAAATTGAGCCATTACACCCTCTGTTAACTTTATAACTTTTAACCAGTGTTCAACTTTTAATGTTAGTACCCGTGAGGGTTGCAATTTGATTGAGAAATATCACAGAAGTCGGGTTTTGAACAAATTTGTTATAGATACCTTGTTCTAAAAATCCGATTTTCAATGGTATTTTTCCTATTCCTCCTTGCTTCCTACTTCCCATTCTTTGATGTCCATCCAGCAAACTTTGTGTGACAGAGTACTAATTACTTCAACACAAATCAAAACTTTACGCAATTTTACTTGCAAATTTTATTTAACTGACCACAGGAATAGGCAGCAATACTTTATATTAGATTAATATCTAAAGGGTTGCTTGAATATATAGATTTTTTTTATTTTGATGAAGAGAAAGGAGTGAAAAATTCAGCTTAAATTGATATGTACATTCTAGATTTTGCGATTGATTATATTATCTACTATTAAATAGCATTTACATCAGCTACCGCTTGACAAAATTCGAGTAATTCTTGCTCTAAAAAATCTCTCTTTGCGTAGTTAGCCATGACACTGACAAACTGTACATTTTCAATAATATAGCCCTTACGAGAATCTATTCTATCCAAACTCGCTGTTTTGGGATGCAGTACATTATTATCCCACTCGCTAGTTGTCTGATGATTATCTAAGTTCCATCCTGTATAAGGACATTTACCACCCTGTTTCTCCCAAAGCAGTTTTAAATATTCCAGAGTAATGTTACATTCACGTCCATTACTTTTGACTCTTCTTCTTGCAAGTCTATGATGCTGACGAAAGGGTGAATATTCGTCTCTCTTATTATTAGTTAAACTATTCGTTAATATATTGGTCGAAACTTTTAAAACTTTTTCATCATCCATCAAATTATCGTTACCCAAAATTCTATATTTATAAACGTCGTGACAGAATTTTATTAAATCTTTTTCACTGAAAACATTTTTCGCAAAGTTGGCAATTACAGCCACAAATTGTATGTTTCCCGGAATATAACCGAATGAAGAATCTATACGGTCTACACTCGCTCTATCTGTTGTTAAAATAGCATTTTGATAATCAGTTGTGCTGGGTAATAAAAATAAATTCCAGCCAGTGTAGGGGCAAATTCCTTGTTGCTTTTCCCACAATTGTTTCAAATCCACTAATGTGACAGAACATTCTTGCTTTCGATGTTTTGCCGACTTTTTCATCACCTTCAGATGATTTCGGAAAGGTGAATATTCGTCTCTTCTTACTACATCTCTTAAGTAGGATGTATCTTTATTCGCTTTGTCTCCAAAATTCGTTAACCCTTTAAATTTCCCAAAGCATGATTTGGAACAAAAATGAAGTCTTCCTAATCTTTCGCTTCTCTTGAACTCTGCTATTCGTTTGTTAAATTCTTTTTGACAATTTGGGTTTTGACAAGTCACAACTATTGTTGATCCAGCCATTGTTAGTAATGTTTTAATTATTAAACTTTTTCAAACTAAGATAAGCAACAATCTAGTAAATCTAAATTCTCATAAAAAAACACATTTATCAAGCTATAAAATTACTTGATAAATGTGTTTGTAATACATTAATAAATATTATGGAGCTTATGGGAATTGAACCCATGTCCGCAATGGGTATTTACCCCCGCATCGTTCACAGGTTTAGCCTCGTTTACCCTTAAGGCAGGGACCGTTCATTATCCCGAACGGTGGGATGCTTTGGTAAAGTCTTTTCTAACAAGTCCACCAAAGGGAACTTATTAGAGCATCCGTTGGGGGTTGCTCTCTAATCCTTAACGGAGTCAAATTAGAGAGAAGCGTACGAAAAAAGTTTAAGCAGCTACTGCTTGACGCTTGAATGCTACAATGTTGTTTGCATTTATTATTTGTTTTGAGCCTTGATTTACGAGATTTGACTCTCTCTCGACCTGAATCAACGAGAAGCTTTCGCCACCGCGTCGAAACCATTAAAGCCCCATGTGCTTCATATTTCATTATAGTGCGCCTTTTCAAAATGTGCTACTAGAAATTTTGGATTTGAGATTTTGAAACTCAAATCTCAAAGAGTCTGAGTTAGGAGTTAAATATTGCTTCTGCTTACTTTTCCCCCGAACTCCATATTTAAGCTAAACTACTCACTGCTGACCTAAACTGCCCAGAAACAAATGGTAAAATTTCTCTACTTTTAGCGTTTGATTTCCCTTCCGTAAATACCACTAATAAATAAGGACGCTTATCTGGTATTTCAATATAAGCTGCATCATGACGAACTGAGGAAGTCCAGCCTGCTTTTGACCAAATTTTTGCTTCTATAGGAAGACTACCACCACAAAAACCTGTGATTTGGTCTTCTTCTACATCTTGGGGTAACTCTTCGGGGTTCAAACTGCGCTTCATGATATTCATCATTTCTTGAGAACGACTTGCGCTAACTGCAACTCCACCCACAATCGCGTGCAATAATCTGGCGATCGCATTAGTAGTTAACATATTACGATTTTCTAAAAATTGTCCGTAAAAAGCCCGTTCCCGTCCGTAGGGACCATCACCCCAAGTTTTTTGACAAACGTTTACTGTTTGTAATTCTTCCCATCCCAAAGACTGTAAGTAGCGGTTGACAATATGACGCTGTTGTTTCCAAGTTTCAAATGGTCCGGGTGATAATTCTGGTCCGGAAGTAGTCCCCGTTAATACATCTACAATCAAGCTTGTAGCATCGTTACTCGAATCTACAATCATATCCCGTATGGCTCGCTGTAGCTCTGGGGAATCTTCTACCATACCTTTCTCAAGCCATTCATGTATCGCTAGCAAATAAAATAATTTAACTACAGAAGCCGGATAAATTGTTTCGACACCCCGATAAGTAAAACCACGAACTGGATGATTCCAAAAAGCATCTGGAGTTAAAGCACCACCAGTATTTACAGATACCGGAGGGTCGTAGATAATCCAAGTTACAGCAATTTGGTTACGAGCTAACGTAGGAAATTCAGCCCAAGTAGCTTCTAATATACTTTTACCCAGTGTTTCGAGTTGTTCGTCGTGGTTAAAGAAAAACATCATTACCGTCCGATTTTGATTTAAACTTCGTTGTTATTACTTACAAAGTTTTATGGTTTCTCAAGAGGAATTGCAAGCAAATTTTGAATATATAACCCAAGCTGATTTGAATATCTACGATTCTCCCGAATGTCTGAGTCTGTCAACTCAAGCCGAAAAGGGAAGATATTTACAGGTAATCCTAGAAACGTTAAATCAAACTTCAGTCAAGGTATGCTTATCTGAAGATGATTACCCCGGTTGGTTAGCAATTGACGATTTAAAGTTATTATCTCCACCGGCTGAACCTTTACAAATTAAATCATTTTCCCCAGATCAAATAAAGCAACTTTTAGCGTCAGTTATCGCTTTTACCCAAAAAGCGATGGAACAACCAAATTATTACCTTTGGGGTGGTACCGTTGGACCAAATTATGATTGTTCCGGACTAATGCAAAAGGCTTTTGCTTCGGTGGGAATTCGCTTACCCAGAGATGCTTATCAGCAAGAGGCTTTTGTCCAACAAGTTTGTACTGTGGAGAATTTTGATTTAAATTCTTTAGAACCAGGTGATTTAATATTTTTTGGCACTCCTCAAAAAGCCACTCATGTAGGTCTTTATTTGGGAGATGGTTGTTATATCCATAGTTCCGGAAAAGATAAGGGAAGAAATGGTATTGGAATAGATTGTCTTTCGGAACAGGGAGATGAGGTTAGTCGGTCATATTATCAGCAGCTACGAGGTGTTGGAAGGGTGGTAAGCAGTTACATCCCACAAAAAGGCTAAGGATAAATAATTATGAGAAATGGGTTTGTTTCTGGAAGTTTGACGGTTAAGGAAGATGCCATATCTCCCGTTCTCGATGTTTCAGTGGTAATACCAGTTCATAACGAGGTGGAAAGTTTACCTCATTTAATCGAAGCAATTTCATCCACTTTGATTGCAAGTAATGTTAGTTACGAAATTATCTGCGTTGATGATGGTTCCACCGATGGTTCTGTACAATTATTGAAAGAACAAGCACAAATCCGTACTGACCTTAAAAGTATAATTTTACGACGCAATTACGGTCAAACTGCGGCAATGGCAGCCGGTTTCTACCATGCACAGGGCAAATGTATTGTAACTTTAGATGCTGACTTACAAAATGACCCCGTAGATATTCCCATGTTATTGGCAAAGTTAGATGAAGGGTACGATTTAGTCAGTGGTTGGCGCAAAAATCGCCAAGATGCCGCTCTCACCCGCTTACTACCTTCCAAAATTGCCAATTGGTTAATTCGTCGCATCACCAGCGTGAATATTCATGATTATGGTTGTTCTCTTAAAGCCTATCGTAGCGAACTTGTAGCAGATATGAATTTGTACGGAGAACTGCACCGTTTTCTACCTGCCTTAGCTTATATTGAAGGTGCTAGAATTACCGAAATGCCTGTGCTTCACCACCCTCGTCGTTTTGGTCGCAGTAAATACGGTTTAGGTCGTACTTTTCGAGTGATGATGGATTTGTTTACTATTGCATTCATGAAGAAGTTCCTCAACCGTCCCATGCACGTTTTTGGATTGTGGGGCTTGATTTTTATGGTGTCCGGTGGTGGAATAAGTCTTCATCTAACTTGGACTAAATTAGTATTACGTCAAAATATTGGCGATCGCCCTTTATTGATTTTGGCTGTGTTACTTTTAGTCACCGGAGTACAGCTATTTTGCTTCGGGTTACTCGCTGAATTATTAATGCGTACTTACCACGAATCCCAAGGAAGACCAATTTACCGCATCCGCGAAGTTGTACAAAATCAAAGGGAACAGTAAACAGTTATCAGAATAATCTCATTCGTCGGGTTTTATCATCAATATCTATACAACACAAAATGCTCATCAAAACCCGACTCCTTGCCTCCTACGAAAAATTCAGTTTTTACTTCTTAATATTTCTACATAATTGCTCAAAAAATTTTTATTTTTACGATTTTTCTGATATTATATTCTTTATAGGAAGCTTATTTTAATAATGGAACCATTGCCCTCTCAAAAAAAATTGCTTATAACCCATTATAAAAGTATGTTTTTATTTATTTTTAATCATATCACAGCCAGTTGATTTTTTATCACTTGATGCAGAGCAAATAATTGTTCAGTAAATCAAAGAGATATGTAAAGTAATGTAACATAGAGATAGTAGTTTGTTTATTTGAGTTGTAAAACCAGCAAATGACAAATTATAAATGAAAAATCTCACACCTCACACAAGAATTGCATCTGCCGTGAAAGTTTTATTATCAGTAGATAGCCAAGTACGGCGAAACCTGCTAGCTTTATTTGCAGCAGGTTTATTATTTTGGGCTAGTTTGGCTTCATTACTGCCAACTTTACCGCTTTATATTGAAGATATTGGAGCAACAAAACAACAAATTGGTGTGGTAATGGGTAGTTTTGCCATTGGACTATTGACACTTCGCCCATTTTTAGGACAAATAGCAGATCAGCGGGGTAGGAAAATCGTGTTGATAATTGGTATATTATCAGCAGCCATAGCTCCAATCGGCTACAATTTTGTGGAATCAATACCATTGTTAATGGTAATAAGAGCTTTCCACGGTATTAGTATTGCAGCCTTTTCCACCGGATTTTTGGCATTAGTTGCGGATATTGCACCAGTAGAAAATCGTGGGGAATTAATAGGCTATATGAGCTTAGTTAATCCACTGGGTTTAGCAATTGGACCAGCTTTAGGTGGTTATTTAATGGAAGCTGCGGGTTACACTTCATTATTTATATTATCTGCCGTTCTGGCTTGTCTAGCATTATTGTGTACGGTACCAATTATCAATCCTATAGTTCCAGCAGAAGAGCAAGTAGTTAATAACGACAGTCCATTTTGGCAAAAATTGATTAGTCCTAGAGTCAGAATTCCGGCTTTTATTTTGTTAATTATAGGTTTGATTCTGGGTAGTTTACATACTTTTGTACCATTATTTATCAAATCAACCGAAGCCGAATTAAACCCTGGGTTATTTTACACGGTAGTAGCGATCGCCAGTTTTTGTTCAAGGTTATTTTGTGGAAAAGCGAGTGATAGATTTGGTCGGGGTTTATTCATCACTTTAAGTTTAGTTTGTTATAGTTTGGCATTAGTATTATTATGGACAGCGAATAGTTCAGAGGATTTCTTATTTGCAGCGACAATCGAGGGGATTGGCGGTGGTACAATAATTCCGATGATTGCAGCGATGATTACAGATAGAGCTTATCCCCAGGAAAGAGGAAGAATATTTAGTTTGTGTATGGTCGGTTTTGATATTGGTGTTGCTCTTGCCGGACCAATTTTTGGTTTAGTGGCTCAACAAATTGGTTATCGCAACATATTCGGATTTAACTTTGTGATCGCTCTAATAGCAGTAATTATCTTTATTACATCATCAAGTAAAAATTTACCTGCTTCCCTGCGCTTCGCTTTTGGACGTGGTGCCGATATTTACTCACTCAATAAAGTAGAAGTTAGGAGTTAGAAGCATCGGAGTTGAGAAGACGGGGAGTTAAAAATTGTCTCCCCTTCCCCCGAACAACTTAATTTCCTTCTACCTTGGAGCTATATTCTTCGGCACTCATTGCATCATCAATATCGGTGGAGTTTTCAACCTTGACTTTGATCAGCCATCCTTTACCATAAGGATCGTCTGCTAATTTTTCCGGAGAATCCATCATTGGATCATTACATTCAATCACGGTGCCAGTTACGGGTGAATTCAAATCTTCTACAGCTTTTACCGATTCAACCGTACCAAAAGTTTCTCCTTTTGTGACGTGATCGCCAACTTGTGGTAATTCTAAAAATACGATATCTCCCAACTGGTCGATTGCAAAAGCACTAATTCCAATCGTGGCATTTTCACCTTCAAGACGCACGTATTCGTGAGTGTCTAAATATTTCAAATCTTCTGGATATTCAAAAGCCATATTCTTTTTAAGCAATTATCAATTATTAATTATCGGCAATTAAGGTCAAAGGTCAAAGGTTAAAGGTTAAAGGTTAAAGGTTAAAGGTCAAGAGTTGGAGTATAATGACAGAAGTCGGGTTTTTACAAACAATATCCATAACATCAGAAAATCTTGATCAAAACCCGACATATGCTCCACAGTTCCCTTGACTTGTTCACTCCACGTCTCTACATCTTTATTTACCGACACGACTTGTTGAGCGATAAAAGGGACGCTTTACTATTGTTGCAGGATAGGTTTTACCGCGAATTTCTACTTCTAATTGGTTACCGACGTTTGCTAATTCTGCGGGTACGTATGCTAAAGCGATAGGATAACCGAGTGTTGGTGATAAAGTACCACTAGTAATTTCTCCTACTTTATTAGTACCGAACAATACTGAATAGCCGTGACGAGCGATATTACGTCCTTGCATTTGTAAACCGACTAATTTGCGTTGAAACCCGCTGTTTTTTTGCTGCTCTAATACCTCACGTCCAATAAAATCACCTTTAGTATCTAAATGAACTAACCAACCCAAACCAGCTTCTAAAGGAGTGGTAGTATCATCGATATCTTGTCCGTACAGTGCCATAGCAGCTTCTAATCTCAAAGTATCTCTCGCACCTAATCCACAAGGAACTACACCTGCTGCAATTAAATTTTGCCAAAGTTCTATTCCTAGGGTTGGTTCTATCATCACCTCAAAACCATCTTCCCCGGTGTAACCAGTACGAGCCAGAAAAGCAGGTTTACCGAGTACTCTTGCATCCAAATGACCAAATGCTTTGACAGAAGTTAAATCTTGATCAACAAGTTTTTGCAGAATTTCAATAGATTTAGGTCCTTGAACCGCTAATAATACTTTTTGAGTTGATAAATCCTGTAATTCCACTTGTTTAGTATCCAGGTGCTCGAGTAACCATGCTTTATCCTTAGCTGTAGTCGCAGCGTTAACAATGATAAATCCTTTTTGCACGCCAGTATTATCTTCACCTTGATAATAAAAAATTATGTCATCACTAATCCCACCTTGGGGGTTCAATAAAACAGTATATTGTGCTTGATTTGGTTGCAAAGGACTTAGATCAGAAGGAACCAGACACTGGAGTTGAGAAATTAAATTTTTACCTTCTAAAGTAAATTTACCCATGTGGGAAATATCAAACATTCCAGCAGCATTTCTCACAGCCTGATGTTCTACCGTAATACCAGAAAACTGTAATGGCATTTCCCAGCCACCAAAACTAGTAAATCGCGCTTGCAACTCTTGTATAACCGTAAATAAAGGCGATCGCGCAATCATTGCGATTTGTTCTTGATTAGCCACAGATAAATAAAGCTTTTCTTAATCAACATCTTTAAATATCCTACAAGAGTTAGGAGTTAATTGTTGGTTGATAGTTGATGGTTGATGGTTGATGGTTGATGGTTGATGGTTGATGGTTGTTGGTTGATGGTTGTTGGTTGTTTATCCACTAACCACCAACGACTAACCACTATCCACTAACCACTATCCACTAACCACCATCCATGAAATATGGTTAAATGTGGATGTATTGAGTTTTATGAAGTAGGGATTATGAAATTTTGGCAAGTACTAGCGAGCTTGGTTTTAGCTATTGTTGTGCTTTTTTATCCTTTGTCAGCGTCTGCTGCAAGTTCTTCTAGTATTTCACGTGCAGCAGCTAATCGATTATCTGGGAAAGATTTATCTGGTCAAAGTTTAGTAGGACAAGAATATACGACTCTCAATTTAGAAGATACTAATTTTAGTAACGCCGATATGCGCGGTGCTGTTTTCAACGGTTCATTATTACAAAACTCAAATTTACATGGGATTGATTTCACCGATGGGATAGCTTATTTAACAAACTTCAGTGATGCCGATTTGAGTGATGGAATTTTTACTAATGCAATGATGTTACGTTCTATTTTTCGTCATGTTGACATTACCGGCGCGGATTTTAGTGGTGCTATTTTAGACCGCGTAGAAGTTCAAAAACTGTGTGAAACAGCAAGTGGTGTTAATCCAAAAACCGGCGTTTCAACTCGTGCATCTTTGGAATGTAACTAAATAGTGGTTAGTGGATGGTGGTTAGTGGTTAGTGGATGGTGGACATTTTTTTTAATCAACTATCAACCATCAACTATCAACCATCAACCAACAACTATCAACTATCAACCATCAACCATCAACCATCAACTAACTTGTTATTATTGAGCTTTCTTTTCTTCTGCTTCAGGTTTTTGATATTTACCGGGATATTTTTTTTGGAAATAATCTTCCATAACTTGTTTTACCATTGGTGCTGCAACTGCACCACCACCATCCCCAGAGTGTTCACCGAATGCTAATACGACAATTTCGGGTTTGTCTGCGGGTGCATAGCCACCAAACCAAGCGTGGTTGGCTTTAACGCGATTGGATCTCCATGCTTCAGCAGTTCCAGTTTTACCAGCCATGGGAGGAATTGTCGGGGAATTCATTGATTTAGCTGTACCTGCTGTAATTACTTCTCGCAATCCTTTACGAATAATATTTACGGTTGTTGGTTTCATCCCAATCGATTCTCGCCATGTTTTGGCTTCTTCGTTAGTTTTGAGAATGTGGGGCTGGACTAAATACCCACCATTTGCAGGTATAGCGAACATTCGAGTTACTTGTAAAGGTGTAGTCAGTAAAGCTCCTTGACCAATTGACATATTAACAGAATCACCTACTGTCCAATCCCGTTTCCACAATTTTCGTTGATAATCGTTGTCGGGAACTAAACCTTTAGATTCGCTGGAACTAAACTCAAAACCTGTTCTTGTGCCAAATCCAAATTTACGAGTCCATTTTACTAAATTGGTACCGCCGACTCTTGCACCCACTTGATAAAAGAATGTATCGCTACTCATAGCTAAAGCTCCGGTAAATCCTAAAGGACCAAATCCAGCATGGTTCCATTCATTAAAACGGTGTCCACCAAAAGATAGAGAACCGTAGGTTTGGAGTACCGTATTCGGAGCAAATTTACCTGATTCTAACCCGGCTGCGATAGTAACAATTTTAAAAGTACTTGCAGGAGGATAAGCTCTCAAGGCACGATTGAGCATGGGATGGTTTTTACCTAAAAGTATTGCTTCTAACTCTTTAGGTGAGGGTTTTTGTTTAGAAAATACATTGGGATCAAATGCTGGATTAGACACCATTGCTAAAATCCCTCCGTTTTCGGGATGCATCGCAATAATTGTGCCGGTTTGACCTTGTAAAGCTTTGTAAGCGGCTTTTTGTAAATCTATATCTATGGTTAATTGAATATCTTGACCTGGTTTTGCTTGTTTTACACCCAATGTTCTTAAGGGACGACCTTTACCATCAACTTCCACCTGTTGACCACCCCATTCTCCCCGTAGCATACTTTCAAACGCTTGTTCTACACCCATCTGTCCAATTACATCTCCAAGACGGTAGCCGTCTTTCTTCTTCTCGGCTAACTGTTCTGCGGTGAGTTCGCGGGTATAACCGATAACGTGAGCTAATTGTGCGCCATGAGGATAGTAACGAACTGCTTCTCTGTTAATTTCTACACCTGGTAGCTCGCTTTCGTACTCTTTTAAAGCCGTAATTTGTCCCAGGTTGATATCACGAGCAACTCTGACTAAGGAGGAGGAGTTTGGTCCAGCTTTTTCTAACTTTTCTTCAATTTCTTTTTGGGGTATACCAAGGATTTGAGATAAACGCGGGCCGATTGTTTCCCATGATTCTTTTTTTTCATGAGCCATAGGCCACAAATATACAGAATGAGGATAGCGAGTTGTAGCTAACAATCTACCTTTTCTATCATAAATATTACCTCGTTCTGGCTGACGGAGAATCAAGCGAATCCGATTGTCTTGCGCTCGTTTTTTGAAGCTTTCGCCTTTAACTACTTGTAAGTAAGCTAATCGACTGAGTATTCCACTTGTCAACAACAAGGTCAATACGATTAAGAATATAGATTGGTAGCCTTTTCCTACGGTACGTGCATCTTTTTCCTTACCGATGCGAGGTAATTGTAATAAGGTCATAACACAAAAACTGATAGAGAAAATAGCATTATCTGTATACGATTACATCCTAGTGTTAACCGGGAGACGACCGTTAAATAATTGAAAGAGTATATTCTGATTACGTGTACTTTTAGCTACTTTGTGTTAAACAGTAAAAATCCTAAGACATTTGTTTTTTAACAAAGTTAGGGAGTTTAATACCCTCTCTAAAAACAAGACGTTTTATATGGGGTAAAATCTCTGTTAGCTTGAGGTAATTAATTGTCAAATGACTGACTTTGTAAATATCCGCAGCATTTAGTAGCAAGTAATTTATTTTTGACGTATACAATAAACCATGATTGCCTATAATAGTTAGCTTAATAGAGTACATATGTTGACGCAAATACGTACAAACACACAATTTAAAAAAGGATTATGTCTCAAACTATAACGCAGCAGCAAGAGGATATGACTACTTTTGACTCCCTTGATGTTGAACTGTCTGGAGTGTTCAAGTTTTTTAACAAAGAACCTGCTTTACACGGGATAGATTTAGATGTTAGACAAGGAGAATTTTTTAGTATTCTTGGTCCTTCCGGTTGCGGAAAAACAACTATCTTACGTTTAATTGCTGGTTTCGAGAAACCTGACGCTGGTGAGGTCTTTATTCAAGGTCGTCTGATGGCTAAAATTCCTCCTCATCGTAGACCAGTTAATACTGTTTTTCAAAGTTATGCTTTGTTTGATCATCTCAATGTATGGGATAACATCGCATTTGGTTTGAAATTAAAGAAACTACGCAAAGCTCAAATTGCCACTAGAGTTCAAGAAGCTTTAGAACTCGTGAAAATGGACAGTTTGCGATCGCGATTTCCCGCTCAACTTTCTGGAGGTCAACAGCAGCGTGTAGCATTAGCACGAGCTTTAGTCAATCGTCCAGCGGTGGTATTGTTAGACGAACCTCTAGGTGCGTTAGATTTAAAACTGCGTAAGGAAATGCAAGTTGAGTTATTAAATTTACATAAAAACTTGGGATTAACTTTTATCATGGTAACGCATGACCAAGAGGAAGCGTTGTCATTATCTCAACGTATTGCGATTATAAATCATGGAAAAATTGAACAAATCGGCACCCCAAAGCAAATCTACGAGCAGCCGCTATCACCCTTTGTAGCTGATTTTATTGGGGATACTAATCTGTTGTTGGGGGAGATAGCAGATGTTGATGCAGGCAATATCGAAGTTATCACTAAAGCAGGATTGAAAGTTATTGTCAAGCGTAATGCATTCACTCCTACGGGGGTATCTCAAAGTGTCTCATTAAGCGTCCGTCCAGAAAAAATTCAACTTTCGCTGTATAAACCCAGTGTTCAAAATAACTGTTTTGAAGGACGTTTAATTAACATTATGTATTTAGGCACTCACGTTAATTATGTAGTTGAATTAACACCTTTGTTACATATTACTGTGATGCAGCCGAGCACATTAGGAATATTACCAGACCCGGAAACACCAATTTATGCTTGGTGGTCAGAAAATGATTGTTTGGCTTTACTCAACAACCAGTAATTTATAGTTCCATATTTGGATGTAGATGATTTTGTTAATGTTAATTTTGATTTGTAGATTTCCATAAAAAAATAAAAAATAATAAATGATTAGCAGAAGAGAATTTTTTACAGGGTTGGCTGCATTTTCTGGATTAATAACTGCAAGTTGCGGTTGGAGATTAGGTGATGTGAGAGTATCTTCTACCATAGCTAGTGCAATGGATAAACTGCATCTTTTTACTTGGACTCAATACACAGATAGGGACTTATTCAAAACTTTTACTACCCAAACTGGTATCAAAGTACTTGCAGATGTATATGATGCTAATGAAGTAATGCTTGCTAAATTACAGGCAAGTGGTGGTGGTACTTACAGCCTGATTTATCCATCCGATTATATGGTAGCTAAGATGGTAAATCAAGGATTATTAAAACAAATTGATCGCAAACGTTTAATCGGGTTAGATAATTTATTTCCTCGTTTTAAAAATCCCGAATATGATCCGAACAACAATTACAGCGTTCCTATGAGTTGGGGTACTACTGGCTTTATTTACAATTCGGAAAAAATTACCACACCTCCTCAAGACTGGGATGATCTGTGGGAAAATCAACAAGAACTTTCCAAGCGAATTACCTTACTCAATGATGCACGAGAGGTAATTGGTGGAGTTTTAAAAATGTTAGGTTATTCCTATAATTCCCAGAATGAAAATCATCTCAAACAAGCTTATGAACAGCTACAAAATTTGAAACCTCATATTGCTGCTTTTAGTACCGATGGATGGAGGAATCAAATTATGTCAGGAGATTTAATTTTAGCAATGTGTTATTCATCAGATGCTTTTCAAATAACCAGAGAAAACCCCAAATTAAAATATATAACACCTGAAAGTGGTTCATCTTTATGGACTGACACTATTGCTATTCCTGGAACATCTAATAATCTAAACGGTGCCTATGAATGGATAAACTTCATGTTAAAGCCAGAAGTTGCAGCACCCATGACTCAACGTTTAGGTGTTGCTACCCCAAATAATGCCGCTTTTGAATTATTGCCTCCAGAAATTCAAAATAATCCAACTTTATTCCCACCAGAAGATGTTTTAGAAAAATGCGAACGTCTTGCTCCTGTTGGAGAATTTGAACAGGTTTATGAACGTTACTGGACTAAGTTAACTAGTGGATGAGTCAATTTTGGATTTTAGATTTTAGATTTTGGATTGAGAGGAGGGGAGTTAGGAATTGACAGTTGACAGTTGACAGTTGTTATTTTCTACTAACCACTAACCACTAACTACTAACTTACTCCCTATTCCCTCCAATCAAACCATATCTGCCGTTATTTCTTCATTAAAACCTAAACTTCTACGCTCTTTAAAAAACACCTGTTTCATTCCTTGAGTATAAGGTTGAATTAATTCTTTTTGCTCTGCATCTAAACGTCTTTCCATTTCCGAAGCTAAAACTTGACACCATTTTTCAGTTAATTCCCATTTAATTTCAACTCCTTGTACTACCATTGCACATAAAGGAATTAATTCTTGTTCTATTGGTGCCAGACTCTGTTCCAAAAAACATAATAATATATAAGCTTGGAACATATTTAAGTCACGAGAACAAGAGTGTGTGATACCACGATCTGTTAATTTACCTCTTCTACTACGACTATTAGGTAATAATTCAATTAGCTGACGATAAACTGACTGAGCAATTTCTGACGCAGCGGGCATGATTTGTTCTACAAGTTTTAATTGCGGTGAATCTAATTCATAATTAACAGCATTAAAACACACTCTTTGCCAAGGCATTGCTACTTGTTCTTCAACAAATTTCAAATAAGGTGTTAATAATGCTTGCTCGGCAGCTGTTAATTTCTTTAGTATTAATTGATTGGTAAAATTTAATTGCGAAGTCATAAAACCAAGATTACGCCAATCTTTAGATGCTAAGTGTTGCTCCTGAAATACAATTAATATCGGTTCTAAAGCATATGCAAGTTCCTCTACTGCTGGTATAACCCACTGAGAAAGAGTGTTGTTTTCTATTTCGATTTTCGGTGACTGCTGCTGATAAATTTCCATTAACTTTTTATAAACACGAAAAGCAAATTGGGTAATTCGTCTTGCTTCACTTAAATCCAAAACATTCGGAATATAACTGTAAAGATTTTTTGTTTGTATCCATGCCATTTGACAATTAACATCTAGTATTTTCTCCCTTAATTTGTTCGCAGTTAAAGCTCTACCTTCTGGTGTTGCTGCTTTTAATAATTCATCGCAAGATGAATAATGAACCAGCAAGGAAGATATTCCTGGTGTATAACGACGAGCCCAAATATTTAACAAGCGCTCGGTTGAAGATGTTTTGACAATTTCAGAACTTTTTAACATATATTTTTCCTTTGTAATTTTAATGAGTAATAAATCAGGCTATATTAGGTTATTCAGACTGTTATATCTATTACAGAGTTGGTGTTAAGTATAGTGTAAGTATAATACAAAAAAAAACAAGTTAAATTCTCAACTAATTTTTATGAAAATATTTTAGTATAACTATTTAGTTTTTCTAGAATTAATGTGAATTCAATGATTTCTCAATCAAGGGTGATTGAGAATATGCTTTGAAATCCTCATTTTTCCTATTCGGTGACAGGCTAGGTTTTTACAACGGTTAAGTACTCAGACAAAATTAATTAATTACATACTTTGTTTTTCTATTCCGTGTTCTCTGTCTCGACGTAGAAATGAACTTAATGTTGTCCAACTACTTATTTTGTTTTACAGACATTTAAGCCAAAAAAACCTACTTCTTAATGATTTGTTTCACGCTGTTGAACTCGCCTTAAAATTACTTATTTTATCTGCAAACAATATTATCAACTCTCACGAGTATAAATAGTTGTTTTTACTGAATAAGTATTTTATTGAAGTATCAAATATGTATAATTACTGAATCTTGGAAGTGGGTATTAATCTAAACTGTCTTTATCAAGTTGTATGTTTTTTTACAAAAAGCTTGAAATGACTAGTTCACAAAAACTTTATCAAATTTTAGCCATACTTTATGAATTTTTTGTACGGTTGATAGATAAAAGCCTTGAACTAGATATTATATTTGATATAATTTCTGTAACAATGATTACTAAGTGATGTAATTTTTGGTTACAAGTCGAGTATTAGCTGTTAAAGTACAATTTAAACAGCTTTATTATTTATTTACGTAGAAAAACTGTGTGTTCGGTACTTATTATCGAGGATAAACTTATTTTTATGTAAACGAGTAGATACTTTATTTGAATCAGTATCTTATATGTACAGGACTTACGCAATTGTCACAAAACCCTGGTTGGTGCGTGACACTACAACCTCATTATTGCGTTAATAATCAAGCGAAGTGTCACAGCACCCTACAAGAAAAATGTGCCGGTTGCGTAAGTCCT
>JAYKJL010000231.1:0-18963 GCA_035285725.1 Nostocales cyanobacterium 94392 | reverse complement strand
TGATTATATTTGCCGAGTTACACGAATGCGATATTGATTGGCTGATTACTGCGGGACGAGTCCAACAAATTGCTGCTGATACGGTGTTGATTCGCAGTGGTAGACCGATCGAAGCTTTACATATTTTACTTGATGGAGCGATCGCCCTCAACGCCCCAGCCGAAGACTGCAACCCATTAACACAAGCTTTTTCTAATTTAGAGGATACAAATAGACCATTAGAACAAGAATTTGCTCGGTTATCTCGTGGTGATATTATTGGTGAAACTGAGTTTATTGAAGCACAACCACCAGTGGTAACAGTCAAGACGTTACGGAATTCACGGGTGTTGTCGATTCCCCGGTGGAGATTGGCGGCAAAATTACTGCATGATGTCGGGTTTGCAGTGCGATTTTATCGAGTGTTGTCTATTGTGTTAGCAGATAAGCTTCATGCGATCGCCCAGCGGCTGGGATATGGCAGATTAACTTACAGTAGCGGACAATCTTTAGAAAAATCTTACGACAACGAACTTAATACACATTTTCTCACACAAGTTGCACTGGCAGGAGCGCGATTTGAGTGGATGCTTAAACGAATTGGGATTGATTAATCAACACAATCAACACATCTTCATAGATTAAAGGATAAATTCAATGGTAACGCAGCAAAATACACAGAATCAACTGTTTCGCAAGGAAGCTTTAGAAAAAGTAGCAACTCCGGAACAACTCGATCAATTAATCAAAATAACTAGTCCTCAACGTTGGTTTTCTTTATTTGCTGTTGGTTCGCTGGTTGCGGCTGGTTTGTCATGGAGTATACTCGGACGGATTCCGATTACTGTTACTGGTAAAGGGGTGCTAATTTATCCAAATAAAGTTGTCACAGTTCAAGCATCTAACCCAGGACGAATTTTAAAATTAAATGTAGAAGTCGGAGATACAGTCAAAAAAGGTCAAATTTTGGCAACGATTGACCAATCTGAATTAAAAAAGCAATTGCAGCTTTCCCGCGATAAACTAACACAACTACAAATTCAAGATCAAACTGCAACCCAAATGCAGATTCAACGGGATACTCTCGCACAAACAGCGACGCAAGAACAGCGACGCACAATAGAGCAAAGTCTGCAAACAGTGCAGTCTCTTACCCCGGTTTTACGTTCCAAAGGATTAGAAGTACTCAAGCGCGATCGCCAAAATTTGCAAGCAAGATTGCAAACCTTACAAGAATTGCAACCTACAATGAAGCAACGCTGGGATGAGCGAGAAAAGCTGTTTCAACAAGGTGCAGTTCCTAAAGATATGGCATTACAAGCACGTCAAGAATATCTCAGTGTCCAAACACAAATCAACGAAGCGCGATCGCAATTAAATCAACTCGATGTCAAAGAAGCGGATGCTCAAGGTGAATATCTCCGCAACCTCAATCAAGTTAATCAGTTATCAGCCCAACTAAAAGCCTTGGATAGCCAGCAAGCAACCCAAAAGGAACAGGATTTAACTACTAATACCATCCGCACCAAAGAAATTCAAGAAACCCAACGCCTAATTGCTCAACTAGAGTTACAGTTACAAAATAGTAGTCAAATCACCAGTAATTATACAGGGAGAGTTTTGGAAATCACCGCCAAACCGGGGCAACAATTAGAACCTGGTGTAGGAATTGGTACAATTGCCGCTCAAGAGTCATCGGCTAAGTTAGTTAACGTTGTGTTTTTACCCGTGAGTGAAGGTAAGAAAATTAAACTCGGTAGTAATGTTCAAACCACACCCTCGACAGTCAAACGCGAAGAATTTGGCGGCATTGAGGGTAAGGTAACAGGTATATCTGAATTTCCGGTAACACAGCAAGGTGCAGTCAGTTTAATTGGTAATGCGGATATTTTACCTAGTGTGATCTCCCAAGGTCCTCAACTTGCAGTTTTTACCGAACTTCAGCCCGATTCCTCGACATTTAGCAAATATCGCTGGTCGTCTTCCACCGGACCGCAACTAAAAATGACACCAGGAACCACGACTTCAGTACGGATAACAGTAGAAAAACGCCGACCCATTGAGTTTGTATTCCCAATACTTAAAGATTTGTCGGGGATGGGATGAAGAACGCGATCTTATGAAATAATAGATCCACGACCTTTGAGAGGAACAAGAGCCTCATGTAGAACGCTGGGTTTAGCATTTAGATAAACTTGAGTGCGGTTACTTTCGTTGTATCCAACAACAATCGCTCCGATTGAAGCACCAATCGCAGGATACATTTCTTCGGTCATCTCTGCTTCATCCAAAAAATCGGGTATTTTAATTAATCCTCTGACTCCGGACTCACCAATATCTACAAAAACACCAAAAGGTGTATGATGCTCAACTTTACCTTGTACAAACTGACCAAGCTTGTACTCAGACTTAATTTCTTCCCAAGTTTTACTGTTCATAGTGCTTATTTTGACTTAAGTATACGCGGAAATTTATTGAGGATTGGAAATAATTCTTGAGGAATTATCACCTCAATACGCTCTCGACCTTTTTTTTGATCGTAGCGGTATTCAAGAGGTTTGAAGTATTCCTCGTAAGTTAGTTTGTCTATGAAAACTTCTAATATGCCTTGCTTGTAGTTTTGATTGTATTCCTCTGCAATGCTTCTGTCATCAGATCCAGCAAAGTAACAGTTTCCGTCTGCGTAAGGAGGATTGTATGGAAAATCAGCTGGTTGAAAACCTTCAACAAGCAACTTCTGACCTTTGCCTTTCTGAGGTGCTTTATAAATTGTTACTGTTTCACCTGGTTGCATAAGTTGAGCTTACCACAGTAAATCGTAGATTGTGTTGCTGCGACAGTACAAGGCATCCCATACCGTTCGCTCAAAAACTGCTGCATATGTTCTGCCTAGCCATATACTCATAAACTATCAAAGCCTGAAATGACCTTTCTTACGTGAACGCATACCATAATCAATTTGTACAGTGCGTAAGTTCTCAAATATCAGCGTCAGCAATAGAGAAATTGATAAATCAACTGGCGGTTAAAACCGCTACTACACAAACGAAGTCCACCTGCGTGGACTGAATCAAAGAACCCGCGCAGGCGGGTTGTAATGAAAACTAGTAAAATTTAATGCAATCGACTACTAGGGTGTGAGTGCAAAATATGAGTCACCTGAGTGCATTAGTTTGCCCTGTCTCTAAATAGTAGTTGAAAAAGAACAGGTAAGGAGAATTAAAGTTACTCTTGTTGCGCTCGAAGATTACCTATAAGAACAGAAGAAAGAAATAACTTAAATTCAAACCCTCTGCGTACCTCTGCGTTTACCTCCGCATCACTCTGCGTTCCAAAAAGACATTACTCCCATGTTAACGAACTTAATCAAACTATTAAAACCTGCTAATCAACCCATCCGTCACACTCCCACCCTATTAACCCAAGTTGCTAGTTATGCGATCGCCAACACGAAACGCTGAGTTTTGGGTTGTGATTCAGGCGGAAAATCCCCTCCAGGAAGAAAAAACGTAGAGGAATATGTTAAACGAAATAATTACTGTTTATGCTATCACCGATGACTTGCTAAAAGCGATTGGACACCGTGAAGATTGTCGTAGAGATATGAGTGATGCAGAAATTATTACAACGGCAATTACTGCGGCAATGTTTTTTAATGGCAATCATAGCGCAGCTTGCAGCTATATGAAAGACCATAATCTAATGCCTCAAATGTTAGAAAAATCACGATTTAATAGACGATTACATAATGTCTCGATATTGATCCATGATTTATTTCATCAAGTAGGAATGATACTAAAAGAAAGTAGTGGTTGTACTGAATACCTTTTAGACTCATTCCCCATACCAATGTGTGATAACATTCGTATTTTTAACGTCAAACTGATTAAATCAGAAGATTATAGAGGTTATATAGCATCAAAAAAGCGTTACTTTTATGGGATTAGAGTTCAATTACTAACTACTAAAAATGGCATTCCCGTTGAATTTGTATTTATGCCTGGTAGTGCGAATGATGTCAGGGCGCTAAATGCACTACCGTTAAATTTACCCGCAGGCAGCGAAGTTTATGCCGATGGAGCTTACACTGATTATACAGCCGAGGATGATTTAAAATTTACTGAACAAATTACATTACAAGTAATGCGTAAAAAGAATTCTAAACGTAAGGATAAGCCGTGGAATCAATATATTAAACAATCTATCAGGCATTACATTGAAACAGTATTTAGCGCTATTAATTGTCTTTTTCCGAAATCAATTCATGCAGTTACTTACGATGGGTTTTTACTTAAAGTAGAAGCATTTATTTTTGCTTTCACTCTAAAGCAAGCATTTATAGAATAAGTGACTTTTTAGACTTTTATTCACAGACATATACTGTGGTTGCGCTTCTCGCAACCGCACAATTTGTTATCTGTCTTTTTATGCGACTCCAGAGTGCTTCGCACTCGGAGTCTTATAACCCGCAACTTGGGTTACTCTTAAAAATAAAATCCTTATGATGTGAGACTTTGAGGAATTATTTTGCGACACATAATTTGGGAATGTACAAAACCTTCAGTACATGATAGGTCGTGTTTTTTCGCTTCAATGACGGGTAGTTTTTCCCATGAACAACCAGCAGATAATCAGCAATGTCTGCTTGAGTGCCCTGATTTTTAACTTCCCCTTCTCTGGCTTTAAAATTTATCTCCAGTAGAATTTATCGTGTAATCACTGAAGCACGATCGCATCTTTTTCAGCGATATTATTGGGTAAGATGGCATTTACATGAATAAATCGACTAAAAGGTACCGATTTTTGCCAAAAATAGGAATTTGTTCGGAACATTGCCTACTTACAGAATCAGAATTATCAAAAAGATACAGGAAGCATCAATGATGAATAATATTTACGGATATTACGTCGATAAACCTCTCAGCCAAGATCAATTGACATTAAAATTTTCGCCTTGTTCAATTCCCATCAAGGATCGTTGGAGAAATAACGGATTATCCGCAGATTTTATGGCTGATTATCTCGCCACTTTTATTCCCAAAGATGATTACGATCCTAGCACCATTCAACGACAGCAAGAAGTAAAAAGTGCTGCCAGTTATATCGCCAATGAGTTACTAGAAAACTCGATGAAATATTGCGACTATGGTGCAAAATTTTCGATTAGCATCCAACTCCAACTAGATGCGGATCAAATTCGTTTTTTTGTGACTAATAGTATCCCAAAAGCTTCCATCGAACCATTCAAAGCATTCATTGAACAAATGATCAATTCTGACCCCAGCGAATTGTATTTCCAACAATTAGAAAAGAATGCACAAAATAAAAATAGTACTGCATCGGGATTGGGATTGCTAAGTATGGTAAATGATTATTCAGCAATGTTAGGATGGAAGTTTGAAAAAGTTTGCGAAAAACCAGAAATTATTGCCATAACAACAATGGTACAACTCACCTTCTAGGATGAATTGAATGAATTTTGGACGTAGATAAATACAAAAATTAACTGAAAAATCTTGCACTCTATCTATTTACTGTTGTTTGGCTATTAATTATGGAAATTAAAGGCGATAATTATAAAGTTTGTTACGATACCAATTCCGCAAGTGTCAATTTTCATGGTAGCTTGCGTTTAAATGGCATGACCGAATATTCACCGATTTTAGATATGTTGACTGGTATTATTGATAGTAATCCTTCCCGGTTAACATTGAATTTAATGCATTTAGAATTTCTCAATAGTTCGGGAATTACTATGCTTTCCAAATTTTTGATTGGGATGCGAAATAATCAAACCATCCACCTGATGGTACTCGCTTCTAATGGAATTCCCTGGCAGGGAAAACTTCTCAAAAACTTGCAGCGTCTCGTACCAAATTTAAACTTCAAAATTGTGTAAATCGACAATAGTTTGACTTGAATGGTGTATTTTTGTCAGTTCTAAATTATCGGAATTACGGAAATATGGAATGGATATGGGGAAAACTTTACTACCATTTTGAGAAAATTTCATAATTTTTGAGATTTTTGGGAAATTATCGGGAATTATATATCTAATACCAGATTAAATAATCAATTTTCAACCATATTCTCAGTTTCATGACTTCATGACTAACTACCGAAATAAATAGATCGCACATCGATCAACATTTTGGACTTGTTTATTGATCGCGAACTAATGAAATTTGGGATTTGCTTGAAACTAGTAATACAGGCAAGAGTATGTCTCCATCAATAAAACTTTTTTCTCTAAATATTTTTAGTGCGAAAAAATATCGTACTATTCTTCTTTCTGCGGCTCTGTTCCTGACTTTCGACTTGGGTGTACTTTTACCCAACTTTCTGATCTCCGGCAACCTCAAAAAAGATGCCGTCAGCATTAACCTGGCGGGTAGACAGCGGATGCTATCCCAACGGATTACAAAAGCATTGCTCCAGGTAAAAATAGCCCAATTAGCTCAAAAAGACACGGAAAAAGCCAAGCAAGAACTCGAAAAATCTTTCCAACTGTTCGACGATACCCTACTAGGATTCGATCGCGGAAAAATCGTAACAGGTGGTGATGGCAAACCAGTATTCCTCTATGGAGTAACCACAACTGAAGCCAAGGAAATAATCACCCAAGCTCAAACAATTTGGTTACCCTATAAAACCAAAATTCAATCGGTACTGGCAAGCAGCGATAGTTCTCTCACAGCATCCTTGCAGGATGCGGTCGTCTACGCAGAAGCCAATAACCTTAAGTTGCTCGACTTGATGAACCAACTCACCACCGAACAACAACAAAGAGCCGATAATAAAGCCAATACCCTGCAAATCATCCAAACCACAGGGGTGATTTTTGCCCTCATCAACTTCTTCATCCTCCTTTCCCACAGTCTCCGTAAACTCAAAGATAGCGATATTCAAATTCAACTTGCCAGCGAGCAGATTGAAGCACTCAATGAAAAACTCGAAGAAGACAACCTCCGAATGAAACAAGAGTTGGACGTAACCCGACAAGTTCAACAAATGATTCTCCCCAGAGCCAAAGAATTGGCACAAATCCCCGATTTGGATATTGCTGGCTTCATGCAACCCGCAAGCGAAGTTGGTGGTGATTATTATGATGTTATCCATCACGATGGTAAAGTCAAAATCGGTATTGGTGATGTTACTGGACATGGACTCGAAAGCGGAATGCTAATGCTGATGGTACAAACCGCAGTCCGGACTTTGCTAATTAACAACCAAACCGATCCTAAAATTTTCTTGGATGTTCTCAATCGCACAATTTACCAAAACATCCAACGCATGGAATTGGATAAAAATATGACTCTATCCATCCTCGACTACGAAGATGGAAGAATGAGGATATCCGGGCAGCACGAAGAAATATTATTAGTGCGTCGAGGAGGTATAATACAGCGTCTGGATACGGTAGATTTAGGTTTACCCATCGGCATGGAAGAAGACATCGCAGAATTTATCGGCTACGCGGATGTACATTTATATCCTGGGGATATGGTAGTTCTTTATACTGATGGCATTACGGAAGCAGAGAATCCCAACAAAGAACAATACGGGCTTAAACAGCTAATGAATGTTATCAAAGACAACTGGGATAAAACTGCGGAAGAAGTTAAACTCGCAATTATTCAAGATTTGAGTGTATTTGCAGGAAATACGAAACCTCTCGATGATATTACCTTGGTAGTGTTGAAGCGAAAGATTGCACCAGCAAAGGAGTTGAGCATTGCTAGTTAATTTGTGATTTTTGATCTTGAGCGATGGATAAATTTGAGGGGTAGGAAAGCCTATCCCAATTATTAAGTACTCAGACAGAATTAATTACTTCCCTATCAGTTTGTTGGAGATGTTCCAAATAATCATCCACAAAAAAACATTTATTTGCATAATACATTGTGTATTGCAATTAACTACAGATATTGCGATCGCAATTTAGTTGTCACTATAATATTGATGGCTTGTATTGCGGAAATGCCCTCAGTTGGTTGGAGTCTAGCCAGGGCGGTCATTACAAAAGTTGAAAAGGCAAAAAAGACTCCAGCCATCAATCCACAACCCAAAAGTGTGAAAAGCTTCAACGCAAACATCAGAGATCCTGTAAATTACCGAAAAAAGGCTGAGGGCAGCAGATAGAAAAGTATGTTCTGCAAAATTCTACGGTTTCAGGTCAAATAGGGGTTTATTATTCTCCACGTCAATCGGTACTGATACGTGGTCGTGTACTATCTTCCACTGACCGTCAATCTTTTGATAACAAACAGTTACACGCATCCAATTATCGATTTTCTCGCCGTTTGTGATTGTCCCACTCATCCGATTCAGACTGTGACTGAAAGCTACATCTGAGCCAATCGCAATATTTAAGTCTCGGATGGAGTAGTCAATACTACCTTCAAAATAGGGAAAACACTGCTCCCAAAGCTTCTTATAAGCTGAATTGCCCTGATGTTTCAATGGCGGCATAATGTCAAATAATACACTATCGTTTGCATAGTGAGACATCAACCCATCGATATCCTTAGCTCGAACTGATAAAACCCAATTATCTATTATTTGACGAATTTCTGATTCATCAGTTGTTGTATTATTTACTGCTACCATAATTCCCTCCGTAAGTTTAAGTAGATTGTTTCACGTGGGTTGAGAAGTCGGGTTTTTATAAGGATTGTCGAATTCACGTCAATAACTATTACCTACACTTGTTCTTTGCTAGAAAACAATTCTTTAACTCGTTTGTCAATTTCTGGAGCTGAAACATCTTCTTGATGAGTCGCAATCCACCAACAATTTCCTGTTGGATCTTTCACCCCTGCGGCTCTATCTCCATAAAACTCATCTTTTGGCTCCATGATTGAAGTAGCACCCGCTTCAATTGCACGCTCATAGGTTGCATCAGCATTTTCAACGTACAAGTGAATCATACTCGGCATTGGTTTTATATCATCTCTGGCTTCACCAATCATGATAAATGAGTCGCCAATTTTTACTTCTGCGTGCATAATACAGCCATCTGGATGCATGACACGGCAAGTTTCCTCCGCTGCAAATCCAGAAGAGAGAAACTCTATTAGGCTTTCTGCTCCTTCGGCAATCAGGTAGGGTGTAGCAGTATGATATCCTTGGGGAATAGATTTGACCGCCATAATTCTTACCTCTTTTGACTAGAACAAATGTATTATACAAGAATAAATTTAAACTGTCCATCTAGTTAAATCTGCAAAAGAAGGTCAAAGTAGCCAAAAAAGGAATTATACTCGGCAATTACGTTCATTTATTCATGTTTACGGCATTTATCTGCTGAATTATGGAGAATGTGGAGATAACAGGATGGATTTTAGAAAGCACAAAGGAACCGGGTTTTTCAATCTAAAATCCAAAATCCAAAATCTAAAATGGTTGAGATGATGCTGGAGGCATTAATTGTGGCAATGGAATATATTCAGGCTTAACATATCTTAATGTGTTGACAAATTGCTTTGATTGTGTATCTTAACCAACGATTAGCTTGATCTTGATTGCTCAAAGCACTCCACAGCATCGAAACCGTCCACGGTTTTGTTTTGAGTGGCAGTTCAAAAATTGTCAAATTGCAAATCGTTGCCAACTTGAGAGCAATACGACGGGGAAGTGCTGCAACTAAATCACTCGATGCGATCGCAAACGGTAAAACCATCATATGCGGAGTTGTGAATGCAATACGACGCTCTAAGTTGTGCTGATTCAATATCTTGTCGATTGCACCTGTGGAATCTCGACGTAGGGTTGCCAGAGCATGGGAAAGCTGGGCAAAGGTTTCCAAACTCATAGTTCCTTGTTTGAGAGCCGGATGTCCTTGACGGGCAATTCCTACAAATCGTTCTTCAAACAGCGGTTCCCATTGGGTTTGTCGGGGTGGCTCGGCAAAAACACCTAATGCTAGATTGATCGCTCCTTGTTCTAGTAAATCTCCAACGTTGTCCTTCTCGAATCCAATCATGCGAAAGTTTAGGGATGGTGCGGTTTGATGAGTCAAATCCAGCAGTGGTGGTATCAGCACAAAGGTAGCGTAATCTGAACTACCAATGGCAAAAGTGCGATCGCTATCAGTTGGCTCAAATATCTGACTAGAAGTAACTGTTTGGCGAATTTGTTGTAAAGCGGCTAAAACGCCTGGGGCAATCGCTTGAGCTTTCAGCGTTGGTTGCATTTGTCTCCCCAAGCGTACAAATAATTCATCCTTAAACAAAATACGCAGACGATTGAGGGCTGCACTCATTGCTGGCTGACCAATTTGAAGTTGTTCCGCAGCTTTCGTAACGCTGCGCTGTTCCAGGAGGGCTTCAAAGGCAACCAACAGATTCAAGTCGATCGCTGCTAAATTTATCGATTTCATTAATACTATCTATCTCAAATATTGTATTGTTTAATAGTTTAATGGTTGTTACGGTAACAATATAGTTAATTTATTCACAGGAATTCGATCACAATGACCCAGAAAGTTGCCGTAATCACCGGGAGTCACAAAGGTTTAGGCTACGCAATTGCGAAGAAATTAGCAGAGCAAGAGAATATTCGGGTGGTGTTGACAAGTCGTCAGCACCAAGATGGTGTAACCGCTCAGCAACGTCTATCCAGCGAAAATATTCAAGTTGATTTCCATCCTCTCGATGTGACGAGCGATACAAGTGTAGTGCAGTTCACGACTTGGTTGCAAAAAACTTATGGCAAAGTAGATATTCTGGTCAATAATGCAGGTATTAACCCAACAATGCAGCCAGAAGAATCTAGCCTGTTGACGGTTGAGATAGAAACCATGTTGACAACATTTACAACTAATGTGTTAGGAGTTGTTCGAATCACCAAAGCACTAATACCTTTAATGAAAGCCCAAAACTACGGACGGATTGTGAATGTGTCTACTGAAATGGCTTCTCTGAACTGTATGGACAGGGATTATTATCCATTGGCTCCATCCTATCGTCTTTCCAAGGTTGGGCTAAATGGATTGACAGTACTGTGGGCTAAGGAACTCCAGGGTACTAATATTTTGGTGAATGCATATTCTCCTGGCTGGATGCAAACTGATATGGGAGGTAGTAATGCACCGTTCACAGCCGATGAAGGAGCGGAAACAGCCCTGTATCTAGCAACACTTCCAGAGAATAGTCCACAGGGTCAGTTTTTTGCAGAAATGAGAAAATTTGGGGGTGCAGTGACGCTATCCTGGTAAATAAAATATAAATTTTTTGTCGGTTGTGTTAGACTCACGACCATAGCAAAAATGTGTCTAACACATCCTACCCGATCAAACAAAAATAGAGACGTTACAGTGTAACATCTCTACGGAGATTTCGGTTATCCATTGATTGTTCGACGGGTAAGAAGTCGGGTTTTGATCCGAAAAAACCCGACTTCTGATTTTTTATTACAATTCCCAACACCACTTGCGAAAATCATCACCACGTACTTCAAAGTTGGCATACTGATCAAAACTTGCACAAGCTGGTGACAGTAAAACTACGCTTGCATCATGCTGCTTTGCCAATTGCAACCCGCGAGTCACGGCTTTTTCCATGGTTCCTACATCTTCGTAGCTGGAATATCCTTCCTGTTCTAAACGTGTTGCAAACATCGGTGCTGCATCCCCGATTAACAACACTGCTGCGGCTTTTTCTTTGATTTTATTTATCCAAGGTTTATCTTCACCTTCTTTTGCAGCACCCCCAGCAATCAAAATTACCGGACTTTTAACCGATGCTAAACCAACTTCAGCAGCGTCATAATTAGTTGCTTTACTATCATTAATAAAGTCAATTTTTTCGTAAGTCCGAATGTGTTCTAAACGATGGGGTACCCCAGCAAATTCACTGATAGCTTGATGAATGGCTTGTTTTTCAATTCCCGCTAACCTTGCTGCTGCAATTGACAACAACAGATTTTGCAAATTGTGTTCTCCTACCATTCGTAAAGCGGAAATTGGCATGATTTTTTGGTCTTCCGATACAGATGCAATTTGTTGCGTTTCTACAACCCAACCATCTTGAATATAAAAACCTTTACCACCGATTAACTTATCTTTACCCTTAATACTCGTCCAATAAGCATCTTGCCAATCGGTTTCACCCATCTTTCTTAAGTATGGATCATCACCGTTGAAAATTTGCATTTGAGAATTACGTAATAATTGCGCTTTGATATTGTAGTAATTTTCTACAGTTTTATGACGTGCTAAATGGTCTGGAGTTAAAGTCGTCCAAATACCTATTTTGGGAGAAATTGAGGTGGAAGATTCAATTTGGTAACTGCTAAGTTCGGCAATTATCCAATCTAGAGGAGGAGAGTCCGTTTCTTGTTTGTCTTCTTGTTTTTCCTCAAGGGCAATTTGACAAGCAGCATGACCAATATTACCGCAGGTAGGAGCGTGAAAACCCGCAGTTTGAAATATTGCTCCTATTAAGGATGTGACAGTAGTTTTACCGTTAGTGCCGGTAACTGCTACCCAAGGGATGGAATGTAAATTGCGCCATGCAAATTCCATTTCCCCGATAGTGTCAATTCCTTTTTGCCGTGCTTTGATTAATACTGGAATATCCCAAGGTACACCGGGACTAACTACGATTAATTTCGGTAATTCGGTATCGTTGAGTTCCAGGGAATACCCTAATTTAACTGTAATTCCCTCGACAGCAAGCTGTTGTTGTTGTTGGAGGAGGTTAGGGGAGGTATTAGTATCACCAATTTCCACCTCCCAACCTTCTCGATTCAACAATCTCGCCGCAGCAACACCGGACTTTCCCAATCCTATGACATGAGCTTTAGGCATAGACTGTAAGCAGAAATCCCTGGTTAAGCAACTTTATACTAACGTTTCTTGGCATAATTTACACCATGTTTTGTTGATTTTTACTACAGATTTTTTACAATTGCACCAAAATCAGCTAACACACGAGCGTGGTTACGAAGCAATCCTAGTAAATACAGGCGATTTCGTTTAATATCCGGATTGTCATCCATTACTAACACGCTTTCTGCTCCGTCGAAGAAGCTGCTGACGGTAGGTGCTATTTCTATTAATCCTGCTATCAGTTGTTGGTAGTTACGAGTAAGTTGTGCGGCTTGGGTTTGCGGTACTAGATTGAGGACTGCATGATAAAATGATTCTTCGGATGATTTTTGAAATAAGTCTTTTTGTACTAAGTTGCCCGGATCGAGTTGTTGGGTATCTAAATCACCTTGTGCTGCTAAGCGAGTCGAACGGTTGACAGTTTCGTAAATTTTATCTAAATCGCCATTATTGCGAATTTCTTGTAAGAATAAAGCGCGATCGCGAACATCCAACAAATCCTGCAAAGCCCGCACTGTATACTCTGGGTCATTTTCTCCCAATACAGCATTAACTAAGTCGTAGTCGATATGTTTCTCTTCTTGTAATAAGGTGCGAATCCGCTGTAAGAAGAAGTCTTCTAAGCCAGCAATTAATTCAGCTTTATCTTTGTGATGAGTATGAGCAAATTCCTCTGCTGTTTCTGCGAGTAGTTGCTGTAAATTAATCAATAAATCGCCATCCCAAGTAATATTAACAATAGCAGTTGCCGCTCGACGTAAAGCGAAAGGGTCAGAGGAACCTGTGGGTATCATTCCCAAACCGAAGATACTGACCAAAGTATCGATTCTATCGGCTAAAGCCACAACTCTACCTGTTAAACTTTGGGGTAAAATATCATCAGCACCTCTGGGTAAATAATGCTCAAAAATGGCATCGGCTACAGCTTGGGGTTCTTGACTTTTCAAAGCGTATTTTTGACCCATAATTCCCTGCAATTCGGGGAATTCATACACCATTGAAGTGACTAAATCGGCTTTACATAACAAAGCGGCTCTTTGAATGTATTCTTGTTGTTGAGATGGTAAATTTAATTGTTGAGAAATTCTTTGAGCGACAGTACAAATTCGGTCAACTTTTTGTCGCAAAGAACCCAAATCTTCTTGAAAAGTTACCGTTTCCAACTGTGATACAAAACTTTCCAACGGTTGTTTAATGTCTTTATCGTAGAAATATCTACCATCAGATAGACGAGCGCGAATTACTCTTTCATTACCTTTAGCAATGATATATGATTTTTCTGGATCGCCATTAGAAACCGTAATAAAATAAGGCAATAATTCCTGACTATTTTCAGCTTTAAACACCGGAAAATACTTTTGGTGAGAAACCATTACCGTAGTAATTACTTCTGGAGGTAATTCCAAAAATTCCGGTTCAAAATTACCCACAACTGCCGTCGGATATTCTACTAAATTGGTTACTTCTTCTAATAAATCGGGGTAAATTTGAGCATAACCATTGAACTTTTGCGCTGCATTTTGTACCTGTTGAGTAATTATATTAACTCGCGTTTCCACATCTGCAACCACACAAGCAGAATTTAAAACACTAAGATAATCAGTAGCTTGAATTAGAGTTACATCATCCGGATGTAATACGCGATGTCCTCTAGAAGTATTACCGCTTTTAACAACTTGCGAATTATTCTCAAATTTTATCGGTAAAAATTGGTCATCCAACAAAACTACCAACCAACGAATTGGACGAGAAAACCTTAAATCCCCGTCGCTCCAACGCATCAACCGTTTACCTTCTAACTTAAAAATCCAATCGGGAATTATTTCTGTAAGAATATCAGCAGTAGTGCGTCCTTTAATACTTTTCTTGACAAAAACAAAATCACCTTTATCAGTAGGACGAATTTCCAAAGCCGAAACATCCACACCTTGCTTATTCGCAAAACCTTCCGCAGCCTTAGTTATTGTACCATCCTTAAAAGCAGCTTTTGCAGGAGGTCCCTTGATTTCTTCTTCCCTATCGGCTTGTTTTTGGGGTAAACCCTTGATTAACACAGCTAACCTGCGGGGAGTACCGTAGACTTCTACCGTATCATAGTCAAGGAAATTTTCCTGTAGAGATAAGGGAATTCCTTGTTTCCATTGCGCGATCGCACCACTCAAAAAACTCGCAGGTAACTCTTCCGTTCCGACTTCCAATAAAAAATTAGCCATAGTACACACTCAAGTATGAATTATCTAAAGATGAAGGGGGAATGTCCTTCAGTTTAATTTCATCAGTGTACCGTGGGTTTTGGTTTGGTTGTTGGGATTAGGGATAATATATTTTTTTAAACGCAGAGGGACTATTGATTAACGCAGATTATAGGGTGTGTGACACTTTGAACAATCTTGAACGTAAAAAAAGGTTTGTAGTGTCACGCACCAACGGGTTATTGTGAATATAATTCGTAATTCGTCCAGTGCGTTAGTTCCGGCTCCCTCCGTTGTAGGAACTGGCGTGCGGTTTAAACCGGCGAATACTTTTAAAATATCCTCTAAGAGTTTGCTTTATCTAATTCTGTTATAACTTTATGATCATTCCCATTCTGATTACCATTATGATTCCCATTATTATTACCATTATGATTACCGTTGTGATTTAAATTATTACTGAAATTGACATTAATATAAAATTTTATACTAATTAAGCTACCTTCTTTGCCGCTAAATAGATAGCCTAATATTAGTCCTAAAATTAAAGATAATACAATCATCTTATCTGGTTCACAGGTTGAAAAAGTTGCAAAAATATAGCTATTACCCAAGAGCCGCTTTATTTTATTAATTAATTGAGTAATAAACTGTCCAATACAATCCAACCTGTAAATTATTTGTGAATTACTAATTACATCAGATTCCGCTAACTAGTTAGTTATTTTAGTCTTAAAATATGATTAAGTAGGTGGGCATAAATATTTATCGTTGAGACAAGGCAGAGGGCAGGAGGCAGAAGGGAAGAGGTTTTTGGGCAACTTTACGTTTCGTTACATACTTTTGTTTTTTAGTGCCTACCTACTTAATTTTCCATTACCAATTCTAATCACGGATTAAAAAGGATTACACGGATTACACGGATTTGAATTACCCATTACCTTCCTAATTTATTTTCAATTCCTTCGCAACCACCGGGAATAGTCTTTCGGCTTTTTTCACCGCACCAATTGCAACAATAATGACGGTTGGCTTGGGACATTCGTTTGACGTTGGCAAAATTAGCGTTTTCTATTACTGCACCAGTACGTTCTCCAGTTAAATAATTAGGTGGATGTAAGCGACTACGGGGTGATGCTGTTTCTAAGGAACCGTAAAACAATCGAATTCCGTTTAAGTCAGCGCTAGATAAGTTCGCTTCATATAAAATGGTGCGGCAAAGATTGGCTTTCACTAAGTCGCAATGACTTAAATTTACCCGTACTAAATTGGCTTCACTCAAATCCGTCCAGCGCAAATCGGTACCCGAAAGCTTCGCACCGGCAAGCATTACACCCAAGTCTATCACCCGCACTCCCGAAACTAAATCTTCTGCGTAACCTCCGCTACCGTCAAGAATTGCTCTACCGAGATGTCCGTCTCGTTTTAGTGGTGTGAGCAATTTGGAACGAGATAAAAAGCGGAGAATTTTGGCTTTACCAACTGCATCAACGCTGCTCAAAATTGCAGCAGTACGTCCTTCTGCAAGTAGTCTTTCTTGGGGCCAATCTTCCAAAAATCCTTGTTGATCTAATACTAAATCGGAAATGCCTTGAAAATATGTGTCAATTGTCTGCTGTTGAGTAATATTATTTTGCTGAATAGTTAGCAGGTTTTGCTGAATCGTTAAATCTTTGGAGATAACATATTGTCGCCAAGCAACATAAACCGCGATGACGGCGATGAGAATTTGTCCTAAAGCGCCAAACCACTCTGCTAAAGTTCCCGAAACATCCCAGTCGATTGTGCCGGGAATGAATTTGAATAAGCCGGCAACTGCGACGATTATACCCAAAAAACCAATAATCAATGCTCGCTGTTGCGGTGTCAGCAAGTCGGTGATTACCGTTTTTAACCAGGGGAATAGGATGATTCCGGATAAAAATAAAGTCAGTGCGGTTCCAGTAATGCCAAGTATTGGAAGATTTATGGCTATTCCGACAACTGTTAGAATAATTGATAATAAAGTAATTAATAATGCTCGTGTTTTCACCCTTACTGTAGTAGAAGTACTGGTTGAAAATGAGGAACGAGCTTGTTGTAAGGCTGTCATATTTTCTTGAGACTGCACCGAAGCTATAGCCGAGTTTAGTAGTTGAGTGCTAAGCCCGTTGGATAACTCGGTTGTATTACCTGCACCTTCAAATTCATCCGGTTCCCATTTGTCTTCGGATGGGGGTTCCAGATTCGGAGTTTGCGATGAGTGGGAGTTAGATTCAATTGACATGATTATATTTTGGCATCAGCAGTTATAGGTTGAACATTGAAGATTGGGAATAATTTCCCCCAGGGTGAGTTTAGCGCAATCACAAATGTAGTATTTTTTACATTTATATCAAATTCCTTTTGCAATATTTAGACTTCTATACTTTTTGTTTGATGGTAATGCAATTTACTTGTTGCTAGTTAAAATATATTTTTTCACATATTTCACCCTGGTAAATTCAGCTTTTTTTCATAATGATAAATGTATTTTTTTTAGCTATTAGCACTATATTTAGACAAATTTTAACCTACGTTAATCAATGACTTAAATGTATATATAATCACTTTTATCATGATTGTTAACGATTTAAATTATAGGTTCAAACCGTTTGCTGGTTACATAGTTTAAATTTTTTTACTTTATTTTGTATCGTCCATCTATTTACATAAATAATCACCAATCCACTCATATCTGATTGAGAGCAGCCCCATCAAATGCAAGCTAATATTAATATTCTGAGTTAAATAAAAAATGTAAAGTTGATATATTGTTTGCGCTATTACATGGTATATCGTGAAGAAAATCAAAAATATTTAATGGCAAGGAAATATTATACTGCTAAATAGATTAAATTAAAAATAGATTCAATAAAGAAATTAGTGAATTAATCAAGAAAATCATGGATACTTGTTAAATAGAATAAAAAGCTGTATTGTAAATAATATGATTTCTATGGATGCGATATGGCATTTTGGAGCCGTTTTGTTGCCTCTTTTTTAACTACTTTCTTAATTTTTGGTTGTAGTGACGAGGCAGAATTAACAAGACAGGGCAGCAAAAGAGTAGTGCAAGAAACCAATGTTGCCCAATTGTTGACAAAAGCTTCTGAAATTAAGGAAGCTGAGGACTTTTTTATTCGAGGTTCAGAATTATTAGAAGCGAATCGTTACGAAGACGCGATCGCAGCTTACGATCAAGTGATTACAAATGCACCCGATAACGCAGAAGCTTGGATTAACAGGGGAAATGCCTTATTTTCTTTACAGCGACATGGACAAGCGTTAGATTCTTATGATCGGGCGATCGCGATTCAGCCGAAAAAACATGAAGCATGGTACAACCGGGGTAACACTCTATCCGCTATGCAGCTTCACCAAGAAGCAGTAATATCTTATGACAAAGCGATTGCCATCGAACCGAAAAAATACGAAGCTTGGATTAATCGAGGTATTGCTCTGACAAAATTGCAGCGATATTCCCAAGCTTTAGCATCTTACGACAACGCGATCGCCATCGAACCCAATAAACATCAAGCCTATTACAACAAAGCTTGTACTTATGCTTTGCAAAAAGATACTACCGCAGCAATTAGCAATCTACAAAAAGCAATGAAACTTGTTCCAGGTAAATACGAAAAACTAGCAAAAACCGATCCAGATTTTGCTGAAATACTTGATGATAAAAAGTTTCGCGATTTGATTAATTAGGCAGTCCCCATGAAACAATTGGTTCACCACCAATAATCTAAGTCTTATTACTCTTTCCCACTGCCGACTGCCTACTGCCCGACTTAGAAGTCAGGAATAGCCGCAATTGTCACAATCGGTGGTTGGTGCGTGACGCTACAAGTCTTATCGCTGCGTTCAAATTTTTGCGAAGCGTCACAGCAACGGCAATAATGCGGGAGGAAAATCCACACCGCATTTTGCCTCCCC
>JAYKJL010000230.1:0-12605 GCA_035285725.1 Nostocales cyanobacterium 94392 | reverse complement strand
TGATGTTGGTTTAATTGATTTTTATGTGTCGTCAGACGGTACTAGAATTGCTGCACCAAAACATTTACGTAAAGCTGAACGTAGGATAAAATCAGCGCAACGTAGGGTGTCAAGACGTAAAAAAGGTGGTTCTTTCGTACATAGCGTGCTAAATTTTAATTAAAATCTATAACTATCCTTTATTATTAAGTATTACAGTCACTTATAGTTGAAATTTATGTAATTTTACCATTATAAAGGTAATAATGGCTGTAAGACAAGCATAGCAAGGATTTTAAGCTAATTCATTAACACATTTAGCACGCTAAGTACGGAAGAACCAAAATTTTGTGTAATTTTCGAGGTGTCGATTTAGCTGACGAAATTATTGTTAAAAATCAAAATCTTGGGAGACGTAGCAGTCCTACGTCTCTACATTATTAATTTGAAACAATTTAAAATCTTTATTCAGTCCTCTTTAGAGGACTTTCGCTATTAGACGACGGTTTACAACCGTCTGCGGAATAGGAATTTACGAAATAATCAAAATTTTTTTCTGGTACGATTTACCTAACTTATTAATAACCTAATATCCGACGGTGCGTTACGGCATTTTCAAAATAGTAATCTTTAAATAATATGCGATGGTGCGTTACGGCATTATTAAAATAGTAACCTTGAAATTATATTATCTCGTGCCGTTACACACCCTACAATGAACATTAATAATTGCTAACTCCCCCAATCACAAACGCAGCCCAATAATAAGGATGACTATACAATTTTGTATCAGCTTCCATTTGACTGGTTCTATATAATTGTGTCGCTAGCTGTGCTTTCATTCTCAATCCTTCGGGAGGAAGCTGATTCAACAGATTTTCATACCATTTTGTCAGTTCTCCTGCTGTTAATTCTCTCAACCATTCCACTGCTTCTTTTAAGGCAATTACCGATGTTTTACCGGATTGTAATCTACGATAAAATTCGATGATTACTAAAGCGTTAGCGGTTGATTCTACTCTCCACAAACTACTTACTACATGATTAACTCCTTGACTCAATAAACCACTGGTTAAACCTGCATATTCAGTGGTAATTTGTTGCTTGTTTACCGCAATTTCACAAGCTGAAAGGGTAAACAAATTATAACGATTAAGGGGTTTTTTACAAATTTCATTTAAGGTAATTTTGTCTTCCCAAGCTAATAATATTTCTGAGGTTGAGGAATTAGTATTATCCTTTGCGTAACCGTAAAAATTAAATATATTATAATTTCCTGCTAAAGCATTTTCTACTTGTGATTTTGTTGCTTCTATTCCCTGAATGCGATGGGGATTAGGGAAAAGTTGACTAATAGCTAAAGCCGCTAATTTAGCTGATTTGAAGGGAGGATAATCTTTTGTATCGGGATGTTCTACACTCAATAATTTTGGTGAAGATTTATTAGTGGAATATTTTTGTTGTTGGAAATTTAATCCGATTTGCAAGCTGGGTAAATAGCTGATAGCAAATTTTGAGGAAAATAGCCCGTGTAAAGGAAATTTATGTAAATCGCGGTGAGGAATTAAAATAATGTTATTAATTCCTTGAAGTTCCTGTTCGATGCTGGCAATACACAGTATTTCTCTGAGTTGAGCCAGTCGCTGTTCCATATCCCTACGCCAGGAATGATTAATTTTACTTTGTTTATCCCTGGTTTCGCGGCGATAGTCAGCATATTCCCGATTCCATTCTTCGAGCCAATCGGCAAATTCTACTAACCGATTAATTGCTTCGGGCAAGGGATAGTCACCAGGTGCTACATTTAGGACTGGTGTAAATACGGGGATTGGTTCGGGAGCGTTGGGCTTAATTATAAAGGTACGTAAACTTGATGGGCTGATATGCCAGTAAATTGCGGCGGTTGTGGGATTAAGTAATTGTAAGATCGATTTGTAATTTGGTGAGTTAATCTTGTCCGTCCAACCGTACAGCAGCCAAGTTAAACAAGCATTTTTACCATGTTCGGCGATTTCTAAGCCTTGGACGATTTCACCATACTGAATGGCAATTTCAACCGCTAACTGTTCAAAACCAATATTTTTCAGAGTTAATTGCTTTCTATTTTCATCGCTACGATGTGGCTGAGTTAACAATTCTTGCAACAAATCAGTGCTGTATTGATGCAACTCCTGAGCTTGCTTAGTTTCCCTCAAACCAACCAAAACTTTAATAAAGTGTTGTAATACTTCTAAATGCAGTTCGGGATTTGCATCTGCGGTAATCGTAACTAGCGCTTGATTGTACTCATCCACCGCTTCATACCAATAATCACGGGGAGTAGAATATCTTTTACCAATATCGTAATAACAATTACCGATTGCTAAATGCAATCTACCCCAACCTTCTGGTTGAGTCTGATCGCTGACATATTTTACAGCTTCTAAATAGCTGGTTAATTTACCTTGTTCACCCCGCGCATTTAAAGCGGAATTGCTTTGGGCAACGGGACTAGATAAACTTAATTGAGAATCAAAATTCGGGGATTTTTCTGCCGCACTACCTCTACCAAGCCAAGCTTCCCAATAATCGGCTTTGATTTCCAAAGCGCGATCGTAACAAAGAATAGCTTGTTCGTATTCTTCTATATAGAACAGCGCTACCGCTCGATTGTACCAAGCCAAGTGAAAATTCGGTTCAATTTCTAAAGCTTTATCGTAAGATGTAACCGCTTCTTTTCGACTGCCCAAATTATCCAATGCTACAGCGCGGTTAAACCAAGTTAAGTAGAAATCCGGTCTAATCTTCAAAGCTTCATCCCAAGAAGCTATAGCTTGGTTCCATTGTCCCAATTGGCTCTCAGCTACACCCTTGTCAACCCAAGCATCGTGTAAATACGGCTCCAATTCTAAGGCTTTATTGTAGGAATCAATAGCATCTTCATAACTTCCCTTATTAGATAAAGCGACACCTCGGTAATACCAGTTTTCTGGGTCTAAGGGTTCCAATTCCAATGATTTATCGTAACTAAAGATAGCTTGATCAACACGTCCTAACTTTAGTAACGCCAAACCATTGCTAGACCAAGCTTCTTGGTAATTGGGTCGAATTTCAATTGCTGTATTAAAAGAAACAATAGCCTCTTCAAAAAAGCCCAATTCACCCAAAGCTCTACCCCGGTTGTACCATCCTTTATAAAAGTCATTTTTAATTTCAATCGCTTGATCGTAAGACGCGATCGCATCTTCCAACTGTCCCAAATGAAACAGCGTCAAACCCCTGTTAAACCAGTATTCGTGGACATCAGGCTTAGTTTGTACGGCTTTTTCATATAATTCAATCGCTAGCTCTAAATTACCCGCTCTAGCTTGGGAAAGTCCTTGATAAAACCATGCCTCTGCTGCTTGTGCTGCGCTGTCATCCTCAACAATTTCATCTTCATCGGCAACTTGGGAAGTTGACCATCGTCCTTCTCCCAACCCAGAAGCAAGCTGTTGAACTAAATTTGCGCTTTCACCCAACCGAACCAGCAATTGATCTATGGCTGTTGTTACAGTCGGTTCCACAGAAGTTGTAGATAATGTTGTAGTTGAATCCAAAAATTCCGCTTCTACAACGTCGTCATCTTCTACATCCTCAGCTAATTCCAATAAAGCATTAAAGGTTTCGTCTTCTTCATCTTCAACGGAATCATCAATTGGTACTCTAGTTGTATCTAAAGGCTGTTCTTCAACTACATCTTGAGTTGGTGCAAGAATTGTATCTTCTTGATTTTGTTGGGGATAATCCCAGATCAAATCACTCAAATCATTGATAAACTCTTGTTCGGCAGCATTAACAGAACCTTTATCCTTACTTTGCGGGGTTTCTTCCTCTTGCCAAAGTAATTCTCCTAAATTACGTACCAAATCTTGTCCGGGAGTAGCTTCTTCTGCTTCTAATTCTTCTTGAGACTCAAATATCTGTTCGTATAAACTATCGGATAATGCTTGGTCAAATGCTTCTATGTTGGTATTTTCAGAAGTTACTTCTGGTTGTAAAAATGCTTCTTCGTACTCAAATACCTGTTCGTATAAAACTTCGGGAAACTCTTGGGATGCCAAAATCCGATTATCCGCAGTGTTTGTAGGTGCGATCGCGTCAGATTTAGGCTCGTAATTTTCCCATAACAATTCCCCGAATTCGCGGATCAACTCTTGTCCGGGAGAATCTTCTAAAGATATCCTTGGAGCAAATTCACCATTTGTAGCAATTGATTCAATTATCAGTTCTTCTGATTGAACATCAAATTTCTCTTCACCATTGGTCGTAATTGGTTCAATAATTAATTCTTGGGAAATGTGAGAAGCAGCAGTCAACCCCTCAAATTCGGTAGATATGGGAATCGAATACACTGTTTTCTGCTTAGTATTCCGTGTCAACAATTGTATCCCGATCTCGTAAGCAACATCTCCGATTTCACCGATTTCGAGTTCACCCAAATCCACCATTCTCGAAGCTAACTCGTGATTCGGTGCCGATGAAGCTAAAATTTTATTGCCAAAATCCTGCAACCACTCCAACCAACGCTGTTGAGAAACGCGATGTTCGATATTTTGCAGCCATCTTTGCGCCCAATGCTGTTCTCGACCTTGATATACGCCTTCTAAAAGCTGGGTAAACAAAAATTCCAGATCCGAATTTGTCAGTTCTGGTAACTCCTTAGCCGTCTGCATCTCCTTCTCTCTAGTCGAAGGAGTCTGCTTCATGCCAAAAAACTGTTGGATAGATTTTAGGAACCTCTGCACTAGCCGCCTGAGCATCTGCTGCATTGTTAAATGTAGTTCACATAGATTTTAACGAGTGCTGTGTAAAAAAAAATTAATAGTTACGTAATAGGCTACCAAAGTATGTGAACTTTTCTACAAATGCAACCAATTACGCCCGTAAAAAGTCAGAGTTCGCTGTTAGAGAAACGCTGATTTTTAGGAACACTCGGTAAAACATAAACTTGTGGAATGAGAAGTAACATTGCCACTTCTGAGATAACTTAACAAACTTTCCGGAAAATAACTTGCTAGACAAGATACGCTTTGAAAACAAAATAAACTTGCTCGACAATTCCGTATATTTGGCAGAAAATTATTAAAAATTAACATAGCTGTTCTCACTCATACTTAAGCTTAAAAGTCAAATATTTATGCATTTTATCCAGCAACGTTATATTGATTAACTAATGTTTGGATAATCACTTCCGGGTCATCTGTTTCAATTCCCAGTTGTTGGGCAATTTGCGATCGCAAATTGACATCATCTTGGATTAAGTCCATTAACTCCTCGACAGTAATGGTTTGATATTCACCTTCCGTCTCCCTTGCAGCTGGTTCTACTTGCTCTTGTTGACTCAGGGGTACATCGTCGTTGTGCAACGTTGGTGCCTGGGCTGACTGCGGTTCTTCGGTAAAACTGGATTGAGCTACAGTATTTTGTATAGGAGCATCAGGACCAGCATATTCCCATATAGGTTCAACTTCGTTGCGAGTTAATAAGCGCATTCCGATATCGTAAGCAAGATTAGAAACCGGACCAACTCCCAATTCACCTAACTGTACCAATCGAGAAGCCAACTCATTATTTGGTGTTGGTGCAGCTAACAACTTATCACCAAATTTTTGTAACCATTCCACCCAACGTTGCTGAGGAACTCGATGTTCGATATTTTCTAACCATTTTTGCGCCCAAGCTTGTCCCCGTGCTTGATGAACACCTGCTAAAAGCTCTGTAAACAAAAACTCTAAATCCGTATCGTTAAGAGGTGGAGGTGGTGAACTAGGGGAATTCTGTTTATGGAAAGTATTTTGCTGCTTTGTGCCAAATAACCCTTGAAAAAACTTTTTCAGCCATTGTATCAGCCGTCTTAGCATACAGGCACCCATAGCGTGTTAATTACCTTAAAATTGTAGCTACTAGTCACGCATTTTCTCTAAGTGTTTATTTTTTAAGATATAAATTTTACAAATTAATTGGAATTGAGGGGACAGGGGACAGGGGACAGTTGACTAACTCCTAATTCTAGCCCTGAAGACAGTGAGCGTTTGCACTAAAAAATTTTATGTTAGAAAGTTGAAGCTCATAACATGGGAATAAGGCTTCTGAGTAGTACTATATTAGTACACCTTCTTCAGGGGTACTCCAAGCTCCAAACTCCTAACTCCTAACTCCTAACTCCAAACTCCCGTTCTGCCGTCCTCCATGTCTTACGAACCCCTGCATCATAAATATCGCCCAAAGACTTTTGCTGAATTAGTTGGACAAGAGGCGATCGCGACTACTCTTACAAATGCAATTAATACCCTTAAGATTGCTCCGGCTTATTTATTTACTGGTCCGAGGGGGACGGGTAAAACCTCTAGCGCTCGCATTTTGGCGAAATCGCTCAACTGTCTAAATGGCGGTCGACCAACGCCACAACCATGCGGAAAGTGTGACACTTGTCAAGGAATTAGCAAAGGTGCCACTTTAGATGTAATTGAAATTGACGCTGCAAGTAATACGGGTGTCGATAACATTAGAGAAATTATCGAAAGAGCGCAATTTGCTCCGGTGCAATGCCGCTATAAAGTTTATGTAATTGATGAATGCCATATGCTCAGTACTCAGGCGTTCAATGCATTACTAAAAACACTAGAAGAACCACCGAGGCACGTTGTCTTTGTTCTCGCGACCACAGACCCGCAAAGAGTTTTACCAACAATTATTTCACGCTGCCAAAGATTTGATTTTAGACGCATTCCGATAGAAGCGATGGTGCAGCATTTAAGACATATCGCTCTCACAGAAAATATTAATATCACAACAGAAGCTATTACCTTAGTTGCTCAAGTCTCTCAAGGAGGATTGCGAGACGCTGAAAGTCTTCTCGACCAATTGGGTTTATTATCAGAAGAAATAACACCAGAAAAAGTTTGGGATTTAGTTGGTTCGGTCAGTGAATACGATTTACTAGACTTATTAAAAGCGATAGTCTCCGACGACTCGGAAGGCGTAATCGACTGTAACCGTAAAATATTAGATCGTGGTAAAGAACCTTTAATTATTCTCCAAAACCTCGCTTCCTTCTACCGTGATTTACTCATTGTCAAAACTGCACCCAGTCGTCATGATTTGGTTGCTTGCACTCAAGCGATGTGGGAAGTACTTGCGAGTGTTGCTCAAAATCTAGAAATAAGTACAATTTTGCAAGGACAGCAGCACCTACGTACTTGCGAAGTGCAAATCAAAAACACTACTCAACCGCGTTTGTGGCTGGAAATCACCTTACTCGGATTATTACCATCTGCGATCAGCAGCACGACTGCGCCGAATGCGATTCAGCCACCAGCTATTAGTTACCAACAAAACCGATCTAATTTTAACTCAAGCCCACCGAAAGCAAAGATTCACCCGCAGGGTGCGGTTCATCAGCCTTCAACACCTCTTAGTGTTGTACCTTCTCATCCACCTGCTTCCAACAACATCGAAACTCCCAAAGCATCAGAAAATGGAAATGGAACCAGAAAACAATACACCACACCAGAACCCGTAGATTCTACCCCAGCTAACCCATCTCCACCTCAACAAATTAACGTAAACCAAATCTGGCAACAGGTACTCGCCAACTTTTTACCAGTTTCCCGACGGGAACTACTGCGTCAAATGTGTCGTATTGTGGAGTTTGATGGCTCTATGGCTCGCGTTGCCGTTAAAGAAGCATGGTACAAGAAAGTACAGCAAGACCAAGAGAAAATTACAACAGCATTTCAAGTAACTTTTAACCGTGAAATCCAAGTAAATTTAGAAATAGCCAACGCGGCTTCATCTGCAAGCTCAAGTGCTGCTGCTTCGACTCCAGTGCAGCCAGAGCCGGACGTTTCTCCTACACAGACACCACCACAAGCACCATTACAACCTTCATTCCAACCAACACCTCTTCCTTCAGAAAAAAGCCCACTACCTCAAAACTCCACTCCGAGAACTCAACCTACCCCAATAGCAAACAATGCCACTCTTTCACCGCAAACAATTCCAATATCCCCTCAAACAGAGGTAAAAGCAGAAGATCCAGAAATTGATCTGATCATGAACGCTGCTCGGCGTTTAGCAGATGCATTAGATGGAGAAATTATTCAAATGAGCGAAGAATCAACAGAAATATCCGATGAACTCGGTGATTCATCGGAATTAGAAGAACTTGATCAAGATGATGTCGATTTTTAAGAGTAGAAGTTAGTTGACAGTTGACAGTTGTTATTTATTTTTCCCCATCTCCTTGTCCCCCCATCTCCCCATCTCCCCATCCCTCCATCTCCTTCTCCTCACTTACTGCCTTGACGCAAAGTTTTAACCCACTTTAAACGCTTAGGACGTATTGACATCCGAATGGTAGTCGTGCTGATAACTATTATCCAATGGAACATATATAAAATTCCCCGTAGACTTTGGAGTGACAAGATGTAGCTATCAGTTTTCAAACCTTTATGTTTATGTATCCGTTTGAGACCAGCAAACATTCCGAAAAATGATACCGTTACCGTCATTCCGGTTAATGGACTTAAAAGGGGAGGACGATGACGTGCGATCGCCATTAAGAAGTCGGGGATGATTGCGGTTGGGATGATGTACTGAATCAGCACAAAATTAACTAGCAATTCAAGGGTTTTCCACGTACCCATCCGGTTGCGAACAATCAAGTCCCAATAGTCTAAATAACGTTGATACCCACCTTCAGCCCAACGATTACGCTGATGCCAAAGAGAGACTGCATTGGTAACACCTTCTTCTTTGACTACTGGATAAAATACGCATTCAATATCCCATTTATCTAAATGCAAACGCAGTGTCAAATCTAAATCGTCGGTAATAGTTTCTTCATTCCATCCGCCGCAACTGTATAAAGCGGTACGCCGCACAAATTGACCATTACCGCGTAATTCGCCAATACCGCTGCCCAAACTACGCCGTTCTTGGAAAAAAGTATCAACAGCCATTTCTGCCATTTGACCTTTTGTCCAAAAATTTGTCGAAGCATTAGCAATCTCTTTGCGTAACTGCACCGCTCCGACAGTATCTCGACTAAACAAAGGTATAGTTCTGAGCAAAACATCCGGCGAAACTTGAGCATCAGCATCAAATACAGCAATCACTTCACCTTTTGTCAAGGGTAGTACTTGGTTTAATGCTCCTGATTTACCACCAGTAGCTCCAGTTTCCCTCCGCAATACCTTTAAATTTTCATATTTTAAAGCTAGTTCGTACAGCAATTCTGGTGTCTTGTCGCTACTGTTATCATCAACTATCCAAACTTCATACCCAGAGCGGGGATATTCCAGATTGCAAAGGTTATTTACTAAATTGCTAATAACTAATTCTTCATTTTTCGCCGCAACTAATAAAGATACAAAAGGTAAATCTCCTTTCATTTCCTCATCTACAGAGCGAGGTTTGGCAAATACAATTACTAAAGCGTGCAGCCCGACAACGGTAGTCAACCCTAAGACAATTAAAAAACCCCAAGAAACTAAGTGCAAAGCAATTGTACTGCTCCAGACCATTGTCAAAACTAGAGCAGCTTTGCGCCTACGACCTTGAAACCGGGAAGGAACAAACAATTTTTGCGATCGCTGTTCTTCTAAATCCATATTTACCGACATTTCAGCAAACATCGAGTTAAGCGGATCAAGTTCGTTATAAGAATCTTTTTCGGGCCAGGAATTCGCTGGCATAATTTAGTTAATTCAATCGCAAGTATTTTTGTACAACAATGCTATGAAGCTAGTTTGAGATAACACGATATCACCACTACCTTCACTGACCCAGAAGCTTAGTTTGAGATTGGTGGTATTTCTCGCGGGATATCTCGCGATAAAACTCATCAATTCGTCTAGTAATATCGCAATTCTGGGAAGGAGTTGTCAAGATAATCGGATATACATGTGGTTATCACTGAAAATATATAACAATTGGCAATTTGCTAAATTAACCTTAGTTACACAAAATCTTCAGCATTATTACCCTAGCGTCATAAAAATTAGTGCAGCCCTATTGTAACCGACATTTTCATATTTCTTCGTCAAAGGTCTGTATGTTGAAGGTTAAAGGTCAAAGGTCTCCCCATCTCCCCATCCCCCCATCCCGATCAAAACAAGTGTGGATTTTGCTAAAAACTTGGGAACACTATGTATATCTACCAAGATTACTAATTATCAAATAACTTAAGGAATCTATTGTATGTCAGTGTTTGAGCAACTATCTCCTGCGACTCCTCAACAAGCGAGTGTGTATTTACCTTACATTCAAAGTGGGAAACGGAATTTTTTACCTTATGCAATTGGTCTTTACCAGAAAGGGGCTTTAGAAGGAGAACGTAAAATAGAGAGTAGTGAAAGTATTCCTTTTATCGCTACTTGGAATATTGCAACTCTACCTTCGGATTTAACCCGTTGCCGAATGCAGTTTAATGGAAATGCTGAACTGAGTTATGAAGTAATGATGGCTAGTTTCGAGTTTATAAATTTTTTAATAGAAATGCTTGAAACCTATAAACGCCAACGCATGACTGATTTTTCTCAATCATTTTATCGTAAGCTGTTGCGGTTGGAAGAATAAAATACAGTCACAATGGAAGAGGAAAAGAATTTTATTCTTTTTCCTCTAATTTTTGATTTTTATAAATTGATGTATAGCCCAATCGTTAACGAATAATTGATAAATAACTCTATTGAAGAAGGTTCGACCTAAAATTAAAGAACGCCCAAACAGTTTTATAGGCTATTAGCAATCAACTATCGGCTATTTGGGATTATTCGCGATGGTTGAAATAGAAAGCACTTTATGTTGAAAGTTTTTTACTGTTGAAATTAGGAGTGCGTGCGTGCCAAAATCTTCTAAGTATTTACTGATTGGGTCAACCGAACCTTCCAGCGGGAAATCCGCAATTATTTTAGGTTTGTCTGATCAATTACATCAAGCTGGACTCGATCTTGCTTATGGCAAACCTCTTGGTAAGTGTCTGAGAGAATCCAAAGAAAGCTTGATTGAGAAAGATGTTGAGTTTATTACTCAAAGCCTGAATTTAGCTCCTAACCGAGTAGTACCCACATTACTTACTTTAAACGAGAATACACTGCAAAAACGTCTTTGCGGCGAAGATACAACTAATTATCATTCGTCTCTTACAAGTCAATATTTACAAAATACCGACAGTGATTTGGTTTTACTCGAAGGACCGGGTAATTTGTCTGAAGGTAGTTTGTTTGATTTGTCTTTGATGCAATTAGCTGATTTGGTAGATGCTCAAGTGCTTCTAGTATTTCGCTATAAGTCCTTACTTTCTGTTGAAACATTATTGTCTGCTAAGCAGTTAATTAGGGAACGTTTAATTGGTGTTGTCCTCAATGATGTTCCCGCTTCTCATTTGCAAGCTGTTAATCATACCATGCGTCCATTTTTAGAGCAGCAAGGTATTCCTGTATTAGGTGTATTGCCCAAAAGCAACTTGCTACGCAGTGTCACTGTGGGTGAATTGGTTCATCAGTTGAATGCACAAGTTTTATGTCGTGACGATCGCCTAAATTTATTAGTTGAAAGTTTGGCAATCGGTGCGATGAATGTCAATGCTGCTGTTAAATATTTTCGTAAACGGCAAAATATGGCAGTGGTTACAGGTGGCGATCGCGTGGAAATTCAGCAAGCTGCATTGGAAACTTCGACTCAATGTCTGATTCTCACTGGACAGTTACCACCTCCATCTTTCATCCTCACTCGTGCTGAAGAATTGGAAATTCCGATTCTATCTGTAGATTTAGATACTCTTAGCACTGTGGAAATTATTGAGCGTGCTTTCGGTCAAGTTGGTGTCCACGAACCAATTAAAGTCGAATGCATTCGTCATTTAATGCGAGAGCATTTTGATCTCAATCGCTTACTTTCTCTCATGGATTTAAGTCCCGCTACAGCGCGATCGTAAACCAGTGAACAGTTATCAGTGAACTGTTATCTATTGATATGCTTCCTATTCTATTTCTCACCATACACCGAATTCGAGGACTGTTAACTGATAACTGATAACTGATAACTGTTAAATATTTTCTACACGCCGACGTGGGCTTTCCTTAAGCTCTGTCACGGATATATGTTTGGTTGCAGCAGCTAATCCAAAAATCGGCATATTTCCATAAATCGCCTTGTAATTTCCTGGATTAATTAGATAGGTTTCGTGCCAAATTCCAACGCTACCATCGGCACCCACAACTCGATTAAACCGCTGCCAAGCCTTTAAATGCGGTTCTTCTGGACTTCTAGCAAAACGCTCTAAATCCTCAAAAGAACGCCAGTACTGGATTAATCCTACTCCGAGCCAATAAAGAAAACTTTCCCCACCCAAAAAACCCTTTTCGGGATGCTCGTACAAAGTGCGTAGCATAGGTGTCATTGCCATTGCTGTCGGAACCCATTTATTAACCGCAAAAAGCTTGTTAATTCGCATTCCAATCAAAAAAACTACTTTCGAGTATTCCTAGAATATTTCGGGAAGGTGTTTGGTCGGATTACCATTGCGGTAAATCCTGCATACACCAGTCAAGAATGCAGTAATTGCGGGGAAGTCGTTAAAAAATCTCTATCCACTCGCA
>JAYKJL010000229.1:0-23709 GCA_035285725.1 Nostocales cyanobacterium 94392 | reverse complement strand
CGTTTTGACCCAACTACAGATAGAAAGACGGGTTATTTTACTCGTAATATTTTATGTATGCCGGTGTTTAATTCGGCGAATGAATTAATCGGTGTTACTCAATTAATTAACAAGCAAAAAGGTAGTTTTACTGCATCAGATGAAGAGTTTATGCGGGCTTTTAATATACAAGCAGGAATTGCTTTGGAAAATGCCCGTTTATTTGAAAGTGTATTGTTAGAAAAACAATATCAAAAAGACATTCTGCAAAGTTTATCAGATGCTGTAATCTCTACAGATATGGAAGGTAGAATCGTTACTATCAATGATGCGGCTTTAGAATTATTCGGTTGTCCGTTATCAGGAGATGTCAGCATTAAAAACAACAAGATTCTTTGGGAACAAAACTTAATTGGTCGTCTTTTATGGGAAGTTGTACCAATTGAAAATTTACAATTTCGCTTGGAAGATAGTTTAAAAACTGGAGCCAAACATTATGTACCAGAACAAAGTTTGGTGGTGGGACTATATTATCTACCTGGGGATTCTTTGGAGTTGGACAAATATATATTAGCATTACCAAACTCTAGTAATCCAGATGTTTTTATTCCTTGGAATCAACCGTTGACTCCCCAATCGCAGTTTATCAATTCTTCTCAAATTGAACCAATCGAACGCAGTACTAATTTGACAGTCAACCCCCTAACTAACCCAGAAGGTGGTGTCCGTGGTGGCTTGGTAGTATTGGAAGATATTAGTCAAGAAAAACGTCTCAAGACTACTATGTACCGCTATTTAACTCCTCATGTCGCAGAACAGGTTATGGCATTGGGTGAAGATGGTTTAATGGTGGGAGAGCGTAAAGAAGTCACCATCTTATTTTCTGATATTAGAGGCTACACAACACTTACGGAAAATCTCGGAGCAGCCGAGGTTGTATCGTTGCTCAATCAATATTTTGAAACAATGGTGGAAGCGGTTTTTAACTATGAAGGTACCTTGGATAAGTTTATCGGAGATGCTTTGATGGCAGTATTTGGAGCGCCCCTACCATTAACAGAAAATCATGCTCTACGAGCGGTACAATCGGCTTTAGATATGCGACATCGACTCAAGGAATTTAACGAACGACGGATTGTTGAACAACAACCACAAATTAATATTGGTATTGGTATTAGTTCTGGGGAAGTTGTTTCGGGAAATATTGGTTCTCGCAAACGCATGGATTATACCGTGATTGGAGATGGAGTTAACTTGAGTTCGCGCTTGGAAGGGACTACCAAGGAATATGGTTGTGATATTGTTTTGAGCGAATTTACTTACCAACTGTGTAAAGATTATATTGTTGCCCGCGAACTTGATAAAATTCGAGTTAAAGGCAAACATCAAGCGGTTAAAATCTATGAACTAATTGGCGATCGCAATGTTTGTTTGGACGCGAATACTCAAGAATTTCTATCCTACTATCATGCAGGAAGAATGGCTTACTCGTCACGCAATTTTCCCCAAGCGCTGATTTGTTTTCAAGCAGCCAAAAAAATTCTACCTACAGATAATGCTGTTAATATTCACATCAAACGCTGTCATAAATATTTAAGACAGCCTCCTGGAGAATCCTGGAATGGAGTTTGGACAATGGTTCATAAGTAATAGGTAATCAATCGGGTTATCGATTACATGATGTTTTGTTTTAAATTAAAGAATATTAAATTGTCCGAGAAATCCTCACAATTTATTTAATTTTTGTAATTTTCAAGTAGAGTTTTAATGTTTTTTTTGTGTTTCCCTAATTTCCTTCTTCTGGCTCTTCACTAATATGAAGTTCTCGTTTTGAATGCTTCAATTCTTTCCATAGAGCTTTGATTTCATCATAAGCTTCTATCGTAGTTATTTTACCGCCAGTTTCTAAGTTACAAATTATGCTGATTTTTTGCGCGAATTCTTGCAAGTTAGCATTAAATACTAAATTCTCTGGCTTTACTTTACCGTAGTAACGACTACGAGGGTAAAGAAAATCTTCTTTTTCCATTTTTTGATCTCCAGTTATTCAGAATTAGGGAGTAGGGAACGGGTAATCAATATTTAGAGGCTCTGCTTCTAGTCTATCAACAAAGAATCCGGGTTTTTAGAAGCAGCAATCCAAAATAGATGTCCTTCAGATGTAATCCCTTGATTCTTTCATAACTTGACTTGTTAACCGAATTCCAAGTGATAACAGATAAGGTATTGCGACATTCAGATAAAATAGTTAAGCCATAAGACGGCATAAATTTATTTTTCTGTAAAATAATCGTTCTACCATGAGTGTTACCTCTAAACTCTACGAAGGAAAAGCCAAAATTCTCTACACAACAGATCTACCGGAAATATTACTCGCTGATTTTAAAGATGATGCGACTGCTTTTAATGCCCAAAAGCGTGGGAGTATTAACAACAAAGGAGCTATTAATTGTAGCATTTCTAGTAAATTATTTCAACAGCTAGAAGAAAAAGGTATTAATACCCACTATATAGATAGTCCAAAGCCAAATCAAATGCGGGTAAAGGCGGTGAAAATTTTCCCCTTAGAAGTGGTTGCGCGAAATCTTGCAGCCGGAAGCCTTTGTAAGCAAACAGGGATAGGATTGGGAACCGTGTTGAAGCAACCCTTAGTAGAATTTTATTACAAAAATGACGAATTAGGAGACCCTTTATTGACACGGGAGCGTCTACGATTGTTAGAACTAGCCAGCGAGGAACAACTTGAGCAAATAATTCATCTAACATTGCGAATCAACGAGTTTCTCAAGGAATTTTTTCAAAAATGCAGCATTATTTTGGTGGACTTCAAACTAGAATTCGGTTTGGATTCCCAACAACAAATAGTTTTGGCAGATGAAATTAGTCCCGACACCTGTCGTTTATGGGATACAGCTACCAATGATGTCAAAAATCGAGTTTTAGATAAAGATCGTTTTCGGCAAGATTTGGGAAATGTAGAAAATGCCTACCAAGAAGTTTTAGAAAGGGTGTTAAAAACAGTAGAGACGAATCTGTAATCAACTAGATTTTGTTTAATGTCATCGGTTGTAATTGTCCTTGACAAATAACTGCTGACAGATGACAAATAACTATCATATTTATTTAACGATGGTGTGTGGACGTGAAAAGTAATCTAAATAAAATGCGTTTATCTCCCTTTTTGGTAACGGTAATTGCACTTACTACTCCATTAGGAGTTTCTTTAAGTGCAAATGCCCAAAATGTCAAGAGTTCGGAAAAATCACAAGATATTTTCTCCGCCGCAAGCACGAATCAAATAGATACATCAGTTGCAAATAAATTGCAAGTGGTAATACCAACTTCCAATTCCACAACTGCACAAAATACTCCACAAATTCCCCCTCCCGATAATCTCCCTAGTGATAATCAAGAACCAGTACTAAGTCCCACTCCGGAAAATCAGCAACCCAATCAACAAACGAACCCGCAGCAGCAACCCCAATTCCAGACACCGGGGACGACACAAACGGACGAACCGACAGCAGATGAAACCCGTGTATTGGTATCAGAAGTTTTAGTGAGGTCGGAAACTGGACAATTACCACAAGCATTACAAGACCAAGTTTATCGAGTTATTCGTACCCAACCAGGACGAACCACAACGCGATCGCAATTACAAGAAGATATAAATGCTATTTTTGGAACCGGCTTTTTTTCGAATGTTCAAGTAGCTCCGGAAGATACACCTTTAGGGGTTAGAGTCAGCTTTGTAGTTCAACCCAATCCAGTTTTACGAAGAGTGCAGATAGATGCAAATCCAGGTGCGAAGGTTCCTTCGGTATTACCTGAGAAAACTGTAGATGAAATATTCAGCAAGCAATACGGACAAATTCTCAATTTGCGCGAATTGCAAGAAGCTATCAAGGTATTAGTAAAACAATATCAAGACCAAGGTTATGTATTAGCAAACGTTATTGGTTCTCCCCAAGTATCACCAGACGGGGTAGTTACTTTACAAGTGGCTGAAGGGTTAGTAGAAGATATTCGAGTCCAGTTTCGTAACAAAGATGGTGAAGTTACCAACGAAGACGGAAAACCCGTCAAAGGAAGAACCCAGCCGTATATTGTGCAGCGAGAACTACAACTCAAGCCAGGAAACGTATTTAACCGCAACATCGTCCAAAGAGATTTACAACGGGTATTTGGATTGGGATTATTTGAAGATGTTAACGTTTCCCTCGACCCCGGTGAAGATCCTAGTAAAGTAAACGTAATCGTCAATGTCGTAGAACGAAACAGCGGTTCTATCGCCGCAGGTGCTGGTGTTAGTTCTGCTAGCGGAATATTCGGTACTATCAGCTATCAAGAACAAAACCTCAACGGTAGAAACCAAAAGTTAGGAGCAGAGTTACAAGCAGGAGCGCGAGAATTCTTATTTGACTTCCGCTACACAGATCCTTGGATAGCAGGTGACCCTTATCGTACTTCCTATACAGTTAACGCTTTTCGTCGTCGATCAATTTCTTTGATTTTTGACAATGGTGAGCGTCAAAATGTTGCTGGCGATGGAACAAGTGAAACCATTGATACTGAAATTGAAACTTTAGGTCTTCAAAGAGAAGATGGCACATTCGAGGATGGCGATCGCCCTCGTGTTGTCCGTACAGGCGGTGGTGTAAACTTTACTCGTCCTCTAAACAAAAATCCTTACGAAAGATCGGAATGGGTCGCTTCTGCTGGTTTGCAATATCAAAAAGTTAACATCACCGATAGTGATGGGAACCGTAGAAGTGAAGGAGGGATTCTTGACGATAATGGTAATTTGATACCTAATAACGAAATTAACCGGGTTCAACTCAGCGAATCCGGAACTGGTAGAGACGATTTGCTACTAGTAAAACTAGGAGCATCTCGTGATATGCGAAACAATCCTTTACAACCGACTCAAGGTTCCTTCTTGCGTCTGGGTTTAGACCAGTCGGTACCAATCGGACAAGGTAATATTTTTCTAACTAGGTTACAGGGTAATTACAGTTATTACATCCCTGTCAACTTTACCAACTTTAGCAAAGGACCCGAAACCCTAGCTTTTAACTTTCAAGCTGGAACCATTCTTGGTGACTTACCACCTTATGAAGCTTTTTCATTAGGTGGTAGTAACTCAGTCCGGGGTTATGACGAAGGTGGATTAAGCAGCGGACGCAGTTATATCGAAGCATCAGCAGAATATCGCTTCCCACTGTTTTCAGTGCTTAGTGGTGCCTTATTTGTTGATATTGGTAGTGACTTAGGAACCACAACCGAACCTGCGGAATTACTGAATAAAAATGGTACTGGTATCGGTTACGGACTTGGAGTAAGAGTACAGTCACCGCTTGGACCAATTCGGATTGATTACGGTCTTAATGATGATGGAGACAGCCGAATTAATTTTGGTATTGGGGAAAGGTTTTAAAAAGTTAGTTGATGGTTGATGGTGGTTAGTTGATGGTTGATGGTGGTTAATTACCTATTTTTAAACCTTTGACCTTAAACCTTTGACCTTAAATAAACCTTTGACCTTAAACCTTATTAAAGTGCTTTATGCAACAGCGTACAATAGCCAGTCAAATTAGCCAAACAGGAACGGGATTACACAGCGGTATTGATACTAATGTCCGTATATACCCAGCAGAGCCAGGAACTGGACGCTATTTTGTGCGGGTAGATTTACCGTCTGCACCGACTATTCCAGCAGATGTGACAGCAGTCTCTCAGACGGTTCTCTCGACTGAATTAAGGCAAGGTGAAGCCAGTGTTCGTACTGTAGAACATTTATTGGCTGCTTTGGCTGCTATGGGGGTAAATAATGCTCGGATTGAAATTGATGGTGCTGAAGTACCACTTTTAGATGGTTCGGCACGAATATGGGCTGAAAGTATCGCTCAAGTCGGTACAATCGAGCAAAATTCAATTGTTCGTGAGAAAGGTTTATTCTTAAAGGAAGCAATTAACGAACCAATTTGGGTACGTCAAGAAGATGCTTTTGTTTGTGCGCTACCTGCACCGCAAACCCGTTTTACTTACGGGATTGATTTTGAATTACCAGCAATTGGTAATCAATGGCACAGTTGGATGCCGGATAATGAAAAATTAAACCCTTGTGAAAGCTTTGTTTTGGAAATTGCCCCCGCCAGGACATTTGGTTTAATGCATCAAATCGAACATTTGCAACAAGCTGGTTTAATCAAAGGTGGAAGTTTAGAAAATGCCCTTGTATGTAGTCCCGAAGGCTGGGTTAATCCACCACTACGATTTGCAAATGAACCTGTACGTCATAAAATCTTGGATTTAATAGGAGATTTGAGTTTATTGGGAAATTTCCCCCGCGCTCATTTTCTAGCTTATAAAGCCAGCCATAATTTACACATTCAACTGGCACAGAAAATTGTAGAGCAGGAAACTTTTGATTTGTCGATTTGATTTTTTGATTTGCACATCAATCTCAAATTGCAAATTTTCAGGGAATTTCCAGGCAATAATCGCCTATTCTAAAAATTTAAGTCCTTACGCAAAAGTAAATGTATATTGCGATGAATCTTACCCTACGGTGAGTGCTTGTTTCCTTGTCATCACAAAGATTTACAGCAGTCGGAATGTATAAATATTTTTGCATGAGTACCTGTGAGAACAAATACCCAATCAAGCCAAATGTCAACTGTTACCGAAGTGAATTCTAATAACGCGATCGCGCAAGCATCTACCGAAAATAAATTGGGTGACTCTAGTACAACCAATTTGGAGAGAAAAACAATTTTTACAGTCGAAGAAATTCAGAAACTGTTACCGCATCGCTACCCTTTTGCATTAGTAGATCGAATTATCGACTACGTTCCCGGAAAACAAGCTGTTGGCATTAAAAATGTTACTTTCAATGAACCCCATTTCCAAGGGCATTTTCCCGGACAACCGATTATGCCAGGTGTACTAATTGTTGAGGCTATGGCACAAGTCGGTGGTGTCGTAATGACACAATTACCCGATTATGAAGGCGGATTATTTGTATTTGCTGGCATTGATAAAGTACGTTTTCACCGTCAAGTAGTTCCAGGAGACCAACTGGTAATGAACTTGGAACTGTTGTGGGTCAAGCGTCGTCGTTTTGGTAAAATGCAAGGTCGTGCTGAAGTGGACGGTCAACTTGCAGCCAAAGGCGAACTGATGTTTTCTCTGATTAATTGAGAAATAACTAAAATTAGTAAAGGCGCATTACAATCGTGCCTTTACTGGATTTTAATCTAACAAAATTAGTAAAAACAATTCACCATAGTATAGTAAATACTCGGGTTTTTCGCCGCCTTCATATCATAATAATCATTGCGAATCATCGATGCTTTCGGCTACTGATTAGTTAAATTATTCGTGCCGCGCAAACTGCTCTGGAGATTAACCTTTGAAGACATTAATTCACCCAACTGCTGTCATTCATCCTAACGCACAATTGCATCCTACCGTTCAAGTTGGTGCTTATGCTACAATCGAAGGACACGTCAAAATCGGTCCGGAGACCATTATCGGTTCTCATGTAGTGCTTGAAGGACCTCTGGAAATAGGAGCGCGAAATCATATTTTCTCTGGTGCTGTTATCGGTTCAGAACCTCAAGATTTAAAATACGCTGGAGAATTCAGTACGGTTAAAATTGGCGATGACAATCGTATTCGCGAATACGTCACAATCAATCGTGCGACTGGTGCGGGTGAAGAAACTCGTATTGGGAATGCTAATCTACTAATGGCTTACGTTCATATCGGTCATAATTGTGTTTTGGAAGATTCTGTCGTCATTGCTAATTCAGCCGCGTTAGCAGGTCATGTATATATAGAATCACGAGCAAGACTCAGTGGTGTATTGGGCGTTCACCAATTTGTGCATATTGGTAGACAAGCGATGGTTGGAGGTATGGCACGAATTGATCGAGATATCCCACCATATATGTTGGTAGAAGGAAATCCGGCTCGGATTCGCACATTGAATTTAGTCGGACTCAAACGTGCTGGTTTTTCCACTGATGAGTTACAAATTCTTAAAAAAGCTTTCCGTATTCTTTACCGTTCCGATATAACTTTCAAAGAAGCGTTAGAAAAATTAGAATTGTTAGGCGATACCGAACATCTACAACATTTACGTCGCTTTTTAATGCTTTCTCAAATGTCTGGAAGACGCGGTTTAACCCCCGGTAAAGGTGGTATCAGTTAACAGTCAACTATTACCCATTACCCATTTCCAAATGAGAATATTTATTAGTACTGGCGAAGTTTCCGGTGATTTACAAGGTTCACTGCTAATTACCGCACTTAAAAATCAAGCCACCATAATGGGGTTGGAATTAGAGATTGTGGCTTTAGGTGGCGAGCAGATGGCAGAGAAAGGTGCATCTTTAATTGGAAATACTACTTCTATTGGTTCCATCGGAATTTTAGAATCTTTACCTTTTGTACTGCCAACTTTAAAAATACAACGACAAGCGATCGCGTTTTTGCAAGAATATCCACCAGATTTAGTGGTATTTATTGACTATGCCGGACCGAATATGGCAATTGGTAAGTATATTCGCCGTCATATGCCCTCTTGTCCCACAGCTTACTATATTGCTCCTCAAGTTTGGGTTACTTCTATTACCGAGCGAGATACAGAACAAATCATAAATATTAGCAATAAGATATTGGCGATATTTCCCGAAGAAGCTCGTTATTTTGAAAAGAAGGGTGCTGATGTAACTTGGGTAGGACATCCTTTAGTCGATCGAATGCAAATTTTTCCTAATAGAGAAATAGCCCGTACTAAATTAGGAATTGATGATAATGTAACTTGTGTGGCACTTCTGCCCGCTTCCCGCATTCAAGAGATCAAATTTATTGTGCCGGTAATGTTTGAAGCAGCAAGGGAAATTCAAAGCAAAATACCATCCGTTCATTTTTGGATTCCCTTGTCTATGGAAAGATATAGAGAACAAATAGAAAAACAAATACAAAAGTATCAATTAAGAGCAACCGTTATATCCAGTCAACAACAAGAAGTATTAGCTGCTGCGGATTTAGCAATTACAAAATCAGGTACAGTTAATTTGGAATTAGGTTTATTAAATATACCGCAAGTAGTTTTATATCGTTTAAATCCCTTCACTTATTGGGTTGCAAAAAACATACTTAGAATTAAATTTTCCTATGCTTCCCCGGCTAATTTATTAGTAATGCGCGAAATTGTACCCGAATTTATTCAAGAAAGAGCAACTTCTGAAAATATTGTTCAAGCAGCAATGGAATTGTTGTTAAATTCACAACGTCAACAGCAAATGCAAGTCGATTATCAAGAAATGCAGCAGTTTGTTGGGGAAATTGGAGTTTGCGATCGCGCTGCTAAGGAAATTTTAAAGTTAGGAGTTAGTTGATAGTAGTTGGTTGTTAGTGGTTGGTTGTCAATTTTAAGTAAATTCTCTGTATCTCTTTCTTCAGCTTTCTCAGCAGTTTTATATCGAGAACTAGAGAAGTCGGGTTTTTATGATAAATATCTTTAAAAAGAAACAAATTTTCTAAAAACCCGACTTCTGAAAATTGCGGGAACTAAAGAAGTCGGGTTTTTATGATAACTACCCGTAAAACAGGCAAACTTTTTAAAAACCCGACTTCTGAGACACCTTTAACCTTTAACCTTTAACCTTTAACCTTTAACCTTTAACCTTTAACCTTTAACCTTTAACCTTTAACCTTTGAATGTTCACTGTTCACTATTAACTGATTGAACAGCTTTTTTCTCTGCTCTATTTAAACTTTTTCTATATTCTGCGATTTTTTGTTCAGCAATTATAAAATTGGCACTTTCTGGTGGTACAGTTTCCATTAAAGTAAGTGCTGCTTTCCATTTACCGACAACGGCATTCCAATCATCTGGGGAACTTGCAAATTCTTGTAATTGCGCTGCACTATTGGCTAGATTTAACGCTTCATCAAAAGAGTTGCTTTGAGGTGATATTTTAGAAATTTGAGTATTAACTACTTTGGTTTCAGTACTAATCCTTTTTTGAATTTGTTCTGCAAAATTACCCGATGATATACTTTGTTGAACATCTGGTAAAGTGAAAAACATATACAACCACGCACCTACTAAACTAATTACGAATATATTCAGAAATGTTTTTGATGATTTTCGTTCTTTAACTGCAACAGTAGAATTATCTGAGCTATTTTTAGTTGTATCGCTGGTGGTGACTACAGTTGTTGAAATGACTTCTTCGTCTGGAATCTCACTTTGTTTTGATTTACTTTTTAAAGTATTTATTTCATCTTCATCTATACTATTGTTGAAAACAAGACGAGCTTTAAATAAATATGCAACTTGATACAAAATAGCAGCACATATAATCCACACAGCAGCAAACAAAAATCTTAAATTGCTAGGATTTTCTGTGTATGTTGCAATTAGTTTTGTGTAATTAAGCTGAAATAAAGGTAAAAAAGGTGTACATATTAAAGTGGCTATGAATGTAGATAACACAATTACCAGCCAACTATATAAACTTTCCCACCAACTTGTTAATCCGGGGACAAATCCCGAAGTACCCCTGGTTTTTTGCCCTGGAATTGAAGAAACTAAACGACTGAGGAATAAATGATGAAAAAGTGCGATCGCCGGTATAGGCAAAATTAATATTAATATCACAATGACGGTCAATTGTTCTGGAGTGTTTGACCATTTTGATAAATTATACAATGAATCTGTATAGCGTCTGACAATAGCCAAAAATGTACTCATTAACACAGACAACATCAAAGCACTTAACCAAGCATTTAGATAGGGAATCCACACGGGTAATCGCATTCTTTTCATCGGGAATACTCTGTGTATTAATTTGTGTAAACGTCACTCTAAATTGATGCGGAGAAACTAGCAAGTAGGAAGTAGCAATGTACTATTTTAATTTTTGCTTGTCTATAACTGTTCATGACCGACTATCTTGAATACAGTGCAAAAATTAAGAGTTCATTTTTGCATAAGATAATACAGCTTCTCAAGTATCGATTTATAGATATTTGATAAAACTTTATCAAGCAACTAACTTGATGTAAGCTAAAGTGATGATCAAATACATCAGCGACTTACTGCTTAGATAGCAGAGTCTCAAGCCTTTTTGGAAATGCCATAATTGAAAAAAAAAGAGTTTGATTGCAATGGTTGCTTCGATAAAATACACTAAAGAACCACATAAGGAAACTTATAGTGAAATAATTGATGTACGTTCAAGCCTTGAATTTGCAGAAGATCGCATCCCTGGTGCAATTAATTTGCCGGTATTAAATAATGCTGAACGTGCTGAAGTTGGAACGATATACAAGCAAGTTTCCCCTTTTCAAGCTCGGAAAATAGGGGCAGCGATAGTATTAAAAAATATTTCTAAACACTTAAAAGAGCATTTTGCGAATAAAGAAAAAAACTATCAACCATTAATTTACTGTTGGCGTGGGGGTCAACGTTCTGCTAGTCTGGCTATGGTATTATCTCAGATTGGTTGGCGCGTAACTTTACTTGAAGGTGGTTACAAAACTTATCGTAATTATGTACGTCAACAATTAGATTTTCTACCTCGACAATTAAATTACAAAATATTATGTGGTTTAACTGGTAGCGGAAAAACACATATTTTACGAAAGATGCATCAAAGAGGTTTTCAAGTTTTAGATTTGGAAGCTTTAGCAAATCATCGTGGTTCTTTATTAGGTCAAAAGTGGCTAGGAGAATCTGGGTACCAACCTGGACAAAAATTTTTTGAATCCCAATTATTGCAAGTGCTGCAAAAGTTTCATGCGGATGAAACTGTTTGGATAGAATCAGAAAGTAGTAAAATCGGGAAAGTTCATTTACCCCATTCTTTATGGGAAAAAATGAAGCAGTCTAGCTGTGTAGAAATCAAACTACCTCTTGATGCTAGAGTCGAATATTTATTAAGAGAATATCCACATTTTGTCAACAATCCCGAAATTATCAAAACAAAATTAGAAAAATTCAAATCTAATTGTGGATGGGAAAAAATAAGTCAATGGTATCGGATGATTGATAATCAAGATTGGGAATTATTTGTCAAAGATATCTTGGAATATCATTATGACCCGACTTATGGTAAATCGATGCAACTAAATTTTAATTCAGTTGAACAAGTAGTTTCTTTACCTGATTTATCCGATAGCAGTATTAATAATTGGTTAGATTCTGCTTGTTTTTTGAGTAGTTGTATTAGCAGCATATCCGGAGCCGATATTATGAGCAATTACGCCAATAAACCAGGTTTTTAAGAGTTTTTATGCGGATTTTATAGTGTTACGGATATTAAACGTACAAAGTCTAACTCACGTTACGATTACATTTTGATAAGTAGTAGAAAAAACCATGGTAGCAGAGCATTCCGATATTGATATTGCACCATATATCGACCACTCTTTACTTCATCCGACAGCAACTCAACAACAAGTCGAGCAATGGTGTGAAGAAGCAGATAGATATCATTTTGCAGCAGTTTGTATTCAACCGACTTGGGTACGTTTTACGGCAGAATTTCTCCATCATAAACAGCCAAAAATCTGCACTGTGATTGGGTTTCCTACCGGAGCCACGACTCCTGCGGTGAAACTTTTTGAAGCACAAGAAGCAGCAGAAAATGGTGCAACTGAGTTAGATGTAGTGATGAATTTGGGTTGGTTAAAAAGTGGTAAAACCGAAGAAATACATCGGGAAATTGCCGCAATTTGCGAAGAAACTGGACAAGTTATTAAAGTAATTTTGGAAACAAATTTATTAACAGATATTGAGAAAAAAATTGCCGCTGAAGTATCGATGGATGCAGGTGCATCATTTCTCAAAACTTGTACTGGGTGGAATGGTGGTGCAACTCTAGCAGATGTCAAGCTCTTAAAGGAACTAGCAAAAGACAGAATCGAAATTAAGGCTTCAGGGGGTATTCGTACTGTAGACCAAGCTTTAGAATTAATCTTAGCTGGTGCTACTAGGTTAGGTACTTCTCGCGGTGTTGATTTACTACGTCAACGTAATGAATCTTCTAAAGGTTAAAGGTTAGAGGTTAAAGGTTAGAGGTTAAAGGTGTAATACAAACCATCAACTAACCACCATCAACTATCAACCATCAACTAATTATTAATGAGTAGAACCTACAAAGCAACTGGAATTAATTTAAAAGCCCAAGCTTTTGGTGAATCTGACAGAATAGTAACAATTTTAACAAGAGAGTTTGGATTAATTAGAGCTATTGCAACCGGCGCACGCAAGCACAATTCTAGTCTTGGTGGTAGAAGCTCCATGTTTGTGGTGAATCAATTACTCATTGCTAAGGGACGAAGTATCGATAAAATTACTCAAGCACAAACTATCAAAACGTATCCGAGTTTAGGAGGAGGTTTAGGTAAATTAGCAGCTTCTCAATATTTAGCAGAAATAGTCCTCGCTCAAGCACTAAGCGAACAACCTCAAGATGAACTGTTTGAACTTTTTAACGAACATCTGAGCCGGTTACAAGAATTATCTACCAATCAGGATGTTTTAGCATATCTTGTACATGGTGTTTTTCAACTTTTGGCTTTGGCTGGTTTAAAACCTCAAGTAGAAGCTTGCTGTTTAACTGGAATTCCGGTTAAACCAGATTTCGCCAATCCCAAATCTCTGGTAGGTTTTAGTATTAATGCAGGTGGAGTTATTTCCATGTCAGCTTGGGAAAATCTGCGAGCCATCGCCCAAAGTGCGACAATGAAAGAACAGGTTAGAGTAGAAGTAGCATCTGTTGTCAAAGAATCTGGTGGGGGTTATTTTTCATCTGCTTCGACTTCATCCCCCATCTACGAAACCATTGTTCATCAGGAAGAATTACCCACTGTACTACGTCGTTTGAGTGCTGAGGAACTAGATTTACTACAGCAACTAACGCGATCGCAAATTATAGAAGAAACTACCAACCACAAAAACTGGTTATACATTGAACGTCTGTTAAGACAATATACTCAATACCATTTTGGTCGTTCAATTCGTTCAGCAACTTTAATAGACTCGTATTTTGCGACAATTTATGGCTAAATTTAAAAAATTCGTGAAGATATTTCAGGATTTTACGGCATTTTGCCAAAAAACTGATTTAAAAAACCAATAAACTGCTATTTTTTGGTTAGTAGGGTCGAAATTCGATTTTGACTTAATTACCGCATATTTTCTCAAGTCCACCATACAGTAAAGTAACAACACAAACGAAATGTCAGCAAGAGACGTTTCTAACAACGATTCTAAAAATAACCACAATTATCATCCGTCGGTGTCAGAAATACCTCGAATCGACGTTGATAAAATTTGGGAACATAAAATCAAAGATGAATTATATTCCCACGACAGTAGCAGCAATGTAGAAAATAATTCTTCAATAGCTACTGCTAAACTTCTGGAAAAGTCTGATGTATTTAAAGAAAGTGATGGAAAAAATCAAGTAGTTATAGATACAAATAATAAAGGGTTTTTACCTATATTGACAAATGGTAATTTTCTTGCATTATGGGGTGGTCAAGTATTTTGTCAGTTAGCAGATAAAGTCTATTTGGTGCTGATGATTGCTTTAATTAATACTCAGTTTCAATCAGAGGGAAGTAGTATTAGCGGTTGGGTATCGGCTTTAATGATGACTTTTACAATCCCAGCAGTACTTTTTGGTTCTTTAGCTGGAGTATTTGTAGATCGATGGACAAAAAAAACTGTGCTGGTGGCAACTAATATTTGGCGCGGTATTTTAGTATTAGCAATTGTACCGCTGCTATGGTTGGCTAAAGATTGGCATAGTGTAGGTAATATTCCTGCTGGTTTCTTGATTATTTTGGCAGTAACTTTTTTAGTTTCCACCTTAACTCAGTTTTTCGCACCCGCAGAGCAAGCAGTAATTCCTCTGATAGTCAAGCCCCATAACCTGCTTTCGGCAAATTCGCTGTACACTACAACGATGATGGCATCGGTAATTGTCGGATTCGCGATTGGAGAACCGCTTTTATCCGCAGCAGATGCTTTATGGCTGAAATTTGTCGGTAATGGTGGATTAGGAAAAGAAATTTTAGTCGGTGGTTCCTACGCCATCGCAGGATTGATTTTACTGTTACTGACAACCAATGAGAAACCCCAGCAAAAAGAAAAGGATAAAGCCGATATTTTTGCTGACTTGAAAGATGGTTTCTTATATTTAGGCAAAAATGCTTGTTTACGCAATGCTTTGATTCAGCTAATCATACTGTTTTCGGTGTTGGCTGCATTAACAGTATTAGCAGTTCGGATAGCAGAAATTATACCTAGTACTGTACCCGATCAATTTGGCATTTTACTAGCGTCTGGTGGTGTTGGTATCGCATTCGGTGCAATAGTCTTAGGTCAATTTGGGGAAAATTTTTCCACCTCCCACTTGAGTTTAACTGGATGTATGGGAATGGTAATTTCACTGACTGGTTTGGCAATATTTACCCAGCAATTATGGGTTGTACTGTTTTTAATCGGTTTATTAGGGATATCTGGTGCTTTAGTCGGCATTCCCTTACAAACTGCCATTCAAACTGAAACTCCAGCCCAAATGCGTGGTAAAGTATTCGGCCTGCAAAATAATTTAGTCAATATTGCTCTGACTTTACCTTTAGCATTAGCCGGTATCGCAGAAACTTTTTTTGGATTGCAGACAGTATTTTTAGGATTAGCTGCTATTGTTTTATGTGGTGGTCTATTCACAAGGTATACATCTGCTGAATAGCGATTACGATTAAGTCACGATTATTTATCATCTTGACATTAAGTCACTATGTTTAGCTGATTAATTACCTTGACTATTGCTTTGACTCCCATGGTAAAATCACATCGTTAATTTACATCCGTAATCATATATTCCTGAATATTTGGAATCAAATATATATACACAAAGCAGACACTATACATAGGGTCTGAGTTTGTTATATAAATTTGTCATATAAAAAGGTATAGTAATTAACAGCATGATAATGGCATAAATAAATTTATGATTTATGAGTTTTAAAAACGTAAAAATTTGCGTTGTCAGTAATTAGGATTGAGATATTATGATATCCACAAAGCCAGCGAGTGCAACCGTAAATCCGTATCAATCATATTCACAGAAAATCTGACCGAATAAACCCCCTTTCCAGATTACTAATCAAGAATGCGTATAGCTTGGATTGGAAAAAAAACGCCCTTTTGTGGCAATGTTACCTATAGTAGAGAAATTACAAATGGCTTGTTAGAGCAGGGACATGAAGTCAGCTTTCTTCATTTTGCTCAATCCGTATCCCAAGGCTCAAACGAGTTACATTGTCAGGAGGTACCTCTACCTTTTATCTATAAGTCCCAGGTTTATACTATTCCTACGTTTAAAGCGACTAAGGTTTTAACCGATTCGCTACGAAGAATTAAACCAGACATCGTTCATGCGTCTCTGACTTTATCTCCTCTAGACTTTTTGTTACCAGAAATCTGTGAAAAGCTAGATATCCCTTTGATTGCTACTTTTCACACACCATTTGCTGGTAAAGGAGCAAAACTAATTTCCGGAACTCAACTTTTAGCGTATCAATTGTATTCGCACTCCCTAAGTAATTACGACAGTGTAATTATATTTTCCCAACTTCAGCGAGAATTGCTAGCACGTATGGGTGTACCGGCGGAAAATATTGCTGTGATTCCCAATGGAGTAGATGTTGATAAATATTCTCCCGGTTTCTCAGCCATCAAAGCTGAATTTAAAGCCGAACGTTTATTTATCTATCAAGGTAGACTAGCTCCAGAAAAGAACGTTGAAGCTTTGCTGCGTGCCTGGAGACAGGCAGAAATGAAGCCTGACAGTAAACTACTAATAGTGGGTGATGGTCCGTTGAGAGCTAGTTTAGAGCCGTTTTATGGACCCGAATATGGCATTATTTGGATGGGGTTCGTTGCTAACGACCATCGACGTATCGAAATTTTACGGGGAGCCGATGTATTTATATTGCCATCTTTAGTTGAGGGTTTATCTTTATCCTTATTAGAAGCAATGGCTTGCGGTTTGGCTTGTCTCGCGACTGAAGTCGGTGCGGATGGAGAAGTATTACAGGATGGAGCCGGTGTAATACTTGACACTCATAGAGTGCGATCGCAATTACGCACTTTATTACCGCTGTTCCAAGATCATCCAGAATTAGCATTGATGTTAGGGAAAAAAGCACGACAGCGAGTACTAGAACGTTATACTCTCAGCAAGAATATAACTCAGCTAGAAAAGCTTTATGAGGAAATCGTTAAAAGACGAAGTTTACATTTTCGTCCCCAACATAGCAAAAAAGCTGTTTGAGTTTGATCTAACAAAGACGTAGCATTGCTACGTCTCCACATTATTTTTCCACCCCAAACTAGTCGGTTGTTGATAAATTTTCTTTAATGTATTCACATCTCTAGGGGAAATCAAGGGTGGGTTGCTTACTTGAGAAAAGTATAGAGCGTCACCTTTGTCTTTACTGTGTCCCCAAATTCCTAAAGCGTGACCAAGTTCGTGACGAGCTGCTGCTGAAAGGTATTTACCTGTTTGAGAGGGACTTAATAATATAATAAAGTCATGGTATAAAATATTGTCTTTAGTAAAGATTTTATAGCGAGTTTCGGCAGAACGAGCGCGAGGAAATTGATTTCCATTTGTAAATTTCAACGGCGGAGATTTTCGCACAATGGTAATATCTGCCGCTTCTGGATTTTCAACTATTGTTAAAGGTAAATAATTATTCCACTCTTGTACTGTTTGTGAGACAGTATTAACCCATTCTTGGGACTGCTGGGTATTATTTGCTGTTGGTGTTTCTAAATAAACTTTAATGGGAAATTGTGACCAAATTAAATAACCATATTTCGTGGGTTTAATTTCATTAAAATAATCACCGCTATTTGTATCATCTTTCCATTCTATCAAAGTTGATGGCAAATTATGGGGTTTTTGTCGTGGGAGAGAAGCAGTTTGAGAGACAGTCTCCATCAAAGAGTTTTTTCTGTTAAGAGTTCCACCTTCCCCGATGCCTATTTTTATATCTGCTTCGTATTGCGGTACTTTTGTCAAGTTAAAATTTGTAAATATAGCATAAACCTGCACGTTAGTTAAAATAACGAGCAGTATTGCAATCGCAAATCCCCAAGCGATTTTTACTTGTTTAAACAGACTGTTGGCAATATTGATTTTTCGGTGTTTTCTCATTCCTAATTAGGAAGCCAACCAGCGCTTAAAACTACAGTTAAACCGAGAAAAATTACCGTTAAAGTCCAAGTAACACGATTTAAAGTATTCTCAGCGCTCTTGGTACTGCTAAACAGTTGCGCTTGTCCACCAATAGCTCCAATTCCATCACCTTTGGGGCTGTGCAGTAATACTAAAATGATTAAACCAATAGCAGAAAATGCCCAGATACCTTGTATTACATTTGAAAGAGTCATGGTTAATTAAGTTGATAGTAGTTAGTTGTTGGTGGTTAGTTGTGGGTGTTTAAAATTTTAGTTATAAAGAATAAAATTTAACAACCAGCAACTAACAAATTTTAACTTAATTTTTCTGCATCACCAAATTCATCGGAGAACGAGTTGATTTTACATCATACTCTGCTGGCTGAAACAAGGATTTTCCAGTCATTTCTGGTGGCTGAGGAAGCTGTAAAATTTCCAAAATACTTGGAGCAATGTCAGCTAACTTACCATCGCTTCTTAACACAACATTGGTAGCGTGTCCAGGAATTCTGACTCTCTCTCCTTCTACCAAAATCAAAGGAACTGGATTTGTAGTATGAGCTGTCCAGGGATTTCCTCCCTCATCTATCATATACTCGGCATTACCATGGTCGGCTGTAATTATTGCCGTACCTCCAAAAGAGCAGATTCCTTCTAACAAGCGTCCTACACATTTATCTACTACTTCTAAAGCTTGGACAGTAGCTTCCATGTTACCTGTATGTCCAACCATATCCGGATTAGCGTAATTAACTACGATTAAGGAATAGATTTCCTTTTTAATCGCTGTTAAAACGACATCGGTAACAGCTTCTGCTGACATCATCGGTGCTTGATCATAGGTAGCTACCATTGGAGAGCTAATCAGTTCCCTATCTTCTCCTGCAAAAGGTTCTTCCAAACCTCCATTGAAAAAGTAGGTAACGTGAGCGTATTTTTCGGTTTCAGCAGTACGAAACTGTTTTAAACCATGGCTCGCAATCACTTCACCGAGAATGTTGTTGAGATTCTGGGGTTTGAATGCTACGTCTGCGGATAAATCTTGCTCGTATTGGGTAAAGGTAACAAAAGATAGTGGTTTAATTTGTTCTCTTTCAAAACCGTCAAAATCAGGCTTGACAAAAACTTGAGTTAATTGTCTAGCTCTATCGGGACGAAAGTTGAAAAATATTACCCCATCTCCTGCTTCTACTGCTCCAGGAGCGATTCTTACCGGAACAATAAATTCATCTGTTATTCCTTCTGCATAGGATTTATGTACTACTTTTAAGGCAGAACAGTTAATGCTTAAATCGTCTTGCGTCATCACTTTGTAAGCGCTTTCAATCCGATTCCAGCGTTTATCTCTATCCATTGCATAGTAGCGTCCGCTGACAGTTACGATGCGTCCAACTCCTATGCGGTCTATATAATCTTGAATAAGTCCAATTGATTTTACAGCTTCACTGGGTTTAGTATCGCGTCCGTCAGTGATAGCATGGATGCAAATTTCCGAAATTCCCTGAGCTTTGGCTAAATCCAGCAATCCAAATAAATGACTTAAATGAGAATGTACACCCCCTTCAGAACAAAGTCCTACTAAATGCAGCTTGCTCTGACGAGCTTGCACTTCTTGGCAAACTTTTACCAGCGCTGGATTTTGATTAATCGAACCATCTTCAACAGCATCGGAAATTCGTACCAATTCCTGCGGTACGACTCTTCCAGCACCTATATTAAGATGTCCTACTTCTGAGTTGCCCATTTGCCCTTCTGGCAAACCCACCGCTTTTCCGGAGGTGTTTATCAACGTGTTGGGATAAGCTTTCGTTAAGCTATCCATAACTGGTGTTGAAGAGGCGGCAACAGCGTTTCCTTTGGTCTCCTCGCAGTAACCCCATCCATCCAATATTACCAGCACCACGGGAGAAACAGGTGCTTTTATCATAACAAATTCGCCCTTTACTTTTCGTAATATCCGAATAATACCATTGACACTCACAACTGCAAGTGAATTTTTGCTTATTATTGCTTGTTAATTTGTATCTTCAATTATTTTATGGAATGGGTAATGGGTAATGGGTAATGGGTAATGGGTAATGGGTAATGGGGAACTCTTATTTTTTTACACTCAAATCAATTGTCAATATAATTCATAATTTATAATTTACAATTCATAGCCTAATGTGAATTAAAAATGTCCCTTATTCTACAAGGGTTTTGAAGCTCGCTTAAATCTCGATGTTTAATCTATCAACGTGATGATAATGGTTTGAGCGCTTAATTCACATAAGACCTAATTCATTGCCTAAGTCAACTATGTACACTTTACCGTCAAATTAGTGTAGGCTTTTCAATTCTGTACCAATTACCAATTACCCATTACTAATTAAATTCATTTCCGCTTAGCGGATGCTTTTTTCTGTTTTTCAGCTTTTTTAGCGGCTTTTTCGGCATCTATTGCAGCTAATCTGGCTTGTTCTTTTTCTTCAGAAATTTTATCTAAATAATAATGATAATCTCCTAGATAAACTCGGAATTCACCATCGCGAATTTCAACGATTTTATTAGCTACTTTGGAAATAAAATATCGGTCGTGAGAAACTACTATGACACTACCATCATAATTTTGTAAAGCTTCTTCAAGCATTTCTTTGGCTGGAATATCCAAGTGGTTTGTTGGCTCATCTAAAATAAGTAAATTCGCTTGACGTAATAACATTTTTGCTAATGCTAAACGTGCTTTTTCTCCACCACTCAAAGCAGCTACATTTTTAAATACTGTATCACCGCTAAATAAAAATTGTCCCAACAAAGTGCGTACTTCTTCGTTTTTCCAGTCGGGAACTTCATCATGGATAGTTTCCATGACAGTTTTATTTAAATCCAAGGCTTCCGCTTGATTTTGTTCAAAATAATTAGGGATAACGTTGTGTTCACCTAATTTCACTTCACCTTCTGTGGGTTTTTCCATGCCCATCATTAAACGCAGTAATGTCGATTTACCAGCGCCATTAGGACCTAAAAAAGCAATTCTATCTCCTCTTTCAATTAATAAATTCGCTGATAAAAATAATATTTTATCGTCATAAATATGAGTTAAATTTTTAATTTCCACTACTTCGCGTCCGCTACGGGGTGCTGGGGGGAATTGAAATCTTAAGGTTCTAACTCCAGCAATTGGTGCTTCAATTCTTTCGATTTTATCAAGTTGTTTTTCGCGGCTTTTCGCTTGAGTACTGCGAGTAGCACTAGCCCGGAATTTCTCTACAAAGGCTTGTTGTTTATCTAATTCTTTTTGCTGACGTTCGTATGCACTTAATTGTGCTGTTTGACTTTCAGCTTTTTGCTGTAGATATAAAGAATAATTACCAAGATAAGTTGTAGAAACACCCCGTTCAGTTTCGACAATTTGATTACAAAGTCGATCAAGAAATTCTCGGTCATGAGAAACTATCACCATTGGAGTATTCAAACCTTTGAGGTAAGTTTCCAACCATTCGATGGTTTCTAAATCCAGATGGTTTGTCGGTTCGTCTAACAGCAATAAATCGGGTTTTTGCAGTAGAATCTTGCCTAAACCCATCCGCATCTGCCAGCCACCGCTAAAAGAACTTACTAGGCGATCGCCATCTTCTTGCTCGAATCCCATTTCTGGTAAAATCTTGCCGATGCGGGCTTCTAAACCGTAACCGTCTAAGGCTTCAAATTGTCTTTGCAATTTATCTAATTTATCAATTAATTTATCAAGTTGATCGGGATCGGCGCTTTCCATGTCTCGCTGCACTTGCGCCAAAGCTAATTGTACTGCGTTTGCGTCTTCAAATACCGTCCAAAATTCTTCGTTGACGGTGCGAGTCGGATCTACTTCAAATTCTTGGTTGAGGTGAGCTATATGCAGGCTATTGGGACGGATAATTTCTCCCGATGTCGGTTCCATTTCCCCAATAATGATTTTCAATTGGGTGGACTTCCCCGCACCATTCACACCAACTAAACCAATGCGATCGCCAACTTTTACTTCCCAGTTGACATCCTTGAGAACTTCGCCTGTAGGATAAATTTTACTGATATGTTCTAGTCGTAGCATCAAGAATCTCCAAGGTAAGGGGATGGTTACAGCAAGGGAATGCGCCGCTGTCCTTTGTGTCCAATCTTAACAAAATTTAATTACAAAGTTTGTACTCAAATTATTGGAGAGAAAGAAATTTTTTTTCAGGTCTAAAGTTTAAGAGACTGAATAAAGTATTGTTAGTTTGGCAATTTATGATAAATTTGCTCAAAACTCGCTGGAATTCAGTGACATACTCCCGACGCTCACCCTGTCGGGTAGAGCGCGGGCTTCTCAGTGACTCCTGCTATTGCATAGGACGTTGCCTGAGCTTTACCGACGGAATGCCCTACCGCCAGATATTTAATATTGATTGCTGCATTGTGGTCACGGTCTAACGTCAGTCCACATTCAGGACAAACATGAAGTCTGTCTTTTAGTTCTTTTGGGACTTTCGTACCGCATCCAGAGCAGTTTTGCGACGTGCCGTTTGGATTCACCGCAATAGCTAGCAACCGGGCTCTTTCAGCCTTGATTGAGAGAATTTGCAGGAATTGACCTAAAGCTCAAAAATTTATTCAGAAGTTGCTTTCTCCGGATTCCCTGACAATTCCGGTGCCGCAGCTAATCTCGCTGCACCTGCTTGAACTACTTGAGCAACTTCTGATAAAGGCATATTATTTATTTGCCTTAAAACCATACTTAAGTCGGAAATCTCTGGTAATGGCTTTCCTTCTATACAACATAATAATTCTTGCAACGTATACCCGGCTCTAGTGGCAATTTGGGCCAAGTTTTCTGTGTCTGGAGTTTTCACTCCTTTTTCCCACATCTGAACTGCTGTTGCCGAAACCCCTAATTCTATCCCAAAAGCACGCTGGCTGATTGAACCCCGTGCTAATTTGATAATTTCTATCAGTTTTTGTCTACTTTGTGTATCCACGCTTGCAAATTAGCTACTCAACTACATTTTGAATTCAAAATTTGTGTTTTGCCGATTCTATACGACAAAATTTTATTTTCTCTTGACAGAGTTTTATCTTTATTGTACTATAACTATAGTATTTCGAGTGTGACTTTAGTTACAGGGTAATTAATTATTTTTTCAACTACCTGAATTTGAAAAAACTATTGATCAGTTGCGATAAGGGTGCATGATGTGGAGCAAAAAATATAGAAGGAACTTACGCCGTTGTAGAGGCAAAAATTTAATTACATCTAATAAAATTAGACCAGAATTGTGGTCGGTTTCCGAAAAAGAAGTGAAAATTGCTTTAAAAGCAGCTGGTTGTATTAAGCTTCTCCGGTCTGAAGACACGGGGATTTCTGAAGAGTCCATAAAAGAACTTTCTTAGGTTGACTTAAACAACCTCTACTGATTCGAGCTAAATCAAATTTAGCTATCATCGCTACTTTA
>JAYKJL010000228.1:0-72939 GCA_035285725.1 Nostocales cyanobacterium 94392 | reverse complement strand
AATACAGGTTTGCATAGAACTTATATTAGCCAGCTTGAGCGCGGTTTAAAAAGTCCTTCGATACGAGTTCTTAGCCATATTACAGGAGCTTTAGGAGTGACAATGAGTGAATTTTTAAAAGGAGTAGAGGAAGTTTTGAGTGCTAACGAATGAAGAAATTGAAAGATTAAAGCAATGTAAGTTTGAACTAAAACAAAAATCGCTATAAGTCATACAAAGCTTTAAACCAATTAAAAAATATTTCTGCTTTCGGATGCTTTGGATTTAAAATACGTTCTTTAATCGCTTGATGTAATTGTCTGTCACTACTATGTGTAGTAGCAAAAACCTGCACATTTAATCTTTTAGCTAATACTCCATCTTTAGCAAATACAATTGCTAAAGCAAGCCCAAGTATACGCCACATTCCGTCTCCCATACTACCTATTGGCAGGCGCTTAGTACTATCTAATAATCCAAAATTCTTTTTACTCCCACAATCTTCTCCCTTCTTTGCCATTCAATCTTTTATGAGTATCTTTCAACAAAGCAGGAATATCTAACTTTTCTGGACACTTCGGTAAACATTCCCCACATTCGGTACACCGACTACCCTTCATTCCAGGAAACCAATGTCCGGCATTTTCAAACATACCGTAACGATATTTTCCATAATCCGTCATCTCGTATGCTACTGCTAAATTTCGCAGTCGTAATACTTCGGGAATATTAATATTTTCGGGACATGGTAAACATTCATAACACTGACTGCATTTTTCAGTATCTAAAACTGTATCTTGATGATTTTCTAATCTTTTAAATACTGTAATTTCTGCTAATTTTAGTTCTCCATCATTATCGGCAACTTTTAAAGGTTCGATTAATTCTTCAGCAGTTGCAGCACCGACACTCAATGTTGTGACACGCTTATCACTGAGTAAAAAACGGTAGTTTAATTCTAAAGGAGAAAACGGATAAGTTAATTTTTTTAATTTATCGGGCGGTGTATATAATTTTCCTCCTTTATCCGCAGGAGAAATGATAAAAACCCCCATATCTTTTTCTGCTGCTAACTCAATCGCTTTCTGATTACGCTGAAAAAAATAGTAATAATGCAGATTGACAAATTCAAAAAAATCTGTGTTTATTGCCGCCAAAATTATTTTTAAGGGTGCATGAGTGGAGAAGCCGACATGACCTACTCTACCATCCGCAACGGCTTCTCGTACCGCTTGCATACAGCTATTTTCAGCCCGCACCCGCTCCAGATGCTCCCAGGTATTTAAGCCATGAATAGCCAAACAATCAAGATAATCTAGCTGCAATCGCTGTAAAGATTTATCGATGCACCGACGCATCGAATCAGCATCAACTGTGGGTGGGATTTTGCTAGTGATATACAACTGATCACGAGATACAGGCAATCCAGCTTTAAGTACTTCACCCAAATACTCCTCACTTTTGCCATAACCACTAGCAGTTTCGATATGATTAATCCCTTGCGCTACTGCTTGAGTAATAGTTAGTCTTGCATTAGCAAGTGAAGCTAGATAGCGCATTGTTCCCAAAGAAAACACTGATAAATGTAGATTCGTTTTCCCGAAGCGTCGGTATCGCATTTTTCTAATTTTGGATTTTGGATTTTAGATTTTAGATTAATTAGTGGGAAGTTTAGAGAAGAATACTTAATAGCAGCATAGCCCGAATCCAAAATCCAAAATCCCCAATCTAAAATTTTTAGCTATTACTAGTACTATCACCAAAACGCTTGATTAAATCTTCTGGACGGAGATTAGATACAAATTCCCGGAAAGCTTCTCGCTCTGCTTCATCGGCATCCCTATCCACCGGAATTGAAGCATCCGCAACCACTTCTTCCATTACCCAAATTGGTGTATTTGTACGCAATGCAATGGCGATCGCATCGCTTGGACGAGCATCAATCTCTTTTTGGGTCTCACCTTGCTTTAAAATTAAAGATGCATAGAAGGTGTCTTTTTGCAAGGAGTGGATAATCACTTTTTCTAAAACCATATTCCACTCTTCTAGAATATTCACAATCAAATCGTGGGTCAACGGTCTAGGAGCTTTTTGATTCTCCTGTGCCGCCATAATAGCTCTCGCTTGTTCTTGACCAATATAAATTGGCAAAGCGCGGCGATCCGTTGCATCTTTGAGAAGTACTATCGGACTGCGAGTAATTGCATCCAACGCTATGCCAGCAACTTTCATTTCAATCATCGACTATGCCTCTACATTCCTTTGAGCGCTTCGATTATTTTGGTAACAAATAATACTCTTGCCTAAGCAAGTTTGAAAAAATCTCAACATAAGTTCTAATTTTTTATAATTGCTTCTATTAAACTCCGTTTAGGGTCGTGAATAACAGCTCCCAGTCTAACCTTATTAGTTCTACAATAATGTACTTACCCCAGTATGCCCTGTCTTTGCTGAAATGTGTTTGTAGCTCTATACATTTAAGAGTTAAAAAATATACTTAATTATCAAATAATATGGCAGAATTACTAGTTAATTTAAGTTGAAAATAAGCAAAATATAGAGTTAGTTGGACAAAAAAAACCGTGTTTACAGGAATAATTCAAGCATTCGGAACAATGAGATCCCTTGGGGGAGATTCTTGGCAAATTACTTGCACTCCCTCGTCGTGGTCGGCGATTATGAAAGACTTAGCTTATGGTGATAGCGTAGCAGTAGATGGGGTTTGTTTGACAGTAGAAGATGTTTTGAAGGACGGTTTTGTTGCCACTGCTTCCCCGGAAACTTTAAGCCGTACAACTCTGGGAGAATTGGTAAGTCAACAACGCTACGTCAATTTAGAAACTTCTTTAAGAGTTGGGAGTAAAATCGGCGGTCATTTTGTCATGGGACACGTTGATGGAATAGGAAAATTGATTTGTGCCGAACAAACAGCTACTTCTTGGGAAATGATCTTTAAAGCGCCATCAACCATTGACCGCTATATAGTTCCTAAAGGAAGTATTGCTATCAATGGTATCAGCCTGACTGTAGCTGATTACGATCCAGAGATTTCCCAGTTTAAAGTAGCTGTGATCCCAGTAACCTATGCTGAAACAAATCTTCGCGATTTAATCCCGGGTAGTTTGGTAAATTTAGAAGGTGATATTCTTGGTAAATACGTAGAAAAATTTATTTATCTTGGTAAGGAAAATCATTCAGCTTCATCTCAACCTGCCCAAAATGAAATTACACCCACATTTTTGGCTGAACATGGGTATTTGTAATTGATAATTGGTAATGGGTAATTGGTAATTAGTAAATTTATTGCTCGTGGTTCCCCATCACCCATTACCCATTACCCATTACCCATTACCTACTCTTCAATAACTTGGGCTGTCTGTAAAGATTGCAAGAACTGATTGAGTGAGTACTGTAACTGCGCTCCTGGATTGGTTGCCACCCAACCGTTGGGAGTCAGTTGACGGGTTTCAAAATGTAGGTGAGGTCCCGTAGAATTACCAGTACTGCCTACACGCCCGATAACTGTTCCTCGCTCTACCCACTGACCCGGACGGACAAATAGTTCAGACATATGACCGTAGAGTGTTTGCTGAGCGCTGTTGTGATTTAACACAACGGTTATACCGTAACCACCTACCCAATCCGCAATTTCCACTTGTCCTGAATCAGCCGCTAAAACCGGAGTTCCTGCAGCTGCCGCTAAATCTATACCCGAATGGAAACGGCGATCGCCAGTTAATGGATGTTGTCTCCAGCCAAATACTGAACTGATTGCTGAAGGTACGGAAAGAGGAAATACGAATCCATTGGCATTGTAGTTGGAGTTATAAACACCACCATAAGCACTACCACTATAAGTAACTTTTGGTAATGAAGATGCTAGGGGAATATTGTAAGCTACAGCACTAGGACGAGGTGCGGTATTGTTAGCTGTGATTGGTGGTGGCAACATTCCACCACTGGGTGCAATGGCTTGTTGGCTAACTGTAGTCTGGGGAGTAAAGCTGCTGGGTGCTGGAATAAAGCGATTGGAACTGTAGGCTTGTTTGGGACGACGAGAAGCAACTCGGCTTACTGATCTGTTAATCGGGGCAGCGGGAGCCGGAGTTCTAACAGCATTTTTGACTACATTAGGAGTAACAGAAGCAACACGCTTAATAGTCTCGCTAGGACGATACGTATTAACCGATTTATTCGGCAATACAGTTTTAGTTACTTCCCTAGAACTAACTTTAGTCGAAGATGGTGCTGTTTTCTTGATTTTTGCAGATGTAACGGTTGTCCCAACTGAAGCATTTTGACTTTCTCTTAACCAACTAGGCGTTGATTTCTTCGGGGAAGTTTTTCTCGAACTCACTTGGGATTGACTTGAAGCACCCGCACAATTACCGGAAATTCCTTGTCCGCTAGCAACCGATTGACAACCACTCTTACGCCCTGTAACTACTACCGAATTGGGTGCTTGATACTTCTTACCGTAATTAGTCGGATCAATTAAAGCGTTATTGTAATCTTTCTTCGATTCACGTACAGAAGTAGTGATAGGAGGAATTGTTCGAGTTTTCTGAGGTGAATCAATAGGAGGTTTTGACGCAGTAGGCTTTGATTGAGGTTTTGTCTCAATAACTACACTAGAAGGTGAAGTCGGTACTGCCCTTTTCTCCCTGACGACTACAGGATTTGTAGTAGAAGGACGTTTTAATTTAGTTCTTAAAGTGGTTGTTTTTTCTTGATTATCTTTTTTTACCGATAATCTTTGTTTAAGCCTAGCTCGACGTTCGGAAAATTCTACTTTAGACTGGGGTGGCTCTGGTGTAGGAGCGTCACTGATGATAATAGGTGTATTTTGTGTTGCTTTTTCACCGCTCGTTGCTTGTGAGGATGTTTCAGTAGGAACAATATTGTCTATTCCTGAAGTTGTTTGGGCAACTACAAAGCCGCTGCTCATTAAGCTAAAGCTGCCAAGCCAACAAAGGCTTTGCGCTGGTAGCGAGCGCTGCCATGATGATTGCGGATGGTTATGGGCAGAGTTTTTGCGCTGCGTCATTGTTTTCTAAATAATCTCTTGTGTAATTATGACTTACAGATAATTTCAATCAGTCATTGTCTCAATTTGAATTTTTGGACAACAACAGGCAAATTAATCCGCAGATTCACGGTAGCCTAAACTGATTGTACCGGGCTGGAGGAAAACGGATGATGATTTTACAGAAAAAGTATCCGCAGTTGATCTACGAAGATGAAGATTTCCTGTATCGGTAACTCCAACTACAGTTCCTGAAAAATCATCATTAATCTGAACTATTTGACCCAAATTAGAAAGCAATTTGGTATAGCGAGACAATAATATATTGACTCCTTCTTCTTCTAAACACTGTATACCGGAATCTATTCCCAGCAAAACCACAGCAGCTAATTTTTCCAAGCAAGAAATTTTGCTGGAATTTCCTTGGTTATTCCAAGAATCCAAATTAATCCCGGTAGAAGGAACCGGATTTGTCCAATTAATTCCAACCCCAATTACTGCTTGAGTAATTTTACTGGCACGGACTTTGGTTTCAGTGAGAATTCCGCCTAACTTACGACCATCCAACACTAGATCGTTAGGCCACTTAATTTCAACATCAACACCATACTTTCTCAATTGTTCGGCAATCCCCCAAGCAGAAGCTAAAGTTAATTGATAACCTGAATTTATATCTAACTTCGGAACAAAACCGTAAGAAAGATACAAACCACCCCGTGAAGATACCCACTTACGACCCCATTGTCCGCGTCCGGCAGTTTGTTCTGCTGCGATTACTACATATGGTGAATCACTCTTAGTTGCTTTAAGCGGGGGAAACTCGCCATCACCAACGCAGGAGGGTTTTTGAGCCAGGAATTCCCATAAAGTTTTGTTTGTTGAAGCGACACTTTCAAAAATATGCAAGTCAAAAGGTAAACAAGTATTTTCACCTTCTGCCAAAAGTTCAGCTTTCAGCTTTTGCTTATTTAATACCACAGCACATAACCGAAACTAGCTTATTCAAGTTAGCATGAATTGACGAAATTGATTTTTATTAAAACGAAAACTAAAAAGGTAAACTAATATGCATACTTGGCACTGGCACAGTTGGCAGGAATTGCCTTATTTGAGTTGTAGTCTGCTTTCCCAATTTCCCCACGGCTTTTTCACCCAACAGTTCTCGTCTCATAGTCTTGAAGATATGACCAAGATACTTCACCAAGAAGCATCAGTCTATCGCCTTAAGCAAGTACATGGCAACGAGGTTCTCACCCCACGGGAAATTGAATACAAACTCAGTCTAGGTGGTGATGAAGTAGAGCAGGTAGGAGACACAATCTTAGCAAAAGCAGATGGTTTGATTGGTGAACAGCCTTTGCAAGCCGTGTGGACAGCAAGTGCGGATTGTACCCCAGCATTAATTGGCGATGTCAAAACTGGACTTGTTGCAGCAGTTCATGCAGGATGGCGCGGTACGGCAAAAAAAATTATTCCTCAAGCTATCTCCCGAATGCAGTCTCAAGGAAGCAAACTCCAAGATTTACGAATTGCCATGGGACCGGCAATTTCAGGAGAAGTTTACCAAGTTTCCGAAGATGTTGCTGTTCAACTAGCCTCAACTCTCATAACAGAAGAAGACAAAAAAGCAATTATTAATGCTTTACAAGAACTAGATAATTCTCCTTTACTTCCCGACTCAGAACCCGGAAAAGTCCGCATAGACGTGCGACAAGTCAGCGCTTTACAAATGGAACAACTCGGAATCAGTCCCGAACAAATTTCCCTTGCACCTTACTGTACCTACCAAAACCCAGAAAACTTCTTCTCCCACCGTCGCGCTAAACAAGGAAAAGTCCAGTGGTCGGGGATTGTTAGTATGGGGAACAGTTGATAGTTGATGGTTGTTGGTTGTTGGAAGTCCCTTGAATCTTAACTAATATCTACTAACCACTATCCACTCTCCATGTTGACCTTTGACCTTTGACCTTTGACCTTTGACCTTTTATTTATGAGTAAATTACCAGAATTAAGTACCGAAATTATTGACCGCATAATTGAAATGGCTTGGGAAGATAGAACCCCGTTTGAAGCAATTGAAATACAATTTGGTTTGAACGAAAAAGAAGTTATAGCCGTGATGCGTCGCTACATGAAGCAATCCAGTTTCCGGATGTGGCGTAAGCGAGTTAGCGGACGCGATACCAAGCATTTGCAAAAGCGCGATTTTGTGGAAGGACGATTTAAATCGGATAATCAAAAAACTTAGAAGGTTAAAGGTCAGAGGTCAAAGGTTAAAGGTCAAAATTCTAACTTACCTCCCCTTGTCTCCCCCGAACTCCATCCTATTTTTTGTAATCTTCTAACCTTGACTTGTAAGCTATCAAATATATACCTTTGAAGGATTTAAGTAATTAAACTTATATCTTTCCTATGTTAAATCGCCGCGATTTCCTCAAAACGGTTGCTGCTACTACTGCTGTTTCTACATTGATGCAACCGTTAAATTTGGTTCAAGCTGCAAATTTCAAGTCAATTAAACCCCCTCGCTTAAAACCCGGTTCCGTTATCGGAATAGTTAGTCCCGCAAGTGCAACTTTTGTCCGCGAAGAACTCGATATCGTCCAAGATGCAGTCCGCACTTTAGGTCTTGTACCGCAACTCGCACCCCACGTTTTAGAGCAATACGGCTATTTTGCTGGAAAAGATGGCGATCGCGCAGATGATATTAATCAATTATTTGCCGATTCTAAAGTTGACGCAATTCTACCGATTCGCGGTGGTTGGGGATGCAGCCGTATTCTCCCTTATCTCAATTACGAAGTTATTCAAAATAATCCCAAAGTTATTGTTGGCTTCAGCGATATTACTGCACTGCTTGTAGCTATTCATGCCAAAACCGGACTCGTCACTTTTCATGGTCCGAATGGACTTACTTCCTGGAGAACACAGCAAACTGAATCTTTCCGTCGTGTTCTATTCGCTGGGGAAAAACTAATATTCAAAAACATCAAAGATGCAGATGATAATGACCGTTTAATGCAGGTAAAATACCGTATCCGCACTATCAATCCAGGAATTGTTCGCGGGAGATTAATTGGGGGAAACCTTTCGGTGTTTTCTACTTTAGTCGGTTCTCCCTACTTACCCAATCTAAAAGGAGCAATTTTATTTTTAGAAGAAGTTGAAGAAAACATTTACCGTATTGATCGTTTTCTAACTCATCTTAAACTGGCTGGTGTCTTAAAACAAATCGGCGGCTTCATTTTCGGTCAATGCCCCGGATGTACTCCAGGCACTGGTTATGGTTCACTTACTTTAGAACAAGTATTATTTGACCACATCAAAGCTTTAAATATTCCCGCTTGGCACGGAGCAAACATCGGTCATATGGAAAATATTCTTACTATACCCATCGGTTCACAAGTTGAAATTAACGCCGATTCCGGTAGCATTACAATGCTCGAACCCGCAGTGTTTTAGAAGTTAGGAGTTAGTACCACCGGAGTTAGGAGTTATGAGTAAGGAGTTAGGAATTTTTCACTACCAAAATAACCCAGGAGCGTCATAACCCACATCAATACTTTTCTGTTACGGCTAACACCAACAGAATCTGCTTTTTTCTGCATAGTGGATACTTGAATCACAAACACTTCAAAATTTTCTTAGCAAGCTTCACCGCACCTTCATTACACAAATCAAATTTTTCATGTAACTTTAAAAGAATAATCTAAATTTTTTTATTTTTTTTAAATTGTATCAAAAGATTTTTAAAAATCTTGATATTTCAGTATTATCGCTCACGATTATTTAGCTATTTAAGGGAAATAATGCGAAGAGAGAATATTTTTTTGGTAAGTGTTTAATCAGAGTTTTCGGGTGCAGTATAAAACAGCCAACCATCAATTGTTAATTTTTGATGTTATGTAAACTAAAAAGTTCTTGGTAATTATTATAGTGTATATATAATACCTTGAACATTCTCAAACGGTCAGCAAAAATTATCTTTAATATTTTTAAAAATATTAAAGAGCTTGCTGGTATTGCTGAATTTATAGGAAACGGTAATAAAAACGTGACTTTTTCTGGAAACCCTAATCTCTACAAATATCATTCTCCAGAACAACAGATATATCAACATCTGTTTGAATTGGTGCAATTGGAAGCTGCGAACGAAATAATTGAACGCTTTCGGAATTTATTTATCGAAGGTACGAATTATCCTGACAAAGAAATTTATAAAGCATTAGAGGAAATTACAATATCAAAAAAAACTGAAAGTGAATTTTATTTATTTCTTAACCGCTGCTGTCATATTTTAATTAATCGTTGGTATATGCAACCTCAAATGCATTATGCCATATATCAATTAATTGATATTTTTAATAATCCGTCTTCTCAAAGAAGAATGATTACTTCCCGAAATAAATCAATCAGACGTTTGCACGTATTAGTAAAAGGTTTTACTAAAAGTGAACAATACTCAACATTACAGCGTCTTGCTCAAGTTATAAATCAAACCACCAATTCTGAATCGAAGGATAAAAATCAGCCTTTAATAACTCTAATTCGACGCTATCCTTACTTATACGAACATTGCTTACTTAATGAAGATGCGACTATTGAACATCAATGGATAGTCAAGCAAATTCAAGCACAGATGCAAAGAAAATTTGAAATTGATTTATCTCAATATGTCACTTATCAAGTAAGACTTGCTCAAATAGCGGCTAATAATAGCTCCTTATCGGGAACAAATCGGATTATACATCCGGTGAATAATCCTACACTCTTAAGCGATGCTCAGGTAAATATTGCGTTAAAAAGTTTTTTGGGTAAAGTTGAAGGTGAAAATAGTTATAAGGATTTAGCACATAATTTTTTACATTACAGCAGCCAAGCTACTTGTTTTCTAGCTTTCAAAGACGATTTGTATGAGTACCTTATATCTGGAATTGACTGGGAATATGGAAAACGTCAATTTCACCAGCGATTATATCTTCAATTACAAAAGACATTACCGCAAGCCGATTTTCAGAAAGTTAACGATTTTTTGCTCGTGAGAACTTGTCAACAGCTACTTAATTTTTTGATAGTAGAAACTTCTTCTTCACCACAACACTTTACTTTTATTGATTTAATTACAAATCAAGGTTCAATTTGCGTCATTGGACTATTATTAAAAATTACTTTGATTTGTCGTAAAGTTAAGCCGTATCTTACTAATCGCTTTGCGATTTTGTTCAATCATTATGAATCAGCTAATGCTAGTAGTATTGATTGGTTTATACAATCATTGGAAGAATTGAATATTGCTTTAAGCATTCATTTTGGCAACATTGATCTATCTTATTTTAAATAGTTCGGAATTCCCGAAAATTATTATGTAGCAATCAATTTAGATCCCCGACTTGTTCAAAAAGTCGGGGATCTGAACATTGTGATTTCGATACATACAAATAGGATTGCGATAGAAATCGGTTTTTTATGAGGATTTTGTCATATTACAGTGTATTCTCAAAACCCGACTTCTTACAAAACTAGAACTTACGCAACATATAAATGAAACAGTCATTCTTACTTAGGGTTAATTAATTCATGAATTACCCCTACATTAGTGTGTGTTACGTAAGTTATGTTAAATTGTTCCCGTATAATCCTGGATGCAAGTGTAACTAATGCTACAGTATAGTTGAAAACAAATAAATCCTAATCACATGAGCAGATTATTAATCAAAATTATCGGGTTCGGTTTACTATTAACAGGTATTTATTATTTAGGTCAAAATATTATATTTGCAAGTACCTATTATCGATACTTTTATCGAGGTTTACCAGCAGTTGGTTCAGTTTTAGCAATTATAAGTGGTGCTTTAACATTGGTATTCTTTGGCAGACAAACTGGTAACTTGGGATGGATTTTGCTCATCATTGGTATTGTATTAGTTTTTTTAAGTGGAGGAGTTTTCTTAAAACCAACCAGTTTATGGAATTTCTTCGTTAGTTTTGGAACAATTGCAGTTGGATACAAGTTGTTAAATGAAGGAAGAATTAACTTTTAACTATTAAATCTCAAATCTAAAAATTACTCCTCAACGGTAGAATAATCACAAATAGATTGAAAGGGACAAAAACGACAGTGATAACCGGGATTCGGAGGGAATATTTTACTAAAAGTTTTTTGGTTTTGACGATACTTTTGTAAATCTTTTTGATGTTTTTCGGCAATATAGCCTAGATGAAATTCAATTAATTTTAATTCACTATTGCTAACAGTAATCACATGAGATTTTTTACCCTGTTCTAAATTATAAAATGAAGCTATTGCTTGATATTTTGGGTAAAGATAATGTGCCGCAAGTAAATAAACTAATGCCTGTCGGCGGTCAAAAGGAGACTTACCAGTCTTAAAATCTATAATATGTAAAGTATTATCGGATTCATTCAAAACGCAGTCCATTGCTGCATACAAGCGAAAGCGATAATTTTCGTGTTCAATTACAATTGGTTTGGGAAAACCTTCGTCGCCACGAGTTAATAACATGATACGTTTGTTTAAGAGTAAAGGCGCATCTTGATATTTTTTCAAAATTTGCCGTACTCGCTGCTGAATTTCATCAGCTAAATTTCCTAATTTTAAAAGCCCTGCAACTTTTTCTACCCCATCATCAGATTTAAGTAAATTTCTATTATGATGAAACTCATAAATACCTTTTTGTGCTAGCAAACCTATACGTTGTGATGGAGTAACTTTTGCTTTTAATAACGCTTTAACTTTTGGTTCATCTTGCCGCGCTTTAATAAATCCCCGTTTCATTTGACAGTGCCAGCGGTGTTGCCCTGAAGCAGGGGCAATCAATGACCAAAGATGATAGCTGGCAAAAAGTCTTACAGGACTTGACATTACTATACAGCGGTGATAAAAATACAGAGTAGAACCTATTTCGCTACAAATACTACAACTCAAAAATGCCTGTTTTCGTATAGTTTTACTATTCAGATATTATTTAGATATTAAAATCTGCTACACCCTGGTAAGCTTAGATACATTTACAGCCTACAGTCAAACATTAAACACAGTAAATTATATTCTAACTCTTGTTATATTTTAGCTGTTGGAATTAAACTTTCGATAAACTTCTTATTTTACAACAAGTTTCTTAGTTTATGAATTAAAACACCATTTAAGGCTTTTTTTATTTTAAGTAGCTTTCATCTGTGATTAAGAATATTCTTTTCACCCTATAATTGCTTTTTAGGATAGAAACGGCATTTTTTCAGAAATATGAAAACAACCGTAAACCTTGTTTTGTCAATAATTTTTGCATTGTGGATCATGGCGATCGCCATTATCTCAGTACAAAATGCGACACCGATTTCGTTAAGATTTCTTACATTTGAATCAATTCAAATTCCAGTCGGGTTGGTGCTGGCTTTTTGTGTTGCAGTGGGAATGATAGTGATGAGTATACTACAACCCTTATGGGGAATATCTAATTTTTCACAAACAAATTCTCGACGAGATGAAGATGATGCCGATTTTTTTGTTGATGAAGATTTTTAAACTTTCACAAGTCGGGTTTTTCAGTCAAATCTTCTGTAATTTCAGACAATCATCATAAAAACCGGACGAATCACATTACTTAGCTTCCATCCAATTATCACCTGGACGTGCTTCGACTAATAAAGGAACAGTTAATTTTACAGCATTTTCCATGACTGACTTAATTTTAATTTGCAACTCTTCCCATTCTTGGGGAGGAACTTCAAATACTAATTCATCATGAACTTGTAACAACAATCTTGCTTGATAATTCTGTAAAAGCTCATGAATTTTTATCGTAGCAATTTTGATAATATCAGCACTGGAACCTTGAATTGGAGCATTAGCAGCAGCACGTAATAAACCCGCATCATAAGCACCCAAATTCTTCAATTTACTTAAATCAATTTCTTCAATTTTGGCATTTTTCAGCTTGATTAAATTGTTACTAGTAAAATCAAAATAACGTCTACGTCCTAAAATTGTTTCTACATAACCTTGAGAAACTGCTTGCTTTTTCAAACTTTCCAAAAATTGAAAAACTTGCGGATAACGAGTATAAAACCTCTTAATAAATTCATTGGCAAGATTTTTATCTATACCAGTTGAACGGGAAAATCTCAAAGAACCCATTCCATAAATTACACCAAAATTAATAGTCTTTGCTACCCGTCTTTCATCGGGTGTAATATCATCTTTTTCATAAACTAACCTTCCTGTAACAGTATGAATATCTTGATTATTGTTATAAGCTTCCACTAAAACAGGTTCCTGGCTCAAATGAGCCAAAATTCTTAACTCAATTTGCGAGTAATCAGCAGTTACTATTAACCATCCCGATTCTGGGATAAAAGCTTTACGAATTTGACGACTAAAAGCTGTCCGAATAGGAATATTTTGTAAATTTGGATTAGAAGAAGATAGCCTGCCAGTTGATGTTACTGTTTGATTAAAATCGGTATGCACCCTTTTCGTATCTTCCCGTACTAAAGTTGGAAGTGCATCTACATAAGTAGATTTTAATTTAGATAAAGTCCGATATTCAATAATCCCATCAATAATTCCAGTTTCATCATCATCACGGAGTTTTTCTAAAGTTGCTGCATCTGTAGAATATCCAGTTTTAATTTTACGTGAATGCTTTTTATTTAAATTCAATTTTTCAAATAATATTTGGCTCAACTGTTTGGGAGAACCTAAATTAAATGTTTCTCCAGCTATTTCATATACTTGCTCTTCTAACTTAGCTAAATCGGTTTCTAATTGCTGTGAAAGCTCTTTTAAATAAGCTGTATCAACGCGAATCCCGTGATATTCCATTTCCGCCAAAACGGCTTCTAATGGCTGCTCTACTTCTAATAAAAGCTTTAACAAATCTGGAATTTTCTCTAATTCTTCCCGCAGTTTTCCGACTAATTGAAATGTTGTATAAACATCCATACCGCAGTAATCTGCGACTTCAGAAATGCTGATATCTCCAATCGTTTGACCTTTCGGAACCAATTCTAAATAACTTTTAGCCATCAAACCCAAATACTTTTGAGAAAGTTCGCTTAAACCGTGACTACTATCAGGATTAAGAACATAACTTGCTAACATCGGGTCAAATATTACCCCTGCTAAATTAATTCCCTGACATCGTAAAATTAAGCGGTCAAATTTTGTATTTTGAAAAGCTTTCGGATAATCTGCACTTTCTAAAATCGGACGTAAACTTTGTAACGCAATATCTTTATCGAGATTCTTGCCATTTTTATGTCCCAAGGGAATATAAGCGACTTCCGAAGCTCCAACTCCCCAACAGCAACCAATTCCTACTAATTCAGCGTCTCGTGGTTCTAAATCACTAGTTTCAGTATCCCAAGCGACGGGAGTTTCCGGACTTGTAAATTGTCGGAGTATTTCAACTAATTCTTGAAGTTTGCTTTCTGTATCAATGATGCGTGGTTGAATTAAAGAAGTATTTTGCTTTTGGGATGCTTCTGTATCTTCCGCACTAAAAAACCATAAATCATCATCTTGATTATCTTTAATTTCTACAGATTTCGTTTCTGTTATTTCTTCTAAATTACCGCCAAATTTTTGTTGAAGCTCGTTAATTTTTTTGAGAAAAGAACTAAATTCTAATTTTTCTAAAATCGGTTTGAGTTGGCTTTCTTCAAAACCTTTTAATTTACAATCTTCTAAATCAACTTCCAAGGGAACATCTTCAACTATTTTTGCCAAAAATTTCGATTTTTCCGCATCTTCTCTACCAGTTTCGAGTTTTTGATGAGTTGCACCTGTAATTTCATCTAAAGACTGATAAATTTGCTCAAGAGAACCATAAGTATCAAGTAATTGTACCGCTGTCTTCTCTCCAATCCCCTTAACACCGGGAATATTATCCGATTTATCACCGCAAAGCGCTTTATAATCAACAACCTGAGATGGTAAAACCCCTAACTTTTCCTTGACTTCTTGCGAGTAAAATTCTTTTGGTCCAGTACTTGAACGTTGTAGAGCTTCCTTACTCAAATAAAGAACACTAATTTGCTTTTCCTTGTCAACTAACTGAAATAAATCTCTATCTCCAGTCAGGATTTTAACTTGATATCCCGCTTGAGATGCTTGTTGGGCTAAAGTTCCTAAAACATCATCTGCTTCAAAACCCGGAGCAGTAACAATCGGTAAATTTAATCCCGTAAGTAATTCGTGGAGATTTTCCAAATCGGGAATAAAATCTTCTGGGGTTCCCGGACGGTCAGCTTTGTAGGTATCATCAGCTTGATGGCGAAAAGTCGGTAAACCCAAATCAAAAGCAACTGCTATAGCTAATGGTTGTTGTTTCTCCATCACTTCGAGCAAAGACTTAATAAAGCCAAAACACACGCTGGTGGGTATACCTGTTTTAGTACGGAGTCCCCCATCTCGCCCTTTAGCGAAAGCGAAATAAGAACGAAACGCCAGAGAATGTCCGTCAACCAAGACGAATGTGGGATTTTGAGAAGAATTTATATCAGAAGTCAACTGCTTAGAGCGTGTAATAAGGGATATCTATATTATTTTAATCAGTTGCTTTGCTTTTGGAACATTTGTTTTATCAACAGGGAAATCCCCCTTTTGCAGAATCCCCGTATGAATTTAGACTTTGAGACGTTACACTGTAACGTTTCTACACAGATTTCGGTTATCCATAAAATTTGAGTGATACAGCGCTTTGCAAGTACGCTCCGGTACATTCCCCCTGCTAAGGGCTCCCTGCCTTATACCGATATGAGGTGTACTCACAAGACATGAAAAAGGCTGTAAGTGGTTGCTCGGTGAAATCGCAAGTTCTAGAACACAGTAATTGGTTACAATAATCACTTCTTTGTCATCGTTATACTTGATTATTTATCGCAAATTCCAATTGGCTTGAGATTGCCTTTTTGCTGCCTTAATGATGAATATGACAGGTTGCGAGCAACAAAATATCTTTACCAAGTTTAATCAAATCTTTATCAAATTCATCCTGTTATTTCGGAGTGATTAATTAAAAAAACTTTGAAAAGTATATTGGAATTATGGTTTTTCTTAATTTTATAAATCATCCCAATATAAACAAGTTTTTCTAAAATTTAAATTTTAATCCGGATGTTTGCGGATGTCTTATCAAGGGCTGATAGAACAAAATTAAAAACGAAGAGCAATACAAATTGCCTAAATAAAGAGAAAATTAAAGAGAAGGGAATAAAATGAAATTTAATAAATTAATCACTTCGCTCGGTTTAACTTTTGGTACAGTTTTGTTTGTTTCTAATTCTGCTCAAGCTGCAAGTTTTACGACTAATGTAACTCAAAATAATGGTCCTCAAGGAGATGTTTTGTTAGAATCTATTGAGCAAAATGGTAGATCAATCACTCAATTCTCCTTTGTAGAAAGAGTCGATATCATACATAATGATGCAAAAATTGCAGGCAAAAAAAATAGTGGTGCTGCAAGTACCGATAGAGGTAGATTGACTACCCTGGATTTAAATGCAAATGAAGACCCAACAGGTAATGAAATTGTCCAATTTTTAAGAAACGATAATTTAAACTATATTATTGATACCGAAGATCAGGGTTCTTTTAAAATTAATCTATTTTTTGATAATGCTATTACAGCAGATAATACCGGATTAGATAGTTTGTTCTTCTGGGAAAGGGGTATGAATAGTGACTTATTAGTTCAAGCTATCGATGATGAAGGAAATATCATTGGTAATGCAATTAAGTTACTCAGAAAAGAACAAGAAGAGGCTGGTTTTCAAATTAGTACTTTGGAAATTGGCAATAATATACAAAATGTTGGTTCTTGGGGAGTCAGTTTAGAGCAATTAGGAGTTACTAATTTAAGTGGGATTCAAATCTACGCTGATAACAAGTTTAATGGTCCTGATTTTAAAGTAATTGCGAGAAAATCTCAAGGAGACTTTGCACAAGCTTCTGTACCCGAGCCCGGAACTATAATTGGGTTAGGAACAGTAGCAGCATTAGCCTTTTTCCGTCGTCGTAAATCGATGTAAAACATTGTTTTGTCAAGTTATTTAAACATTGACTTAGAATAATGATTTAAAAGACTTAAAAATCAAATATAAAAGATATCCTTCCATTTATCTTAAAGCCACCTTTGTTTAAACTAAGCATTGGTGGCTTTAAATTTAACATTGATCTGAAAATACTTGATATTATTCGCGCTTCCCCTGTTACGCTCTAACTGGGACTATTAAAACTAACATCAAATCTAATAACATGGGAAATACAGCCACCCAAGACATTAAATTACTAGTTTTAGATATCGATGGTACTATCGCAGGAGAATCTAACAAAATTAGCGATCGCGTTATCGAAGCTGTGAATGCAGCCCAGGCAAAAGGGATTCAAGTGGCGATCGCAACTGGTAGAATGTATTGCTCAGCTTTGCGTTTCCACGAACAAATTGGTTCAACTCTACCGTTAATAGCGTATCAAGGAGCTTGGATTCAAGACCCAGTTTCGCAAAAACTTCACCAGCATTTATCTGTTCCCTCATCTATTGCTTTAAAGCTGTTGGACTATTTTGAACAACCACAACTACGTCAACTGTTATCCGTCCACTTTTATATAAATGACCAACTTTATGTGCGAGAATTAACCGAAGAAACGCAAATCTATGGACAACGTTCTGGAATTACACCAATTCCTGTAGGGGACTTACGTTCTTGTTTGAACAACGAACCAACCAAAATCCTCGCTTTATGCGAAGACACCGAAATTATCGATCAACTGCTTGGCGATTTGCAACTTCAATACACTCCAGCAGAATTATATCTAACTAAATCCGTAGCCACCTTTTTTGAAGCAACCAATCCTTTAGTAAACAAAGGAGCTGCTGTACGTTATGTAGCGGAAGACTTATTAGGATTGCAAAGAACTAATGTAATGACTGTTGGGGACAACTTTAACGATGTCGAAATGCTCGAATACGCTGATGTGAGTGTCGCAATGGGTAACGCACCAGTTCAAGTTCAATCTATAGCGAGTTGGGTAGCTCCCAATGTAGAACAAGATGGAGTCGCCGTAGCGATTGAAAAATTCTTATTGGCAAATAGCTAAAAACTTAAATTGCAATTAAAAGCGAACAAATAATATTTAAATCAGAAAGGACACCGACGACTGGCCGTGTTTCGTCTCGGTGTCCTTACTGGTTCGCTCCTCACACAATTGACAATATATCCGAAGTCCTTTGATTAGTCAATAGTTGTTACAAAAGTTTTTAAATTTTCCAGTAATTGCTTGAGTTTGGCTCATAATTCTGAATAAGCAGATATACCTAATTTTTCTTCTAATAAAAACTTTAATACTGACTGAGTAGCCATAACCAACCCGATTCTAGCAATGACTAGCTCTGGTGCAGTCCTTTTTAAGTCACCGAAAATACGACAAATAGACCAAAAATCTTCAAAAGCTTCAACTAATCTAAGCGCTGCTGGTTGCCATTTTCCTGAATGAGCAACCACTGGCTCTAACTCATCTACTAATTTAACCAGACTGCCAATTAAACAGCGTTCAGCTTGATGATTCAAACGAAGTCTTCCGTCACTGTCAAGCCAAGGTATAGATTCAAATGAAAATTCATTACAATCAATTATTTTCTCTTGTTGAGCCAGTTTTAACAAAGAGCAGCAACGTGCGTGAACATATTGAAGAGAAAATACCTTAGAGGGTAACTCGGATGTAACCATGTTCGGATAAAGGGTAAAGTCACTTTTATGTCTTCTGCTACGCTCGATAAACCATTGCAGCCAAATTGCTAAAACTAAGTCGCTAACTTGTATATGAATCAACCCCGGAGGCAAAACTTCTACCAATAAATCTTCGCCCCAATTCGCTGATAAACAAGAAGTAATTGAACTAGCTATGGAAAAAGGCTGTGAATTATGAGATTTTGAAAGATGCAGCGCTACCCCAGATATATAAGAAATTTTAATCTCACTTTTGCCTTTTGATAGAGAAATATCTTTTTTTTCTGGATATTTAATTTTCTCTGACCGAGTATAAATACCCACCGAGCTAGTCAATTGACCGTATATTAGCTGTATTATTGCTGTATATTTAATTATTAGTAGCTTTTTACGCACATAATATACTGATGACAACACTGTAAACCCAGAAACATTGATTTTATGTCATCTATCTTTAGACATAACTTTATATTTGGTCAAAGAAAATTAAAATTGCATAAAATTTAATGAATTCTGGGTAAACTTTACTACAAACATTGTACAGTAAGAAGTATAACAAAAGAGTAGGAGCTTCGGCTTTCTACCTTTTGGATAGCTGGCCAAACGGTTTCAAGCCGTCCGAAGGCCTTTCACAAAGACACTCCTTGCACCTTTTTTTATGTCGTCTTTGTCTTCAGCCGAACGCTCTTTGTTACCTATGCAATCTCAATCCTCTTTTTCTGAGGCATCACGTCCATTTTTAACCTGGCAACGGATTCTTGATTGGGCGCAAGAACACTATCGCTGCCGCACCTTTAGCAAAGATGAGCGAATTCCAGCTAGACCTGGATTGCTGTATTTGGTACAAAGGGGTGCAATCCGGATGGTAGGAACCGCTCAAGTGAGCGCTACTGCCTCTCAATTAACGTCTCGCCGGATTAACAGGACTCCTGAAGAAGCATTCTTGGGTTTTGTTGGTGCGGGACAGCCGTTTGAAATTGTTGCTCAATCGCCTTTTACGTTGCAGTCATACGCTCATGTTGATCAAACAGCAGTGTTGTGGATGTACTGGCATGATTTAGATAATTGGCCTCATTTTCGCCGCGAAGTTATGGATGCCTTTAGATACCAACACCAGCGTAAATTGCTGTGGTTGAGTGCTTTAGGACAACGACGCACCATTGACCGACTCTTAGGATTTCTCACATTATTAATTGAGGAATATGGAGAACCAGCGATGAGCGAAAATGACCCCGAAGTAATTCGTGGCTATTGTCTGCCCTTCCCCCTCACTCACGCCCAAATTGGTAGTGCAATTGGTTCGACTCGTGTTACCGTAACTCGCTTAATGGGTAAGTTACGTCAGCGCGGCTTAATCCTTACTCAAGGGGATAATCTAATTTGCTTGCCAGCAGAATCAATTAGCAGAGCCAGTTAAAAGAGCGACAGTATGAGTCAGCGAATTCTTCAAACCCTGTTTGGGTAATTAATTCCTGTCTCTGCTGAGTGCGTAAAAAGTTGGCATAAGCAACACCTGCTTGTTGTTCGGTTTGCCCATTTTGTTTGACCACCACAAACAGATTGCGCGTAATCGGGTAATCGCCAGATTGCAAAGCCTCAATGTTCAATTTGTTCCGTAACCCAGGACACTCTGAAGGGAGGACGAGTGGTTCTTGTTAAGGAGCAACATATTTCCCTTGCGTTCGCCCCAACGGCAAGGGTTTGATTGAACATTGAGGAACCACTTCTGGGGCATTGTTTATTAATTTGAAATAAATAATAGCTAATAGCCAATCATTCAATGCTTTATATACTGCAAACGGGTAAAATATGAACTTATGTCATACTGAGCGTAACGTAGTGCAGCGAAGTATCTCGGAGATTCTTCGCTTAGCTCATTCGGGACAGTTTTAAACCGTTTTTAGTATAACTATTAGCTTTTAATCATTAGACATTACTTAATTCTGACAAATCCTGCTTTAGAAATTAATTCTTGACCTTGCTCTGTAAGTAGTAACTTAGCGTAAGCAACACCTGCTTGTTCGTCAATTTGACCATTTCTCTTGACAATTACAAATAGCCGTCGAGTAATGGGATATTCACCACTTTTAAAAGCATCAGCATTCAGTTGGTTACGCTTTTGTGGACAATCACCAGGTTGAATTAATGGTTCTATATACGGTGGAACAAATTTATTCGCTGTTGCTCCTATTGGTAAAGGTTTGATCTCACACTGTCCCACCACTTCAGGTGCAGAAGCGTAATAAATACCACCTTTATTTTGTGCCACTTTCCTTAAACCGTCAGTGGTATCGAGAGTGAATTCGACATTCTTACCAAATTTTTCACTACTTAAGACATTCTCATTAAAAAATTCTACAGTACCCCCTTCTGATAAACGGCGAGAATAAGGTTTAATGGCTAAATTTTCTCCCCCAACTTGTTGCCAATTAGTTATTTTACCAGTGTAAATGTCTTTGATTTGAGCTAAGGTAAGTCCTGGAATATTTAAATCAGGATTAATCGCGATCGCAATACCATCAATTGCAACGGGAATTTCTTCGAGTTTAAAACCCCGTTGTTCTGCTTGTCGGTATTCTTCATCTTTCACACTTCGTGAAGATTGAGAAAAAGCTAACTGATTGTTCAACAGCATCTTAATACCAGTACCAGAGCCTGGATTCCCTGTAGTGGGATTGGTATAACGGAGTTGAAATTGAGGAAAAGCTTTGATAATCTCAGAGTCAACTTCTTTACGAATCGGAGCCCATGTAGTACTACCTCCATAGGTAAATAAACCAGAAGGAACTTCTATTACGGAAGCAAAAGTTTGCGAAACAGATTGCAGATTTGGTTGAGGTTTGGGCTGAGATTGATTGTTGGTGATAGAACCGGAACCGAGTGTAATATCATAGTTTCTAGCCAACCACCAATACACTCCACCGATTAAACCAAGTGTAATTGCAAGGGCTAAGACTAAAACCGCCGTCTCGTTTTTCTGTGACATATAAATGTAGCAATTGATTTTCTAAGGATTAGGAATTTTGACTCTGTAAAATTGCTATTAGCAGTAAAGCTTAGCTGCAATGGGATCAGATAAATAAAAAACCAGGTTTGTCTAGATTGTCGCATTACAAAATATTGATTTCTCGGCGATAAAAACTCCTGTTAAAAATACAATATATTAGTTAATAGCAATATATCGCGATAACTTATCGTGATTCAAGAACGTAGATTGCAAGTAAATGAATTTTGCCGCGCTTTATTATGGTTTCTTTAACAACTTTTTCACAAAAAATAATATTTTTATCAAGCTTAAGTTTTTCAATTAATTAAAGTTTAACAAATTCTCAAAATTAGCTATAAAAGGAGAGATAATATTTTATAGATCAGACGAAATAGTGAAGTGAAAGCAATCGCAACTAAGCTTGCTGCTAAAGATATAAAAACTATTTGTTGAATAACAAGTTCACCTCGTAACAAGGGAACAAAAAATATAATTAATAAAGTTATGGCGGGAATAATTACTAAGTCGAACTTTTCAATCCATCGCCTAGTTTGAGCAAATATTAATATTCCTAAAATAATAGCTGAAATCACAAAAGTCACAGCAGGTGATTTGAGCAGACTCAAAAATGCGATGGAAATTAAAGCCCCTTCAAATCCACTAAAAGCGGAACCAGCCAATAATTCCAGTGTAGAAAATTGTGATACTGAAGTACTATGAGGTGTTGATGGTTGGGGAACTGGTGCTGGTGCTGGTTGTGATATTACTTGTGGCTGATTGTAATTGAGTGAAGTATCGGGTATTGGTTGTGTGGAGGAATCAATAGCTTCTAAAACTTCTGTTGCTGATTGAAAACGTTGATTTGGCGCACTCAGGAGCATTTTATCTAAAATTTCGGCAAAGTGAGAACTAACACTTACCTGGTCTTGCCATTGTAACTGATTACTGTAAGCATCAAATAGTTTGGTTATATCTTTTTCTCCGGTTAACAGCAAAACAACAGTTACAGCTAAAGCATATAAATCAGTAGAAGGAAATACTTGTCCACCAGACATTTGTTCTGGTGGTGCAAAGCCTAAAGAATAAATTCCCGTAGAAGAATTACCAGAGCCACCAGGGCTGTTTGTGACTTGCTTGACAGCGCCAAAATCTAGTAAGAAAAGCTTACCATTACGATGGCGCATGATATTAGAAGGTTTGATGTCCCGGTGGATAATATCTTTACTGTGGACAAATTGCAGTACCGGGAGAATCGAACGTAGTAGAAACAACGCTTCTGATTCCGAAAATTTGCCCTTACGAGTTAATTCTTCTTCTAAATTTTCTCCATCAATATATTCCTGTACCAGATAAAAAAATTGGTCTTCTTCCTTTGCTTTCAAGCCAGGAACAATTACGGGGAAAAAAGCAAATAAGTTGGGAATTTGGTCGTGTTGCGAGCCAATTTCCTCTAAAACCACTGCTTCTCTTTCAAATAAATCTTGAGCTAGTTTTAGTTGAGTTGCACTCAAATTTCCGGCTGGGAGAAACTGTTTGACCACACATTGTCGCATTCCCGGAGTATAGCGATCGCGTGACAAAAATGCTGCTCCGAAACCCCCTCTTCCAAGCAGCTTGATCGGTAAATAACGTCCGGCTAAAATTAAAGGCATCCCACAAGCGGTACAGTATTTTTGCTGTGCCGTTCTGAGAGTCGCATCATTATCTAAATCGACAAAATGGTTCTGGGGACGGGGACACTGGGGACGAGTACAGTAAATTTCCATTGTTTGTCACAAGTCATGAGCAATTTGTCAGCTAGTCAAACAGTGAAGTCCTATTTAAGTAATCTGACAGAAATATTTACACATGATTTTCTTCACTTAACAAGAGTTAATGGTCTATTTTGGTGTAATTATTTTTGTCTTAGTAACAAAGGTGGAAACTTTTCCCAGTTATAACTATGACAAAAGACTAGTGACATAACTTTAGGTTTCGTTAAAGTTGGATGCCTGTACTTCTAAACCATTCACTGACAAGGGAGTATGTGATGATTTTAACATATCGATATGCCACCCAGGTGCGGCAAACTGAGGCAGTATTTCTTTACTAAAAGCTTCAGCAGCTTTGGACTTGTAGCGATTGGGATTAAAAATCAACCACAGCGTCCGCTTGACGACCACATTATTAATCGGGGTAAAGTGAAGCATTCCCATTTGTAACTCTTTGGCGATGGCGCTAGTTGAGACAAAAGCGGCACCTAGGGAGGATTGTACGGCATTTTTAATTGCTTCAATAGAATTAAGTTCCATTTCAATTTTCAAGCGCCGCGTGTCGATATCGTGGCGTGTGAGTACTTGGTCTATGACTTTGCGGATAGTAGATTGGGAATCTAAGGCAATGAATTGCAATTTGTATAGGTCTTCTTTTTGGATAGTTTCCAATTTTGCAAATGGATGAGATGCAGGTAGAATTAATGCCAGTTCATCCTCTGCATAAGGAATTTTTTCCAATGAATCCGTTAGTTCTCCAGGAATTTCACCACCGATAATTGCCAAATCAACTTGTCCGTTAACTACGCTCCAAGCAGTGCGACGAGTGGAATGAACGTGTAATTGCACCGCAACATCTGGATATTTTTGGCGGAACATTCCAATCATGCGGGGCAAAAGATAAGTCCCCGTGGTTTGAGAAGCGCCGACAATTAGAGTACCACCTTGGAGATTTTGTAAATCATCGATAGCGCGACAAGTTTCTTGACACAGACTGAGAATTTTTTCTCCGTAACTCAAAAGTAAGTGTCCCGCTTCAGTCAACTGCGCCCGACGACCTCCACGGTCGAATAAAGGGACATCCAGTTGTCTTTCTAGGTTTTGCACTTGCAAACTTACCGCCGGCTGGGAGACATAGAGGCTGTCAGCAGCACGCTTGAAACTACCTTCTGCGGCAATTGCTTTGAGTATGCGTAACTGATCTAAAGTAAAAGGAAGGTCAGACATAAGGCTCAACCCACGAAATTGAAAGGAGCAGTTTTGGCAACATTCGGGCTTTCATTGCTTTTTTTACTAGGCATGGAATATGAAGATGCGTATTAAATTACTTAGGCATTACCCGAAAAGACAGTAGCACAACATCTTGACCAAAATCCTCCTATTGTAACTTTGTGGTATTGGTTGTACTGAATTTAATTTGCTGTATTCTTTGTTGAACTATGTATACTATTGTGCCTGTATCCAGTTGGTTTACCTCCACTCATTTTGTCATGCTGGGGTTATTATTGACTTTTGCCATTGCTCACAGTGGAGGAGCAGCCCTGCGCGAAAAAGCAGAAAAACGCATTGGAGCAAGGCTTTACCGAGTTTTATTTGCTCTTGTCAGCCTGGTGTTAGCTGTAATATTAATTGTTTACTTTTTTAACCATCGTTATGATGGGTTACAACTGTGGCAGGTACAAAATGTGCCTGGAATACAGACACTTGTTTGGGTATTATCGGCAATTTCTTTTTTATTTTTATATCCTGCCACATTTAATCTACTGGAAGTTGCTGCGATCTCCAAACCTCAAGTTCACCTTTATGAAACCGGAATTATTCGGATTACCCGTCATCCCCAAATGATAGGACAAGTAATTTGGTGCATTGCTCATACTTTGTGGATCGGTACCACTTTTACACTACTCACCTCTATCGGCTTAGTCTTACACCATTTGTTTGCTGTTTGGCATGGCGATCGCCGTTTGTATTCCCGTTATGGTGAAGCTTTTGAAAAAGTTAAGCAACGTACTAGCGTAATTCCTTTCGCGGCAGTTTTCGATGGTCGTCAATCTCTCAAAGCTGAGGAATTTTTTCGTCCTGCTTATCTTGGAGTTGCAGTATTTGTGCTTTTATTTTGGTGGTCTCACCCCTTTTTATTCAGCTTAACTAGTAAGGTACAATGGTGAGCTATGATTTGTCCAAACACATATATCAAAAGCATTGGGGCGCAAAATTATTGCAGTTTCACAACTTAAGTTAAGACAAGTTAAGCCCAATTCAATGTAGGATAAATTCAAACAGCTATCTTCTTAAGGGGTGTTTTTTTTGGCAAAGTGGAGATTAAATAGTAATAACTGCTGTATTTGACAACTTGTCCGACAAAATTAACGCCCCCTTTTGACGCGGGGAGGTTATATTGGATGACGGCAGCTTTGATCAAAATTAAAAGATAAAACAGCCATCTGTAACTTTTTTTGTCAGAACTACATAACAAATGTCATATCACCGGCTGGGTTGCCTTGTTCTTCCAAGCCGCGATCGATTTGGTCATCACCCCGACCTGGAAAAAAGTGACACACCCGGAGTATAAAAAAATAGGCGTGACCTGGAGGGAAGTAATATTCTTTTAGTACATCTTGAAGAAAGTCATGGAAATAACTGCTGACAAGAAACAGTGGGTGTGATTATGGCTAATTTGATCGAAAAAACATGAAAACCATTAAGTTCGAGAGGCATCATGGTGTTGTCGGTTAGTGAACGGACATTTACAAAAGAAGTTTTAGAATCTCAAGTTCCAGTTTTAGTCAATTTTGAAGCACCTTGGTGTGGTTTGTGCCACATCATCAAGCCTTTATTATTGCAATTTAAATCTCAATGTGGCGAAGAAATCAAGTTAGTTGATGTTAATGCTGATGATAATTTTAAACTGTCTACTACCTATCGATTAAAAACACTTCCGACTTTACTGTTAATTCAAAACGGCATTGTGGTTTATCGTTTGGAAGGTTTTAGAGGTAGAGAAGACTTTTTTGGGGCTTTGTCTCAAATTAAAGACACTTATACTAAATTATCCAGGACTTACAATTCTGCCGATCAGAGGTTAAAGATGACAACTTATTGAGGTAAATTGATCTATTTGTCAAGCCCCTTGGCGATGCTTGTTACAATCCAGATTTAAGAAAAGGTAAAAAGTTTCTTAAAGATTACATTTGATCAAGATAATTTTGAATTTTGTAAAAGTGCTGTATGACATTGCAAGAAAGGGTGCAAATGTGAAATTGTTGGGGAAAATTAGCAATAAAAATCAAATTATTTTCAATAACCCCACCCGATAATATTTGGGTGGGGTCTTTTATCTGAAATTGTGTGTGTCACAATTGTTAACAGTTCCGACCTGAACAATTGCGGCGCGAATAGACAATTGACAAAGGACGGAGAATTCTGCTCTGTCGCAACGGTTTCTTTTCTAATTCGTCGTAATGTTCTAACTTAGTGGAGAATTCTAAAAGTAGGCATAACTCGATGGAAGTAATCTATCAATATGCTTGGCTGATTCCAGTTTTACCGCTTTTAGGAGCGATGCTGGTCGGCTTAGGCTTAATTTCCTTTAATCAGGCGACTAATCGCCTACGACAGCTAAATGCCGCCTTAATTATCTCTTTAATGGCAGCGGCGATGGGGCTGTCGTTTAGTTTGTTGTGGAGTCAAATTCAAGGACACGCGACTTACACGCGCACTCTAGAATGGGCAGCAGCAGGTAGCTTTCACTTGACTATGGGCTACACAGTAGACCACCTGACTGCTGTGATGCTGGCGATTGTCACCAGTGTAGCCTTCTTGGTGATGGTGTACACCGATGGCTACATGGCTCATGACCCAGGTTATGTCAGGTTTTACGCCTATTTGAGTTTATTTGGCTCTTCAATGCTCGGTTTGGTGGTTAGCCCGAACCTGGTACAAGTTTATATATTTTGGGAACTGGTGGGGATGTGTTCCTACTTGCTGGTTGGCTTCTGGTACGATCGCAAGTCAGCAGCAGATGCAGCTCAAAAAGCGTTTGTGACCAACCGCGTTGGTGACTTCGGTCTGCTATTGGGTATATTAGGGCTATTTTGGGCGACGGGAAGCTTCGAGTTCGAGATTATGGGCGATCGCCTTGGCGAACTTGTACAAACTGGGGCTTTGAGTAACGTCCTCGCGGTTGTATTCGCGATTTTGGTTTTCCTCGGTCCGGTAGCGAAGTCAGCTCAATTTCCGCTGCACGTTTGGCTTCCAGATGCGATGGAAGGTCCTACCCCCATTTCTGCCTTGATTCACGCGGCAACAATGGTCGCAGCGGGTGTTTTCCTGATTGCTCGGATGTATCCGGTATTTGAACACGTTCCAGCAGCAATGAACGTCATTGCTTATGTTGGCGCATTTACCGCGTTTATGGGGGCAACAATTGCGATTACCCAAAATGATATTAAGAAAGGATTGGCTTACTCGACCATTTCCCAACTTGGTTATATGGTAATGGCAATGGGAGTAGGCGCTTACACTGCCGGTTTCTTTCATTTGATGACTCACGCTTACTTTAAAGCTATGCTGTTCCTCGGTTCGGGTTCGGTGATTCACGGAATGGAAGGAGTTGTCGGTCACGATCCAGTTGTGGCGCAAGATATGCGAGCCATGGGCGGATTACGGAAATATATGCCAGTTACAGCAATTACTTTTTTGATTGGTTGTTTGGCAATTTCGGGTATTCCACCTTTTGCAGGTTTTTGGTCAAAGGATGAAATTCTCGGTTCTGCTTTTGCGGTTAACCCATTTTTGTGGCTCATAGGTTGGTTAACTGCCGGAATTACCGCTTTTTATATGTTTAGAATGTATTTCATGACATTTGAAGGCAAATTCCGGGGCAAAGATGAAAACATTTTGCAGCAGTTGCAGAAATCGGCAGCGACAATTCTTGTAGAATCAGAAGCTGTCCCCAATTTTGGTCCTGGAGCAATGAAACAGGGTGAATTGGAATCTTCTACTCACGACGACCATTCTCACAGTCACGGACACAGCGATACACCTCATGAGTCTCCGTGGACGATGACCTTACCGTTAATGGTTTTGGCAATTCCTTCGATGCTAATTGGTTTGTTAGGCACTCCTTATGCTAATTATTTTGAGGAGTTTATCTATCCACCCAGCGAAACCCTTGCAGAAGTGATCGAAAAAGCAGGGGAATTTGACCCCACTGAGTTTTATACCATGGCTGGTCTTTCCGTGGCGATCGCCGTTGTAGGAATTATTTTGGCTGTGTTGATGTATCGAGTCCAAAAAATCGACCCAGCAGCCATTGCAGCCAAATATCCCGCACTTTACAAGTTATCTCTTAACAAGTGGTACTTTGACGATTTTTACCATCGCGTATTTGTTCTAGGCTTGCGACGCATAGCCAGACAAGTCTTGGAAGTTGACTTCCGCGTTGTCGATGGTGCTGTTAACCTCACCGGACTTTTCACCCTTGTCAGCGGTGAAGGGTTGAAATACCTAGAAAACGGACGCGCCCAATTCTATGCCTTGATTATCTTTGGGGCTGTTTTAGGCTTGGTAGTTTTCTTTGGTGTTACCTGATATAGAAATGTCATATGTTAGGTTGCTACTTGTGAAGAATTAGAGTAATGGGGATGAAGGCAGATAAGTTAGTTTCTCTGCCTTCCTCTTTTTGGAATTTTTGTTAAATCAAGCAAAACATTACCGCCAAATCCAAAAAAAACTGCTAATTAATAGCTAGTAGTTGATAGCCAAAATTTATTATTCCTTCCTAACCAATTCGATGAATACAGCTAATTTCCCTTGGCTAACAACGATTATTTTGTTGCCCGTCGCAGCATCGCTGTTAGTTCCGATTATCCCCGATAAGGACGGTAAAACAGTGCGTTGGTTTGCCCTGATAGTCGGGTTGATCGATTTTGCCTTGATTGTTACCGCTTTTTACACTCAGTACGACTTTTCTAATCCCGACTTGCAATTGGTTGAGAGTTATGCTTGGGTTCCACAATTAGATTTAAATTGGTCGGTAGGGGCAGATGGTTTATCAATGCCCCTAATTATTTTGACTGGATTTATTACCACGCTGGCAATTTTAGCCGCTTGGCCTGTAACTTTTAAACCTAAGCTATTCTACTTTTTGATACTGGCAATGTACGGTGGACAAATTGCCGTTTTTGCAGTTCAAGATATGCTGTTATTTTTCCTGGTGTGGGAACTGGAATTGATTCCGGTTTACCTGCTCCTGGCAATTTGGGGAGGTAAGAAGCGACAATACGCAGCCACCAAGTTTATTTTATACACCGCTGGTGGTTCGTTGTTTATTCTGCTTGCATCCCTGACAATGGCATTTTATGGCGATAACGTGACCTTTGATATGGCAACGTTGGGCGCTAAAAATTTCCCCATCAATTTAGAATTAGCCCTGTATGCAGCTTTCTTGATAGCTTATGCTGTCAAATTACCGATTATCCCTCTGCATACCTGGCTACCGGATGCTCACGGGGAAGCTACAGCCCCGGTGCATATGTTGCTAGCAGGGATTTTGTTAAAAATGGGCGGTTATGCCTTGGTTCGGATGAATGCCCAAATGCTGCCCAACGCTCACGCTTATTTTGCGCCAGCGTTAATTATTTTGGGGGTTGTAAATATTATTTACGCCGCCTTGACATCCTTCGCGCAACGTAATTTGAAGCGGAAAATTGCTTATTCTTCAATTTCTCACATGGGGTTTGTGCTGATTGGTATTGCTTGCTTCACCGATTTAGGTTTGAGTGGAGCTGTACTGCAAATGGTTTCCCACGGATTGATTGGAGCGAGTTTGTTCTTTTTAGTTGGTGCGACTTACGATCGAACCCATACTTTGATGCTCGATGAAATGGGCGGTGTTGGTCAAAAAATGGGTAAAATCTTTGCCATGTTTACTACTTGTTCAATGGCTTCCTTAGCATTGCCAGGAATGAGCGGTTTTGTGGCGGAGTTGATGGTATTTGTCGGTTTTGCCACCAGTGATGCTTATAGCAACACTTTTAAGATTTTTGTGGTGTTCTTGATGGCAGTTGGTGTAATTTTGACTCCGATTTATCTGTTATCAATGTTGCGGGAAATTTTTTACGGGGAAGAAAATCAAGAGTTGATTTCTAGTCAAAAGCTGATCGATGCTGAACCCCGTGAGATATTTATTGTGGCTTGTTTGTTGATTCCGATTATTGGAATTGGTTTGTATCCGAAGATTTTGACTCAGGTTTACGATGCGACAACGTTGCAGTTAACGGCAAGATTACGCAATTCTGTACCGAGTTTGGCTCAGCAAAAAGTGCCTGCGGTGTCCATGAGTGCGCCGGAAATTGGTAGTTAGTTTAATGTAATGGTAATTTTTGTTTGATCAAAGGGATGGGTTTTGAAACCTGTCCTTTTTTTTGTGGGATTTGTAGGGTATGTGACTAGTGCTTTGTCCTAAATAAAGCGCTCAGGTAAACAACCTCAGCGTTTTTTTACTATACGTCAGTATAAATACATTTGTTATAAATCTTTTTTGACATTGTTATGCCCAGAGTTCTGAGCATAATGATGACATTAAATAACGATAAATACTTAGAAATACTTGAGCAAATTCGCTGGGATGGAAAGCCAAAGTGTCCTTACTGCGAATCAAATAACGCAACAGCATACAAAAGTGAGAAAAGATATCATTGTAATTCATGCTACACATCATTTAGTGTAACAGTTGGTACACTGTTTCATAAAACTCATGTGAGTTTAGATAAATGGTTTTTAGCGATTCGTCTTGTGATGAATTCTTCGGGAGGTATTAGCGTGCGTCAGCTTGCATCTGAGATTGGGGTTAATAAGAATACGGCGGCTTCTATGATGAAGCGGATTAAGGAGGAGGAGTCGGAAGTTTTGGAGACACTAGTACAAATCAAATAATAGAAGTCTCCTATTGGGTTTATGTCTATGGGGAAGAAAAGCTTTTCTCCCTTGTTAAGCACTATAGATTTGTAAGGACTTAGCATTAGCACGTATGTACTATTTGTTAAGTTCTAAGTATTTAAAATTTAGTCAATATGTTTTTAGGTGATTTTACAATGGAAGCACCAGTAATAGCTGCTTTAATCACAGCATCTGCGAGTTTATTTGGTACTATAGTTTCAATATATACAAGTTTAAAAGCTAAAAAAGGGAATAATTACACAAGTAATCAGCAAAAAGAGTTATACCAGTCTATGACTAGTCTTTTTGATGATAATCAAAAGGTTCTCAAAATTTTTGCAGAGAATATAAATGATTCAATACATAAGCAAAAGATTGAAGATTATATAAATAAACTGAATCAAAAAAGCGAAGCATTACGAAATATTTTTGAAAAAATTCCAATATGGGAAGAAGCTAGTAACTGGCTGAATTTAGAAAGAGATGAATTAGAGAAAAAAGTAATTAAAGATGTATTGGAACGAGAGCCATCGTTGGCAAATCCAGGTAGAGAACTTGATTCAAAAGAAAAACAACGCAAATTCAAGCAAAGCATCCACGAGTATATTGATTGGATATTAAAATGCTTAAATAAAAAGACAACACGTATCAATCTTCCAAACGATAAGTTAGTTCTGCTTAATAGCAATTCTCCTTATAAGCTAGCATTTGAATGTATGAAAATAATTATTAATAAAAACGATTCATTTAAACCCAAAAATAAGCTCTTACGTACAATTATGCAAAAAAACAATAAATTGTCACAACCTGCTAAAGAGCTTTTAACCACATTTATTGAAGATTTATTAGAGAAGTCTTCTAAATAGATTATGTTTCAAATAGTAGTTACGATAACTTAGTATTTCAATTACATTTTATTAAGTTGAAGTATTAATAGAATAATAATTAATATTAGGTTTTAATTTTCATTAATATTATAAATAATTTCAACTTCAACTTAGTTTACAATCTAAAGTAAATAGTTATATGAATATATTAGTTAGGAATTTCTAATATTTTGTATCACTTTCATAGCATTTCCTATGTGGTAGCGTATCTCATCTAAGATGTTAGCTAAGTCTTGATCTGCGAAAGGGTTCGTATTTAAGATATCCAATTCTTGTTTAGTACGTTCTAATAAGTCTTCCAATTGATCTAAAGGACCGTCTGGCAGCATAAAAAATAAAAACTAAGGTTAACGCTAATCCCTAAAATATTGATTTCAGACTATAAAATCACTACCGCTAACTAGGACACTTCAAAATCAATTTTTTCCTCTTCTCAAATCAAAAATCAGCAGCTATAAAATTTCAAATACCCAAGCGCGATCGCAATACTCATAAAATCATATTTATCTGAAGCGCTTAAAGAGATAACCTCAACCTTTTTACTGGGAGCATCCCTATTTTGCAAAAATAAAATTTGTAGTGGGAGCGTCTCGCTCTCTAGTAGTCGCGCTTCGTGCAAGATGCTGTCCTTACGGACACACTACATGAACGCACTACAAAAAAATAAATTTACACGTTTGGGATGCTCCCTTTTTACTTGATTGAATAAAATTACAAAACTGTAATAAATAAACCGGGTAAACTATCATTTCTAGATGTCTCAATAGGAAATACAAACCTCTTACCTGGCTGATGATTATGCTTGAAAATTTTAAATTCGGTCGGAATTTTTGTGGTTGTTACCAACATAAAAGTTGCATGAACGAAAAATATCGAAATTTTATCAAAGTACACACCCTAGTGTGTGACGCTTTAATAATTTTTGTAGGTAGTTATAAGATTTGTAGCGTCAAGCACCAACTGATTTTAATCAATTACAATCATTGCAAAAATTCCCAATCTTCTAAGGCAACGGGTTCTGTTGGCTTATCGTAATTATATGGCTGTGTATTATGTAGTGGATAAAGCTTTTTTCTGTTTGCTGTTGAGGATTAAAATTTGAGCCAGTATCATCTTTTAATTGACGTTTGGCATGACTAATTTTGATGAAACGAATAAAATCTAATGCTTCAGTTAATAATTCTGAAGGTAAAGATTCTATTTCTTGAATTAACAATTCTTTTTTAATCATATTAAGTAACCTTCTTTATTTATATATACATAACAACTTAAACCATAAGCCGTACCAACTCACAAACTGCAACCCTGAAGTCCACGCTGCTTCACCACGTTTTGCATCCCCTAAATCTCTAATTAACAAAAATAAAAGCCATGAACCAAGCAAGTCAATATCTTTTAGCATTAGCAAAACAGAAGATACAACCTTACATAGCAAATTCTAATGCTAGAGCAGCAATGATTACAGGTTCAGTTGCTAAAGTAGAAGCGGATTTTCATTCTGATGTAGAACAGTTAAAACTATACAAGATTGTAAAATTCGCTGATTAAATCGTAACATTGTGTAGTAATAAATTTATAGAGTAAATTTTTTTGCTTTATGCTTTGAGAGTTTATTGTTTTTTCATCTCTATGAATTTACTGAAGAATAAGTTTCGCGTCGGTATCTTACTTTTAACTGTTATCGGTAATTTAGCATTTTTACCTAGTGCTGAGGGTACTGCAAATAGTAATCTTGGTGTCACAGTTAAGGGACTAAAAAATCAAAAAGGACAAGTTTGTTTTAGTATTTTTTCTAGCAGTCGCGGTTTTCCTAACAATGATAAAAATGCTTTAAAAGCAAAATGCGTCAAACTTGAAAATAGTTCTGTTCAATTGAATATTCCTTCTTTAAAACCTGGTACCTATGCTATAGCGATGTTTCACGATAGCAATGGTGATGGAAAACTCAATACAAATTCTTTGGGTATACCTAAAGAAGGTTTCGGATTTTCTCGAAATCCTCGAATTGTTACAGGTCCTCCGAAGTTTGGAGATTCAGCAGTTTTCGTAGTTGGTTCGAGTACTAATATTGAAATTAGTTTGAATTACTTTTTTGGTAGTTAATAAACGTTTTTGTCTTGCGTTTATCTAATCACAGAAGTCGGGTTTTTAAGATAAATCTGGTTTGTCACAGAAAATCATCATCAAAACCCGACTTCTTACCCTACGAATAATTGAGGTTCGGTGATTTTAGGAGGCGTAGTAATACCCCCCATCTGTACATTTAGCGCACCCGACAGAATTTTCGGTTATTATCATCTTCGGGATGTTGCCAAGAATAAGCAAAATGGCTAATTCCCTTGATATTTGATTTGTATTGACTCAAGTCTTGCATTTGCTCTTCTAAAGATGGACGATTGCTCATCGATTTACCCCAAGCACCAGCTAAGGCTGGAATTATCTGGGTTCCTGGTTTTGCTGTATTTAATACTTGCTTGAGTTCGGAAATAATGCAGTTGGTACTATCACATTTACCGTAAACCATCGGATGCCATTCTAAGGAGCTAGGAAATCTATCCCAAGGTTGTAAGCGCGAATCGTAACCTTTTCCTACTGTTTGGTTTCCACCAGGGAAAAATACTACTCCTGCGGGAACACCTTGTTGCTGAACTGGGTAAGCTGCTAATGCTAAAAAATCTACAATACCCTGCATTGCATGAGCGACGCTAAGTTGCCACAATTCTGATTGCAATACAGGTTGTCTTTCCTCAGGAGGAACGATCGCTTTTTGCTGTATGCTTGGATTACGTCCTTGCCATAAGGGTTCTGCTTCTTCGGGATACTGTGCGTCTAGTTGAGCTATGTCTGTTGATGTGACGTAACCTTTGCTCAAAAACAGCCGAATCATCTGCAATCCTTTGTTATTTAGCGCTCGTTGGAATAATGCTTGTTGAGTAGATTTACTATATAACCATAAATCTGTGACTCTGCTGGCGATAGAATCCGTACCCGCTTGCCGAGGATAGCGCACATAGTCAAATAGTACTCCATCAGGACGACGGCGCATTACCTCCATCATCATTTGATAATAGTCCCGTTTTGCTTGTAAATTATAAGGATCAACAAATACTTGAGAACCGTTATCTACTACATATAAGCTAGTTTGACCTTTACCATTGCGGGCGATCGCATCTTCTCGATCTTGACGTTTAGCGTAGGTATAGCCGAAGTTAGTCGTAAACATCCAAGCATATACTTTTAATCCCCGTTCCCGTCCTTTTTGGATGGCTTGCGCTAATAAATCGGTGTTTTCTTGACCTGGAGTCCGAATCACTGAAGGCCATGCTGTATTATTCGTGCTTGCTGGTAACAGTACTTGCCCATCAAAAAAAGTTTCTATGTAAACTTGGTTGTAGCCTTGGTTGACAACGTTATCCATGATTTTTTGCAGCGAACCCGCTTGAACGTCGCAGGGATACAAACGCAACCAAATCGCTTGCACTTGGGGCCATGTGCGTCTACGACAGTCCTGTACTGCTCGCGAGTGTTCTCTCACCAACTGCTGATAACGTCTTTCTGCCTCGCGATCGCCTTTTTGGGCTAATAACCGCAATCCCTCTTTTTCTTGGGCTGCACTGGATGATATGTGGCAATATCTAGTAACCTGTGCGCTTGCTGGTTGACTTTTGAAATTAGGAACAAGCAGACTGGTAGTAAAAATTACTGCTAACAAACGTTGTAAAATTAACTTTGGCTTTGCAACATTCAAGGCACGCTTAGACATACTTACTAACAAAATGAAAAAACTAACTAACCCCAATAAACTTCTATTAGGTAACGTGTATTTTATTACATAATTTTGCAATAGGAGCTTTGAAGCTTATATTTGATAGACTTCTAGTTTCCTATTTGTGTTGCCGTATATGATTATCGGATTTTTCCCCAAACGTCAACTGAGTAAATTCAACTAATTAAGTATTTTTTTATTACTTGTACGAATTACGTAATATGTGGCTGAAATATAGGAATCCTACTTGAAAATTGAAAAAACTCAGGTTGATGGTGCGTGACGCTACAAACTTTATTGCTACGTTCAAATTTATTCATAGCGTCACACACCCTACAATAAAAATGTGCCAGTTGCGTAAGTCCTGTTCTAGAATCATGAAAGCAAGACAGCAAGAAAGCCTCCCTACACAAATTTATTATGGCTACGCCACGCTGCGCGTTCGCGTAGCGTGCCCGAAGGGCATACAAAAATCAAACCGGATTCCTATAGTTATTTTTCCGTAAGTCCTAATATTAAAAAACCCAACTTCTGTAGTCTACGAACCGAAGGGATGGTTGTCATCGAATTCACCTGAACAAATAGCCATTAAATTGATAGTTAGTTATTTAAATATTTTTCTTTACCCAAAGTAAATAAACATTAATTGATAATAAATCAAAAATAATCAAAAATTAATAATTTTTTACGATTATACGGTTAGTAGTTGTTTGTTTAACTTGTAACTACTAACCGTCAAATTACACATAGATACAGTAACTACTTAAGCACCACGTCTTAATGCTGCTTCTACTTGCTTGAACTCTTGTTCCAAACGATTTTTTAGCTTTTCAGGTACAGGACGGTTAGGATAGGAACTGTAATGTCCAGCTAAGGAATTGAGAGCAGTTCTCATAGTGGTAAAAGAACTTAAGCCAGATACAGATGAATTCCGCTGATAACGAGCAGCGAACTCATTAATCTTTTTACGTGCTTCTCCTTGAACTGCTGCTTTATCAGCGGCATCATCAGGTAAAGCTAAAGCATTTCTCAACACACTAACTATAGCTAAGGAATCTTGCTGATAATCCCCGGTAAGATTGTCTGGACTACCAGAACATCCAGTCAAACTGATGACTGCAACCAAAACTAGGGCAAGTAAACGTGACCAATAGCGCTTCATTTTTCTTGGTTTGTGAACAAATACTTAAATCAACGTCCATCGTATCCTTTATTTGTATCCTGGGGATCATTTTTGAAGAACCATTAAGTATGGTTAGTGGTTAGTGGTTAGTGGTTAGTGGATAGTGGATAGTGGATGGTGGTTAGTGGACAGTAGATAAACAACCAACAACTATCAACCAACAACCAACAACCAACAACCATCAACTATCAACCAACAACTAATTATTAAACTTTCTCATAAAGTGTATTCCGTTGTTGGTATGGTCTTCCTAAAGAAGTTATGGTCGCTTGTAGAGTTGAGACGGACATACAGGTTCCTCCGATGGCACCTGCCATTGTGGTAATATGTTCCTCCATCAAAGTACCGCCAATATCGTTACAGCCACAATTTAAAGCTTTGCTTGCTCCTTCAATTCCCAGTTTTACCCAACTTGGTTGATGGTTTGATATCCAATTTCCTAAGTAAATTCGAGCTACAGCAGTAAGTAATAGTGACGAATCTAACTCTGGTTGGTCGCGTCCGACACGGCGGCGTAAGGGTTTAGGCGCTTCTTGCCCGACAAATGGTAATAAAATAAACTCAGTTATCCGAGCCGGATAGGCTTTGTTAATGGCAATTTGTTGTTGCGATCGCAATTTTTCTAGATGTCCAATTTGCTGTTCTGGGGTTTCAATATGTCCCGATAACATGGTGCTAGTTGTAGGTAAACCTAATTGATGAGCGGTAGTGACAATTTCTAACCAAGTTACAGAATTTATTTTTTCGGGACAAAGAATCCGTCTGACTTCATCATCTAATACTTCCGCTGCTGTTCCTGGCATGGAACCCACTCCCGCTGATTGTAAAGCGGCTATGACTTGTGCATAGCTTAATCCATCAAGTCTAGCGATGAATTGCACTTCTTGGGGAGAAAAAGCATGAAGATGTAGTTGGGGAAATTCTTGTTTGATAGTCTCTACTAACTTGAGATAGTAATGCAAAGATTTACCATCTATTTTCGCTTCGGGATTCAATCCACCTTGCATACAGATTTCCGTGGCACCCCGCTTCACTGCATCTCCAGTTTTTTCCAGAATTTGCGTCCAATCCAAAGAGTAAGCAGCTGTATCACCTTCATCTCTCCGGAAAGCACAAAAACTACAATGTTGTTCACATATGTTAGTAAAATTAATATTTCGATTGATTATATAGGTAACAGTATCTCCGACTTGAGAAAATCGTAGTTTATCGGCTGTGGTATGGATAGCAGCAATAATACTTGGTTCAGTTTGCTTTAATAATATAATTGCTTGTTCAGGAGATAAATCGTAACCCGTCAAAGCACGTTCTAGAATTGTATCAACAGGATTTTTTAGCAAATTTTTCACGGCAATGTTTAAAAAAAATAGTGTTTATCAAAAATCAAAGCACATCTATTATTTTTACAGGTAATATCAAAATGAGAAGATAGTTGACAGTTGTTGGTGGTTAGTTGTTGGTTGATAACTGATAACTGATGGTTGTTGGTTTTTCTAATAACCACTGTCAACTGTCAACTGTCAACTATCCACTGTCAACTGTCCAACATCCACCATCCACTAACGACTAACGACTAACGACTAACCACTAAATGAGTATCATTCAACCGAAGAAGCTTTTAACAGTGCCGAGCGGTTCTTTACGAATTCCGAGATTACCACTTGAAGCAGATATTATGAATGAAAGTATTCTGTTTTCATTGGTGATTCCTACTTACCTGGAAGCTGGTAATATCAATAAAATCGTCAGGACTTTGACTAGCTTGCTTGATGAAAACATACCGGGAGACTATGAATTAATCATAGTTGATGATAATAGCCCAGATGGTACTTGGGAAGTTGCTTTTTCTATGATGTCAGAATTTCCGCAATTACGGGTAATGCGACGGGAAAATGAACGGGGACTTTCTTCGGCTGTAATTCGCGGATGGCAAAATGCTAGAGGAAGGGTATTAGGTGTAATTGATGGAGATTTACAACATCCACCCCATATATTGTTACAACTACTAAAAGCTATTGAAAAATATGATTTAGCAGTCGCTAGTCGTCATGTAGAAGGTGGTGGAGTAAGTAGCTGGAGTTTTATGCGGCGTTTGTTATCTCGCGGCGCTCAGATGCTGGGATTGTTGATTTTACCACAAGTCACTGGTAAAGTTTCCGACCCGATGAGTGGTTATTTTATGGTACGTCGTAACTGCGTAGAAAATATAACTTTTAACCCCATCGGTTACAAAATTCTGTTAGAAGTTTTGGGAAGAGGAAGAGTCAAGGGAATTGCTGAAGTCGGTTATGTGTTTTGTGAGCGTCAAGATGGAGAAAGTAAAGTGAGTTGGAAACATTATCTTGACTATATCCGACACTTATTGAGGCTGCGTTTTTCTTCGGAAGCTGTAGAAAAATTGAGTCAGCGTTGGAATTTTCCCATCGGTAGATTTATTCGCTTTGGTTTGGTAGGTTTAAGCGGGGTATTTGTAGATATGACAATACTTTACTTACTTAGCGACCCTAATACTTTAGCTTTGCCTTTAACTCGCAGTAAAATTATTGCGGGAGAAATTGCGATTTTTAATAATTTCTTGTGGAATGACGCTTGGACTTTTGCCGATGTCGCAGTGCAACAAAAAGGTTTGAAACAGCGTTTAAAGCGATTCTTGAAATTCAATATTATTTGTTTGGCTGGATTAGTCATTAATGTATTAGTATTGAATTTAATATTTAATTTTGTAATTTCTAATCGTTATATAGCTAATTTAATTGCCATTGCTGTCGCTACTGTATGGAATTTTTGGGTAAATCTTAAACTTAGTTGGCGAGTAACCCAAGTAAAGTAAGTATTGAATTGATAATTCGTAATGGGTAATTAAAATCCGTGTAATCCTTTTTAATCCGTGATTAGAATGGGTAATTGGTGATATTCGCCATAATTCAATAATTAACTCAATCAAAAATGTTATTTATATTAATACTCTTGTATGCAATTTAATTCAAATAATAATGATTAGTTTATCAAAAAAAAGAAGATTTAATCAGTTAATCCTTTTATCGATATGGATATTAGTTGGCAGTGTTTTGCGATTTACTAATTTGACAAGTAAACCCGTTTGGATTGACGAATTCGCAACAATAGTTTTTAGTTTGGGTAATAGTTTTAAAACAGTACCGTTGAATCAAATCATCAGTATTGATGTTTTATTGCAACCTCTACAAATTAATGAAAACTTTGTTTTCAAAGAAGTACTGCAAAAAATACTGACAGAAGATATTCATCCACCAATTTATTTTATTTTGTCCCATTGGTGGATATCTCTATGGTCAGAACAAGATTTAATCTTCAAAGCCCGTAGTATTAGTGCAATATTTGGTATTGCTTCGATTGGAGCAATTTACGGTTTAGCACGATTAAGTTTTCGTTCTGTTTTAATAGCGCAGCTAGCTGCTGCATTTATCGCAGTGTCTCCCTACGGCATTTTTTTAGCTCAAGAAGCCCGTCATTATACTTTAGGTATTTTATGGGTAATTGCTTCACTGTCTTGCTTGGTAGTTGCTGTACGTCGTATTCAACAACAACAGCCTTTACCTATTACTATCGCTTTGACTTGGTTGGTGATTAATGCAATGGGAATTTCAACTCATTATTTTTTCAGTTTTATTCTTTTTGGTCAAGCTATAGTATTGATGAAATATTGGCTTAATCCCCAATCGAAAATTACCAATTTTAAATTATGGTGGACTATTTACGCCGCAGTTATTGGTACTATCGCAACTGGTTTATTTTGGTTGAATTTATTTATATATAATCGTTATACCGCAGAATTAACTCAATGGATAAAAAATAGCGATAAGCAGAGCTTGATGCCTTTGGCATATCGCAACTTTTTGGATTTACTCAATCCGATTTTTCAATCATTAGCTGGTTGGATTACAATGATTTCTTTACTACCAGTTGAATCACCACAACTTGCAATAGTAATTGCTTCTGGATTAGTAATGATAATCTTCTTTGTCTGGGCAATACCAATTTTATTTCGTAATTTTAAAGCTCAATATTCATCGTCTGAAAATCACCTGATCACTCAAACATTTACTGGTATTTTGTTATCAGTAATTGCCCTTTTCTTTATCATTACTTATTTCTTTGGTATAGATATTACTCGCGGCGCTCGTTACAACTTCGTTTATTTTCCGGTTGTAATGTTATTGTTAGGAACTATACTCGCCGCTTGCTGGCATCAAAATACCTTTACTAGTCCAGCCTTTCCTCAATTCCAAGTTAATGGTAAAAGCGCTGTAACTATCATGTGGTTTATGGGATTATTAAGTGGAATTACAGTTGTATCTAATCTTGGTTATCAAAAATATTACCGACCAGACTTATTACTTCCCATCATTGAAAATATATCTGAAACCAAACCCGTTTTAATTGCTAATACTCATCGCAGTTTAGCTGAAACTGGGGAAATCATGGGTATAGCCAAACAAATTCAAAAAAGTAATTCACCTTTAAACGCTAAATTTTTAATTATTCCCGAAAACCAAAAATCCAACACTGCTACAACAACTTTAATCGAACAAATCCAAACATTACCACGTCCTTTTGACTTGTGGTTAACAAACTTTCGTACAATTCAAAAGACTCCATTAACCCTACCATCCTGTACTGCTGATACTCAAGCTTTACCAGGAATCAATGGATATGAATACAAAATTTATCATTGTCATAGGTTAGAGGTTAGAGGTTAGAGGTTAGAGGTTAGAGGTTAAAGGTTAAAGGTTAAAGGTTAAAGGTTAAAGGTTAAAGGTAACTATCAACCAACAACCATCAACTATCAACCTCTATAGGTTAGAGGTTAAAGGTTAAAGGTTAAAGGTAACTATCAACCAACAACCATCAACTATCAACCATCAACTATCAACTCACTCCGACATCAACCAACAACCATCAACTATCAACTAACTCGGAAAAACCCGCTATTGTTCGCAAATTTTGAGTACGAATTAACTCAATAAAACTTAAAGTAGAGCGTTTTTCAATTTTGGTAACAGTTTCGATTGCTTTTAACAAATGTTCTGCGGCTTCGGCTTCCGAATAACCTCGTCGCTGTACTAAACTAATAGCAGCTAAATCGGCAGCAATTTCTGATTCTTGAGAACGATTGTTACGTAAAATTCTCAGCATGGCGATCGCGCTTAATCCAGCAGATGCAATCACACCCACTACATCACCTTGAGCCGATTCTATCAACCCACCAAATAATCCAACCAGCACAACACCTTGATATATATCGGGTTTAAACCACCGTACCTCTATCAACCAGCTAACAGTACGTAATAACAGTAAGTCTCTTTGTGATTTTGTCAGATTACGCCACAAATCAAAGTTAATATATATTAGTCTTTGCCGATGCCAAGGTAATGGTAAAGATGCATCAATTACCTTTTCCTGTTCTGCTTTACTGATAATTTTGACGGTATTTCTCGCAGAAGCAGGCATTAAATCTAACAACCGACGAATTTCTACTTTTGGCTCCATATTTTAAAGAAGGGTAATTGGTAATTGGTAATTGGTAATTGGTAATTGGTAATTGGTAATTGGGTAAGATTGTAGGGTGTGTGACGCTAGGACATAATTTGAACATAACAATCATACTTATAGCGTCACGCACCATAGAGAAATTATGAATATGCACGCTCACCAGCTCCGGTGGGCTTTGCTTGTATAACCCCAGATTTCCAGTCTGTGGGTAAATATAAGATTCTTCAGTTTCTATAAATTTTATTGTTGATACTATTTTGTTGTTTTTCTGTAAAGTAAAATTACTAGCCCATTATCAATTACCAATTACCAATTACCAATTATCCATTCCCACTAAACATTAATTTTTATGGATGCTTTTGCTCCCTTACCTCCTCAATGGACAAATGAGGCAACTCATGCTTTAGAATTTTGCTGTCCTAAATGTGGTTCAACTAGTCGTGAAGCCGAAAAGGTTTGGATAAATAGACGTTCCCCTGTAGTGACAGAAATGTATCGTCGCAAATGGCAGGAATTTTACTATTGTAACTGTGGTCATGTATGGTGGGCTTGGAGTAACGACAGACCACCAGTTGATAATTCACCAATTACGCCAGAATAAATAATAAACGGTAACGGGGAAAAATGACTCAAGCGCTACCTAAAATACTAACAGAAACTTTGATCGAATTTGAAGATTTCGTCAAATTAGAAACGGGGGATAAAAGATATGAACTGCATTCAGGGGTACTTGTAGAAGTGGCTCAACCAATCGGGGAATATGAAAATGTTACAGGATTTTTATCAACAAAAATAACTGTTGAGTTTGATCGATTAAAATTACCTTATTTTTTAGGTTCAAAAGTTTTAGTCAAGCCATACGGTAAAGATTCTGGTTTTTTACCTGATGTTCTAGTATTAAACAAGCGCAATTTAGCAAAGGAACCATTGTACAGAAAGGAATCCACTGTTTCTCAAAGTGCAACAATTCCATTAGTTATAGAAGTGGTAAGTACAAATTGGCAAGACGACTACGCATTAAAGTTTGACGAATACAGCGATATTGGCATACCCGAATACTGGATTGTTGATTATTTAGGACTTGGTGGTAAAGAGTTTATTGGGAGTCCAAAAGAACCAACTTTTACCCGGTGTGAATTAGTAAATGGTCAATATATTAGAACTTCACTAAAAAGTGGAGCTATTCAATCAAAAGCATTCCCTGAATTAAATTTAACTGTAGAGCAAATTTTCGATGCTGCTGCATTTTAAGATACCGCAATTAAGTAAATCTTTGTATATTTATGCCAAAAAAATAAGGAGCGGTAACTTACCTACTCCCTACTTTTTAGTAGTCCACTACATAAGTTATGAGGGGTTTGTTCGTCTACGGGCGTGCTGTAGAGACTTTATACATAACGTCTCTAGACAATTTTGGGAAAAACTAACCACTCAAAATCAATGTGGCAGACCACTAGTTATTTTGAAGTCTTTTATCCATACCGATTTAGAACTTGAAGGTTGTACGTAGTGTACCAACGTAAACGGTATCGTTAGCTTCGTTGTGTTCAGGGTTGAAGATTACCAACAAGCCAGGAGTAACAGAAATTCTGTCGTTAACCTTCATATTGTAAAGACCTTCTAAGTGGTAAGAAGTATCTTGGTCTTCAGTAGCACCGTTAACACCACTGATTTTGGTCAATTTAGGAGGCTGACCGAAAATTAGACCCAAGGTATTACCCTTAGCACCAAAGTCTTTCATCCCGAATGTCGCAGCCCAGTACTGGACTTCTGAATCTCCAGCACCATTAGTTTCATCTGCATCAACAAAACCGTACCAACCACCAAGAGTTGTGGTTTTGCTCAGTTTTAAAGCAGCTTGTACACCGTAGTGATTAGAGGTAGTTGCAACACCACTACCAAAAGGTCTTCTAGCAGAATTGTCAGCGATGCTACTACCTGTGCTACCAGTGACATTAGTGGAACTACCATCATCATAACGACGCACGTAGGTGGCACCGATGTTCAAAGATTTCATAGGTTTGAATTCTACCTGACCTAAGAAAGCATTGTTACCATTGAAAAATCCAGTATCGGTGTCGGTTGGATTAGTAGAAGTATAAGATCCACTCAATTTGATCGGAGAATTCTTACCACCGATGGTAGCTGTTACACCAGCGTCACCACTAGCAGCACGATAGATAGGGCTGAAACGACCGTAACGTGAGATAGCACCACTACCACTGCTGCTCAACAAGGGGTTGAACACGTTAACGTTGTCGTACACATCCGCTTCATTAGCGTCAATCTTAACGTTAACACCTTTAACAGGCATGAATGTGTAGTTTAATTCGGTCAGTTCAAAATCGTTACCGTTGTCGCCATCAAAGCCCAAACGAGCCATTCTGGTGCCTGTTGCATCGGTAAATTCGGGAGTGTTGCGAGCCTGCAAACGAACTCTCAACCTGTCTTTACCAGTGAAGCTGCTATCAAAGTTCAAGCGAGCGCGGTTAGACAAGATCACATTGTCTTCTACATCGTCTCCGCTACCATTAGCTTTCTCATCGCCAAAAGCACCAGAGACTGCCATTATAACTTCACCGCTTAACTTAGCGGTTGTGGAGAACTGATTAGCTTCCAATTTAGCAGAACGGGACTCCAAAGCATCTACACGACCGCGTAGAGTAGCCAATTCCGCAGCATACTCTTCTTGCAAGCGCTTCAAGGTTTCTAAGTCACCAGAACCAACTTTTTCGGTTGCGATCGCAATCAATTCGTTAATCCGATCTAAACAAGCGTTCAAACCAGCTGCAAATTCATAACGGGTTAAAGCACGGTTTCCACGGAAGGTTCCGTTAGGATAACCTGCTATACAACCGTAGCGCTCAACTAAAGATTGTAATGCTTGGAATGCCCAATCAGTAGGCTGTACGTCGGAAAATTGGGAAACGGATGTTACCTGACCGATGTTGTTCGATTCGACCGATAGCTCAGCAACAGAAGTGGATTTTTCACTTACTTCACCAGCGAATGCGCTGTTAGTAGCAAAAAATGTTGCAACAAGAACTATTGGACTTAATTTGAAAACGTTCCAGAAAAGCTTTGTCATTTTTTTCTCTCTCACTCACACCTACCGTTTTAACCACCATTCAATTACTCGTGTTTTCTTTTACGAATACGAATATTTACTGGAGGTTGTCGTATTAAATTAAAAGACAATACTAGTAGTTAAAACAAGTCAACTAACATACCTTTTCCATATTTATATATATAGTTATGATTTTTTATCTGTGAAGCGTAGATAAATAATTGTTTTTAGGTATATTAGCGTTGCTCGCGCTTCTCTAAAGTTTTATAGCAGAATTATTCTTTTTTTTTGGTATTTTTAATCACTATCTAAATTTTATTTCCGAAATTAGATTAAATTTTGGGATAGATTTGGTTAAGTGAGAAGTCGGGTTTTTACTCCTATTCCGCTAAACAGATTACCTTTCACCCGCAGGGTGCGGTTCATCTCTTTTTGCCTCTTTCCTCTGCGCTCTCTGCGTCTCTGCGGTTTTTTTTATCAGTAATCTTCTGCCGGGAAGGGAGTAGGATAATTGTGTTTTCTCAGAGAATATTTGGGTTAAAAACCCGACTTCTAATCCTGGGTGAGGGTAATTCGTCGGGTTTTTAAGATAATTGTGTTTTCTAAGAGAATATTTGGGTTAAAAACCCGACTTCTGGGATATGATTGCTCACACAATCTTAGAATTTAAAAGTAGTACGAAGCGTACCTACATAAATGGTGTCATTATCATTATTGTGTTCTGGGTTAAAAATCACCAACACACCAGGAGTGATAGCAATATTATCGTTGATGGGCAACTTGTAAAGTGCTTCTAAGTGATAAGAAGTATCTTGATCTTCCCGTGTTGCAATATCATTGTTAGTGACTCTGGGTGGTTGACCAAAGATTATACCAAGGGTACTTCCTCTAGTACCAAGGTCTCTGAGAGCCAATGTAGCCGCCCAATAGAACATTTCTGCATCAGAACCTGCATTTGGTCCGGCTTTAGCGTTTGCGTCTGAAAAACCAGCCCAACCCGAAAGGGCAAACTTAGAGCTAGGGCTGACTGACGCTTGGATACCGTAGTGATTCGCGGTAGTTGCAACATTCTCAAAAGGCCGATTAGCAAAAGCGCTACCTGTAGAATCAAATAGATTAACGCCACCTTGATTGTTTTGATAGGTACGAGCGTAAGTTAAACCAACACCAAAGGATTTACTCGGCTGAAAAGAAACTTGACCGAGGGCTGCATAGGAACCATTAAAAACTCCAAAGCCTGCATCAGGGCTGCTGCTGTCTTCTGCTAAGTAACCAACCGATGCGCTAATCGGTGATTTGGGAGCGAAAGTTAAAGTTACACCAGCACCATCACCTTGTTTGTAAATGGGGCTAAAACGTCCGTAGCGAGAAATAGAACCACCACCGCTGCTTTCAAAAGCGGGGTTAAAGGTATATATATTATCGTTATATTCACCACTGACGGCATCAATATGCACTCTTAAAGCATCACCGAGTGGAAACTCATACCATAATTCGCCAATTTGGAAGTCGTTATCATCTTCACCGTCAAAACCCAAACGAGTCATGTTTGTTCCAGTTCGGCTTGTACCAAATTCAGTGATATTTTTAGCTTCGAGACGGACTCTCAATTTATCCGAACCTGTAAAACTCGAATCAATATTCAAACGAACCCGATCAGTAAAGGTTGTATTAGTATCTAAATCTTCAGTACTACCTGCTACCTGGTCACCAAAAGCTTGAGATGAAGCAAATATTACTTCACCGTTTAATTTAGCAGTAGTTGAAAATTGATTTGCCTCTAATTCAGCAGTACGTGCTTCAAGTGCATCTACCCGACCTCGTAAGGTTGCTAGCTCTGCACTAAATTCTTCTTGCAAACGTTGTAAAGTTGCTAAGTCTTCTTTAGTAACTATATTCGCTGTCGCTGTGGCAATCAGTTCGTTAACTCTATCCAAACAAGCGTTTAAACCGGCGGCAAATTCATAACGAGTTAAAGCCCGATTTCCGCGATAAGTACCATTGGGATAACCTGCAATACAACCGTAACGCTCTACCAATGATTGCAACGCTTGAAATGCCCAATCTGTTGGCTGTACGTCCGAAAACTGCGATACTGATGTTACCTGACCCATAGGGGCTGTTTCTTCAGACAACTCGGCAACAGGTGTTACTTGTTCGTTGATTTCTTCTGCTAATACCCTATTAGTTGTAAAAAGTGTTGCTGCTACTATAACCGGACTTAGCTTCAGAATATTCCAAATAAATTTTCTCATCTTTCCACTCACACCGATACAATTATGCTTATTTATTTATTAAATCATAAGTTGTACCCTTAAATTAAGATTAGTTTAAGGGATTTTACTTATGAATAAACAACCCAATTGTACCAAAGAAATGTTAAGTAGTTAACAGTGTTAACCACCTAACATCTGTGATTAATTTTTAACAGGTTTATTGGGTGAACGTAGAATGATACGACGTTTATGACGTACTATATTCTGTTCGTCTTCAAACTGTTGCAACAAACGAGTTACGGTAACACGTGTTGTATTTAACACTTCTGCCATCTCTTGATGGGTAACGTTTAAGTCGATAAGTTTTCCTTGTTCTACTTCACGACCAAACTTTTCACCCAACCAAACCAAAAACTGCCACAAACGTAGCGAAATTGGTTTACGATGTACTATACTTAATAACTCTTCTGACTGTTGAATGTGAGATATCAAGGCTTCAACGTCTTGCTGCCACATTTGAGGTGGTAAAACGCTTACTTCAACGCTGGTCAGACATTCGATTTGGTAAGGTTTAACTCTCGAAAGTGGATAGCCAACCAAATCTCCCGGACCCCAGTAACCTAGAGTGATAAATGCCCCATCTTCACTCCAGGTTAATGTCCGGATTGCACCCCGATCAATCCGCCATAATACGTCGTTACGTGGTGGAATCACTTCCCGACGTGTAAATAATCTTTGTGGCAGAGAATTGCTGTTAGTACTATTAGCGTTAGTGTTAGAGTTTTGCGAAAAGTTACTGTTACCAGGGCGATTTGTAGAATACATTATCAAAGATTCCGTAATTGGTAAGGTTTGTGTTTGCTTAATTTAAAAGCGGTCAAAGGTATTCCATCGATTTGCCACCACCCTGTAAATATGGTCAAATCAATTTAGGATTTAACTTATGCGTTTAGCGATTTGTGCTTCCTAAACGCTCTAGTTAATTTTTTTGGCTCAGCCAAAAGGTAGATGAAGTGTTTCAAGGAACTCTGCTATTCTATAGATGAATTGTTGGTAATTATATAGTTCACCTAAAGTAAATCCCTTGAAAAAGACATACTGCTGTTGGCTCAACAAGTCTCTTAAGAGAGTTATAAATTTTTAGCAGTAATAATAGGGGTTGCAAGTATATTTAGCCACTAATAATTAGGCATGACAGATACCATTATTGCGTAAATTCGCTACTTTGTGTTTATGAGAACGTTAAAGTTCTTTTATATTTACTTGCAAATTTATCTCAAAAAAAAAGTAAATCTGCCGTGTTTATAATCACATTGCAATTAATTCTACGCCAATTGATAATGATTTGCAACTAATTGAGTTAGATTTTTGTGACATAAATAACCGCAGGTTTGGGAGGAGCATCTAAAGTCTTTTCGGGCCAGTTAGAACCAATCGGGACTTTACGGCTTTGTGGGAACTCTTCTCCTGTAGTAGTATAAACTAAATAGTCGCGGTTTTCCGAAACTTGATTTAAACGAGTACCGTTGGCTTCTCCAGGATGCTGGATAGCTAGAAACATAGTTTGCTCATCGGGAGTAAAGCAAGGTCCGGTTGTTTCGCACTCCATCGGTCCCATACCAAACAAGAAAGCTTTACCCGCATTTTCACCAGAAGTGGGAATATACCAAATACTATTGTTGCCAAATAATCCTGATATATTTGCAGCTTTACCTTTGTCGTCGGTACGGTTTTTTACAGCGCTATTAAGTTTAGATGTTGAAGTATCTGTGACCATCCACAGATTACCACCTTTATCTATCAGCAGATTGTCGGGGTTGGCAAAACCCAGACCACCGCTTGCAGGTTCACCACCAGTAGCAAGCATTTCCCATTTAAAACTCATGGCTGTTGGGTCGTTCCCGTCTTCTGTAAGACGCATTACCCATCCATATTCGTAACCAATTTCACCTTTAGGACCTTGGAAAACTCTCCTATCGGCACCACCGTCCTTACTAGGAGTACCGGAGGTGAAAGAAATATACAAGTCTCCATTCAGTGCAATTACGGTATCCTCCGGACGAGCTGTACAAGTTGCACCCGCAGCATTAGCAGCGTAATGCGCGTCAATCAATATTGCACCCTGCTTTTCTTCATCGTTACCTGTGTATAAATCGCCAAGTTTTTGAAACTTTTGCTTATACTTTGTAACTTCTTCATCTTTTGACGCTGCTAAATAATTACCTTGAATCGGTTGTGGAACTTCAAAAAGCGTCCGCTTGTTTCCTAACGATTGCGGTCCTAGTGGTAGATTAATCACATTTCCAGCAATATTACTGGGAAAGTCTGGATTTACAGAACTATCTGCATTTAAAGGTATCCACTTACCCGTACCGTTAGCGTCAAATTTGGCTGCGTAGAGCATTCCCTGAGAAAGTAGTTGAGAATTAGCTTTGTCTTGCGGATCGGAAACTTTATCCTTACTAACAAATTTATAAACGTGTCCACCTCTTCGATCGCACCCTGAATAAAACGCTAAAGGCTTTCCTGATTCGACACGCACCCCTACGGCTTCATGACGGTAGCGTCCCAACCAACTATGCTTTGTACCATAATCGTTGGGGTTAGCTGGATCTACTTCTACTATCCAACCGTATTTATTCCCAGCAAGTCCAAAAACGTTACCTTGTCCGTATAAATCTCCTTCGGCTATGGTAAAACCAACTTTGTCTGGCTCAAAGGAGGTTCCGTCTGCGTAAACTGGTTCAGGGACCTGAGCTTGAAAATTCTCTTCCGCACTCAGAACTGTTCCCCAAGGCGTGGTTCCACCTGCACAATTACCAAAAGTTCCAATTATGCGATCGCCAAGTTTATCGTTGTAACCAAGTCCTTGCTGTTTGCGAAATATACTTACGGCAGGACCAGTTGCTTTGAGATAACGCCTGTCTTCTAAACCGGAAGTTCCGCTGATGCGTCTATCTGCATTGCTGTTAGTGCGTTCCCATGTTCCATCCGCATTTTTACGGATGGAGATAATACCTAATCCCTGATCTAATAATGCTTCGGAACAGATTTGCCGTATATTAGCTTTCAACGGGTCATCTTCACTCAAACCATAAGCGTTTATCTCACCTTTCCCCTGGGAATCGGCGCTTAGCTTGGCAATTACCTGATCAAAGGGTAATGACTTGCCGATTACTTTGGCGTAAGTTTGCATCCAAGGGATAGCACTAATGTACTCAAAATTAACTGAGAGATATCCTTCGTTTTCTGCCGTTGGTACAAATGATAAATAATCGTTGTTGTAGCCAAATCGAGAATCGCCGACTTGATCACCCCAAGCAGCAATGACTTTGTATTCAAAACCATCGGGTAATACTAAATCATCAACTACTTCATAGTTCTGATAAGCTTCTTGCTGTTGTTCGGGATTAAACCCAGCGGTTTCTAATGGAATCGGACTTTTTACAGGTTTAAATACCGAGAAAGCTTTTGCTTGTGATCCATTCGGCTGCACTGAAATTTTTTGATCGCACCCTGACACGGAATTCAGTGCTACTGCACCCGCACTTGCTCCCATTAACAGCAAAAAATCACGACGTTTGATACTCATCAGTTTTTTTTTAATTACACCAGCATTTTCAGTTAGATAGAAAACAATTTTATCTTGCCTTCGTTACTTTAATGGCGAAAGTTTAAGAATAGGTAAGCTTTAAGTAAAAAGTAAGTTAGGTTACAAAATTTTGGATTGTGTCTTTTTTCTTTATCATTCGTAAAAATACGGTAATGATGGCGTTAATTTTACTGATAAATCTGTGTTCATTTAAACAGATAATTCTTAAAAGTGTCAAATGTTTTTCATCTTTGTATTTGTTTTTTAGAGAGACAAATAATTTAGTAATAGTTAGGGTTTGAGAAAAAATATCTGATTCTAGCTTCCTTTTTATTCTAAAAATCGCTAGTATTTATTCTTGTATTAAAACTTTGTATATGTGTTGTTAATAACTGTTTTTATGTTATTAGACAGCTATAAAAAGAATTCAGTTTAGTATATATTTTACCTAATATGTTTACGTATCAGTTATATTACTATTCCCTGTCCCCTACCCAACCCTGTTAAGAGTTCTCTGCCTAAAAGAAATATCTAATTAAAAAACCTCGGTTTCTTGCGAATCGCTGGGTTTCAAAACCTTAATTTTATCGTTTAGGAACCTGGTTTTAAATCTAACGTGAGTTCGATGTTGACTGCTTCCATTGCGGCTTGAAGATTTTTACTGGGGTTAGAAGTCAGGTTTTTATCACTATTTGCTGTTAATACAAGCATTTATGCTAAAAACCCGACTTCTGTGCTAGTCGTCGAATTACCCAAAAGAACATTGCACCAATTCTCGATCAACCTACGTCCTAAAACTACAAAAAACCTCTCCTTAATAAGGAGAGGATATACATAGCAGGGCTAGATTGTCCATCGTAATTATTTTGGCAATTGGTATTATTTACGACAATAATAGATAATTCAAATTCTACTGTTGACGAGCAAGTACTTGATGAAATATAAAGAAAAAATTAAGAGCGCTGACCTGTAACAATATAAGCCACTCTTTGACCAATATTGGTTGCATGGTCTGCCATCCGTTCTAAACAACGAATCGCTAATGCTAATAATACAATTGGCTCTACAGAACCTTGAATATCTCGTTGATTGGCTAGGGTTTCATAAACTCGTTCGTAAGCTTCGTCTACTGCGTCATCTAGTACTTTTATGCTTTTTGCACCAACTTCATCTAAATCCGCTAACGACCCCAAACTTGTTGCTAACATTGCTTGAGCGTGACGAGACATCACCGCAATTTCTGGGATGCACGAATGTGGTTCGTAGGGAAAGATTTTTACAGCTATTTCGCTTAAATCTTCCGCATAATCGCCAATACGTTCTAAATCACGCACTAACTGCATAAAAGCACTCAAGCAACGTAAATCTTGCTCAGAGGGCGATTGTAATGTCATAATCGCCGTACATTCTGCTTCTATTTGTTTATAGTATCGGTCTATTTTCTTGTCTAATAAAGGCAGCTGTTCGGCTACTGATAAATCGCGAGCGAATAATGCTTGGTGCGTAAGCCGAAATGATTGTTCTACTAAAGCACCCATACGCAATACATCTCTTTCTAGCCGCCTAATATCGCGTGCTAGATGAGGTCTTACAAAGTTTGGACGACTTAGGAGAGCTTTCACGCTTGTAGTTTCAAACATGAAGTTATTTCTTAAATATAATCTTGAGTTACGGATTTTGCCATGACTTGGGGGAGATGAATTTGTAGCCAAGCACCACCTGTTTGTGGATGATTCATAGCTTTGATAGTACCCCCGTGAGCGGCTAAAATTTGATAAACAATAGCTAATCCTAAGCCGCTTCCATCTAAAGTTGAATCTTCCTCCTCTTTTATAAAGCGAGAACGTGCTTTGTCTCCTCGGTAAAATCTCTGAAATATGTGGGGTAAATCCTCTTGGGCAAAACCTACGCCAGAGTCTATAATATTTATTTCGAGAAATGGCGAACTTTCAGATTCTGTTTGATTTTTTTCTTCTAAAGTTAGATTAACATTAACTTCCACTCGGATAAATCCACCCGGAGGACTGTATTTTATACTGTTATGAATTAAGTTAAAAAATACTTGATAAAGCCGGGATTTATCGGCATTTATAAAAATATCTTCGATCCCACTAAAGGCAAGAGCCACTTTTTGACGCTGCGCTATCGGTTCTAAACTTTCCCAAACTGAGTTAATCAACTCTTTTATTTCTAAAGGTTGGCAATTTAACTGAGTTGCGGGGTTAGTTTCGAGTCGAGTCAGGTCTAACCAACTTTGTACTAAATCAATCAGTCGATCAACTTCCTTGAGAAGACGATTAATCCAGCGATTTAAAGGTGGATTAACCCGGTCTTGTAAAGTTTCTACGACTAAACGAATAGAAGTTAGTGGTGTTCTGAGTTCGTGGGCTAGGTCTGACAAAGTTCTATCCCGTGCTTGGCTCATTTCCAGTAGCTGCTGACGATTTTCTAGAAATACTCCTACTTGACCCTGGGGTAATGGCAAGCCGGTAGCTCGCAAAACCACAGATTTTTGTTGTAACATTGCTTCTGCATTCTCACAAGAGGGGTGAAACACCCACTCCTTTTCTTGAGAAAAATTGCGATCGCGAGTTTTTTCAATTAAACGGTCAAGTTCGTAGGAACGTACTAACTCAAGTAACAAGCGGACTTGTCCAGGTTGCCATTTTTCTAAAGACAACATTTGTCGAGCTTGTTCGTTGCACCAAAGTAATTGATTTTCTTCATCAACTTGCAAATAGCCTAAAGGTGCGTGTTCTAACAAATTTTGATAACTTTGCAGTTCTTCTTCTAAACATTGCTGCTGCTTTTTTAATCTAGCAAATTTACGCTGCCATCCACGAAATGACAATACCGCAACCTCGGCGAAAAAACTCTTTTTTGAAGAGTCGAAACGCCCAAAGTAGCGGTGGAATTGTATCGTATGCCACACCCATAAGCAGATGCTTAGCCCTAAACCTAAGAGAAATCCCAGTAACAGCATCACAATTGGTAATTTGCGTTGGGACAAATAATAACTAACAATTACCCAAATCGATACCCGAAACCCCGAACTGTAACAATATATTCCGGACGGGAAGGGTCTATTTCGATTTTTTCTCGCAACCAGCGGATATGAACATCTACAGTTTTACTATCTCCAACAAAATCAGGACCCCATACCTGGTCAAGCAACTGCTCTCGCGACCATACGCGACGAGTATAACTCATAAATAGTTCTAGCAAGCGGAATTCTTTAGGTGACAAGTTCGTTTCTTCTCCACGAACCAATACCCGGCATTCTTGAGGATATAAAGTAATTTCTTTATGATTTAAAACTGGAGCTTGAGTAGTAGAACTTAGACGTTGACGGCGTAACAGCGCTCGACAACGAGCTACTAACTCTCTCATACTAAATGGCTTGGTGAGATAGTCATCAGCCCCCACTTCTAAACCTAAAACTCGGTCGGTTTCGCTACCTTTGGCACTGAGCATTAAAATTGGTACTGGGTTTCCTTGATGACGCACTAACCGACAAATATCTAATCCATTAATTTGAGGCAACATTAAATCTAAAAGGACTAAATCGAAACCAGCCTCATTATTATTTGCCTCCAAACTTTGGAGTTGTTCTATGGCTAAACGTCCATCAGTGGCAATTTGCACTTCATAGCCTTCTTCCTCCAAAGCCAAAACTAGCATTTCCCTGATTAGTTCTTCATCCTCTACCACCAGAACGCGATTTCTTTGTCTGATATCCCCCGCCGAAGCGTACTTCGTGGATTCATTTGTATACATTGACTTACAAAAATATGAGGATTTTACTTGTAACTATTTATCTGTGGCTTTTGAGCAATTTTACGTAGCTTACAGTCATTTGATTAATAAAAAGTGTAACATATGTAACAGCATTTTCTTCATTATAAAACACTACCGCAAAAAGCAGTTAAAAACTAGTGGCTGCTTTACTTTTTTTGGGATTTTACAGGGGAATCAGATTAGCTCTTGACAAAAGTATTTTAATTGGATTAAACTAGTAGTACAAAAATACTAAAAATAACAATCATTTCTGAATAACAATCTTATTGGTTGTAATTTCGGTGTTTCCACTGCGCTAACAAGAATGTTGCAAAGGCTACTCTGAAATAGCAAGGAGTGTGTCTTTGTGGGGTTATTTAGAAGAAAATCATCAAACAAAGATAATTAATAGGAATCAAAAAATGAATACAGTTGGAATCAAGAATAGTAAACAACAATTGATGCAAGCATTCGAGCAAATTATTGCAGAAAAGCAAAAATTAGATTCAAAAATTGCCACCAAACAGGAAGAAGCTGAAAAAGAGCAAGACAAGCAAATTTTAACCGCAGCTTCAGCATATACAGTTGATAGTATTGTCAAAGGATTAGCAGATTTACAGTTAGAATTTGGTAGTATTGTTAACGAGCTTTCAGAAAAGCTGGCTAAGGAAAACTCTAAATTAGACGAGTTAAATCGTGCAATTGAGGTTGAAACTCAATATTTACAACAATTACAGAAAATCAGAGTTGTTGCAGATACAATAGATGTTTTAACCCAAGAGCATCAGGAGAATTTAATAAAACTAGAAGAAGATATTCAGAAAAAAAGAGAAGCATTAGAGAAAGAGAAACAGCAAACGCTTCAAGAACTAGAAAAAGAACAAGCCAAGTTTGAAGAAGCAGAGCGAGCATACAATGAATTATTAGCAAAAAACCGCGAAAAAGAGCAAGAAGAATATCAATATAAGTTAGAAAATTCCCGCAAAATTAACGAAGATAGTTACCGTGAAACAAAGCGTCAACTAGAAAGAGAAATACAAGAAGCTACTCGTCAAAAAGAAAAAAATTGGGTAGAAAGAGAAAAAATTATTAAACAACGTCAACCTTTATTAGAAGAATATCAAAAAAAAGTAGCCTCTTTTCCTACCGAATTAGATGTAGAAGTTAAAAAAGCAAGAGAAGAAGCAATAAAAGACACTTCCCAAAAAGCCAAGGTGGAAGCAGATTTGTTTGAGAAAGAGTGGGAAGGTTCCAAACAGAGTTATGAATTAAAAATTACTTCTTTAGAACAGATTATTGACAGACAAAATCAGCAAATTGAAAGTATCTCCAATCAATTACAAGAAACTTTGAAGCAAGCTAAAGATTTAGCAATGAGAGCTTTTGATAGTTCTAATAAGTAGGGAGTAAGGAGTAGGGAGTAGGAAGTTTTCCGATTACTGTGACGACCATTCAAATTACATATTTCATTTTTTGGAGCATTATTATGTCTGGAAATAAAATTAATCAAAAAAATACTAAAAATGAAATTTTGCAAGCTTATGATGAGTTAGAAAAAGAAAGATTAGAGCTTAAAAAACAAGTTGACCAACTTATAAAATCTAGTAATTCTATAAAGTCTGATAACTTTAAAACACCGGAAAAACCAACAGTTAATCAATACTCTAAAGTGCAGCATAAAATGAATTTTACCATTGAAAGCTTAGCAAAAATTCAGTTGGGTTTTGGTAGTGCTGCAAATGAATTATCCGAACAATTAACTACAAAAGCCTCTAGATTAGCCGAAATCAAACAAATTGTAGAAGAACAATTGCAGCAATTACAGCAGCTACATAATTTAGAAATTGCTGAAGATACTTTAGATAATTTGATTCAAAGCTACGAAGAGAATAACTCAGCTTATCAACAACAATTTAGCCAACTTTCTGAAACATTAAATCGAGAAATTCAAGAATTAAAAGAAGCTTGGCAAAAACAGCAAGAAGAATCTCAACAGAACATTAAAGAAAGAAATGAAAATTCCCTCAAAAATCGTCAGCGAGATGCTTCTGAGTACAAGTATAATTTAGAACTACAACGCAATTTAGAAGTAGATTTATACGAACAGCAGCAGAAGGAATTGTATAAACAATTGGACGAATTTCAGCAAGAAACAGAAAAACAGTGGAATGAACGAGAAAATACAACTGCTGAAAAAGAAAAACAGTTTGAAGAATTAAAAGTTAAAATTGATAGTTTTGCTCAGGAAAAAGAAGCAGCTATTAGAAAAGCAACAGAAGAAGGTAAAGGTATTGCTCATTATCAAGCTAAAATTAAAGCTAATTTACTTGCAAAAGAAGTAGAAGGACAAAAAGCTTTCTATGAACAAAGAATACAGTCTTTAGAACAAACAATTACCAACCAAGAAACAAGAGTTCAAAGCTTGTCGAAACAGCTTGAGTCAGCCTTGAAACAAGTTCAGGATTTAGCTGTTAAGGCTATTGAAGGTTCTGCAAACGCTAATTCATATCAAGCAATTAAAGAAATTGCTTTAGAACAAGCTAAAAGTCCCTTAAAAAACAAATAGGGACAGGGAATAGCGAGAAAATAAATCTACTATTTTAAAAATATTGGATTTCTAGTTTATTTACACAATCAGGACTAAGGCTGCGTGTCACAAGACTCGGATGGTGCGTGACACAGAAGAAGCCTATCCTACCCGTTCAAAATTATTCAAAGTGTCACACACCCGTTGCAACAAAAATGTGCCAGTTGCGTAAGTCCTAACAATAATCAGAGACGTAATATATTACGTCTCTACATTACTGATATGAATATTAAATTAAATTATCTAATTTTATTCGCTTTTGTAGCTTGTTTTCTAACACTAACATACTGGGAAAATCCGATTTCTCTTCTTTTTGGTCTACCATAATCTGGTACTTTTACTTTTCTTTTTGTTGTTGTTGTCCAAGTCATTGTTATTCTCCTTAAATTTTGTATAGTATTTTGTTTGTATATCTTTATCTACATTGTCTTTTAGTTGATTCCTGAAAATAATTATATAAGTAGGTTTTTTTCAGATAAATATCAGTAACACCACAAAATCTTGTTGAAAAACCCGACTTATTACTTCGTTTTCAGACAAAAACAGAGATGTATTTGCAACATCTCTGTGTAGGAAACCCAATATTTTAAAAATCTGAATATTTATATTTAAAGTTTTTAAAAACCAAATTAAATACAAGTTATAGAAAATACTTATACTGTAGAAGTAATTCCCTACGCATTTGAATACAGTACCAATGATTAGCAATCCGGAAAAATAACAAACTATTTTTTTCATAGTAAAAACTTCAAAATCCAGTTTTTGAGCAAAACCGAATTATCAAATTTGTTGAATTAAAAACAATATAGTTATTAAGTTATCAAGCAAAAGTAGAGAAACCATGAGGAGGTATATCTTGAATACGTCCCGAACCTACCGCTCGTACTGCTTCACGAAGAGAAATATCCTCAGTATACAAAGCACGTCCGACAATTGCACCAGTTACACCTTGGGGTTCTAACGCTAATAAACTCAATAAATCGGTCACTGAACTAACTCCACCAGAAGCAATAATCGGAATATCCACAACAGCTGCAAGTTCCCGTAAAGCGTCTAAATTCGGTCCGCTGAGAGTCCCATCACGGTGAATATCAGTGTAAATTATTTCTGCTGCTCCTAATTCTTGCATTTGTACCGCGAGTTGGGTTGCTAAAACCTCCGAAATTTCCAGCCATCCGCGAGTTGCAACTTTACCATTACGAGCATCAATACCAACGATAATTTTTTGAGGGAATTCTTGAGCAAGTTCTTGCACTAATTGGGGTTGTTCAACAGCAACGGTTCCCAAAATTGCCCACTCCACACCAATATTAAATAATTGTTGCACGCTTTCTCTATTACGCAATCCACCACCGACTTCCACAGGTACAGAAACTGAATTTACAATAGTTTCAATAGCGGACAAATTGACAATTTTACCTGCTTTTGCACCATCTAAATCAACAATGTGTAATCTTGTTGCACCTTGTTCAACCCATTTTTTGGCAATATCAGCAGGGTTTTCACTGAATACTTCAGATTTTTCGTAATCTCCTTGATAAAGTCGCACACAACGGCTTTCTAATAAATCTATCGCTGGAATAACTTGCATTTTAGTTGATAGTTGTTAGTTGATGGTTGATAGTTGTTAGTTGATGGTTGATAGTTGATAGTTGATGGTTGATAGTTGATGGTTGTTGGTTGCAAACAATTTGAAGTTAAAACATAACCTTTAACCTTTGACCTATAACCTATAACCTTTGACTTATAACCTTTAACCTTTAACCTTTAACCTTATTAATTATTGCTTGACGGAAACCTAATACAACTAAAATATTTGACAAAGTTAAAAATACTTCTGCGCTTCCGTGTAACCAATCGACATTTGCCAGCGTTTTACCGTAATGCACTTGGGAATAAATACCTGCTGGAATAGTAACGGCGACAAATACTAAAGTACCGTAAAATCCATACAAAGCTAATTTCGGGGTTTCAGGGCTGCGAGAAATAAACCACAAGAAACCAAGGTAGGGAAATAACGATAATGCAAATAGAGTTTCTTTGGAAATCATTATCCAATTTTAGATTTTAGATTTTAGATTTTAGATTGAAATAGTTAGTGATTGGTTGTTGGTTGATAGTTGTTAGTTGATAGTTGTTGGTTGTTGGCTGTTGGTTGTTGGTTGTTAGTTGTTGGCTGTTAGTTGTTGGTTGTTGGTTGTTGGTTGTTGGTTGATAATTATTAAGAGTTATTGCACTTTTAACCTTTAACCTTTAACCTTTAACCTTTAACCTTTAACCTTTAACCTTTAACCTTTAACTTTTGACCTTTAATCTGATTTTACAAGGTTTGGGGACGCGGATTTAGTTTCGGTATTGTTCGTTGTTGTAGAACGATATATCCACCAAGCTGCTGTAAACAAGGTAAAGTTACCAATTACTGTCATGCTTGCTTGGAGTGTTACTAACCATTCTAGAGATGGAGAATTATCGAAAAAGTGCCAGGTACAAGCACACATGGCGCTAACTAATGCTGGTAACATACCAAAAGATAAAGCAGACCAAGCACGATTACCAATAACTTCGCCGTATTTCCAGATTAACCATATTGCGGCAATCCACTCAATAACGCTGGAAACGTGAATTATCCAAGTGGGAATTGAAAGTGCGTGCATAAATTCAAGAAGGTTAGAGGTTAGAGGTTAGAGGTTAGAGGTTAGAGGTTAGAGGTTAGAGGTTATAGGTTAGAGGTTATAGGTTATAGGTCAAAGGGTCAAGACTGTCGCTTATGGAAAAATCCTACAACCAATCATTATTCTCTATTCCTTGTTCCCTCTGCATCAAGCTAGTAGCCGTTTTTGAGGTACTCGGATTAGAGAGATGCCTATAATTAACACCCAGACTTCCCATAGTATAAAGCCTATGGGGGTGGTTTCTATTACAGGTATTCGAGGAATCACTGTTGCCAAAAGTTCACTTTGCCCCAATAGCAGCAGTGGTGTGGTAAATAACCCCCACCAAGCTACCCAAGATTTGAACAGTGGTGATGATCGCATAACTAACCCTACTCCCAACGTCCAACCGATTAATAAAGTTTGTCCTAAATGCTCGCCGATTACAACACCGCCATATTGATGTACTGCTTGATATACGACTCTGATTGCTTCGCGACTGGTAGTACTAGTGTTTGGGTTAGTATAGAGATTTGCCAAGACTGGAACGACAAATACCCAACGCATTAGTCCAATAGCTTGTAATATACCCGAGAGCGTTCCCATTAGGGTTGCAATCACCAGATAAGGAAGATAATTGCGTTCGCGAAGTGTTTCGGGAGAATCGATAACGCAGTGTAGCAGTAGACTGCCAGGAATGAACAATAAAGCTGCTAGCCCAAAGGCAAACCATGTAAGAATCAATTGGGTTCCCCCTGCGTGAAACTGGCTTAGGACAATATCGACTGGTTCTCGGAGAATGTCGTCATACCCAAAGTTTTGAATTAGGAGTGTGTAAGGAATATTTGATAAAATGACCAGCAAAATGAATAGAGTACCTGTGGTGCGAACGAGTTTTAAGCGGCTCATTGACAATTCCCTTTTATAAATATCATTAGTATTAATACGATGAATAATAAATATATTTAGTACCAGTATTTAAATAAAGTCTTATCCAGTTTAAAAACCCTGGCTACCCGAACCAACGAGTTGATAAGCAATTTAAATAGAATTGCTGGAATACCCACGGGAACTGTATCTGAGAGTTTGAGTAATAAAGCAAACTGTAAAAGATTGGTTGGCATTCCTTCGGAGTTAACTTTACCGTCGATCGCCAATCCATACATTCCTCGAATAAACCGCTCAAATCCGGCTGCGGGACGGTTCTCCGTAGTAAAAGTTACCCAATCATTGGAAGGATTACAAAAACTGTGGTGCATTTTTGCTGGTACGTGTAAGCTTTCACCCGCTTGCAAAGTGCGTCGGTTGCTTTTTTCCCCGACTTCCATTTCCAGACATCCCTTAAGTACCGTAAAAGTTTCATCCATGTGGGTATGGTAATGTAACGGACTACCTTTAGCACCGGGAGGTAAATCAAAGCGGATTTTGGCATAATGTCCTTGACTCTGATGGGATGAGTGCAAAATCGTCATACAATCGCCCGTAACTGGATTTACAATTGTCTCTAGGTTTGATTGCAGCGAAAAATTTGAGGTCATTGTCAATTTCTCCTGATAAAATACCGTTGTAATCAGTTGCTAACAGTTCAACAGTAAGGCTTTTGGTTAAAGTATGGATTGACACGCTACGCCAAAAAATTGACGGATTACGCCAATTAAGATGCAAGAGGTTAAGTTTTCAATCGCGATCGTCCGAGATATTCTCCAGTATGTCGTAGCGCAAGGAATTGACGTGAATCGGCTCTATAATTCTGCCCGCATCGATCCAGTGTGGTTGGAAGATCCAGACCGTCAGGTGTCCGGGGAAATACTTAAGTATTTGTGGCGCGAAGCGATTACACAAACTGGCGATCGCGATTTAGGGTTACACATTGGTGAAGCCTTTCACCTCTGTGCTATTGGTATTGTGGGTTATGTACTGCTGAATTGCCAAACCTATGGGCAAGTTTTAGAAAAGCTTTCTGGGTACACCCGTTTGTTTAGTCAGGGTGTGGCAATTCACCATCGAGTTTCAGATGGCTGGGTACAGTGCGATTGCGAAATTATCAGCAATGTCAAAAATTATCTGTTAGATGAACCGCGTCACCCAATCGAAAGTACTTTTGCGGCTTTGATCAGTGCCACCCAACAGCTTACGGGGAACCCTCTTCCAGTTGATGCTGTATGGTTTCAGCATCCCCATCCGGGAGATGATTCCGAACATCAGCGGATTTTTCAAACGACGGTAAAATTTTCTCAACCGATAAATCGCATTGTGTTTGATGCTACCTGCTTAGATTGGGCAGTGCGATCGGCAAATACTAACTTGCTCAGTGTTTTTGAACTGCATGCAGCCGCTATGCTCAGCGCTCAGAATCAAGGGCAAAATTATACATCAAAAGTGATAGAAGCTATTACCAACTCACTACAAGGAGAAATGCCCCTAATTGACGCGATCGCCCGTAATTTGATGATCAGTGTACGTCAACTCCAGCGAGAGTTACAGGCTGAAAACACTTCTTATCAACAACTTTTAGATCAAACTCGTCAACAACTTGCCCATATGCATTTAAATAACCCGGAAACTTCAATTCATGATGTAGCATTTTTACTTGGTTTTTCTGAACCGAGTGCTTTTCATCGTGCATTTAAACGATGGACGGGACAAACACCCAGAAGCTACCGCGAAAAACAAGGTCAGTTATTGAGTTAAAAAATCCCAACCTATCCTTAAACTTTACGGAAGTTGTCACAAAAGTATCTTGTAATCTGTCGCGATTCGTGGGAAATACATTTCTGGGTGGAGATAAATAAATATACATACATATATTATTAGGACTTACGATATTGTCACAATACCCCGTTGGTGCGTGACGCTAGAAGTCTTATTACTCCGTTCAACTTTAATCATAGCGTCACACACCCTACAAGAAAATTGTGCCTTTTTGCTAAGTCCTAATTATTTATTATTTGTTTATTTATTCAGGACTGGGCGTTGGTGGGTGACACAGAAGAAGCTTATTTTTACATTAAAAATTACTCAAAGTGTCACACACCCTACAATAAAAAATGTGCCTTTTTGCTAAGTCCTATTATTTTTAAATCCAAAATCTAAAATCTAAAATCTAAAATAATTATGCGTGCGCTTTTATCTGGGTATTATGGTCAAGGAAATGGTGGTGATGAGGCTTTGTTAGCAACGCTTTTACAAATGCTTCCTGAGTCGGTTACTCCTGTGGTTCTTTCTGGGAATCCGGAGGAAACTCAACGGCGTTACAATGTGGAAGCTTGTGAACGTAAAGCTTTTAATTCGGTGATGCAGGCTTTACGTTCTTGCGATGCTTTTATTTGGGGTGGTGGTAGTTTAATTCAAGATGCAACTAGCGCTATTAGCCCATTTTATTATACTGGTTTGATGACAATCGCCCAAAAACGAGGGATGAAAACTGTGGCTTGGGCGCAGGGTATTGGTCCTTTGAAACGTAATGCAACTCGGTGGTTAGCGCGTCAAAATTTCGCTGGCTGTACGGGGGTTAGCGTTCGCGATCGCGTTTCTGCTAGTTTACTTCAGGAATGGGATATTCCCCATATTCTCGCACCTGACCCGGTTTGGGCGCTGGAATCTCAGTCTACACCAGGGATTTGGGATACTCCCGCACCAAGGGTTGCTGTGACTTTACGCGCTCATCCGGAACTTACACCAGCCCGAATAAATAATTTGACTAAGGCTTTAGTCGATTTTCAGAAGGCAACCCAATCGTTTATCTTACTAATACCATTTCAAAAGAGTAAAGATTTGGGTATAGCTCAAGCAATTGAACCAGCGCTTAAAGATGTCAGTAAGATTGTGACTCTAGAAGAACCAACTATATTAAAAGGAATATATAGGGGTGTGGAAATGGCGATCGGAATGCGCTTGCACAGTTTGATTATGGCAGCAAGTGAAGGTTGTCGCTGTTTTGCGCTGAGTTATGATCCCAAAATTAATCGGTTGATGGAAGAGTTAGAAATACCGGGATGGGATATCAGTGAATTACCGGAAGATCCCAATGTCATCAGTACAACTTGGATTGAGCATTTCGCAAATGGTCAAGCGCTTTCGGAGGATAGAATTAAGTTTCTCATTGATAGGGCTTTAATACATCGTGAGGTGTTACAACAAGCTTTGACATGAACTACTCATCTGTCAATCTATAGGGACGTAGCAATACGCCCCGTCTCTAAATTTAGCGTTATTTCGCTATTTTTTTTGTTTGAGAATAAGACTAAATGAAATGAGAATTAGCTGATAAATCAAGTTTTTTTGCGAATTTAATTTGATACAAAATAATGCAAATACTGATGTAAAACCGATAGTTTTACTGAAGATGATTTGTCCTAATACAAGATATACTCGTGTTTTACGGGTACCTCTGGATATGCAATCTGCTAGAGAGCCGATAACTTGGGTAAATTGAGATGTAGAACCACAAAATTTTGCTGTGGAATGTTAAATGTAAAATTTGAAGTTTTTACAATAGTTATCAGTTCGCAATTTACAAAAAAATCTCATGATTAAACCAAAAATCAAACGCAAAATACCCCATTGCATTCAATGTCGCTTTTACCAAGGTGATACTATTGTTTGTAAAATGTTTCCTAGCGGTCCTGAAAATAATTCATGTCCTTACTATGCTCCAGATCCAGATGTTTTTTTAAACCAAAATAGCAGTACTAAATATTAATAAGAAAAGTTTATCAAATGAATTCACAAATTCTTTTTAACTTGAATGTGTGAACTACCCACACTGACTTGGAGTAAGTAAGTCGGCAGAAAAAAACAGAACTATATAACGGTTAGGTAAACTACCCTTAAACCCTTATTCCCACTGCCGACTGCCGACTTTATGCCCTAATTACAATTTTCAACGCCAACCTACTTCCCAAGTACAGTGTCGGCTTCTGTAATCACGGGAGAGTGCCGTAACTTGGACTTTCGCCCTAGCCTTGGTTTTACCTCCCCTCCTACAGCAGAGACGGCTGATAGCTTGCGTGGCGAAGCCATACCTTCCGCCTTTAGTACTCTGATGCCCTCTGCTCTAATATTGTTAAGCAGCAACAGCCGCAGCCGCTTCTTCGTAAGGTACAAAGGTTTTCTTCGTAGCATTACAAATAGGACAATGCCAATCTTCGGGAATGTCCTCGAATGCTGTTCCCGCTACAATTCCAGAATCTGGATCACCGACTACGGGGTCGTATATCATCGAACATTGACGGCAAATCCATTTTTGTGTTGCTGGGTCGTTACCCGCTTTCTTTGGCAAGCTAGATTTACCGTTTAGCGTTTCCAAGGCTTCCGTATATTGACGGGCATGATGATTTTCAATGTTCGTTAACAAACCAAAATTATGCTTGGCTTTGCGGAACATATCGGCGTGTTCACGGGATTCTGCTTCTTGGGTTTCAAATTCCGCTACAGCTTTACTATCTCTATCCTCACGTGCTTGTTCCGTAAAACCTGGATACATAATTTCGTATTCATAGGTTTCACCTTCTACCGCTAATTCTAAACACCGTGCTGCGATCACCTTTTTTTCTTGCTCAGTTAAAGACTTAGCATCATCTATTACCAACTCTGGATGCATTAACCGAAAGTGAGCAAAAGCGTGTTCTGTCTCCTGATTTGCAGTATCTTTAAATAGCTTGGAAAGTTCGCTCATTCCCAGATTTTTCGTGACTTCCGCAAAGAATAAATATTTACGATTTGCCATCGACTCCCCACCAAAAGCCGCTTCCAAGTTTTTCGCGGTGTTGGAATTTGATAAATTCATGCTGTGCAACCTCTCTTTTATTCTACGCTGACAAGACTACTGTTTTAGCATCACCAATGCGTAGTCGTTATGATTTTGATTATAGCTTATATAAAGTCATTATGACTGTGGATAGTGGTTAGTGGTTGGTTGATGGTGGTTGGTTGATGGTGGTTGGTGGTTGGTGGTTAGTGGATGCTTGATAACTGATAACTGTTAACTGATAACTGTCAACTGTCAAAGGGAGGTAATTCTTTGAGAATGGTGAAGCGAATGTGATTAATTGCTAATTCACCAATACTTATATCTTCTTTTTGAAGGGGTTTACCTTGGGAAATCAGTGTTTCAAAGGAAATACCTTTACCAATTTCTATATGAAACCAACTCAAACCCATGAAAAAACGAGTGGGATGGGGACCGTCACGTCCGACATCATCGGGATTGGATTCCATTGGTAGCCAACCAAAGCCTGGAATGTAAAATTCTAACCAAACGTGATTGTAGTCTGGCTGTAGGGGGATACCTTGTTTTTCAGCCCAGGGAGGACATTTATAACGACCTACTGTGCGGCAAGCAATCCCGTTTAAACGACACAATGCTAACAAAAGTCCTACGTATTCTCCACAGGAGCCGGTACCGCGTTCTAAAACGATATCTGGGGTATCAATGTGTGGTTTAATGGCGTAGGATAATTTATCGTAAACGTAGTTGCGAATGTTGTACATTTTTCGCAAGATGTTCGTTTCGCTACCTACAGCTTCAATGGCTGCATCGCGGACAATTGCGATGTCCATTGCTAAGTCATCATCATCAACTAAGTAACGATGTGTGAATTCTGCTGGTAATGAAGCAGCGTTTTCCACATCTCTAGGCGTAAGACGATATTTTATGCTTCGTACTTCTAAAATAGCTTTCCAGCCTAGTAGATGACGTTCTCCGGGAGTTAGGGTATCAAATTTAAACACTGCTACCCGTTGTCCGTCGATGATTGCTTCGGTAAAAGGTAAGCCAATGGGTTCAATTTGCTTTACTTTTTGACGTTCGGTGTCTGAAGGTAGAGCAATACGCCATTCTAAATCCTGTAAGTAGACATCTTCTTCTAAAGGGTCTATTTGTTCGACATAGGACATTTCCAGTAAATAACCATTAGAAAGCGCAATGCGTTTTTCGGAATTGTAATGGTAATGGAGGGGGTGAATAAAAGTGCGATCGCGATAAGTTAGTTCGTGATTTGGTTGTGCATTGGGGTTATCGCGGATGTAGGGTTCTTCGGATGAGTAAGCGACGTAAATGCTTTGTTTATTGGTTGCAGAATCGGTATGTACTGCTATACCCGTGGGAGATTCAAAGGGTGTGAGTACGCTAAATTGAATTTCGCCTGTTGCTCGGTCGAGGAAGTAAACGGATTGTTCTACAGTATCGCAAACTAGCAGAGTTTCTTGGGTGAGTGCTAAGTTTTCTATTCCTACACCGGGAGCGTAAAATCGAGCGATTTCTTTGCGAGTATTGCCGTTAAAAACCAGGATTTTACCGAGTTTTTCGCAACTAACGTAAACAGTAGAATCCCAAACAGCAATGCCGTTAGCGGGATAAGGTAGAGTAGCAAAATGTTGTAGCGCGAGGGTATCTAGTTGACACAAATAAACACTATTGCCTCGTGTTACCCATAAGGTATCTTCCCACAGCGCCAGACCCGTAACATCCAAAAATTCCCGCGTTTGATGGGAATTGATAATTTTAGTATTGTCGTTACCCCAATCAACTTGTAAGAGATACCCAAGTCGTGGGTCGATCGCAATCAATGTATCTTTAATAAATGCGATGCCATATAAAGCGGCAACAGCAAACGGTCGAATAGTCCTTTGCCCAATCATCTGGCTAACAGTCAAGGAGGGAAGTACATTCGTCATCTTAAGGCTTATTTGTTCAAAGGTTTCCTATTTATCATAGATTTTGGGATATATACTGCTAAACATATCTTGATATTTTTTTAAATAGAAGTTAAATTATTCCTTTTTTGGTTGTTTGATTATATAATCAAGCACATTTTCTAATTGATCATTTTAAAGATAGATAATCTTTGAATAATATAATGATATGGAAGTAACTAAAATGGGGTTACTTCAACACGACTATAGCAATCCTATTTGTATGTATCGAAATCACGGCGTTCAGATCCCCGACTTTTTCAAGAAGTCGGGGATCTAAATTCTCAATTCTCATATATGATTTAGGATTGCTATATGCTGAAAGTAAATAAATAAAACGGTAACAAAAGAATGGGGGAATTAAACCCTATATATCAATAAAAATTGTTTGATTGATAAAGGTTTAAATACCTATATATAAAAGGTTGGAATATAAATTGAATGGTTATTTTCTCAATGCTTTAGTTATGATTGTTTCTTGTAACCATTTCCTTTCACTATCACGTACAAGATGTCTGCTCATTCTCTGGTCGAACATGAAGCCGTTTGGCATAGTTTAGAAGTTGATCAAGCAATAAAACTGCTTTCTGGTAATGCGGACACTGGCTTAACTTCTGAAGAAGTAGAATCCCGCTTGCAAAAATATGGTACGAATGAATTAGAAGAATCCGGCGGACGCAGTAGCTGGGAAATTTTACTCGATCAGTTCAAGAACATTATGTTGTTGATGCTGATTGCTGTAGCTATTGTTTCGGGGGTTTTGGATTTACTCGCTTTGCAAGCAGGAGATTTAAAACCGGGTGAAGTTCCTTTTAAAGATACGATCGCAATTATGGCGATTGTAATTCTGAACGGTATTTTGGGTTATCTCCAAGAAAGCCGCGCTGAAAAAGCTTTAGCAGCGTTAAAAAAGCTTTCTTCTCCTAATGTGCGGGTGATTCGTAACGGTAGATTAGTGGATGTGGAAGCTAAGAATGTAGTACCGGGAGATATCATGCTGCTTGAAGCCGGGGTACAGGTAGCAGCAGACGGACGTTTGATAGAGCAATCCAATCTACAAATACGAGAATCGGCACTGACGGGAGAAGCTGAAGCTGTAAATAAACGAACAGAAATCAAGCTGCCTGAAGATGCAAGTTTGGGTGACAGAATTAATTTAGTTTTCCAAGGTACAGAAGTCGTCCAAGGACGTGCCAAGGTTTTGGTTACTCATACCGGAATGAAAACTGAGTTGGGTAAGATTGCGGAAATGTTGCAATCGGTGGAAACAGAAGATACACCTTTGCAGCAGCGGATGACTCAACTTGGTAACGTTTTGGTTGGCGGTTCTTTGGCTTTAGTCGCAGTGGTAATTATTATCGGCTTGCTGCGCGGAGGCAATTTACAAGAGCTATTGGAAGTTTCTTTGAGTATGGCAGTAGCCGTGGTTCCAGAAGGTTTACCAGCTGTAATTACGGTAACTTTGGCTTTGGGAACTCAGCGAATGGTACGCCGCAATGCTTTGATTCGCAAGTTACCGGCTGTGGAAACTTTGGGTTCGGTAACTACTATTTGCTCTGATAAAACTGGTACCTTGACTCAGAATAAAATGGTGGTGCAATCAATTTCTACCACCCAGCATTTATTAAAGGTAACGGGGGAAGGTTACGCTCCGAATGGTGATTTTGAGTTAGATAGTCAAAAAATTGATATCGAAGATTATCCGGAAATTCCGCCTTTGTTAATTCCTTGCGCTGTTTGTAACGATGCAGTTTTACAGCAGGAAAAAGCAGATTGGATAATTCTCGGCGACCCTACAGAAGGTGCTTTGGTAACATTAGCGGCAAAAGCTGGTATCGAACAAGACCAGTGGAATAGTAAATTACCCCGTGTTGGTGAGTTTCCTTTTTCCTCCGAGCGCAAGCGGATGAGCGTCATTTGTCAAGTGGAGCAGATAGATACTGGTGTTTCCACTTTGGGTGATACTGACCCCGCAATTAGTAACCTGTTGAATAGTAATGATAACTATTTGATGTTTACCAAAGGTTCGCCAGAATTGATTTTGCAACGCTGTACCCAAATTTATGTGGGAAATAGTGCGGTTGAACTGACTCAAGAACAACGAGACAAAGTTTTAGCCCAAAACGACCGCATGGCTGGTCAAGGTTTACGGGTATTGGGTTTTGCTTACAAACCCTTGAGTGAAAAACCGCCGGAAAATTCGGAAGAGCATTACGAACAACAATTGGTGTGGTTAGGATTAGTAGGAATGCTTGATGCACCACGTCCGGAAGTTAGAGCAGCGGTGCAAGAATGTCGGGAAGCGGGAATCCGTCCGGTCATGATTACCGGAGATCATCAATTAACAGCAAGAGCGATCGCCACAGATTTGGGTATTGCGAATTCTGATGATAAAGTGCTGACTGGTCAAGAATTGCAGCGGATGAGTGATGCGGAATTAGAGCAAAATGTTGATCGTGTCAGTATCTACGCAAGAGTTTCCCCAGAACATAAATTACGTATTGTTCAAGCCCTACAGCGTCGTAATGAATTTGTGGCGATGACTGGTGATGGTGTTAACGATGCACCTGCTCTCAAACAAGCTGATATCGGAATAGCCATGGGAATTACGGGTACAGATGTCAGCAAAGAAGCCAGCGATATGGTGTTATTAGATGACAACTTTGCGACAATTGTCGCTGCTACTAAGGAAGGTAGAGTAGTTTACACGAATATTCGCCGCTTTATTAAATATATTCTTGGTAGTAACATTGGCGAAGTGATTACCATCGCTGCTTCACCGATTTTGTTGCCTATGGGTGGTGTACCTTTAACACCATTACAAATTCTGTGGATGAACTTGGTCACTGACGGTTTACCAGCTTTAGCATTAGCTGTAGAACCACCCGAACCCGATGTAATGAAGCGTCCACCGTTCAGCCCCCGTGAAAGTATTTTTGCCAGGGGTTTGGGTTACTACATGATTCGTATCGGCATCGTCTTTGCGATTATCAGTATTGCTCTGATGCAATGGGCTTATTACCATACTAATGGGGTAACTGGTAACGGACTCAATCCCGAACGTTGGAAAACCATGGTATTTACTACCTTGTGTATCGCTCAAATGGGTCACGCGATCGCGATTCGTTCCAACAATCAATTAACTATACAAGTAAATCCCTTTTCCAATCCTTATCTATTAGCGGCTGTTGTTTTAACTACAATTTTGCAACTAATGCTAGTATACGTTCCACCTTTAAGAGCTTTCTTTGGTACTCATTTTATCACTTTGACCGAGTTACTGATTTGTTTAGGTTTTAGTTCTTTAATGTTTGTTTGGGTTGAGTTGGAAAAATTATTCTTTAAAATGATTGGGAAGAAAAACGTTTAACAGGTTAAAGGTTAAAGGTTAAAGGTTAAAGGTTAAAGGTTAAAGGTTAAAGGAAAGAGGCAACCAACAACCATCAACCACCAACTAACAACCAACAACCAACAACCAACAACCAACAACCAACAACCATCAACCAACAACCAACAACCATCAACCATCAACCAACAACCATCAACCATCAACTAACAACCAACAACCATCAACCATCAACCAACAACCATCAACCATCAACCAACAACCATCAACCAACAACCATCAACCAACAACCATCAACCAACAACCATCAACCATCAACTAACAACCATCAACCAACAACCAACAACCAACAACTAACAACCATCAACTGTCAACTCCTTTATGTTTCTCAAAACCCTGACTCTCCGACATTTTCGCAATTATCAAAATATTCATGTAGAGTTTACTGCTCCAAAAACAATTTTGGTCGGTGATAATGCCCAGGGGAAATCTAATTTACTCGAAGCTGTTGAATTATTGGCAACTTTGAAAAGTCATCGTACAAACCGCGATAAAGATTTGGTCAGGGACGAGGAATCTTTAGCTCAGGTTGGTGCTAGTTTAAAACGGGATAATGGAGTTAGCGAACTTATTTTAACTTTACGTCGTAACGGTCGCCGTACTGTTAATCTCAATAGTGAAAATCTTCGCCGTCAAATGGATTTTCTTGGTGTACTTAATGCGGTAGAATTTTCATCTCTAGATTTGGATTTGGTACGTGGTAGTCCCGATAATCGTCGTAGTTGGCTCGATACTTTATTAGTTCAACTCGAACCTATATACGCTCATATTTTGCAGCAATATCAAAAAGTATTGCGACAACGTAATGCTTTTTTGAAAAACAATTTGGAAAATTTTCATGATAAATCTTTACAATCTCAGTTAGCGTTATGGGATACTCAATTAGTTACCACAGGTACACGGGTAATTCGACGACGAGAACGGGCTATACAGCGACTCGCTCCAATTGCTAAATTATGGCACTCTAAAATAAGTGGTTCTACGGAGCATCTTCAGGTGAGTTACGCACCGAGTGTACCTTTATTAGAAAGTCATCCACAGCAGGTACAACAAGCATTTTTACAAAAAATTCAACAACGAGCGGTTGCTGAAATTCATCAAGGTACTACCCTTGTCGGACCTCATCGAGATGAAGTAGAATTGACCAT